>NZ_JBLYZH010000007.1:0-315257 GCF_048551595.1 Rhizobium sp. CRRU65 | reverse complement strand
GCCCCGCAGCCCGCCGCGGTCTCCACGAAGGTTGCCGTGCGCCCTGCGGCCGCCCCGTCCCTGGAAAAGCCCAGGCGTATTATTGTCGAGGCACCGGTCATGCTGGCACCTCAGGCGGCGCCAACCCCTCGGGTCGCGCCAGCCCCTCAAATTGCATCAGCCCCTCAGGCCGCGCCGGCGCCGCAGCGCACGCCGCCCGTCGCCGCGGTTCTGCCGTCGCCGCGCCTGGCCGCGAGGCCCGAAAGGATCGACGCATCCGGCTATGAATTCCCGCCGCGCGCGCTGCTGCAGGAACCGCCGGAACGCCTCGGCGAGATCATGTCGCAGGAGACGCTGGAGCAGAATGCCGGGCTTCTGGAAAGCGTGCTGGAAGATTTCGGCATCAAGGGCGAGATCATCCATGTCCGCCCCGGTCCTGTCGTCACCCTTTATGAATTCGAGCCGGCGCCGGGCGTGAAATCGTCGCGCGTCATCGGCCTTGCCGATGATATTGCCCGCTCGATGTCGGCGCTCTCAGCCCGCGTTGCCGTGGTCCCCGGCCGCAACGTCATCGGCATCGAACTGCCGAACGTCACGCGTGAAACCGTTTATTTCCGTGAGATGATCGAGAGCCAGGATTTCGAGAAGAGCGGCTACAAGCTGGCGCTCGGCCTCGGCAAGACCATCGGCGGCGAGCCTGTCATCGCCGAGCTCGCCAAGATGCCGCATCTGCTCGTCGCCGGCACCACCGGTTCCGGCAAGTCGGTCGCCATCAATACGATGATCCTGTCGCTGCTCTACCGCATGACGCCGGAACAGTGCCGCCTGATCATGGTCGACCCGAAGATGCTCGAACTGTCAGTCTATGACGGCATCCCGCATCTGCTGACGCCCGTCGTCACCGATCCGAAGAAGGCGGTCATGGCGTTGAAATGGGCCGTGCGCGAAATGGAGGAGCGCTATCGCAAGATGTCGCGCCTCGGTGTCCGCAACATCGACGGCTACAACGACCGCGTCGCCCAGGCCCGCGAAAAGGGCGAGACCATCCATGTCATGGTCCAGGTCGGCTTCGACAAGGGCACCGGCACTCCGATCGAGGAAAGCCAGGCGCTGGACCTGACACCGATGCCTTATATCGTCGTCATCGTCGACGAGATGGCCGACCTGATGATGGTCGCCGGCAAGGACATCGAAGGCGCGATCCAGCGCCTCGCCCAGATGGCGCGAGCCGCCGGCATCCATCTGATCATGGCGACACAGCGTCCGTCGGTCGATGTCATCACCGGCACGATCAAGGCGAACTTCCCGACCCGCATCTCCTTCCAGGTGACTTCGAAGATCGACAGCCGCACCATTCTCGGTGAACAAGGCGCCGAGCAGTTGCTCGGTCAGGGCGATATGCTGCATATGCAGGGGGGCGGGCGGATTTCCCGCGTCCACGGTCCCTTCGTCTCGGATGTCGAAGTCGAAAAGGTCGTTGCCCATCTGAAGACCCAGGGCCGCCCCGAATATCTCGACACCGTCACCGCCGACGAGGAGGAAGAGACGGATGAGGAAGAAGCCGGCGCCGTCTTCGACAAGAGCGCCATGGCCTCCGAGGATGGCAACGAGCTTTACGAACAGGCGGTCAAGGTCGTCATGCGCGACAAGAAATGCTCGACCTCCTATATCCAGCGCCGCCTCGGCATCGGCTACAACCGCGCCGCCTCATTGGTGGAACGCATGGAAAAGGAAGGCCTCGTCGGCCCGGCCAATCACGTCGGCAAGCGCGAGATCGTTTCGGGACGGGGCGACGGCGAGTAATTCTGGCGAAGGCGCGGAAGGAGTACGCCGCTTGCTCCGACATCCCCTCTCCCCTCGGGGAGAGGGCAGGGTGAGGGGGCTCCTGGCACCTCGTGAATGTCTGCAGCCGCTCGTCAGGGCGCCTTGGTCAGCAATCCGTCGAGGATTTCGATCATCTTCTGCTCGGCCTCTTCGAGCGAGCCGCTATTGTCGAGCTCCACCACGTCATATTCGCCGCGCACTGTCAGCGGTCCGCGGGCGAGCCGGGCCATGATATCCTCATGCGTCTCGCGTCCGCGCGCCTCCAGCCGGCCGGCGAGCACCTCGGGGCGGGCGGTGATGTTGATGACCTTCAGGTGCGGGAAGGCGGCCTGGAACCGGTGAAGCGCCGAGCGTGAACCGTTGGCGACGACAATGTGACCTCGCGACAGCGCCACCGAAACCTCGGCCGGAATGCCGTATTTCAGGCCGTGCGCCTCCCACCAGACGGCGAAGGAGCCCGATTGCTCCATGGCGGCAAAACCTTCGAGGGAGACGGAAAGATGGTCTTCGCCGCCGGCGTCACGGTGACGGGTAATGACGCGGCGGACGAAATGCACATCGTCGCGGCCCTTGAAACGCCGGGCCGCGAGGTTCATCAGCGTGTCCTTGCCAGCACCGCTCGGTCCGACGACGACGACCATGATGCCGCGCTCGGCTCCGGCTCCGGGGTGGGGTTCGTGCGGCATCATGCGACACGGCGTCCCTGGCGCCAGACGGAGCGTGTCACCGGCACGCCGTGCGAACGATGGACGCGGACGAGATCGGCGCGCAGCCCCGTCGCGATCCGGCCGCGATCATCGAGGCTGACGGTGCGGGCGGGCGTCGACGTCACCATGGCGATCGCCTTCGGCAGGCTGATGCTCTCTACCTCATCGGCGAGGATGAAGGGCGCATGCAGCAGGCTGAGCGGCACGTAGTCGGAGGAAAGCACGTCGAGCACGCCCATTTCGGCAAGGTCGCGGGCGGCGATATTGCCGGAATGCGACTTGCCGCGCACGATGTTCGGCGCGCCCATCAGCACGCTCATGCCATGTCCGTGCGAAGCCCGGGCGGCGTCGAAGCTGGTCGGGAATTCGGCCAGGCGCACGCCGTTGTCGATCGCCTCGTCGACATGCGAGAGCGTCGCATCGTCATGGCTTGCCACGGTGATGCCGCGCTCGGCGCAGACCTTGGCGATGGCGTTGCGGTGCGGCGTCGAATTGCGCGCCGATTCTGCCTGGCGCTTGGCGACGAAACGGCCGAAGGCCTCGTCGCTGAGGCCCCGCTTCTTCTGGTAGTAGAAGATATATTGATCCATCGTCTGGAACTGACGCTGGCCGGGCGCATGATCCATCAGCGAGACGAGCCTCACATGCCGGTCGTTTTCGAAGTCGGCGAAATGTTCGAGCACATTGTCGGCCGAGACCTCGCAGCGCAAATGGATGAGGTGCTCGGCACGCAGCCTGCCTTCCGTCTCTGCCGACTGGATGGCATCGGCCATCTCGCGCATCTCGCCATGTTCGAAGCCGCCGTCCTCGTCCGCCCCCATGCGCAGGCAGTCGAACACCGTGGTAATGCCTGAGGTGACGATCTGGGCGTCATGCGCCTGGATGGCGGCGGTCTTGTTCCAGCGAATGCCGGGGCGCGGCTGATAATGGCCTTCGAGATGATCGGTGTGCAGCTCAACGAGGCCGGGAATGACGTAGTCGCCTTCGAAATCTTCGCCGGCTACCGAGTTACCCCCGGAGATGTCGGCGATCTTCCCGTCGCGGATGAGGATCGAGCCCGAGAGGATGTCGTCCTCGAGAACGATGCGGGCGTTGGAAAACACGGTCTCTTTGCTCATGTCGTCAGGTCTTTCAGCTTTTGGCGCCGGCAAGCGGCAGCCAGGAACGAACTTTGAATGGGGCGCCGCGCGTCTCCTCGATGAAGACGGCAAGGCCGGAAATCGAAAGCGGCCGGCCGGTGAAGTCGGCAAAACGCTCGGTCAGGATCGCTTTCATCACCGCGGCGCGTGTCTCGGGCACCTGGCCGCTCAGCGTCATGTGAAAGCCGAAATCCTCCATGACGTAAGGATAACCCCAGCGCTGCAGATGGGCGCGCTGGCTGTCGCTGAGCTTCTCCGGATTGCGCCGCGCCATATCGGCCTCGGAAAGCGCTGCGCGGAACGGTTCGAAGGACCTTACCACCTTCGCGGCGAAATCCTGAAGAGGTTGATGAAGAGAACCGGGAACGAGGGCAAAAAAACGGCCGAGCTGGCCGAGCACGAGCTCAGGAATCTCGAAGGCTTGCGTGCACTGGGCAAAATCCTCGGCGACGGTCAGGAGATCCTTCTCGGTGACCGAGGAGGCGAGAAAAAAGGGCGCCTTGATCGTGGCGTGAAAGCCGTAACGGCGCGGGTCGGCGGTCAGCTCGAACTGTTCTGCCGCAGCCAGTTGCGCATATTCCGGTGCCGGATAGGTCTCGCCGGTGAAAGCATTGCGGCCGAGCCAGAGCGAGGCCGCGCCGGTCAGGGGATCATCCTTCGGCGGCGAGAAATAGAGAGCGTAGCGCAAGGCTTTTATCCTGGAGATCGTCCAAATGGGGAGGGCACTGTGCAGTGATTTGGCGGCGAACCGCAAGCAGGCTCCCGGCTAAAAGATTTCCGTGACAGAATGATGATGGCGGCAACGCCGACACTGCTTTGACGGATGGATCAGTGGGCTTTCGTGCCCATCAGCCGGTGGCGCAACGCGTTCGAGGCGGTGTCGAAAATGAAGACGACGATCAGGATCAGAATGACCATGTAGGCGACGTTTTCCCAATTGGCATTGGTGCGCATGGCCTCCCACAGTTTGAGGCCGATGCCGCCGGCGCCGACAGCGCCGATAATAGTCGCGCCGCGCACGTTCGATTCCCATTGGTAGAGCGTCTGGCTGACGAAGACGGGAACGATCTGCGGCATAATGCCATAACGATGCACGAGCACGGTCTGAGCGCCTGTTGATTTGATGCCTTCCCGCGGCTTGTTGTCGATATTCTCGAGGCCTTCGGAATAGAGCTTGCCGAGCGTGCCGGTCTCGGTGAGGAAGATCGCACCGCTGCCGGCAAGCGGGCCGGGCCCGAAGGCGCGCGTCAGGAACAGCGCCCAGATCAGCATGTCGACCGAGCGCAGGAAATCGAAGAAGCGCTTCAGGATCTGGTTCAACAGGCGGTTCGGCGTGATGTTGCGCGCTGCCAGGAAGGCGAGCGGGAAGGCGGTAAGCGAGCCGAGCAGCGTTCCGAGGAATGCCATGACGATCGTCTGGAAAAGCTTGGTCCAGACGTCGCCGTGCTGCCATTCGCTGTTGTTCCAAATATCGTCGAAGGCGAGCGACAGGTTGGATTGGTCGGGCTTGATGCGCGGACCGGAGACGATGAGGCTGACGACCTCGCCGACCGGCTTGTCGAAGAAGGATGAGTGCGTGTCGAAGATGAAATTCGCCCAGCCGATGAAACGCTTGCGGATCTTCACCCGGTCGACGGATATGCTGACATTGCCGGCAAAGCCGAGATCGGCCAGCACGTTGTCGTCATAAACAGTCATCCAGCCGGGCACCGGTCCGACGACTTTGGGCGCACCGCTCAAAACGTCCACCGGGACGCTGACGCCATGCGCGGTCACGATCGTCTCGCTCTTCGAGACGGTGACGCTGCGGCTGGTGCCGCTGATCGAAACGGTGATGCTGCCGTCGGGGTTGTTGACCAGCCAATCCGGATGCGGATTGTCGCCGAGCGGCGAGAAGCGCGGATAACGGATGTCGATCGAGCCGTCACCCTCGATGCGGAATTCCGGCTGAACGTCGTAGCTCACCCATTGGCTGAGATAGATGCCGACGCGCTCCCAATGGGCTTCGGCGAAAAGTTTGGGCAGGTCGAAGAACCAGAAGGCATAAAGGCTGTAGAGCAACGTCGCGATGAGGATCATCAGCCCGCCGAAACGCTGGCGGAACGACCGGTGGAAATATTCCGGATAGCGCGTTTCTATCTCTTGCATGCGGTTTGCGTCGATCACCGTCATGGCGGCCTCAATGTTGCAGGAGGAAGGCGTGCTCGCCGACAAGGCGGCGGCGCAGCCATGCGGAGAACTGGTCGACGGCGACGATCGTCACGAACAGCAGGAGAACGAGCGCCACCGTCTTGGCGCCGAAGCCGCGCGAAATCGAAAGCTTCAGCTCCTCGCCGATGCCGCCGCCGCCGACGGCGCCGATGATGGTCGAGGCGCGCACGTTGATCTCAAGGCGCAGCAGCGCATAGGAGGTGAAATTCGGCAACACCTGCGGCAGGGCGGCAAAGCGGATACGCTCCCACCAGTTGGCGCCGACGGCCTTCATGCCCTCATGCGGCTTCATGTCGATATTCTCGGCCACTTCGTAGAAGAGTTTTCCGAGCGCGCCGATCGTGTGCAGGGTGATGGCGATGATGGCGGCGACCGGCCCGATCGACAGGATCGCCGAAAACAGCCCGGCAATGACGATTTCCGGGAAGGCGCGCAGGAATTCCATCAGCCGCTTGGTGACGATGCGCAGCGGCCATGAATTTGTCAGGTTGCGAGCGGCAAAGAAGCTCAAGGGGACGGCAAAGACGAAGGCGATGATGGTCGAAATCAACGCGACGTTGATCGTGACGATCATTAGCTCGAAATATTCGGGAATGTAGAAGGCGCCCCAGACATAGACGCGGCCCCTGTCGAAATTGAATTCCTCGCCGCCCTTGTCGTTGACGCTCGCTATATCAAACAGCGCGCGCCAGACGTCGTGCCAATCCTTGGGGATGAGCCAGCTCAGGAAGTCGAAGAGATGCGGCAGGCGGTCGAAGAAATGGCCGGCATTGCTCTCATCGGCGAAGCGGACAGAGCTGACGAAAGCCGCAATCAGGATAACCAGGCCGAGAACGGTATAGAAGCGGCGCTTGGCGACCATCCGGTCCCAGGCGGTGCCGATCTCCTTGGTGCTCTGCATCTGCGGCTGTGTATTGGCAATAGTCATCAACGCCTCGCCTACTGCGCAATTCAAAGTGCTTCAGCGTCCTTTGCGGCTCTCGAAAGGACGCGCACAGTTCTAGTCACAAGATAAAGGGCGGCCGTTTCCGGCCGCCCTGCATTCGAAAAACCCCATCAGCCGCCGATGGCAGCTTTGCGGACGTCGACGACGGCATTGTAGAAGTCGTGCTTGACGGGGGCGTAACCCTTGTAGTCGCCGCCTTCGACAGCGGCGAAGCACTTGTGGTCCTTTTCCGGCAGAGCCGTGAAGAAGGCTGCAAGCTTCGTCTGCCACTCTTCGCCGAGAGCGTTGCGAACGACGAGCGGGCCGTTCGGGATCAGCGGCGAACGCCATACTTCGACCAGCTTGTTCGGATCGACGGCGCCCTTGTCGACTTCCTTGCGGAAGGTACCGGAGGTGTAGCCGTCCTTGAAGTCGCCGATGCCGGAGCTATCGTCGACGGCAATGTCGACCTTGCCGTCATAGGCAGCGAGAAGGTTGTTCTCGTGGCCGCCGTTGAACTGGGTCGAGGCGAAGAACTTGTCGTTCGGCATGCCCGTGTCCTTCGGGATCTGCGTCAGCGGAACGAGGTAACCGGAGGTGGAATCAGGATCGGCGTAGCCGAGCTTCTTGCCCTTGGCGTCCTTGATGGACTTGATGCCGGAGGACTTCAGAGCGAGGCCGATCGAGTAATAGCCCGTCGAGCCGTCCTTCTGCTGCGTCGTCAGGATCGGCGTGACAGCCTTCGGCTCCTTGATGTAGACGGCGGCATAGCCGGAGGCGCCGAGTTCGGCGAAGTCGAGCGTGCCACCGAGCAGGCCCTGGATCACGCCGTCATAGTCGGCGGCCGGGAAGAGCGAAACCTTCTCGAAGCCGAATTCCTGTTTCAGGTGGTCGGCAAGGCAGGCATAGTTGCGCAGGCGGTCGGTTTCGTTTTCGCCGCCGAGGATGCCGATGCGGAATTCCTTGAGGTCTGCAGCGTGGGCAGCGCCGGCGAGCGCGAAGAGCGCCGTTGCCGCAAAGAGTGCTTTCTTCAACATGTTCTCTCCTATTGACCGGTGTCCCCGGCCTTCCCGTTACGAAGAAGTGTGCCCTTGACGCGGGCGCTCGATCGCGGCCGTCTCTCTCAGAGACCGGCCAGCGCCAGCGGTTGGGTGCCGGCGGATTGATTGTCTGCCCGCTCGGGGGCGATATTGATCGATGTCGAGGTCACCGTTTCGTCGATGCCGGCGCCATCCTTGTCCGTTCCGTAGATTTCCTTCACTGCTTCGGCGGTCAGCTCCGCGGGCCTGCCGTCGAAGACGACGCGGCCGCCGGCCATGCCGACGATGCGCTCACAATAGTTGCGGGCGGTGTCGAGCGTGTGAAGGTTGGTGATGACGGTGATGCCCTCGCGCTCGTTGATGTCGCGCAACGCATCCATGACGATCTTGGCGTTCAGCGGATCGAGAGAGGCGATCGGCTCGTCGGCGAGAACCATCTTCGGGTTCTGCATCAGCGCCCGGGCGATCGCCACGCGCTGCTGCTGGCCGCCGGAAAGCGTGCCGGCTGCCTGCAGCGCCGTCTGCTCGATGCCGAGGCGTTCGAGTGCCGCGATGGCATGCACGCGTTCCTCGCGGGTGAAGATGTTGAGCAGGCTCATCAGCGTCGAGCGATGATTGAGGCGGCCGAGCATGACATTGGTGAGAACGTCGAGGCGCGGCACCAGGTTGAACTGCTGGAAGATCATCGCGCAGTCGCGCTGCCAGTTGCGCAACGCCTGGCCGCGAAGCCCGGAGACCTCGACGCCGGCGAAATGAACGGAGCCGGAGCTCGGCTCCTGAAGGCGGTTGATCATGCGCAGCAGCGTCGACTTGCCGGCGCCGGAGCGGCCGATGACGCCGACCATCTGGCCCTGCGGAATGGCGAGCGTGACGGAATCGACGGCGAGCTTTTTTCCGAAACGACGTGTGACATTCTTCAGCTCGAACATCATGCTCTTCCCTTGCGATCCAGGCCTTGATCAGCATCGCATTAGTCCCGCTTGATGAACCTCGCATGTCATATTTGTGTAAGTCCTGTCACAATTCCCCGCCCCTATATCGGGGGTTTAACCGCCGTAGCGGGACAGGAAATCTTCCGCGCCCAGGTTGCGGAAATCCTGGAGCGCCTGGCGCAGCCGGTCGTGCTCCCAGTCCCACCACGAAAGCTTGTCCATCCGTTCGCCGACCTCTCTTGGAAAGCGCTCGCGGATGAGTTTGGCCGGCACGCCGCCGACGATCGCATATGGCGCGACGTCCTTCGAGACGACGGCGCCGGCTCCGATCACCGCGCCGTTGCCGACACTGACGCCGGGCAGGATCGTCGCCCCGTGGCCGATCCAGACGTCGTTGCCGATCGTCACGCGGTTTGCGCGCCGCCAGGCGAAGAAGTCCGTCTCCATGTCGCCATCCGGCCAATAGTCGGCGGCGCGATAGGTAAAATGATGCAGTGTCGCGCGCCAGGTCGGATGGTTGGTGGCGTTGATGCGCACGGCGGCTGCGATATTGACGAACTTGCCGATCGTCGCACACCAGACGGAGCCATCCTGCATGATGTAGGAATAGTCGCCGAACGTGGCCTCGCTGATGCGGCAGCGTTCGGAAACCTCGGTATAGCGCCCGAAGGTGGAATCGCTGACGGTTGCCGTCTCATGAAAATAGGGCTCGATACCCAGCTTGCGGCTCATGCGGCGATCTTTCTGGGTGAGAATTGCTGGACGTCGAGGATGCGGTCGGCGACGGCTTCGCGCACTTCTTCGTCGTGGAAGATGCCGAGAAGGGCCACACCCGCCTTCTTCTTTTCCGCGATCATGCCGACGACGACGGCGCGGTTCCTGGCGTCGAGCGAGGCTGTGGGTTCGTCGAGAAGCAGGATCGTATGCTCAGTGATGAAACCGCGCGCGATGTTGACGCGTTGCTGCTCGCCGCCGGAGAAGGTGGCGGGCGGAAGCTGCCAGAGCGTTTCCGGCAGATTGAGCCTGGCGAGCAGGGCGCCCGCCTTTTCCCGTGCCGTGACGGCGTCCTCACCGCGTGCCACCAGCGGTTCGGCAACCACGTCGATCGCCGCGACGCGCGGCACGGTGCGCAGGAACTGGCTGACATAACCGAGTGTATTGCGGCGGACGTTGAGCACCGTGCGCGGATCGGTGGAGGCGAGATCGACGATGCGTCCGTCGTGGCGGATGAGGATCTGGCCGGTGTCGACGGCATAATTGCCGTAGATCATCTTGAGCAGCGAACTCTTGCCGATGCCCGATGGGCCACCGAGCACGACGCATTCGCCCGATGCGACCGAGAAGGCCACATCGGAGACGACGGGTAGCTTGATGCCGTCGCGCAGATGCATGGTGAAGCTCTTCGAGACTTCGGAAACGACGAGGGGCGTTGCCATGATTTCTTCTTCCTTGGTTTCGCCGCGCGTCTGAAAAGACGCGCAAAGGACGCTATAACATTTTGAATTGCTGCATAATTTTGCCCTTAAATGGATTCCGATAAGGAATTATGCAGTCGCGCTCAGACTTGCAGGATCGAGGAGACGAGCAGCTGCGTATAGGGTTCGCGCGGGTCGTCGAGCACGCGGTCGGTGAGCCCGTGTTCGATGACGTAGCCGTCCTTCATCACCATCATCCGGTGCGAAAGCAGGCGGGCGACGGCGAGATCGTGGGTGACGATGATGGCCGAAAGACCGAGATCGTTGACGAGGCCGCGCACGAGATCGAGCAGGCGCGCCTGCACCGAGACGTCGAGGCCGCCGGTCGGCTCGTCCATGAAGACGAGGCGCGGACCGGTGACGAGGTTGCGGGCGATCTGCAGGCGCTGGCGCATGCCGCCGGAAAAGGCGCGCGGCTGGTCGTCGATGCGGTCGGCGTCGATCTCGACACGTTCGAGCCAGTCGATCGCCGAAGCGCGGATCTTGCCGTAGTGCCGGTCGCCGATCGCCATCAGCCGTTCGCCGACATTGGCGCCGGCCGACACCGTCATGCGCAGGCCATCGGCCGGGTTCTGGTGCACGAAGCCCCAGTCGGTGCGCATCAGGAAGCGCCGCTCGGCCTCGTTCATGCGGTAGAGATCGCGGTAGCTGCCATCGCGCATGTGATATTCGACGCTGCCGGTACTCGGCAGCAGCCGGGTGGAGAGGCAGTTGAGCAGCGTCGTCTTGCCGGAGCCGGACTCGCCGACGATGGCGAGCACTTCGCCGGGCCAGAGCTCGAAGGAGACGTCTCGGCAGCCGATGCGGCTGCCGTAGAATTTCGAAACGTCGTGAACTTTGAGAAGTGGAGTATCGCTCATTCTGCAGCCTCCCGGGCCAGCATCTCGCCGGCATGTCCGTGCGCGCGGCGGTCTTCGCAATGATCGGTGTCGGAACAGACGAACATGCGCCCGCCCTTGTCGTCGAGAACCACCTCGTCGAGATAAACATCCTCCGCACCGCAAAGGGCGCAGGGTTTGTCGAAACGCTGGATATCGAAGGGGTAATCCTCGAAATCCAGGCTGACGACGTCGGTATAGGGCGGAACCGCATAGATGCGCTTCTCGCGACCGGCGCCGAAGAGCTGCAGCGCGTCCGACATATGCATCTTCGGATTGTCGAATTTCGGCGTCGGCGACGGGTCCATGACATAGCGGCCATGGACCTTCACCGGATAGGCGTAAGTCCGTGAGATGCGGCCGTTATGGGCGATGTCCTCGTAGAGCTTCACATGCATGAGGCCGTATTCTTCGAGCGCATGCATCTTGCGCGTTTCGGTCTCGCGCGGCTCGAGGAAGCGCAGCGGCTCGGGGATCGGCACCTGGTAGACGAGCACCTGGCCGATCCCGAGCTTTTCTTCGGGAATGCGGTGGCGCGTCTGGATGATCGTCGCATCCTTGGTATGCGTCGTCACCGCGACATTGGCGACCTTCTGGAAGAAGGCGCGGATGGAAACGGCGTTGGTCGTATCGTCGGCGCCCTGGTCGATGACCTTCAGCACGTCGTCCGGTCCGATGATCGAGGCCGTCACCTGCACGCCGCCGGTGCCCCAGCCATAGGGCATTGGCATTTCGCGCGAGGCGAAGGGCACCTGGTAACCCGGAATGGCGATCGCCTTCAGGATGGCGCGGCGGATCATCCGCTTGGTCTGTTCGTCGAGATAGGCGAAGTTGTAGCTGGCCAGATCGGTCATTCGGCGGCTTCCTTCATGTCTTCGCCACCGTTGCGGGCGGCTTCGAATTCGCGGCGCATGCGGCGGACGAGATCGAGTTCGGCCTGAAAGTCCACATAATGCGGAAGCTTCAGGTGCTCGACGAAGCCCGTCGCCTGGACGTTGTCGGAGTGCGAGATAACGAATTCCTCATCCTGTGCCGGTGCGGTGATATCCTCGCCGAGCTCTTCGGCGCGAAGCGCCCGGTCGACCAGCGACATCGCCATCGCCTTGCGCTCGCTCTGGCCGAAGACTAGGCCGTAGCCGCGGGTGAATTGCGGCGGCGCCTTGGCCGAACCCTTGAACTGGTTGACCATCTGGCATTCGGTGATCTGGATCGTGCCGAGCGAGACGGCGAAACCGAGTTCCGGCACGTCGAATTCCACCTCGACGTCGCCGATGCGGATTTCACCGGTGAAGGGGTGGTTGCGGCCGTAGCCGCGCTGGGTGGAATAACCGAGCGCCAGCAGGAAGCCCTCGTCGCCGCGGGCAAGCGCCTGCAGGCGCAGATCGCGGGTCATCGGGAATTCCATCGGCTCGCGGGTCAAGTCGCCGATCTCGTGGTCTTCCGGCATGTCGCCGTCGGCCTCGATCAGGCCTTCCTCGCCGAGGATCTCGGAGACGCGCATGACGCGGCCGGTCTCGGCGGCGCGCTGAGCGGGCGTCTCGACCGCCTCGTCCGAAAGTAGCGAGGGATCGAGCAGGCGGTGGGTATAGTCGAAGGTAGGCCCAAGAAGCTGGCCGCCCGGCAGATCCTTGTAGGTCGCCGAGATGCGGCGTTCGATCGTCATATCAGCCGTGTCGAGCGGCTTCGAATAGCCGAAACGCGGCAGCGTCGTTCGGTAGGCGCGCAGCAGGAAGATCGCCTCGATCATGTCACCGCGCGATTGGCGGATGGCAAGGGCTGCGAGCGTGCGATCGAAAAGCGAGGCCTCGGCCATGACACGGTCGACGGCGAGCGCCAGCTGCGCCACGATCTGTTCGATGCCGATCGCCGGCAGCGAACGGTCGCCGCGGCGGCGGTCGGCGAGCAGGCGGTGGGCATTGGCGATGGCGGCCTCGCCACCCTTGACGGCAACATACATGAGCTCAGATCTCCGTTGCTGTGATCTTGGTGGTGCGCGGCAGGCAGAGGAAACGTCTGCCCGATGTCAGCACGATGTCGACGCCGCGCGGAAAGAGCGCACGGTTCTCAGTCCAGAGCCGCAGGAAAGTCTCCGGCAGGCCGATAGGCGTCATCTCCGCTACGCTCTGGATGCCCGGACCCATCAGCGCCAGCCTGCGGCCGCCCTCAAGTTCGGCGAGCTCGATGATGAGGGTCGTCGAGCGGTCGGGATATTCCTGCGTGCCGGATGCAAAGAGGCCGAAGGAGGAAAGTGCGGTGCCGGCCTCGGTGAAGGCAAAACGCGCCTCGGCCTTTTCGCTGGTCAACGGCGCGCCGGTGTGGAAGCCGAGCCACTCCGGCACGGCCGATTTCGCCAGTCCCTGGGAAAGCCAGACGGGTGTGTCGTGGTCGCAAAGCGTCAGCGCGATCGTGCCGGCGGCGATGCCGAGCGGTGCCGGCGGAGCGACATCGGGCTGAACAGTCTGGATCGTGCCGGGGCGGGCCATACCGTCCATCAGCATCTTGAAGACGCTTTGGGCATGGAAGACCGGCTCGGCAAAGCCGCCGGTCAAAGCTTCTGTCTTCAGGCCCATCAGTTGTCTCCCCGCACCATGGTGAAGAAATCGACGCGGGTTGCCGCCGTCTCGTCCGCCTTGCGGCGTTCGGCATCGGCGATCCGCTCAGTGATCGGCAAAAGCAGGGCCTGTTCGACGAAGTCCTTCGTCGCTTCCTCCTGCCAGAGCGCGTCGAAGATCGCCGCAAGCCTGGCCTTCTCGCGGTCGGTGCCGAGCGCCTGCGCATGGCCGACCGAACCGGAGTCGAGCCGGACCGTCGCCCGCGTCACCGTCACTTCGCCAAGATTGAAGGGAGCGCCGCCGCCGCCGATGCGTCCGCGCACCATCACCAGCCCGGTCTCCGGTCCGCGCACCTGATGAGCCACAGGCTTTTCCGGCAACGCATCGAAGACCGCCAAGAGTTCGCTGCGTTCCGCGCGCGCCAGCAGATCGGCGGCGCGTTTGCGCCCGGATGCCGTCTGTGACGCAGGGGCTTTGCTGTCCGCTGATATCATCGCCGCTTCCCTTAAAATGTCTATTGATATAGACAACCATACAAGATACATTTAGCTCTAAATCGATGTCGTGACAAGCGTGTGACATCGTGAGTGTAAATGGGTGGGCAGGGGCGGAATGGCGGGATTGAAGCAGGTGCAAAGGCAAACCGGCGTGGCGCTCTGGCGCCAGATCGCCGATCGGATTCGCGAGGCGATCAGCAGCGGCGCCTATGACGAAACGGGAATGGTGCCGCCGGAAACCATGCTGGCGCTGCAATTTGGCGTCAACCGGCATACCGTGCGCAGTGCGCTGGCGGCGCTGGCGCAGGAGGGTATCGTCCGCGCGGTACAAGGTCGCGGCACGCTGATCGAGCGCAAGGAGCGGCTGAATTTCCCGATCACGCGGCGCACGCGTTTCACCGCCGGCATCGGCGATCAGGCGCGTGAAATGCGCGGCCTTCTGCTCGATGAGGCAAAGGAGGAAGCGAGTGCCGAGATCGCCCGCTGGCTGGGCCTGAAGCAAGGAGATCAGGTGATCCGCCTGGAAACGCTGCGCCAGGCAGACAAGCGGCCGGTTTCAAGGGCGACGAGCTGGTTTCCCGCCGAACGCTTTGCCGGTATCGGTGCGGCTTACCGGACGGCGGAATCGATCACCAAGGCTTTCGCCGAACTCGGCCTGCCGGATTATGTCCGGGCGACGACCGAAGTGACGGCCGCCCATGCGAGTGCAGCCGATATGGCCGACCTCGAACTCACTCCCGGCGCGATCCTGCTGATCGCCAAGGCGATGAATACCGATCTTGAAGGTGTGCCGGTGCAATATTCGATCAGCCGCTTCGCGGCCGACCGGGTACAGTTCACCATCGAGAATTGAGCGCCTTTCCCCGCCGAAGCGGGGAAAGATCAGCTGAGATCAATGTGCGCCGGACATGTCGCCGAGCACTTCCTTGGAAGCGACGGTGGAATCCGCCTTCAGCGTGTAGACCATGGGCACGCCGGTGGCGAGATTGAGGGCGAGCACGCCTTCTTTGCTCAGCTTGTCGAGCACCATCACCAGCGAGCGCAGCGAATTGCCGTGTGCGGCAACCAGCACCTTTTCGCCTCTGAGGACGCGCGGCAGGATTTCGGTGAGGTAGTAGGGCCAGACGCGGGCGCCGGTGTCGCGCAGGCTTTCACCGCCGGGAGGCGGCACGTCATAGGAACGGCGCCAGATATGCACCTGTTCCTCGCCCCACTTGGCGCGTGCATCATCCTTGTTGAGGCCGGAGAGGTCGCCGTAGTCGCGCTCGTTCAGCGCCTGGTCTCGGATCGTCTGGAGATCGGGCTGGCCGACCTTGTCGAGGATGAGCTTCAGCGTGTGCTGCGCGCGCACCAGCACCGAGGTATAGGCGACGTCGAATTTAATCCCGTATTCGGCGAGCGCAGCCCCGCCTGCATTAGCTTCCTGGACGCCGAGCTCGGTCAGATCGGGATCCTTCCAGCCGGTGAAGAGATTCTTCAGGTTCCAGTCACTCTGGCCGTGGCGAACGAGGACGAGGGTACCGCTCATGAATATGCCTCCGTAGTATCGTTATGAGGAAGAAAGCCCGAGCACGTCGAGCATGGAATAGAGACCCGGCTTCTTGTCGCGTGCCCAAAGGGCCGCCTTGATGGCGCCACGCGCGAAGATAGAGCGGTCGGCCGCACTGTGCGATAGGGTGACGATTTCACCTTCGCCGGCAAAAAGCACGGAATGCTCGCCGATGACGGAGCCGCCGCGCAGCGTCGCAAAGCCGATCGTGCCCGCTTCACGGGCGCCGGTATGGCCGTCGCGCACCCGGACCGACTTCGAGGCCAGATCGATGCTGCGCCCCTTTGCCGCGGCCTCGCCGAACAGAAGGGCGGTGCCGGAAGGCGCATCCACCTTGTGCTTGTGGTGCATTTCCAGGATCTCGATATCCCAGTCATCAGGATCGAGCGCACGCGCTGCCTGCTCTGCGAGCACGCTGAGCAGATTGACCCCGAGGCTCATATTGCCCGACTTGACGATGCGGGCATGGCGGGCCGCTGCGGCGATCTTGGCATTGTCGTCGGGTAAACAGCCCGTCGTGCCAATGACATGGACGATGCGGGCCTGCGCGGCGAGGCCTGAGAATTCTACTGTTGCAGCGGGCGAGGTGAAGTCGAGCACGCCTTCGGCATCGAGAAAAGCGTTGAGCGGATCGTCGCCGATAACGACACCGGTCGGGCCGAGACCGGCGATCTCGCCGGCATCCTTGCCGACGAAGGGCGAGCCGGCACGCTCGACCGCGGCATGCAGCGTCACGCCATCGATCGAATGGATGAGCCGGATCAGCGTCTGCCCCATGCGTCCTGCTGCGCCAACCACCACCAGTTTCATCGCAGCATCGCTCATGTGTCAGTCTCACCAATTCAGTTTGAATCGGAGGCCGAAGGCCTCTGCAGGTTGTTGAGGCGAGCGTAAAGACCGTCGCTGACCTTCGCAAGCGTCTCGTGATTGCCTTCCTCGACGACGCGGCCCTGCTGCATGACGACGATCTTGTCGGCCCGCACCACGGTCGAAAGCCGGTGGGCGATGACGACGACGGTGCGTCCGCTCATCGCTTCGTCGAGCGCCTTCTGCACGGCTGCTTCGGATTCGGTGTCGAGGGCCGAGGTCGCCTCGTCGAGAAGCAGGATCGGCGCATTGCGCACCAGGGCGCGTGCGATCGACAGCCGCTGGCGCTGGCCGCCCGAAAGCGTCACGCCGTTTTCGCCGACCGCAGTCTCGTAACCCTGCGGCTGCGCTGAGATGAAGTCATGCGCATAGGCAAGCCGCGCCGCTTCTTCCACCTCGGCATCGGTCGCTTCCGGCCGGCCATAGCGGATATTGTCGCGGATCGTGCCCTCGAACAGGTAGGGCTGCTGCGAGACATAGGCGAGCTGCTGGCGCAGCGACTTCTTGGTGATGTGGGCGATGTCCTGCCCGTCGATCAGGATCTCGCCCTCGCGCGGATCGTAGAAGCGCGGAATGAGGCTGATGACGGTGGATTTGCCGGCGCCCGACGGGCCGACCAGCGCCGTCGTCGCACCGCCCTCGGCGGAGAAACTCACGCCGCTGAGCACGCTCTCATTGCCGTAGGCGAAGGACACATTGCGGAATTCGATCCTCGCCTGCGTCACCGTCAGCGGCCGGGCATCCGGCAGGTCGCGCTGGCGCGGTTCCATGTCGAGCAATTCATAGATCATCCGCGCATTGACGACGGCACGCTCCATCTGCACCTGCAGGCGGGCAAGCCGGCGGGCCGGGTCATAGGCAAGCAGCAGCGCCGTAACGAAGGAGAAGAAGGCGCCTGGCGGCACATTGTAGTAGATCGAGCGGTAGGCGGCATAGGCAAGCACGCTGGCGACGGCAAAGCCCGCGAAACTCTCCGTCAGAGGAGAGGTGCGTTCGGAAAGCCGAGCAATCCGGTTGGCCCGGCTTTCGGCGCCCTTGATGAGCTTGTTGACCTTGCTTTCCAGTTCTTCTTCCATCGTGAAGGCTTTCACGATGGCGATACCCTGGATCGTCTCCTGCATGGCGCCGAGAACGTGGCTGTTCAGATGCACGGCCTCGCGCGTCGCCGAGCGCAGCCGCTTGGAAACATAACGCAGCGCATAAAGCAGCGGCGGCGCCATGATGAACACGGCAAGGCTGAGCAGCGGATCCTGGAGGATCATCACGGCGAGCAGTGAAACGAAGGTCAGCAGGTCGCGCACCGTCGAGGTGATCGTCAGGTTGAGCACGTCGCGGATGCCGCTGACGTTCTGGCTCACCTGCGCGGCGATATGGGCAGAGCGCGCCTCGCTGAAGAAGCCGACCGAAAGCGTCATAAGATGCGCATAGAGCCGGCGCTGGTAACGGGCGACGATATCGTTGCCGACCTTGGAAAGCGCCACCGCCTGGCCATAGCTCGCAAATCCGCGCAGCACGAAGGCGATGAAGATCGAAAGACAGATGATCCAGACGACGTCGGCGCGCCGATTGGCGAAGGCCTCGTCGATGATCGCCCGCATGATCCAGGCGGTGAACGCCGTCGAAAGCGCCACCACGATGAGACAGGCGATCGCAAAGACATAGCCCCAGAGATGGTCCCGGCCGTTTTCAGCGATGATGCGCTTCAGGATGCCGGTTACGGTATCGCTGCTGACGCTTTGCGTTCTGCTTTCCGCCGCTTCCAAAAATGAGGTTTCCTGTCTCGGACCAAGCGCCCCGCGAAGGCGACGCGCACATTTGCCGGGGTCTATAAAGAGTTGGGACCGGTTTGGCTAGAGCGCCGCGCGCCCGCATAGGGCACGCCAAGGACGCTCTATTTGCTTTGCGTGCCGGGCCTAGCGCCGCCAGCGGCGGCCTTCGGTCGAGACGCCGAAATTTGCCGGCATCCGCGCATAGGAGGAAAGCCCGGCAAGCGCTGCCAGCGGATGCGTCACCACATAGGTCGGGATGGTGCGAAGCAGCGCCGTATGCGGCGCCTTGTCCTCGAAGGCGATGCGGAATTCCGGCTTCTTCAGCGCCGGGATGATCTTCTGCGAGATGCCGCCGGACAGATAGACGCCGCCGCGCGCCATGAACACCATCGCCATGTCGCCCGCCACGCGGCCGAGATAGGTGGCAAACAGCGAGACGGTCTCTACGGCTGCCTTGTCGCTGCCGGCAAGCGCATGCGAGGTGATGTCGGCGGGATCTTTCATCGTCGGCTGGATGCCGTCGACAACGCAGATGGCATGGTAGAGGTTGACGAGGCCGCGCCCGCAGAGGATCTGCTCGGCCGAAACGCGGCCTTCGATCGTCTCGATATGCGGGAAGATTTCATAATCGCGCTTGCTGCGCGGCCCGAGATCGACATGGCCGCCTTCGCCGGGAACCGGGATCCAGCTGTGCTGGGCATGCACAAGCCCGCCGACGCCGAGGCCGGTGCCTGGTCCGAGCACGACGCGGGAGGCGATCATGTCGCCGGTGGCGTCGCCGATGCGTTCGCGGTTTTCATCCGAAAGCGCGGCGATTGCCAGCGCCTGCGCCTCGAAATCGTTGACGACGAGCACATCCTCCATGCCGAGGCCCTCGATCATCGTCTTCGGCCGCACCACCCAGTCGCAATTGGTCAGCGGGATCTCGTCGTCGTTGATCGGGCCGGCGACGGCGAGGATCGCCGAGCGCGGCTGCACGGCGGTCTTGTCGAGCACGCCTTGCTGGATCGCTTCGTCGATCGTGGCGAAATCCGCCGTGCGCACGTTCGGAAACCGCTTCGGCTCGGCATAGGCATCGGTCAGGATGGAGAAGCGGGCATTCGTGCCGCCGATATCGCCGATCAGGATCGGGAAAGGCTGCGGAGCGATGCTGTTGTTCGGTTTTGGCATGGCCGGTTCCGTGCTGATCAGGCTTCGAGTGTGGGAAGAAGTTTTATAGCGGTCGCGTGGTTGAGCGCCATCGGAATATCGTAGACGATCGCCAGACGCATCAGCGCCTTCACGTCGACATCGTGCGGCATCGGCGTCAAGGGGTCGACGAAGAAGATCAGGGCGTCGACCTCGCCGGTCGAAATCAGCGCGCCGATCTGCTGGTCGCCGCCGAGCGGCCCGCTTTTCAGCCTCGTGACGTGGAGATCGGGGGCGGCGTCGAGCACGCGCCCGCCGGTGGTGCCGGTGGCGACGATCTTCCAATGGGAGAGAACGTCCCGGTTGGCGCGGGCGAAATCCGCCATGTCGTCTTTCTTCTGGTCATGCGCAATCAATGCAAGGCATTTGCCGCCGGCCATCAACCCCTCCGCCCGAGCAATTCAATCGATTTGACCGCTTTATACCAAGAATTTGCGATTTGAAAGACAGCACACCCCGGGCCTCGTTCCCGGGGTTTTTCCCAAGGTTCGGTCCCAGGGGTCGGCCCCAGAGTTTGGTCCCAAGGTTTGGTCATTGTATCGCCGGCTTGTCGTTCGGAACCGGACCGACATCGGGCAAAGCCCCGTCGTCGGCGGCGGCAGGCGCTGCGGCCGGCGCGGCGGTGAGTGCGCTGGCGGCGGAAGGTCCGCCATAGGTGGCGGCCTGCATCGAGGCGACGGAAGTAGCATCGAGCACGGCGGCGCAGGCCTTGGGCAGGTCGGAGACCATCATCTCGCGCGGCGGCTTCGGCGGCTTGGCGCCGGGCTTCGGCGGTTTCGGCGGTGCCCAGGGCGCCGGCGTGAACCACCAGGCGAGTGACTTGTCGCAGCCGTCGCCGGCAACGACCGGGGCCTGCGGCGTGCATCCCTTGGCTCCTGGCGGACACTTGATGCGAATGTGGAAATGCGAGTCATGGCCGTATTCCGGCCGTAGCTTGCCGAGATTGGTGCGGTCGCCCGTCCAGGTATCACACATCTTCTTCTTGATCGCCGGATTGACGAAAATGCGCTCCACCTCGGGATAGCTTGCCGCCAGCATCAGCAGCCGCGCGTGCGATTGCGTCCACACCTTGGGGTCGACGGTCAGGAACTTGCCCTTCTGCAGCATGGTGGTGAAGGGTAGATCCTGGCGCTCCTCGGCCGTCATGCGGCGCGTGGGCATCGGCGTAAACCAAATGTCGGCATCAAGACCGATCTGGTGCGAGGCATGGCCGTTCAGCATCGGCCCGCCACGCGGCTGCGCAATGTCGCCAACGAGAATGCCCGGCCAGCCGGCATATTTGACCCCGTCCTGCGAAAGACGTTCGAGCATCGCGATCATCGCCGGATTGCCCCAGCGGCGATTGCGCGAAAGTCGCATCGCCTGCCAGGTCGGCCCGTCGGTCGGCAGCGCCACCGCACCCGTCATGCAGCCCTTTGCGTAAAAACCGATCGGCTGTGCCGGTCCCTGCGTCGGCAGGCCGACGGCGCCGAATTGCCCCTTGGCGCTGCCCGGGCTCGGCGTCTTCTGCTGGGCGCCGACGTCGCCGGCGGCAAGGCTTGCGCCGATTGCGCCGGCAAGCGTCAGTTTGCCGAATGTCCTGAAAGCCTGAGCGAAGCCGAAAGCCATACTGTTCCCTTGAACCGCTGCCGAAGTGATTTGCGATCGAACCTATCGCGAAAAGCAATTTAGGTGAATCGATGTTTTGGCTGGCGGTGCGGGCAAGCGGTGGTGGCGGATTGCCGCATCGTCGGTGCCGCCGCCTACGATCCCTCGTCGACGAGTTGCGCCGCATGTTGCGAAGGCGGCTCGCAGAGGCGACGCCGTGAAAGGGCCCGATGGCTCAAAATTGCGCGCGCCCGGCAAAAGCCAAACTCTCTCCTGTTTTTCGCCGGTATTTTTCGTATTGTCGAACCCATCAATAATCAGGGGAAAGCGTGAATGGCGGCTCTGTGGTCGAAGATCGGTTTGTTTCTATCGCTTGCGGGTGCTCTGGCGCCAATGTCGGCAACGGGTCAGGACCAGCCCTTTCAGATCGGAAGCTCGGTCATCAGCGAGATGAAGTACAAGCCGGGTTTTGCGCATTTCGACTACGTCAATCCCGATGCACCAAAAGGCGGAGACCTGCGCCTCTCCGCAAGCGGCGCCTTCGACACCTTCAACCCGCTGCTTGCCAAAGGCCAGGCGGCAGTGGGCCTGACGCTCGTTTACGACACGTTGATGAAGCCCGCCGACGACGAGCTGCTCGTCTCCTACGGTCTGCTTGCCGAGGGATTGTCTTTTCCCGCGGACGTCTCGAGCGCGACCTTCCGCCTGCGCAAGGAAGCAAAATGGGCGGATGGTCAGCCGGTCACGCCGGAAGACGTCATCTTCAGTCTGGACAAGACCAAGGAATTAAATCCCCTCGCCTCGAACTATTACCACCACGTTGTCAAAGCGGAAAAGACCGGCGAGCGTGACGTCACCTTCACCTTCGATGAGAAGAACAACCGCGAACTGCCGAACATTCTCGGCCAGTTGATGGTCGTGCCGAAGCATTGGTGGGAAGCGCCCGGACCGGATGGCAAGCCGCGCGACATTTCTAAAACGACGCTGGAGCCCGTGATGGGTTCGGGGCCGTACAAGATCGCTTCCTTCTCGCCCGGCGCAACGATCCGTTATGAATTGCGTGACGACTATTGGGGCAAGGACCTCAATGTGAATGTCGGCCAGAACAATTTCCGCAACGTCAACTACACCTATTTCGGCGATCGGGATGTCGAGTTCGAGGCCTTTCGCGCTGGCAACAGCGACTACTGGCAGGAAACCACGGCTGCCCGCTGGGCGACGGGATATGATTTTCCCGCGGTGAAGGAAGGACGTGTCAAAAAAGAGGAGGTTGCAAACCCCCTGCGCGCCACCGGCATCATGCAAGCTCTCGTGCCCAACATGCGACGTGACCTCTTCAAGGACATCAGGGTCCGCGAGGCGCTGAACTACGGTCTGGATTTTGAGGAGCTGAACCGCACCGTTGCCTTTAATAGTTACAAACGCATCGACAGCTATTTCTGGAATACCGAACTCGCCTCCTCCGGCCTGCCGCAGGGTAAAGAACTGGAAATTCTGCAGGGCATGAAGGATAAGGTTCCGCCCGAAGTCTTCACCACGCCCTATACCAATCCCGTCGGCGGCGATCCGCAAAAGAGCCGCGACAACCTCCGCAAGGCGATTGCGCTTTTCAAAGAAGCCGGCTGGGAGCTCAAGGGCAATCGCATGGTCAATACCAAGACTGGCCAGCCGATGAGTTTCGAGATCCTGTTGTCGAGCCCCATGCTGGAGCGCTGGGCGGTGCCCTATGCCAACAATCTCAGGAAAATCGGCATCGATGCGCGGATCCGGACAGTCGATGCGTCGCAATCTGTCAATCGTGAACGCAGCTTCGACTACGATATGATCTGGAATGTCTGGGCGGAGACCATGAATCCGGGCAACGAACAAGCCGACTATTGGGGATCCGGTTCGGTCAATCAGCAGGGTTCCCGCAATTATGCGGGCATTGCCAACCCCGCCGTTGATGAGCTCATTCGCATGATTATCTTCGCGCCGAACCGCGACGAGCAGATCGCAGCAATCAAGGCCATGGATCGGGTCTTGCTTGCAAATCACTACGTCATCCCGCTTTTCTACCGCGATACTTATAATATCGCCTATTGGAACACGCTCACGCATCCGGCCGAGTTTCCGGCCTATAGCCTTGGCTTCCCCGATGCTTGGTGGTCGACCTCGGTAAAATGAGCGGGCTTGCAATGCAGGGGCCCTCGGCTCCAAATGGCACGAGCGAATCACGACAAGCCGGCAGGGCCGGCAAGGGAAGGCTGGCGGATTGAGCGGCATAAGACTGGACGGCAGGCAGACAGGAAAAACATTCCCGGAGGCTGAAGGCTGATGGGCGCCTATATTCTTCGCCGCCTGCTTCTGATGATCCCGACCATCGTCGGCATCATGGCGATTTCCTTCATCGTCATCCAGTTCGCGCCCGGCGGCCCCGTCGAGCAGGTGATCGCCCAGTTGACCGGTCAGGCCGACAGTGCCGACCAGCGCCTGTCCGGCGGTGGCGATCTCCTCAGCGGCGGCGGCGACGAAGGCTCGAAATATCGCGGTGCCCAGGGGCTCGATCCGGAACTGATCGCCAAGCTCGAAAAGCAGTTTGGTTTCGACAAGCCGCCGCTGACCCGTTTTGGCGAGATGATGTGGAATTACATCCGCTTCGATTTCGGCGAAAGCTTCTTCCGCAACACCTCCGTGCTCGAACTCGTCAAAGAAAAGCTGCCGGTGTCGATCTCGCTCGGCATCTGGATCCTGATCTTCTCCTATGCCATTTCCATCCCGCTCGGCATCCGCAAGGCGGTCAAGGATGGATCGACCTTCGATGTCTGGACATCGGGCGTCATCGTCGTCGGTTACGCCGTACCGAGTTTCCTGTTCGGCATTCTCCTGATCGTGCTCTTCGCCGGCGGCTCGTTCTACGACTGGTTTCCGTTGCGTGGCCTGGTCTCCGACAATTTCGACCAGCTTACCTGGTGGCAGAAGCCGCTCGACTATTTCTGGCACCTCACTCTGCCGCTGATCTCGCTTTCCCTGTCCGCCTTTGCGACGACGACGCTTTTGACCAAGAATTCCTTCATCGAGGAGATCAAGAAGCAATATGTCGTCACCGCCCGCGCCAAGGGACTGAACCAGCGGCAGGTGCTCTACGGTCATGTCTTCCGCAACGCCATGCTGATCATCATTGCCGGTTTTCCCGGCGCCTTCATTTCCGCTTTCTTCACCGGTTCGCTGCTGATCGAAAACATCTTCTCACTCGATGGCCTCGGTCGCCTCGGCTATCTCTCGGTCATCAACCGGGATTACCCGATCGTCTTCGCCACGCTCTACATCTTCTCGCTGCTCGGCCTCGTCGTCAGCCTGGTTTCCGACCTGATCTACACCTGGATCGATCCGCGCATCGATTTCGAGCGGAGGGATGTCTGATGGACGCCGCCGCAAATCCCGCTGTCACGACACCCGTCAAGCCGCCGCGCAAAGGCCTGCTCTCGCCGACCAATATCCGCCGCTGGCAGAATTTCCGCGCGAACGGCCGCGGTTACTGGTCGCTGTGGCTGTTCATGGTGCTGTTTATCCTCAGCTTGTTTGCCGAGTTCCTCGCCAACGACCGGCCGATCATCGCCTCCTACAAGGGCGAGGTGCTGCTTCCGGTTCTCATCGACTATCCCGAGGAGAAGTTCGGCGGCTTCCTGGCCGAAACCGACTATCGTTCCTCGGTCATTGCCGACGAGATCAATGCCAATGGCTGGATGATCTGGCCGCCGATCCGCTATTCCTACCGCTCGGTCAATTCCAACATTCCGCATTCGGCGCCCACCGCCCCCTTCTGGCTGATGACGAAGGAGGAGCGTTGTGCCGGTTATCCGCAAGGGGTGAACGATCCGGACTGCACCCTCGGCAATCTCAACTGGCTCGGCACTGACGACCAGGCGCGAGACGTGCTGGCGCGCGTCATCTACGGCTTCCGCATATCTGTGCTCTTCGGCCTGGTGCTGACCATCTGCTCAGCAATCATCGGCGTGACGGCCGGTGCGGTGCAGGGTTATTTCGGCGGCTGGACCGATCTGCTGTTGCAGCGCTTCATCGAGATCTGGTCGTCGATGCCGGTGCTCTACATCCTGCTGATCATCGCCGCACTCCTGCCGCCCGGCTTCTTCGTGCTGCTCGGCATCATGCTGCTCTTCTCCTGGGTCGGTTTCGTCGGCATCGTGCGCGCCGAATTCCTGCGCGCCCGCAATTTCGAATATGTCCGCGCCGCCCGCGCGCTCGGCGTCAACAATCGCACCATCATGTGGCGGCACCTGCTGCCGAACGCCATGGTCGCGACGCTGACCTTCCTGCCCTTCATCCTCTCCGGCTCGATCACGACGCTGACTTCGCTCGATTTCCTCGGCTTCGGCATGCCGCCGGGCTCCCCCTCGCTCGGCGAGATGATCGCCCAGGGCAAGACCAATCTGCAGGCGCCGTGGCTCGGGCTGACGGCCTTCTTTGCCATGTCGATCATGCTTTCCCTGCTGATCTTCATCGGCGAAGCCGTGCGCGATGCCTTCGATCCGAGGAAGACGTTTCAATGAGTGACATGACAGAACCGCTGCTTTCCGTCCGCGATCTCTCGGTTGCCTTTCATCAGGGCGGCGAGACCTCGCTCGCCGTCGATCACATCTCCTTCGATATCGCCAAAGGCGAGGTCGTGGCGCTCGTCGGCGAATCCGGCTCCGGCAAGTCGGTCTCGGCCAACTCGATCCTGCGACTTTTGCCTTATCCCTCGGCAAGCCATCCCTCCGGCGAAATCCTCTTCAAGGGTAAGGACCTCTTGAAGGCGTCGGAGCGGGAACTGCGTGAAGTGCGCGGCAACGACATCACCATGATCTTCCAGGAGCCGATGACCTCGCTCAATCCGCTTCATACGATCGAGAAGCAGATCGCCGAGATCCTCGCCCTGCATCAGGGCCTTACCGGCCAGCCGGCGCGTGAGCGCGTGCTGGAATTGCTGAACCAGGTCGGCATCCGCGAGCCGGAGAGGCGGTTGAAGGCCTATCCGCATGAACTGTCAGGCGGCCAGCGCCAGCGCGTCATGATCGCCATGGCGCTCGCCAACCGGCCGGAATTGCTGATCGCCGACGAGCCGACCACCGCCCTCGACGTCACCGTGCAGGCGCAGATCCTCGAATTGCTCCGGCAGTTAAAAGCCGTCCACGGCATGTCGATGCTGTTCATCACTCATGATCTCGGCATCGTCCGCAAATTCGCTGATCGCGTCTGCGTCATGACCAAGGGCAGGATCGTCGAAACCGGCACCGTCGAGGACGTCTTCGCCAATCCGAAGCATGAATATACCCGGCATCTCCTTGCCTCCGAACCGCGCGGCGAGCCGCCGCTCGCCGATCCGTCGAAACCGATGGTGATGGAAGGTTCGGATATCCGTGTCTGGTTCCCGATCAAGGCTGGGCTGATGCGCCGTGTCGTCGATCACGTCAAGGCGGTCGACGGCATCGATCTTTCGCTGCGCGCCGGCCAGACGCTCGGCGTCGTCGGCGAATCCGGCTCGGGCAAGACCACGCTCGGCCTGGCGCTCACCCGGCTGATTTCCTCGCAAGGGCGGATCGCCTTCGTCGGCAAGGACATAGCTGGCTATTCATTCAATGAGATGCGGCCGTTGCGCAACCAGCTGCAGGTCGTCTTCCAGGATCCCTACGGATCGCTGAGCCCGCGCATGTCCGTCGGCGATATCGTCGCCGAAGGGCTGAAGGTGCATGAGCGGTCGCTGACCGCAGAAGAACGCGACCAGCGCGTCTGCTGGGCGCTGGAGGAGGTGGGTCTCGATCCGCTGACCCGCTGGCGTTATCCGCACGAATTCTCGGGCGGCCAGCGCCAGCGCATCGCCATCGCCCGGGCCATGGTGCTGAAGCCGCGCTTCGTCATGCTCGACGAGCCGACCTCTGCGCTCGACATGAGCGTGCAGGCGCAGGTGGTCGATTTGCTGCGCGATCTGCAGAAGAAGCACGATCTCGCCTATCTCTTCATCAGCCACGACCTGAAAGTGGTGAAGGCGCTCGCCAACGACGTCATCGTCATGCGTTTCGGCAAGGTGGTGGAGCAGGGACCGTCCTCGGAAATCTTCCGCGCGCCGAAGGATGATTACACCAGGGCGCTGATGGCCGCCGCTTTCAACATCGAGGCGGTGCCTACGCTCGCCGTGCAGCAGTAAAGAAGATCATGCCCGCAAGCCCTCCCGTTCTCGTCGATATCAAGTTCAATCACGAAGGCGTCGCCCGCGTGCTGAAGACGGCCTTTGCCGACCGCGGCAGCATCAATCTCGCCGATCCGGCCAATCAGGCACGCGATCTCCGCGCGGTCGAATACGCGCTTCTGTGGAAACCGGATGCCGACCTTTTCGCGCGGGCGCCGAACCTGAAAGTGATCTTCTCAGGCGGCGCCGGCGTCGACCACATCATCGGCATGGCCGGCCTGCCCGAGATCCCAATCGTCCGCTTTGTCGACCGCAGCCTGACGACCCGCATGAGTGAATGGGTGGTCATGCAATGCCTGATGCATCTGCGCGGGCAATACGCCCATGACAGCCACCAGCGGCAACGTGAATGGGCCAAGCTGATCGCGCCGGAGGCGGCTGAGGTGACGGTCGGCGTCATGGGTCTCGGCATTCTCGGGCAGGATGCGGTCGCCAAGCTGAGAGTGATTGGTTTTAACGTCATCGGCTGGTCGCGCAGCCGCAAACAGATCGACGGCGTCGAAACCTTCGACGCCAGCGAATTGGACAGCTTTCTCGCAAGCACCGACATCCTCGTCGGCCTGCTGCCGTTGACGCCTGAAACATCAGGCTTCTATGACGCCGGGCTGTTTACGAAGCTGCGCCGCAACGGTGCGCTCGGGCAACCGGTCTTCATCAATGCCGGCCGCGGTAAGAGCCAGGTCGAGGCCGATATCGTTTCCGCCATCCGTAACGGTATCCTCGGCGGCGCTTCGCTCGATGTCTTCGAGGCGGAGCCGCTTGCATCAGACAACCCATTGTGGGACTTGCAGAACGTCTTCCTCACGCCGCACGACGCGGCCGTCTCCGAAGAAAACGCGCTGTTCCGTCATGTCGAGACGCAGATCGCCCGTTTCGAGCGTGGCGAGCCGCTGCAATTCATGGTCGACCGCGCCGCCGGCTATTGAGCTTTCGGAACCTTCCAGACAGTCACCCGTTTCCTTTGCGGAAATTCTTGCGGCCGGCGAGGCCGGTTAAGACAGCGGAAGGAGACGATGATGGCGCATCAGACGGAAACACGCTGGGAAAAGTCCGACGGCAAGCTTCACAAGGAAGAGCTGATCCCGCCCGTGAAGGCAAGGCAGGGACGCACGGGCTATCGCATCCTGACGGTGCTAATCGTCGCGCTGGTGCTTGCTTTCGTGGTGTGGATACCGGTCGAGATTTGGGGTAAGCGCGAGGCGAACGAGGTGGCGCCGCAGCAGCCAGGCCAGCAGCTTCAGTCGCAGCAGCCCGCTCCGGCCCCCGCGCCGGCGCTACAGAACGGCACTGCCGTTCCAACCGGAACGCCGAACACCACGCCGGCCGCTCCGAATGTGGCGCCCGCAGCTCCGGCCCAATAATCGTCGCCAAAACTATATTCACGCCCCGCCGCCATACTGCGGCGGGGCGTTTATTGTTTTGTCTGGACTTTGTCCGTCGATTTTTCGATAAGAAGGCGCACGAGCCGGTTTCGTGCGCCGGCCCGGAACTTGGTAATACCCGGGAATTTGGCAGCACCTGACCGGAGTGGACAGGGGCAGGAATTTCATGGCCAGGACCGATATCGCAAGACGCGTCTACAATCACGCCTGGAAACTCGATCCGATCATCCGCAGCTTGATCGATACCGATTTCTACAAGCTCCTGATGCTGCAGATGATCTGGAAGCTTTATCCTGATGTGAACGCATCCTTCACCCTGATTAACCGCACCAAACGGGTGCGTCTCGCCGATGAGCTCGATGAAGGCGAATTGCGCGAGCAGCTCGATCATGCCCGCACGCTGAGGCTCTCCAAGAAGGAGATGATCTGGCTTGCGGGTAACAGCTTCTACGGCCGCGCCCAGATCTTCGAGCCGGAATTCCTTGCCTGGCTTTCCAATTTCCAGCTGCCCGAATACGAGCTGTCGAAGAAGGACGGGCAATATGTGCTGGATTTCCACGGATCGTGGAAGGAAACCACCATGTGGGAAATCCCGGCGCTCGCCATCGTCAACGAGCTGCGGTCGCGCTCGGCGATGAAGGCGCTCGGTCCCTTCACCCTCGATGTGCTCTATGCCAGGGCCAAGGCGAAGATGTGGTCGAAGGTCGAACGGCTGAAAGAATTGCCGGGCCTGCGCATCTCCGATTTCGGCACCCGTCGCCGTCACAGTTTCCTCTGGCAACGCTGGTGCGTCGAGGCGTTGAAGGAAGGCATCGGCCCGGCCTTTGCCGGTACAAGCAATGTATTGCTGGCGATGGATTCCGATCTCGAGGCCGTCGGCACCAATGCCCACGAGCTGCCGATGGTGGCCGCCGCCCTTGCCGAAACCGATGAGCAGTTGCGCAACGCGCCCTACAAGATCCTGCGTGACTGGAACAAGCTCTATGGCGGCAACCTTCTGATCGTCCTGCCGGATGCCTTCGGCACCGCCGCCTTCCTGCGCGATGCGCCGGAATGGGTCGCGGACTGGACCGGTTTCCGCCCGGACAGCGCCCCGCCGATCGAAGGCGGCGAGAAGATTATCGACTGGTGGAAGAAGATGGGCCGCGATCCGCGCCAGAAGCTGCTGATCTTCTCCGACGGCCTCGATGTCGACGCCATCATCGATACCTACCGGCATTTCGAAGGCCGCGTGCGCATGAGCTTCGGCTGGGGCACGAACCTGACGAACGATTTTTCCGGCTGCGCGCCGATCGAGATCTCCGGCCTCAACCCAATCTCCGTCGTCTGCAAGGTCAGCGACGCCAACGGCCGTCCGGCGGTGAAGCTCTCCGACAACCCGCAGAAGGCGACCGGCGACCCGGCCGAGGTCGAACGCTACCTGAAATTCTTCGGCGCCGAGGACAGGATTGATCAGACGGTTCTGGTGTAGGTCTGGGCCAATGTGCCGCTATCCCGGGGCATATTGATGTGCCCCGCCATCGCATCCTCGATCGACCAACCGAAGCGCCAGGCGTCGAACATCGAGTACCATTCCTGAAAATCAGTGATCGGCAGGATATCCGGCTTCGACATCGGATTGTCGGCCAGGCTGCGGCCACGCGCACGATCCCGTGCGCCACGCTCCTGCATCTCAAGCAGATTCTCGAACATCATTACCCCCGTCTTTATCCCGATTTATGCAATCATGCTAATAAAGCATTGTCGAGTCCGGATGCGGCAATTCGGGTTGTTCACAGGATTAGCCCCAATTCGCTAGTTGAGGGGATGATGAGGTCGCAGCCGTTCCGGGGCATTTCATCAGACAAGCAGAGCATGGCGGCGTCCGAGAGCCGTCCATGCCTTTCACCATCACGGTCCACTAGCACCCGTGACGGGGAGGCTCGACTTCCTGGCTGGGGTCCGCCGCCGAGCCTCCCGGCTGGCCGACCTTGAACAGGCCGGCAGCGCCGACAAGTTGCCGCTTTCCGGCAGAGGCGATCCAACCCAGATGATATCGAGGGCTAACAGCCGGTTAATATCCACCGGCCATGTCCCGATTTCGCACAAGCTATCCTTCGGGTTTTTCAGGCTGCCAATCTGCGAAACCGGGTTCTGATCCGGTCGAGATAATAATGGCCGGGAGACGGCGCCACCGTCATCGCGTGCACTTCCGAGGAGGGAACACCTGCAAATAGACGTTCCTCGCCATTCTTGAAACAAATCCTGAGCCGTCCGTCGTCCTGGCTGAAATAGACGGATTTGATGATCTTCGACGTTACCGAAAGTTCTTCCACCTGTTTTTACCTCTGCTTTTTGATTTTGGCAGACGGTAAACCCAAACGTGCAAAGACGCGGTGAAGCCGCATGGTAAAAATTCAGGAATCTTTCGACGTTTAAAACCTCGTAGCGTCATCAGAGCGACGGGTTCGAGAGCCTCGAACATACGCTTGCGAGCGGGGCATTTCGTTGCTCCGTCTCGCACACGTCCGCCGCAGCAAAGGCCCATTTCCGCTATTTGGTCGGGAACTCGAAATAAGATCAAGCCCGATCAGATTTCGCCAATCCGGCAGAGAAGGCCGTCAGCAAGGCCTTTCCTGGGACCCAGTCTTCAAGGCCGCTTTGCCCGTTGATATGGCCGAAAGGTCCGATCGCGACAAGACCGCTGCCCCACAGATCCGCTCGCGCATGCGCATGGTCGAGCGTGCCGAAGGGATCATCGGCGCTTGCGACAATCAGAGTGGGGAAGCGTATTTTTTGCGATGGCGGATCTGCGAATCCGGCCGCCTCCTCGGGAAATGACGCGGACTGCGGATCTGGAACCGCCACAAGAAATGCTCCGGCAACGGCAAACGAAGAAACCTGCTGCCAATGAGCGACCAGCAGACAAGCAAGGCTGTGGGCGACCAGCAGGGGAGGGGTTGCCGATGTGCCGACGGCGCGCTCCAGGGCTGAAATCCAGTCCGCCAGATCGGGTTTTTCCCAATCGGCTGGTTGAAAACGTCGCATGTCCGGGTTCGACCTTTCCCAGCGTGTTTGCCAATGAGCCTCGCCCGAACCGCCGATCCCCGGCAATATGATGATGTCCTTCATGTCTTTTCCTCTGATCATCCGTGCAGGTGAAAATGATGCATTTTCATTTGCTTCGGAATAAATGATCATCGGGAAACCGCGTCCCTCTCCGATGATTTCAAGGTGATCCCATGGCTTTTCAGGAAAACAATCGGGTACTGCTCGATCCAACCGATATTTCAATTATCGAAGCGATGCAGGAAAATGGACGCATTGCGATTTCCGAACTCGGTCGACGGGTCGGACTCTCTCAGCCGGCAGCATCAGAACGCGTCAAGCGGCTGGAAGACCGCGGCATCATTGTCGGTTACTCCGCCCGTATCGACCCCACCGCTTTGGGAATCGGAATGATGGCGGTGCTTCGCTTGCGCACGACGCATGAGCATATCAAACCCTGTCTGAAACAGTTCGCGGAGATGCCGCAGGTCATGGAAGTGTTGCGCCTCACCGGAGAGGACTGTTTTCTTTTGAAGGTGCTGGTTCCGTCGCCGGGAGAGCTGGAAACGATCGTTGACACGATCGCGCGTTTTGGAGCCGTGACGACATCTCTGGTGTTGCGCGGCGAGAATCCGAAGCCGATTGGACGCGCCCTGCTGCAGCGAGTTTGAGACTATGCGGACGACCGGCTTGTTCTATCGAAGCGTGCCGCCAAAAATGCTTCCGCGTCCCGCTCTCGATACGGTTTGAATCAATATTGAAAAACGAGGGATATGGCGGACAGGGTGGGATTCGAACCCACGGTACGCTTTCACGTACACACGCGTTCCAGGCGTGCGCCTTAAACCACTCGGCCACCTGTCCTTTTTTTGGCGTTCGCGCCCGGATAGGAGCAAATCGTCGGAACGGCGCGATATATACCGATGAATTTTTGTCGATCAACCGAAATCTAACAGTTTTTTGACTTCTTGCGATAAAACTCGCCTCGGCCACTCCATTGTGCTTCACGTCATCGACGACTATGTAATTCTCTAAGGTGGAGAATGGCGCGGCCGGCCGGAATTGTCCGGCATATCGAGCGTCGGAGGAATTGATGCGTTTCCTGTTGCGTCTGGCGAGTCTTGTCGCGCTTGCGGCGGCCGTTATTGCCGGGACCATCGATTCGATCCAATCGGTTGCGGCGTCCTCCGTGGTGATGACGCCGATCTCCGATGCCTGGCAGGATGTCAGCCCGACAACGCTGACGTCACTGCAATCCTCCCTTTCCTATTATATCCACCCGCGGTTCTACACCGTCATCTTCCAGTGGCTGATGCTCCAGCCGGCCTTTGCCGTTTTCCTGGTGATCGCGCTGCTTCTGTGGATGATCGGCTACAAGAAGCCGCCGGTGGCCGGTCGCTTCACCGCATAAAAAACGCAGTTAATCCGGTTGGCTGTCACCCCTCTGCTGCGTCGGCATTTGCCGCCGGATTGGCTAGAAAATCCGCATTCTGATGGAGAGAATGTCCAAAAATCAGCCCCGAAGAGCTGATTTTCGGCAATCGCTGCAAATCTTTACCAGCTGAAAAATTTCTGGTGAATTTTTCCGTGAGCCATGCAAGGATGCACGCAGCCAGGCCTCCGGGGGGAGGTCGGTGGTTCCGCAGACATGCCCGAAAAGGGCTTGCGGGAGGACCCCTAACGAATAGCAACAACAGGGCTGCACAATGAAAAAATCCCTTCTCACTCTCTTTGCCGTGGCTGCCATGTCGACGACGGCGCTTGCTGCCGACGTCAAGCCGGCGCTGGTTTACGGCACCGGCGGGAAGTTCGATAAGTCCTTCAACGAGGCGGCCTATAACGGCGCCGAGAAGTTCAAGGCCGAGACCGGCATTGCCTATCGCGACTTCGAGCCGACGGGCGACACCCAGGGCGAACAGGCCATCCGCAACTTCGCCAGCCGCGGTTTCAATCCGGTGGTTGCCGTTTCCTTTGCCTGGACCTCGGCCATCGAGAAGGTTGCAGCCGAATTCCCCGATACCAAGTTCATCATCGTTGACTCCGTCGTCGACAAGCCGAACGTCCGCTCGGTTGTCTACAAGGAAGAAGAAGGCTCCTACCTCGTCGGCGTTCTCGCCGGCATGGCGTCGAAGTCGGGCAAGGTCGGCTTCGTCGGCGGCATGGATATTCCGCTGATCCGCAAGTTCGAATGTGGCTACGAGCAGGGCGCACGTTCCGTCAAGGCCGATATCGAGGTCTTCCAGAACATGACCGGCACCACGGGCGCTGCCTGGAATGACCCGGTCCGCGGCGGCGAGCTCACCAAGAACCAGATCGACCAGGGCGCCGACGTCGTTTATGCGGCAGCCGGTGCCACCGGTCTCGGCGTTCTGCAGACGGCTGCCGACAACAAGAAGCTGTCGATCGGCGTCGACTCCAACCAGAACTATCTGCATCCGGGCTCGGTCCTGACCTCGATGGTCAAGCGCGTCGACCTCGCCGTCTACAATGCCTACAACGACACCAAGAACGACAAGTTCACCGGTGGCGTCCAGGCGCTCGGCGTCAAGGAAGACGGTGTCGGCGCTGCGATCGACGAGCATAACAAATCGCTGATCACGCCGGAAATGCAGGCTGCTGTCGACAAGGCCAAGGCCGACATCATCGCGGGAACCGTCAAGGTTCACGATTACACCTCGGACAGCGCTTGCCCGAAGTGATCCGCGCCCGAATGTGATCGACGATTGAGATCGGGCGTATGGCGGAGGGGATTTTCGCCATACGCCCTTTTCTTATTTGGAGTCTGCAGTGACAGATAAGCCCGCTATCGAGCTTGTCGGCATCGACAAGAAATTCGGTGCCGTCCATGCCAACAAGGACATCAACCTTACCGTTGCCAAGGGGACGATCCACGGCATCATCGGCGAAAACGGCGCCGGCAAATCGACCCTGATGTCGATCATTTATGGTTTCTACCATGCCGACAGCGGCGAGATCCGGGTCAACGGCAATCCCGTCACCATCCGCGACAGCCAGGCGGCCATCGCCACCGGCATCGGCATGGTGCACCAGCACTTCATGCTGGTCGACAATTTCACGGTGCTCGAGAACATCATGCTTGGCGCGGAAGGCGGCATGCTACTGGCCAGGGGCGTCGCCTCGGCGCGCGCCGAGCTCAAGCGGCTGGAAACGGAATATGGCCTGGAGGTCGATCCCGATGCGCTGATCGAGGAGCTGCCGGTCGGCCTGCAGCAGCGTGTCGAGATCCTAAAAGCCATGTATCGCGGCGCCGAGATCCTGATCCTCGACGAGCCCACCGGCGTGCTGACGCCGGCGGAGGCCGATCACCTCTTCCGCATCCTCAAGGTACTGCGCGACCAGGGCAAGACGATCATCCTCATCACCCACAAGCTGCGCGAGATCATGGCGATCACCGATACGGTCTCGGTCATGCGCCGCGGCGAGATGGTCGCGACCCGCAAGACGTCGGAAACGACGGTGGAGGAGCTCGCCGAGCTGATGGTCGGTCGCCGTGTGCTACTGCGCGTGCAGAAGGGCGAGGCGAACCCGCAAGCCGCCGTCCTGTCCGTCCGAAACCTTACAGTCAAGGACAATCGCGGCGTCACCATGGTCGACAACGTCTCCTTCGACGTGCGCGCCGGTGAAATCGTCGGCATCGCCGGTGTCGCCGGCAATGGCCAGTCCGAATTGCTGGAGGCGATTGCCGGCATCCGCAAGCCAACCTCCGGCGAAATCCTTCTCGACGGTCAGACGATCGACAAGGCCGACCCTGCCCGCCTGCGTGATCTAGGGCTCGCTCATATTCCAGAGGATCGTCACCATATGGGCCTGGTGCTGAAATTCGAGGAATATGAAAATTCCGTGCTCGGTTATCATCGCCGCCCGGCCTACAGCAAAGGCCCGCTGCTCGATCTCGAAGCGATCCGCAAGGATGCGATGGAGAAGATCGAGAAATATGACATCCGCCCGCCGAACCCGCGGCTGAAGACGGCGAATTTCTCCGGCGGCAACCAGCAGAAGATCGTTGTCGCCCGCGAGATCGAACGCGATCCGAAGATGCTGATCATCGGCCAGCCGACACGCGGCGTCGATATCGGCGCCATCGAATTCATCCACCGCCGGATCATCGAAATGCGTGACGCGGGCAAGGCGATCCTGCTCGTCTCCGTCGAACTCGATGAAATCCGCTCCCTTTCAGACCGTATCCTTGTCATGTTTGCCGGCCATATCGTCGGCGAGAAGACGCCCGATGCCGGTGAACAGACCCTCGGCCTGATGATGGCCGGCATTGCCGCGTGAGGCCTTTATGAGCACCGCTTCCGTTCCGCTACCAAACTGGATCAACTACGGCCTTATCCCGCTTTTGAACCTCACTGTCGCCTTCCTGATCTCCGGCTTCGTCGTCTGGCTGATCGGCGAGAGCCCGCTCGATGCGCTGTCGCTGCTGATCCAGGGTGCGCTCGGCAATGGCGAATTCATCGGCTTCACGCTGTTCTACGCGACGAGCTTCATCTTCACCGGCCTTTCCGTCGCAGTGGCAATCCATGCAGGTCTCTTCAACATCGGCTCCGAAGGCCAGGCCTACATGGGCGGCCTCGGCTGTGCTTTGGTGGCGCTTTCGCTCGATAATTACGTGCCATGGTATGTGACGATGCCGGTTGCGGTGGTCGGCGCTGCACTCTTCGGCGCGGTTGCCGCCTTCATACCGGCATGGCTTCAGGCAAAGCGCGGCAGCCATATCGTCATCACGACGATCATGTTCAACTACATCATCGCCTCGCTGATGAACTACCTGCTGGTGCACGTATTGATCGTGCCCGGCAAAATGGCGCCGGAAACACGCACATTCCTCGAGGGTGGGCAGTTGCCGAAGCTAACATGGCTGATGGAAATATTCGGGACAAAGCTGGGTGCTGCCCCGTTGAATGTCTCTTTCATCATTGCGCTGGTTATGTGCTACGTCGTCTGGCTCTTAATCTGGCGCACGAAACTTGGCTTCGAGATGCGCACGCTGGGCGTCAGCCCGACAGCTGCTTCATATGCCGGTATTCCCTACGCACGAATCGTGATGATCGCGATGATGCTCTCCGGCGCGCTGGCCGGCATGATGGCGCTGAATCCGGTTATGGGCGCCTCCGCGCGCCTGCAGGTGGGATTCGTCGGCGGCGCCGGCTTCGTCGGCATCGCCGTCTCGCTGATGGGCCGCAATCATCCGCTTGGCATCATCCTGGCGGCAATCCTCTTCGGTATCCTCTACCAGGGCGGCGACTGGATCTCCTTCGAAATGCCGAATATCACCCGCGAGATGATCCTCGTCATCCAGGGTCTGGTTATCCTCTTTGCCGGCGCGCTGGAATATATGTTCCGGCCGGCAATGGTGCGCCTCTATCAGCAATTCAAGCGCGGTTAAGGAGCGGGCGATGGACTATTACGACATCTTTATCAGCGTTCTAGCCTCCACCATCCGCCTGTCGATACCGCTGATCTTCACCGCCCTTGCCGGTCTGTTTTCGGAACGTGCCGGCATTTTCGATATCGGCCTCGAGGGCAAGATGCTGGGCTCGGCCTTTGCCGCCGCCTGCGTTGCCTATCTCACCGATTCGGCCTGGCTCGGCCTCGGTGCCGGCATCCTCTGCTCGGTGGCGCTGAGCCTGGTGCATGGCTTTGCCTCGATCACCAACCGCGGCAATCAGATTGTCTCCGGTGTCGCCATCAACTTCTTCATCGCCGGTATCACCATCGTGCTCGGTCAGGCCTGGTTCGGCCAGGGCGGACGCACGCCGCAGCTGGCGCCGGAGTCGCGCTTTGCGCCGATCATCCTGCCGGGCGCCGATGCTGCCCGCGACATACCGATCATCGGCCCGCTCTATGCCAACGTCATATCGGGCAACAATGTCCTCACCTACCTCGCCTTTCTCGCCGTGCCGTTTTCCTGGTGGGTGCTTTACCGCACACGTTTCGGCCTGCGGCTGCGCGCCGTCGGCGAAAATCCGGGCGCGGTCGATACGGCCGGCATCTCGGTCGCCTGGCTGCGTTACCGCGCCGTCATGTGCGCCGGCATCCTCTGCGGCTTTGCCGGCACCTATCTGGCCATCGCCCAGTCCGCAGCCTTCATCAAGGACATGTCGGCCGGCAAGGGCTATATCGCGCTCGCAGCTCTCGTCTTCGCCAAGTGGAAGCCGGTACCCGTCATGTTTGCCTGCCTACTCTTCGGCTTCCTCGATGCGCTGGCAAATTTCATGCAGGGCAAGCAGGTGCCGCTGATCGGCGAAGTGCCGGTTCAGGTTTTCCAGGCGCTGCCCTATGTCTTGACCTGCGTCCTGCTTGCCGGCTTCATCGGCGTCGCGACCCCGCCGAAAGCCGGTGGCGTGCCCTATACGAAGGAGCGTTGATATGTCTCACGATCTGTTCGAAGCCGCCCGCGGCGCCATGGCCTTTGCCCATGCGCCCTATTCGAAATTCCCGGTCGGCGCGGCGATCCGCGCCGAAGACGGCAAGGTCTATACCGGCGCCAACATCGAAAATCTCTCCTTCCCGCAAGGATGGTGCGCCGAGCCGACGGCGATCGGCGCGATGATCATGGGCGGCGCGAAGAAGATCGTCGAAATGGCGGTCATTGCCGAGAAACTGCCGCTCTGCCCGCCCTGTGGCGGCTGCCGTCAGAAGATCTCCGAATTCGCCTCCAAGGAGACGAAGATCTACCTTTGCGATGAAGCGGGCGTCAAGAAGACCATGACGATGGAAGAGCTTCTTCCCTTCAGCTTCGAGACTGAACTCGGATGAAGGCGACGGTCAACCTGCTCGCGGCACTGCTCGGCGGGATCAAGCCGCGCCACGGCATCGTCCTCGGCTCCGGTCTCGGATCCCTCGTCGGTGAGCTGGACGGCGCCGTTCGTGTTCCCTATCGCGACCTGCCGGGCTTTCCCGTCAGCGCCGTCTCCGGACATGCTGGCGAAGTCGTCGCCGGCCGCCTCGGCGGCGTGCCTGTCGTCATGCTCTCCGGCCGCGTGCATTATTACGAGAAGGGCGATGCCAACGCCATGCGCCTGCCGATTGAGGTGCTGAAGGCGCTCGGCGTCGAAGCGCTGATCCTGACCAATTCGGCCGGATCGCTGCGCGACGACATGCCGCCTGGTTCGGTGATGCAGATCACCGACCACATCAACTATTCCGGCATGAACCCGCTGATCGGCGAGGAAAGCGATCACCGTTTCGTGGGCATGACCAACGCCTATGATGCCGGGCTTGCCGCAGCGATGCAGAGGGCAGCGGCAAAGCTTAAAATCGAGCTGGCGCAAGGCGTCTATATGTGGTTCTCCGGCCCAAGCTTTGAAACGCCGGCCGAAATCCGCATGGCGCGCATCCTCGGCGCCGATGCCGTCGGCATGTCGACGGTGCCCGAGGTCATTATCGCAAGAATGCTGGGCCTGAGGGTTGCAGCCGCCTCCGTTATCACCAACTATGGGGCAGGCATGACCGGCAATGAGCTCAGCCATGAAGAAACCAAGGACATGGCGCCCATCGGCGGCGCCCGTCTCGCCGCCATCCTGAAAGACATGATTGCGGCTGGAACAGGATGATTTTAGGCCGGGTCGGCCTAAAATCTAAATCCTGTTCTACATTAAGGAGTTAGAGCATGATGTCGTCCGAAAACCGCTCACACTTTTCGGCATCATGCTCTAGAGGAAGCGAAGATGAATAGCCATTCCAACCGGGAGACGGCGGCTGTCGCCCTTTCTCTTCTCGATCTCACCAATTTGAGGGATGATTGCACCGAGGCGCAGATCGACGCGCTCTGCGCCCGTGCGCAGACGCCCTACGGCACTAGCGCCGCGATCTGCATCTGGCCGCGGTTCGTCGCTCAGGCCCGCAATATCCTTGGCACTGGGCACGCCGTGCGTATCGCGACCGTCGTCAACCTCCCTTCCGGCGATATGGAAGTCGCCGATGTCGCCGCTGAAGCCCGCGAGGCGATTGCCGATGGCGCCGATGAGATCGATCTAGTCATCCCCTACCGCAAGCTGCTGGCCGGCAATGAGAAGGCGGTGACCGATATGGTCAAGGCCGTGCGCGCCGAATGCGCTGGCCCCGTTCTTCTGAAGGTCATCATCGAGACTGGCGAGCTGAAGGATGCGGCATTGATCCGCCGTGCCTCCGAACTCGCCATCGAAGCTGGCGCCGATTTCATCAAGACCTCCACCGGCAAAGTCGCCGTCAACGCGACGCTCGAAGCCGCCGACATCATGATCCGCGCTATCCGCGAAAGCGGCCGCAAGGTCGGCTTCAAGCCGGCCGGCGGCATCGGCTCGCTGAGCGATGCCGCACTCTATCTGAGCCTTGCCGAAACCATCATGACACCGGACTGGGCGATGCCGTCGACGTTCCGCTTCGGCGCTTCCGACCTGCTCGACGATATCCTGGCGGTTCTAAGTGGAACGCAGTCGGCACCGGCTGCAGCGTCGAGCTACTGAAATGATTCCGCAGGAGATCATTCGGCGTAAGCGCGATGGCGACGAACTCGCCGCCGCCGATATCAGCTCCTTCATCGCGGCACTCGCTGCCGGTCGATTGTCGGAAGGCCAGATCGGCGCATTCGCCATGGCCGTTTGGTTCAAGGGCATGTCGCGGGCCGAAATCGTGGCCTTGACGCTGGCGATGGCCGATTCCGGTGACAGGCTGCAATGGGCCGATATCGACCGCCCGATCGCCGACAAGCATTCGACCGGCGGCGTCGGCGACAATGTTTCGCTGATGCTGGCGCCGATCGCCGCTGCCTGCGGCCTCGCCGTTCCGATGATCTCCGGGCGCGGCCTCGGCCATACCGGCGGCACGCTGGATAAGCTCGAATCCATTCCCGGCTATCTGATCACCCCGGATGCTGACCTGTTCCACAAGGTCGTGAAGGAGGCGGGATGCGCCATCATCGGCCAGACCGGGACCTTGGCGCCCGCCGACGGCAGGCTCTATGCCGTGCGCGACGTAACCGCCACGGTCGATTCCATTCCCCTCATCACCGCCTCGATCCTCTCGAAGAAACTTGCGGCGGGGCTCGAGACGCTGGTGCTCGACGTCAAGGTCGGCAATGGCGCCTTCATGGCCGATCGCGGCCAGGCGGAGATCCTCGCGCAGTCGCTGGTCGAGGTGGCCAATGGTGCAGGCGTGAAGACCTCGGCCCTGATCACCGACATGAACCAGCCGCTCGCCGACAGTGCCGGCAACGCGGTCGAGATGCGCAACTGCCTGGACTTCCTGGCAGGCAGGAAAAGAGACACGCGGCTTGATATCGTCGTTTTTGCCTTCGCCGCCGAGATGCTGGTGAAATCCGGTATCGCCGCTTCGCCTGATGAAGCTGAAGGAATGGCGCGGCGGGCCTTGTCGTCGGGAAAGGCGGCGGAAGTCTTCGCGCGTATGGTATCGATGCTCGGCGGCCCGGCCGATCTCATCGAAAATCCCGACCGATATCTAGTCAGGGCGCCTGTGGAAAAGCCTGTCCCGGCCGCCCGGTCCGGCTGGCTTGCCGGCTGCGATGCGCGCGGTGTCGGCATCAGTGTCATCGACCTTGGCGGCGGAAGACGCCATCCGGCGGCCCGGATCGACCATCGCGTCGGCTTTTCCGAACTCCTGCCGCTTGGCACCCGCGTAAACGCGGGCGAACCGATCGCGCTGGTTCATGCTGCTGACGAAGCCGCGGCGGAGCGGGCGGCTGCGGCACTTGCCATGCATTACCGCATCACCGAGGACAAGCCGGAGCTGACACCGGTGATTGCGGGCCTGATCTGACGCGGTTTACTGCTTGAGGCTGAGCGAACCGTCGGCGACGGAATAGGAGGCGAGCTTCTGCAGGAAACTCATGCCGACCAGCGTCGTCGTCAGCGCATTGTCCCTCAGGACGAAGGCTTCGACATCGCGCACGCGAATGCCGCCGATTTCGACCCGGTCGAGTGTCACATGCGCGGCCTTCGTCTGGCCGTTCGCAGTGTTCACCCCGTAACGGAAATCGAGTTGGTTGGCGGTGAAGCCCAGCCGGCGGGCCAGCGTCTCGTTGAGCGCCACATAGGTGGCGCCGGTATCGATCAGGCCCTGCACCGGCTTGCCGTTGATCTTGAAGCTGCCGGTATAGTGGCCCTGCGCATCGGCCTGCAGCCGGATCGCATTGCTGCCAGAGACGGGCGCGGGTACTGCGGCCTCATCGCTTTCGGTCGATACGTAATTGGCGGAGAGAGCGTCAGCAGGCTGCTGGCTGGTGCTTCCGAAGAAGGAAGGCACCTGTGTGGCGAGCACCGCGGCGATGCTGGCGAATAGGACGGTACGCACGAGCATGAAACAGAAATCCTTCCTGTATAAACCCGGCATCATGCAGGGCCTCATGCTTCAGGCTTCCTAAACCTCAAGTGCTGATAAGTTGCTAATATCGACGACAAAAGGCCCGGCTTGAACCACCGGGCCGCAAAGTCTTTCGATTTGGTAAAAGAAGGTTGAAATTACTTGGTGCCGTACATGCGGTCGCCGGCATCGCCGAGACCGGGCACGATATAGCCCTTCTCGTTGAGATGGCTATCGATCGACGCGGTGAAGACCGGAACATCGGGATGCGCGGCGCGAAAGTTGCGGATGCCTTCCGGGGCGGCAAGCAGGCAGAGGAAGCGGATATTGTGGGCGCCGCGTTCCTTGAGCTTGTCGATTGCCGCGATCGAGGAATTGCCGGTCGCAAGCATCGGGTCTACGACGATGATCAGCCGCTCGGCCACGTCCTCCGGCGCCTTGAAGTAATATTCGACCGGCTGCAGCGTCTCGTGGTCGCGGTAGACGCCGATATGCGAGACGCGGGCGGACGGCACGAGATCGAGCATGCCTTCGAGCAGTCCGTTGCCGGCGCGCAGGATCGAGGCGAAGACCAGCTTCTTGCCCTCGAGGATCGGCGATTCCATCGTCTGCAGCGGCGTCTCGATCGTTTCCATCGTCAGTTCGAGATCGCGGGTGACCTCGTAACAGAGCAGCGTCGAGATTTCGCGCAGCAAGCGCCGGAAACTTCCCGTCGATGTCTCCTTGCGCCGCATGATGGTGAGCTTGTGCTGCACAAGCGGATGATCGATGACTGTGACGCCGTCCATGGGGAAGCCTTTCATTCTTTCTATCGAATGTTTCTTTCACGGAAATCGGCCAGACCGCAAGAGTGGCGGCCAATCTTCCCCAGCCTCTCGCCCTCAAATTCGGGCGAGCAGGGCCTTGCGTGTCTCATCGTCGACGAAGGCGGCTTCGATCGCCGTGCGCGTCATGGCATCGATCTCGGCGTCGCTGAAACCGAAGGTCCCGGCGGCAAGTTCGTATTCCCGCTTGAGCGAAGTATGAAAGAAAGGCGGATCGTCCGAGCTGATCGTCACCCGGACGCCCGCGTCCTTCAGCCGGCGCAGCGGATGGGAGGCGAAATCCGGAAAGACCCCGAGGGCGATATTGGAGCCCGGGCAGATCTCGAGCACGGTGCCGAGATCGGCAAGCCGTTTGACCAGATCGACATCCTCGATGGCGCGCACCCCGTGGCCGATGCGCGAGGGGCGCACCGCATCGAGCGCATCGGCGACGCTGAAGGCGCCGCAGACCTCGCCGGCATGGATGGTCAGCCCGAGGCCGGCCTCGCGGGCGATATCGAAGGCGCGGGCATAATCGGCGACGCGCCCCATGCGCTCCTCGCCGGCAAGATTGAAGCCGGTAATCAGGGGATTGCCGGCCTTTGCCGCATATTCGGCAGCACCAATCACGCTCTCCGGACCGAAATGCCGCTCGCCGGTGACGATCAGCCGGGCCTCAATGCCGTTCTTTTCCCTGGCCCGCCGGATGCCTTCGCAGATACCGGATATATAGGCATCGGCGCCGAGCCCGATGCGCTTGCCGTGGTCGGGCGAAACGATGAGCTCGCTGTAGATCGTATCGATGGCGGCGAGTTCGTCGAGATAGGTTTCGGTCAGAAGCGCATAGTCCTCCTCGGTCTTGTAGACCTCGGAAACCTTGTCGTAACATTCGAGGAAGCTTGCGAAATCATGCCAGACATAGGCGCCGTCGCGAAGCTGTGCGCTGATGTCGACGCCATATTTCTGCGCCTGCGCTGCGGTCAGAGCCGGCGGTGCTGCACCCTCCAGATGGCAGTGCAGTTCGACCTTCTTCAAATGCGATGTCACAGAAAACTCCTTCCGTGCGGCCCGGCCGGGATGCCGAGATGCCGGGCGATGCTCTCGCCGATATCGGCATAGCTGCGGCGCACGCCGATCGAACGCGACCGGATGCCGGGGCCATAAGCGATGACAGGCACACGCTCGCGCGTATGGTCCGTGCCGCGCCAGGTCGGATCGCAGCCATGATCGGCGGTGAGCACGACGAGATCGCCGGGCTTCAGTTTCTTGTGGACTTCAGGCAAGCGCGCATCGAAGGCTTCGAGTGCGGCTGCATAACCCGGCACGTCGCGGCGATGACCGTAGATCATGTCGAAATCGACGAAATTGGTGAAAACGAGATCGCCGTCCCCAGCCTCGTCGAGCGCCGCGAGGGACGCATCCATCAGCGCCTCGTTTCCGTTCGCCTTGATGACCTTGGAAATGCCCTGATGCGCGAAGATGTCGTCGATCTTTCCCACAGCATGCACATGCCGGCCGTGCTCGATCAGCCGGTCGAGTAGCGTCGGCTCCGGCGGCACCACGGAGAAGTCGCGCCGGTTTCCCGTGCGCTGGAAAGTAGAGGCGGACTGGCCGATAAAGGGCCGGGCGATGACACGGCCGATATTGTAGGGATCGAGCAGCCCCCGGGCCAAACGGCAGAAGGCGAGCAGACGATCGAGGCCGAAATGCTCCTCGTGCGCCGCGACCTGAAAGACGGAATCCGAAGAGGTGTAGCAGATTGGCTTGCCGGTGCGGATATGGTCCTCGCCGAGCCGGGCGATGATCTCCGTTCCCGAAGCATGGCAGTTGCCGAGGATGCCGGGCACGTCAGCCTCTCTGCATAGCGCCTCGATGAATTCGGCAGGAAAGGCGTCGCCCTCTATCGGGAAATAACCCCAATCGAAACTGACCGGTGTTCCCGCGATTTCCCAATGACCCGACGGCGTATCCTTGCCTCGGGAGATTTCGGTCGCAGCGCCATAAATGCCATAAACCTTCTCCGGGACGGGCATGCCGGCCGGAAATCGGCCGGAGGCGGATCGCGCGATTTGCATGAGCCCGAGTTCCGACATGTTGGGCAGGGAAAGCGGCCCTTCGCGCAATCCGGCGCGGTCTCCGGCTCCGGCTGCGCAGAACTCGGCGATATGGCCGAGCGTATCGGCGCCCTCGTCGCCATAGGCCGCCGCATCCGGCGCCCCGCCAATGCCGAAGGAATCCAGAACGAAAAGAAAGGCACGCGCCATTTTACACCCGAGAGAGCCGATCGCGGCCTCTGCAATATCGGAGGCGGCTGAAATCCAGCCATATAATGCTGCGGCCGGCTTGGCAAATTACAGCGCCGCGCGTCTTTTTCAGACGCGCAAAGGACACTGTAACACTTTGAATTGCTGCTATGCAGCAGAGAGGAGCAGGAGGCGGTCGTCAGCAGTCGCCGCAGGGGATCGAGTCGCCTTGCCGCTGGCGGTAGAAATAACTGCGGCTGATGGTGATCGTACGCATGCCATCCGGCATGAAGTTCGGGGCAAACAGGAACATCGTATAGGGGATGCTGAGTTCGGTACGGACCAGGAAACTGTTCGCCGTCTTCATATCCGCTGGCACGTTGCTCACCGTGGTGTTCTTGGCATAGGGCACCGTCCCATCCTTCGCCCAGGACCAGAGCACCTTCGCATTGGCACCGGCATCGATGGTGATCCCGGTGATCTTCAGCGTCAGCGACGTGGAGTTGTAGGGCACGAAGATCGCCGTTGCGACCGACGGCATCTGCGCGAGCGCGCTCTTGGTGACGGATTGCTGCTGGGTGACGAGGTCGGCCACCGTTCCTGCGGCGCGCGTCACGCGCTTGCTGACGCTGAGGCCGACGGTGATCTCGAAAGCGCCGATATAGAGCATCACGAGCACGGGAAAGAGGATCGCGAATTCGATCGCGCCGGCGCCCCTGCGGTCGCGGGCCAGCCGCCGCACCGTCAGGACCAGTCTGGTGAACGGGTTGCGCAACGCCATTATGGATACTGCTCATTCTGGAAGGCCGCGGTCGCGACGATCAGATATTGCCGCGGCATCGAACCGTCGGAGGGACGTATCGTGGTGATGTAAGGTCGGACCAGATCCGCGGTGATTTCCCAGCGGTAGTAGGCGCGCAGCATATTGATCGTGCCGGCGCCGCCCGGCGCATATTTGAAGGCCGCCGTGTTGATGTCGGCATATTTGTCGGTGGAAAGCTTGGGGATCGTCGTCGGAATGGCCGAAAAGGTGCTGAACGTCTGCACATCCACGTAGAGCTTGCTCGGCGTAGCGACTTCGCTCGCCGAGCAGCGGATCAGGATCGAGATCTCATCGCAGAAAGCCTGCCGGAACTGCGCCTGGTTCATATCGGTCGTGCGGCCGAGATTATAGGTGATCTGCCCGGTTCGCATCCGGCGGCTCATCGTATCGACAGCATTGGAGACAAGTTCTTCGGCGGCGAAGGCGACGAAAGTTTCGAGGATTGCGAAAATCACCAGGAAATAGGGAATGGCGAGCAGGGCGAATTCGATCGCCGCAGCACCCTCGCGTGAGCGGGCGAGACCGCGAAACCGTAAGAAGCGGAACGGCGCAACAGCGCGCCCCTTATCCGTCTGCTGATCGATTGTCATCATTGCCTGGACCCGAGCGACATTCTCAGTCGTCAGACTAAGGTCCGTTCGTTGATTTTCCGTTTCAACCTGACACGAGGATTTTAACGAATGGCCGAGGAAGCTCCGAAATATACTCAGGGTGAGGCGGTCGCGGTGGCCGCTTGCTGCGCATGCTGCTCGCAATTCGGCGTGCAGGACAGCACGGAGCGCTGCGTCTGCCGGTAGACGCGTACCGTATTGCCCTCGTCGATCGACACCAGGATGCGTTCGTCGAGGATCGCATTGCCGTCGGCATCGAGAAGCACCAGATTGGTGGTGCCGAAGCTGCGTCCCGTCAGCACGATGGTCTTGGCGTCGGCGACCGTTGCATCGGCGACTGCGGCATTGCCGACAATCACCTTGCTGACGGGGCGGTCGAGTTTCAAGACGCGCGCGTGATCCATATAGACGCGCAGCATGTCATCGTCTGCGGCCGCGGAAACTCCCGAAATACCGAAAACGGCGATCATGCCGGCAAAGAAAATGGTTTTGCCGCTCGATGACATTGGGTCCTCTTTCATGATCACAGCGCAATATCCGCATAGAATGGAAAGAAATGGTGAACGAAGCCTTAAGCCTACCGCTCTGTTCCAGGATGAAGCGCAATGCTCCGATTTGGTACGGTCTCTGGGCGGCGCACGCCTCGGTTGGAAGCGGAATTTGTGCTATTTCCGGATGAATGCTGCGGTTATATCAGGAATATTGTTAAATATTGAGGTAAGCGCGTAAGAAAATACTGACTCTACAAAGGCCTGTTGTCTCGTTCACATGTCGTTAACTCTTTTCCTTAAGCCGATGGAAACGGCCATTCGCTAGGTTGCAGTCATCCGATCAACGGCAAACAGTTGGCGGACGTGCTGAACATCAACTGGAGTTAGGAGTTACCATGACCAAGCTTTTTAGCCGTTTTCTGAAGGACGAATCCGGCGCGACCGCAATCGAATACGGACTGATCGCCGCCCTCATTTCCGTAGCGCTCATCACCGGCGCAACGAGCCTTGGCGGCAAGATCGGCAACGTGTTTAACGGCTTGAGCACCAAGATGGACACCTCGGTCACCGCGAGCGGCAGCTAAGATAGCTGTTGCGTGACGGCATTCGCATATGCCGGCCGGATTTTCTCCGGCCGAACTATCCGAGCGGGCTCACAGGCTGAACAGCCGTGAGCCTTTTCGCATCATGTCTTGATCGGATATACGCATGATCGCAGCTGCAGTTTTCCTGATACTGCCACTCTGCCTCGCCATGGCGGCGTTCTCGGATCTGTTCACCATGACGATCCCGAACCGCATTTCCGTGATCCTGACCGCCTCTTTCCTCGTCCTCGCGCCGTTCTCCGGCTTGGGACTGGAAATGATCGGCATGCATCTTGCCGGCGCCGCCATCGTCTTCAGCGCCTGCTTTGCTCTCTTTGCATTCAATGTGATGGGCGGCGGAGATGCCAAGCTGTTGAGCGCCACCGCGCTCTGGTTCGGTCTGAATGAATCGCTGCTTTTCCTGATGACCGATGTCGCCGCGATCGGCGGTCTCATCACCTTGCTCATCCTGCTGGTGAGAACGCAGTCCAATACTATTCTCGCCATCGGCCTGCCAGTGCCGAACTCGGTCCTGCTCGCCAAGAAGATCCCCTACGGCATCGCGATCGCAATCGGCGGCTTCATGGCCTTCCCTTCCTCGCCGCTGTTCCTCGCGGCACTGGAAAGCCTGAAATAACGGCATTTTAAATGCCCGTTAACTTAAAATGTAAGCGTTCCATTAACCATAATTATACCAATTGCTGAGCATTCTACAGGGCGAACATATCGTGCCCTGAGGAATGATCGATGAAACCGGCTCGCCTTATAATCCTAGCTGTCGCCGTGGTGGCAGCCGGCCTCGCCGGCCTCCTGGCAATGCAAATGGCGGGCAGCGGCGGTGTCGTTACCCAGGTCCGCTCGGTCGTCGAGAAGGAACCGACCGTCAACATCCTCGTCTCGAGCGGCAATCTGTCGGTCGGCGCAAGGCTGGATGACCAGGCGGTGCATTGGATGGCCTGGCCGCAGGGCGGCGTCGTTCCCGGCCTCATCACCGAAACCGACAAGCCGGATGCAATCAAGGATCTGCAGGGCGCCGTCGTGCGTCTGCCGATCTTCGAAGGTGAACCGATCCGGCCGGAAAAGATCGCCGATTCCAGCAGCCGCATCCTCTCCTCGCTGTTGCCGGCCGGCAAGCGCGCCGTCGCGACTGAGATATCGGTGGCAACGGGCGCCGGCGGTTTCATCCTGCCGAATGATCGCGTCGACGTCATCATGGTCCGCAAGGGCGCGGAGGCCGACAAGCTCATCACCGAAACCGTGCTGAGCAATGTCCGCGTCCTCGCCATCGACCAGCAGATCCAGGAAAAGGACGATGGCTCGAAATCGGTGGTCGGTACAACCGCGACGCTCGAGCTCACGCCCGATCAAACGAAGGTTCTTGCCGTCGCCCAGCAGATGGCGGACCGGCTGTCGCTGGCGCTGCGCTCGGTCGCCGATGCGCAGGAGCAGGATACCAGCGCCGCCGACTATCTGCTGAGCGGCGACAACGGCAGTGCGATCATCCAGGTCATCAAATCGGGCGCCATCGTCACGGATGCGGGCGCCGCGCCGAAGGCGGAGTAAGGACGTGCAAATGGGCAATTCAACGCGGCGCGCCGGACCTCTCCTGACAGGTTGCCTTTCGCTGGCAATCGGCGCCTCTGGTATGGTGCCGGCCTCTTTCGCCCCACTCTTCGGTGCAGGCGAAGCGCGCGCCGATTCCGATAGCCTGGTCCGGATCTCGCAGACCGGCTCCAATGCCCATCGCCGGCTGAAGCTCGGGCTCAACAAGGCCGTCGTTGTCGATCTGCCGGAGGATGCGCATGATATCCTCGTCTCCGATCCGACCATGGCTGATGCCGTGACCCGCACCTCGCGGCGCATCTACCTGTTCGGCAAGAAGGTCGGCCAGACGAATATCTTCGTCTTCGGCGCCGGTGGACAGGAGATCGTCAATCTCGACATCGAGATCGAGCGCGACGTCTCCGGCCTCGAAGTCAATCTCCGCCGCTTCATTCCCGACTCCAACATCAACGTCGAAATCGTCTCCGACAACATCGTGCTGACCGGCACCGTGCGCACGCCGCAGGATGCCACACAGGCCGCCGATCTGGCACAGGTCTTCCTGAAGGGCGGCGAGGCGACGACCAGAACCGAAACGGCATCCGGCACCGGCGGCGACAGCTCTGTGGCGCTTTTTGCCGAAGGTCGCCAGAGTTCGCAGGTCGTCAACCTGCTGCAGATCGAGGGCGAGGACCAGGTCACCCTCAAGGTGACGATCGCCGAGGTCCGCCGCGAGGTGCTGAAGCAGCTCGGCTTCGACAATCTGGTTTCCAATTCTTCCGGCATGACGGTCGCTCAGCTCGGCAGTCCCAGCGCCGACAGCGCCGCGTCGACGGTCGGTGGCGGTCTGGCGGCGCTCTTCAAGAGCTCGATCGGCAAATACGACATTTCGACCTACCTCAACGCGCTGGAACAGGCCAAGGTCGTCAAGACGCTCGCAGAACCGACGCTGACGGCGATATCGGGCCAGGCCGCGACCTTCAATTCCGGTGGCCAGCAGCTTTATTCGACGACCGACAGCGACGGCAATGTCACCGTCGTACCGTTTAACTACGGTATCAGCCTCGCCTTCAAACCGGTCGTGCTGTCATCGGGCCGCATCAGCCTGCAGATCAAGACCAACGTCTCCGAACCGGTGGCCGGCAGCGGCAACGCCACCTATCAGCGCCGCTCGGCGGAAACCTCGGTGGAGCTGCCTTCGGGCGGCTCGATCGCGCTCGCCGGCCTTATCCGCGACAATGTTTCCCAGACGATGGGCGGCACGCCCGGTGTCTCAAAGATCCCGCTACTCGGGACGCTCTTCCGCCAGAAGGGTTTCGAGCGTCAGGAAACCGAGCTCGTCATCATCGCCACGCCCTATCTGGTGCGCCCGGTGGCGCGCAACCAGCTCAACCGGCCGGACGACAATTTCAGCCCTGAGAACGACGGTGCGACCTTCTTCCTCAACCGTGTCAACAAGGTCTATGGCCGCCGCGAGGCGCCCGTTGCAGACGCGCAGTTCCACGGCTCGATCGGGTTCATCTACAAATGAGCGGGGCACGATCGGCAGCAATGGCAGAAAACAGAGATCAGGCGATGGCCCATATGATTGCGACGACACCCCGCTTCGGAATCTCGAAGGCGTTTTTTGCGATGGCCGCCATGTCGATGGCAATCCTTTCCGGATGCGCCGGCCCGCATGACCAGCTGACGACCGGCGGCATTCCGGACGATTACCGCGCCCGCCACCCGATCATCGTCACGGAGGCGGAGCAGACGGTGGATATACCTGTTGCCTCCACCGATCGCCGCTTGACCATCGCCCAGCGCGACCTCATCCGCGGCTTTGCGGCAAACTATATCTCGCGCGCCTCCGGGCCAGTTTACGTGCTGTCACCGCAAGGCTCGCCCAATTCGGCGGCCGCCTATCAGCTGCGCAATCAGGTTCGTGCCGAGCTGACATCGAGGGGGATCGCAAGCTCGAAAATCGTCAACACCTCCTATGCCGCTGCCGGTCCCGGCGATGCGGCGCCGATCCGGCTGAGCTTTACCGGCACCACCGCGGTCACCACGCAATGCGGTCAGTGGCCGAAGGACATTTCGAACGATTTGACCAACCAGAATTACTATAATTTCGGCTGCGCTTCGCAGAACAACCTTGCCGCCCAGATTGCCAATCCGGAGGATCTGGTGGCACCCCGCGGCATGACCCCGATCGACGCACAGCGACGCAACAATGCCATCCAGGAATACCGCACGACGACATCGACAATCGAAGATGTCGGCAGCGACAGCAGCTTCTGAGGCGGAACGGGACGATGAGCGCGATCGAATACGAAATCAAAAACCCCAGCGAGCTTCGCAACGCCGAGGAGGCGGTGCGCATGGCGGATCTGGAAAACATGCGGCCGTTGCCGCGCATCTCCGTCCACGCCTTCTGCGAGAGCGAGGTCCTGCAGCATGTCATGGAACGCTGCGCCAATGATCGGCGCGTGGCGAAAGTCAGCATGCGCATCACCAGCGGCGGCATCGCCGCTGCCGCCAATATGTTTTCCGGCGCCCCGACGCCGAACCTCATCATCCTCGAGACCAAGGCGAATGCCGCGAACCTGCTCGGCGAACTCGCACCGCTCGCCGCCGTCTGCGATCCGACGACCAAGGTCGTCATTATCGGCTATTACAACGATATCGGGCTTTATCGCGAACTCATCCGCAACGGCATTTCCGAATATATGGTCCAGCCCGTCGCCATGCCCGATATCCTTGCGGCGATGGCCTCGATCTTCGTCGATCCGGAAGCCGAGCCGCTTGGCCGCAGCATCGCCTTCATCGGCTCGAAGGGCGGCACCGGCGCTTCGACCATCGCGCATAATTGCGCCTTCGGCATTTCCAATCTCTTCTCCACCGAGACGATCCTCGCCGATCTCGACCTGCCTTATGGCACGGCGAACATCGATTTCGACCAGGATCCGGCCCAGGGCATCGCTGAAGCGGTCTTCGCACCCGATCGTCTCGACGAGGTCTTCCTCGACCGCCTGTTGACGAAATGCTCCGAGCATCTGTCGCTGCTTGCCGCACCCTCGCTGCTCGACCGTGCCTATGATTTCGACGGCCAGGCCTTCCAGCCGGTGCTCGATGTTCTGCAGCGCAGCGCGCCCGTCACAGTGCTCGATGTCCCGCATGCATGGTCGGAATGGACGCGCTCGGTGCTGTCGAGCGTCGACGAGGTGGTCATCGCAGCGGTTCCCGATCTCGCCAACCTGCGCAACGCCAAGAATATGCTCGACGCGCTGCGCAAGATGCGGCCGAACGACCGGCCGCCGCATCTCATCCTCAATCAGGTCGGCATGCCGAAACGGCCGGAAATTTCGCCGTCGGATTTCTGTGAGCCGCTGGAGATCGATCCGATCGCGATCATTCCCTTCGACATCCATCTTTTCGGCAACGCCGCCAACAGTGGCCGGATGATCTCGGAAGTCGACCCGAAGTCGCCGACGGCGGAAACCTTTTCGCAGATATCGCACATCGTCACCGGCCGTGTCGCGATCAAGAAGGCGAGGAAGGGCGGCCTGCTGGGCCTCCTAAAGCGCAAGTAGACGATGAGCAATTCCAGCAAAAGCGGGAAGCGGCTTTGCGTCCGCAATTGCGTGAAAACGAACAGATAGAGCATTTCCATGACTCGGAGAGATCGGGAAATGCTCTAGAACGAGCAGATTGGATCGAGTGGCATGTTTGGAAAACGCGGAAATGAGGGTTCCGGAAAGGTCGGGGGGGCGATTGCTCCTCCGCCGCCGGCTCCGGCCGCCGCCCCTGCGGCCTCTTCCCCCTCCATTCTGGTCGAACCCTCGCGCGAGTCCGCACGCCAGCAGGTGACGCCGCCGCCGATGCAGACGCCGCAACGCAAGCGCCCGGCCCGCACCGATGAATATTACGACACCAAGGCGCAGGTCTTTTCCGCGCTGATCGACACGATCGATCTCTCGCAACTTTCCAAGCTCGACGGCGAAAGCGCCCGCGAGGAAATCCGCGACATCGTCAACGACATCATCACCATCAAGAACTTTGCGATGTCGATCTCCGAGCAGGAAGAACTGCTCGAGGATATCTGCAACGACGTCCTCGGCTACGGCCCGCTGGAGCCGTTGCTGGCGCGCGACGACATCGCCGACATCATGGTCAACGGCGCCGGTCAGACGTTCATCGAAGTCGGCGGCAAGACGATCGAATCGGAAATACGCTTCCGCGACAATGCACAGCTTCTCTCGATCTGTCAGCGCATCGTCAGCCAGGTCGGCCGCCGCGTCGACGAATCGAGCCCGATCTGCGACGCCCGCCTGCCGGATGGCTCGCGCGTCAACGTCATCGCGCCGCCGCTGTCGATCGACGGGCCGGCGCTCACCATCCGCAAGTTCAAGAAGGACAAGCTGACCCTCGATCAGCTCGTCCGTTTCGGCGCGATCACGCCGGAAGGTGCAACCGTGCTGCAGATCATCGGGCGCGTGCGCTGCAATGTCGTCATTTCAGGCGGCACCGGCTCGGGTAAAACCACGCTTCTGAACTGCCTCACCAACTATATCGACAGGGACGAACGCGTCATCACCTGCGAGGATACGGCCGAACTGCAACTGCAGCAGCCGCATGTCGTGCGTCTCGAAACGCGCCCGCCGAATATCGAAGGCGAGGGCGAGATCACCATGCGCGATCTCGTCAAGAACTGCCTGCGTATGCGTCCCGAGCGCATCATCGTCGGCGAAGTGCGCGGACCTGAAGTTTTCGACCTGCTGCAGGCGATGAACACCGGTCACGACGGTTCGATGGGCACCATCCACGCCAACACACCGCGCGAATGCCTGAGCCGTATTGAATCGATGATCGCCATGGGGGGCTTTACCCTGCCGGCAAAGACGGTGCGCGAGATCATTTCCAGCTCGGTCGACGTCGTCATTCAGGCGGCACGCCTTCGCGACGGTTCGCGCCGCATCACCCAGATCACCGAGGTGATCGGCATGGAAGGCGACGTCATCATCACCCAGGACTTGATGCGCTACGAGATCGATGGCGAGGATGCGAATGGCCGCCTGATCGGCCGGCACATGTCGACCGGCGTCGGCAAGCCGCATTTCTGGGATCGCGCCCGCTACTTCAACGAGGAAAAGCGTCTTGCCGCCGCCCTCGACGCGATGGAAGCGAAAACGAAGGAATAGGCGAGATGTTCGGGTTCGATCCGATAGTATTGGTAATCGTCGTCCTCGCCGCCGTCTCCGCGGCGGCGGTCGCCTATGCCCTGTTGTTTTCGAAGATCGAGGCCGACAAGAAATCGGCAAGCCGCATCAATCGCGTCAAATCGGCCGAAAGCGACCGGGTCAAGGTCAAGGCTGCCCGTGACCGGGTGCAAGAGCTGTCGAAGCGCCGTAAATCGGTGCAGGACAATCTGAAGGATCTGGAAAAGCGCCAGCACGAAAAGACCAAGAAGACCGTGTCGATGAAGGCGCGGCTGGTGCAGGCCGGCCTGACGATCACGGCGGCGAAATTCTATCTCATCAGCGCCGTCTTCGCCTCCATGCTGCTTCTCGTCGCCTTGGTCGTCGGCGCATCGTGGATGGTCATGGTCGGTATCGCCGTCGTCGCCGGTCTCGGCCTGCCGCGCTGGGTCGTTGGCTTCCTGATCAAGCGCCGCCAGACCAAGTTTTTGAACGAACTCCCCAATGCGCTTGACGTTATTACGCGCTCAATCAAATCGGGCCTGCCGCTCAACGATGCGATCCGCCTTATTGCCACCGAAGGCACCGAGCCTGTCAAGAGCGAGTTCCTGCGGGTGATCGAGGCGCAGCAGGTAGGCCTGAGTATCCCCGACGCCTGCGCGCGCATGACGATCCACATGCCGCTCCAGGAAGTCAACTTCTTCGCCATCGTCATCGCCATCCAGTCGCAGGCCGGCGGCAATCTGTCGGAAGCGATCGGCAACCTCTCCAAGGTGCTGCGTGAGCGCAGGAAGATGAAGGCCAAGGTCCAGGCGCTCTCGATGGAAGCCAAGGCGTCGGCCGTCATTATCGGGGCTCTGCCCTTCATCGTCGCGACGCTCGTCTACATGACGTCGCCGAACTACATGATGATCCTTTTCACCGATCCGCGCGGCCATTTCATCATGGGTGTCTCGGCGATCTGGATGTCGATCGGCATCTTCGTCATGCGCAACATGGTCAATTTTGACATCTAGCCGGAAGGACGCACCATGTCGCAGGATCTTGCCGCAACGCTGACCAATCCGAGCATGCTGATCGCCCTCTTCGTCGCGATTGCCGTCTTCGCCACTTTTTACACGATCGCCATTCCCTTTTTCGAGCGCGGCGATTTGAACAAGCGCATGAAGGCTGTTTCCACGGAGCGCGAGCAGATCCGTGCCCGCGAACGCGCCCGCATGAACACGGAAACCGGCGCCGGCAAGGCCTCGCTCAGGAACCAGAACAACCGCTCGGTCCGTCAGATCGTCGAGCGCTTCAACCTGCGCAAGGCGCTGGTCGACGAAAACACGGTCAACAAGCTGCGTGCCGCCGGCTTCCGATCGGAGAATGCGCTGAATACCTTCCTGGTGGCGCGTTTCCTGCTGCCTTTCCTGTTCCTGACGCTTGCCGCTGTCTGGGTCTTCGGCCTCGGCAATCTCGCCGAAAAGGGCACGCCGATCCGCCTCTTCGCCGTCATCGGCGTCGGTTATCTCGGCTTCTACGCGCCGAATATCTTCATCTCGAACCGCATGGGCAAGCGCCAGCACTCGATCAAGCGCGCCTGGCCGGATGCGCTGGACCTGATGCTGATCTGCGTTGAATCCGGCATCTCGATCGAGGCCGCGATGCGCCGTGTGTCGGAAGAGCTCGGCGAGCAGTCGCCGGCGCTTGCCGAGGAGATGGTGCTGACCACGGCCGAGCTTTCCTTCCTGCCGGATCGCCGTGCGGCGCTCGAAAATCTTGCCACGCGCACCCAGATCGAGCTGGTTCGATCGGTGACTCAGGCGCTGATCCAGGCCGATCGCTACGGTACGCCGGTTGCACAGGCGCTGCGCGTTCTTGCCCAGGAAGGACGCGACGAGCGCATGAACGAGGCGGAAAAAAAGGCTGCCGCCCTGCCGCCGAAGCTGACGGTGCCGATGATCCTGTTCTTCCTGCCGGTGCTGATCGCCGTCATTCTCGGTCCGGCCGGCATTCAGGTGGCAGACAAGTTCTGACGGTTGCGCCGGCGCCGGAAAGCGGATGCCGCTTTCGGCAGAAGACGATGTTGCCTCAAAGACCGTCGGCCGATCCGGAGCCTTCAAACATGCGTGACCAGCACCGGCATAGCTGGTAAACGGGACGGACGACCATCGGCAAGCGGATGCAACCGCAGTGCCCCTGGCGCGCGTTCAATCCAAAAGAGAGGTCTCCGATGTCTTCTGCGGGCATTTTCATCAGCATCTTGGCAGCCTTGGCGGTCGGCGCGATGAGCCCTGGGCCGAGCTTCGTCGTCGTCTCCAGGATCGCCATCTCGCGTTCCAGGCTGGATGGCCTTGCGGCCGCACTCGGCATGGGCGCCGGCGGTGTCGTTTTTGCCGTGCTGGCGCTTGCCGGGCTGACGGCGCTGCTGTCTCAGTTCGAATGGCTCTATGTCCTGCTAAAGATCGCAGGCGGCGCCTATCTCGTCTATATCGCCGTCAATATCTGGAGGAGTGCCGGTCAGCCGCTCGAAGTCTCTGACACCGTCAACGGCAACCGCGCGCTGAGATTGAGCTTCATGAATGCGCTGCTGACCCAGCTCAGCAACCCGAAGACCATCATCGTCTATGCCAGCCTCTTTGCGGCACTTCTGCCGAGGACGGTGCCGCTCGATCTCATCGTCGCGCTGCCGCTCGGCGTCTTTGCCGTGGAGGCGGGGTGGTATTCGATCGTGGCCTTCGCCTTTTCGGCCCGCCATCCGCGGCGCCTCTATCTTGCCGCCAAGGGCTGGATCGACCGGGCCGCTGGTGCCGTCATGGGCGGCCTGGGTTTGCGTCTCATTCTTTCAGGCCTGAGCGCCCGCTAAGATCAGGATCTGTCTGAAGGCGTAAGCCTTTCCGACGACATGATTCGGTCAGTTGGTGTTGCTGTCGCCTGCTGCTTGCGGCGTCTTGTCCTTGGCGGCGAGTTTCTGCCAGGAATTCTGCTGCGAGAGCATGCCTCTGAGATAGGCGACATTGGCATCGGCCTGCTGCGGCGAAAGTTCGCGCCGGGCTATCTGCTCGGCTTCCGGGAAACGCCCCTGTAGGCCGACGACCAGGGCAAGGTTCTGCCTGACGCGGCTGTCGGCAGTCGGCTGGCTGGCGGCGGAACGCAGGTAGGTTTCGGCCGTGCGCAGATCGCCGGTCAGCACGTAGGACATGCCGAGGTTGGAAAGGATGGAGGGCTCGTTCGGCTGGATGTCGAGCGCGTCGCGGTAGCGCTGCCGGGCATCACTTGCCCGGCCCATCTGGTCGAGGATCGCGCCCTGGGCGGAGATTAGCTTCCAGTCAGGACGGTCGGGCGTCTGGGCGCGGCCGATCGTGTCGAGCGCCTGCTGAAACTGGCCGGCCGCCGCCTGCGCCTTGCCGTAGGCGGCCAGCACGTTGCGGTCGGCGGGATTGGCGATCGCCACCTGCTGCATGACGGCGAGCGCCTGCGTGTCGCGACCGTTCATGCGCAGCAGATTGGCGTAGTTGACGCCGGTGACGGGATCGCGCGGGTTCTTTTCATAGGCCTGGCCGAGCCGGTCCGTCGCTGAGCGCAGCTCGATCGCGTCCATCTCTTCGACCGGCTTGGTGAGTTTCGGGACCGAGCCCGTTGTCATCCGGTCCTTGGTCGTCGAGCAACCGGCGAGTGCCAGGACGAGCAGCGATGCCGCAGCGCCCTGCAGGATACGATTCGTGAATGTGGTGGTGAGCGAGGCAGGCATGGCGCGTTCCTGGATTCCGAAATCGGCGCCTGACCTCGAAGCGGAACAGGGAAAGGTTTGACGCGTAATCTTCGCTCCAGCAATAGTCTGTTAACCCTAACAGACCGTTAAGGAACGATTCCTTGCGACCGCCGAAGGACAATCATGGCCCCCTATCAGTTTATCGAGAGACCGACTCCTTTCAACACGAAGGGCGGTTCGACGCTGCCGATCTTTGCCGTTACGCCTGCCCATATCGAGACCGGCACGATCGATCCGATCGCGCTCAATTGGGCGCGCAGGGCAGGCTACAAGGCCGAAAGCGGGTCGCTGCTGCTGATCCCGACGGCCGAAGGCCATCTCGGCGGCGCGCTTTACGGCCTCGGCACCAATCCATCCGAGCAGCCTTACATCACCGGCAGGCTCGCCCGTGCGCTGCCGGCCGGCGACTGGCACATCGAGACCGCGCCGCTGACGGCAAATCGCCTGGCCCTCGGCTTTGGGCTCGGCAGCTACCGTTTCGACCGTTACAAATCCGAAAAGTCGCCGGCGGCGACGCTGATGATCCCCCGCGATGCCGACGCAGCCGATATCAAGCGCCAGCTTGCCGGCGTCTTTCTCGCCCGCGATCTGATCAATACACCGACGAACGACATGGGGCCGAACCAGCTCGAGGCCGTTTTCCGTGGCCTGGCCGAACATTACAAGGCTGAGATATCGGTTATATCGGGCGACGACCTGCTCAAGCAGAACTTTCCGCTGGTCCATACCGTCGGCCGCGCCAGCGCCGATGCGCCGCGCCTGCTTGAGTTGCGCTGGGGCAAGAAGGGTCATCGCAAGGTGACGCTCGTCGGCAAGGGTGTCTGCTTCGATACCGGCGGTCTCGACATCAAGCCTGCCGCCTCGATGCTGCTGATGAAGAAAGACATGGGCGGCGCGGCGAATGTCATGGGGCTTGCCCTGATGATCATGGACGCCAAGCTGAAGGTCGATCTGCGCGTTATCGTTCCGGTCGTCGAAAACGCGATCTCGTCCAATGCCTTCCGCCCCGGCGACATCTACCGGAGCCGCAAGGGCCTGACCGTCCAGATCGACAATACCGACGCTGAAGGCCGGTTGATCCTTGCCGATGCGCTTGCCTATGCCGACGAGGAAGAGCCCGAGCTCTTGATCGACATGGCGACGCTGACCGGCGCTGCCCGCGTTGCGCTTGGCCCGGATCTCCCGCCCTTCTTCACCGACGACGCCAATCTGGCGCATGACCTGACCGAAGCAAGCCTGGAAACCGATGATCCGCTCTGGCGCCTACCGCTCTATTCCGGCTACGAAAAGGATATCCGCACCAAATTCGCCGATCTCACCAATGCGCCGGCCGGTGGCATGGCGGGGGCGATCACCGCGGCCCTCTTCCTCAAGCGTTTCGTCAGCAAGGCGAAGAGCTGGGTGCATTTCGATATTTTCGGCTGGGCTCCGTCCGAACGGCCGCATTCGCCGGGCGGCGGCGAGGCACAGGCGATCCGCGCACTCTTTCACCATATCCGCGAGAGCCTGCGCTGACGCCATCCGCAGAAAAGCGTTGAGGCGCGCCGCGTGTTCACGCGTTGCGCCTCGCTGCCGATCGTTAAAATTTTATTCACCTTGCCGGACAGCAATTTCCAGCGCCTCTTGCATGTCCACAGCAACTGCCGGAAAATGGAACGTTAGCGTAACGATCTTCCGGAGGGGCCGTGCCGATCGAACTGACCGCCTCGCAGGCGCTGGGGCTCTGGCATGGCGCGGCGCTCGATCAGGTCCGCCACGATGACCGCGATTTGACGTTGCGTCAGATGGCGATCCTGCTGCATATTTATCTGGTGCCGCCGCCGCACACGGTGCGCGGGCTTGCCGCCACGCTTGATGTCACCAAGCCGGTCATTACCCGCGCCTTGGATACGATGGGTGAGATGGGCCTGGTCGATCGTGTGCGTGACGATGCCGACCGGCGCAACGTGATCATCAAGCGCACCGTCGGCGGTGCGCTCTACCTGGAAAAGCTCGGCGATCTCATCCGAGATCAGGCTCGCCGGCTGCCGATCTGAAAGGAATGCGAATGACGATGCTCGACCGCCGCCTGCATGCTTACAGGTCTGATCTCGCGGAAGCGGGGCTCGAAGGCAAGGTTGAGGCGTCACGTTTTACGGAAGGCGCGCCGGCGCGTGTCGCCGTTCCTGTCCTGGCCGTGCGCCCTGAACCGGACCTTGCCCGCGGAATCGATACGGAACTGCTTCTCGGCGAGGATGTGACGGTTTTCGATCGCGCCGGCGGCTGGTGCTGGGTGAAAGCCGCTTCGGACGGGTATGTCGGCTATGTCAAGGCAGACGCGCTCTTGGAAGGCCGGCCGGCGCCGACCCATATCGTCACCGTGCAGCGCACCTTCCTCTATCCGGAACCGGAACTGCGCAAGCCCCACCAGGCCATCCTGTCGATGGGAAGCCGCGTCCACGTCGCCGGCGAGGCGGAGGCGCGCGGCAATCGCTATGTCGTGCTCGAGGACGGAACTGCGATATTCGCCAAGCACGTCCAGCCGATCGGCGCGCTCGATGGCGCCGATTATGTGGAGATCGTCGCCCGTTTCCTGGAAACGCCCTATCTTTGGGGCGGGCGTTCCGGCCTCGGCATCGATTGCTCCGGCCTCGTCCAGTTGGCGATGCTGATGACGGGCAGAGCTGCGCCGCGCGATACCGACCTGCAGGCGGCCGGCCTCGGCCAGCCGATCGATCGCTCCGAAATCCGCCGTGGCGACCTGGTCTTCTGGAAGGGCCATGTCGCCGTCTTCGAAGATCCGGAAACCATCCTCCACGCCAACGGTCATAGTATGACGGTGGCGCGCGAGAATTTCGAGGCCGCGGTCGAGCGCATCGGCTGGCTCTACGAGCAACCGACCGGCTATCGCCGCTCGATCAGCTGATCAGCCGATCGGAGGCTGCGGCCAGGATCTCACTCCGCCCGTCCAGTCCTCGAAGGCTTTCGACAGTCTCAGCACCCGCATATCGTCGAAGCGCGGCCCGACGATCTGCAACCCGATCGGCATGCCCGATCGGGAGAAACCGCAATTGATCGAGGCGGCCGGCTGCTCCGACATGTTCCACGGCACCGTGAAACCGATATGCTCGAACGGCAGTGCCGGATCATTGGTCGGAGATGCCCATTCGGCCGGATAGGAGATGATCGGATTGGTCGGCGAAAGCAGGGCGTCGACCTCGGTAAACAGCCGTCCGCAGCTCTTGCGCATCTCGATCGTCTGATTGAAGCCCTTGACCGCATCGACGCCGCTGATGTCGGCGCCGCCCATCGCCCAATCCCTGATATAGGGCAGGATGCTGTCGCGCCTGTTGTCGTCGAGATCCGCGATATCGCCCCAGAACCGGGACCGCCAGAAATTGTCGAGGCCATCCAGCATCGCGCGCGTCAGCACCGGCTGGACCGATAGAATGGTCGCGCCGGCCGCCTCGAATTGTTTCGCCGCCGCTTCCACCGCGGCCCTGATCTCGTCGTCCACCGCAAGGCCGCAGCCGGCATCGAGCATCAACCCGATCTTCATGCCCGACAGGTCGATGTCGAGATCCATCCAGTCGAAATCGTTCGGCGGCAGGCTGGTGCCGTCGCGCCAATCCGGCCGTGACAGCGTCGCCATCGAAAAGGTCGCATCCTCGACGGTGCGCGCCATCGGCCCGACGCAGCGCCCGACATAATAGGGATCGGCCGGAATGCGTCCATGGCTCGGTTTGAAGCCGAAGATGCCGGTCCAGCCGGCGGGAAGGCGCACCGAACCGCCGATATCGGTGCCGATATGCAGTGGTCCGTAGCCGGCCGCCGCCGCTGCGGAAGCCCCGGCACTCGATCCGCCGGGATTCTGCGTGGTGTTCCAGGGATTGCGGCTGAGAGGATGAAAGCTCGAAAGCCCGGAGGAAAGCATGCCGTAATCGGGGCAGGTGGTCTTGGCGAAGATCACCGCGCCATCTTCCCGCAGCCGGGCGGCGGCCGGCGCATCGGCGTCCGCGGGCCTCAGTTCCACCGCTCTCGTGCCTGATGGCACCGGCTGGCCCTTCGTGGCTATCAGTTCCTTCAGCGTCACCGGGATGCCGTCGAGGGAGCCAAGCGTTTCTCCCTTCGCCCAGCGCTCCGTCGACGCTTTCGCCTGCGCGCGCGCCGATTCCGGATCGTAGAGGTAGAGTGCCGAAATCGACGGCTCCCAGGCTGCTATATGATCCTCGAGAGACAGCCAGTATTCCAGGGGGGAGAGGCTCTTATCGGCGAAGCGTTGCCTGAGTTCGCGGATGGTAAGGTCGGTTTCGGTCATGGCATGGTCTTTCGGGCTCTTCGTCTTGGGAGGACATCAGCGGCTTGCCTCGCGCGGGTCGAGCAGATCGCGCAAACCGTCGCCGAGCATGTTGAAGCCGAAGACGGTGAGCGCGATGGCAAGACCGGGCAGGATCGCCAGCCAGGGGGCGAGCGCCAGATAGGTTTGCGCATCGCCAAGCATCCGGCCCCAGGTCGGCGCCGGCGGCGCCATGCCGAGCCCGAGGAAGCTAAGACCCGCTTCGGTGAGGATCGCCAGCCCCAGCTGGATCGCGCCATGCACGATGATCTGGCTGATGATATTCGGCAGCACATGGCGCAGCGAAATCGTCAGTCGCGTATTGCCGATGGCGCGCGCCGCCGTCACATAGTCGCGGCTCCAGGCCTGCAGCGAGGTCGCGAGTGTGACGCGGGCAAAGACCGGGATCATGAAGACGGCAATCGCCGTGATCGCGGTGAACCGCCCTGGCCCGAGAAAGGCGCCGAGCATCATGGCGGACAGGATCGGCGGCAGCGCAAAGATGACATCGCAGATGCGCATCAGCAGGGCTTCGAAAGGACCGCGGATCGCCGCCGCCGAAATACCTGATATCGAACCCAGCGTCCCGCCGATCATAACCGCTGTGATGGCGATTGACAGTGAATTCCAGCAACCTGCCATCAGCATCGAAAGCACGTCGCGGCCGAACTGGTCCGTGCCGAGCAGGCCGAAGGCAAGCGGCGGCTGCAGCTTGTGGATGATCTGCATTTTCGCCGGCGGCAGCGGCGTCCAGACGAGCGACAGCAGCGCGACGGCGACCAGCAGCCCGATGATCACAGTCCCTGAAATCAGGTTCATTCGCCGGCTAAGTCTAAAGATCCGGCGGCGGCTGGCAATTGCGGTGGATGCGATCGGTACCATGTTTCAGGCCGCCTTTCTCATCCTGGGATCAATCGCCAGATAGGAGAGATCGACGATGAAATTCATCACGATGACAAGGCCTGCGAAGAATAGCACGACATCCTGCATGACGATGACATCGCGCTGGGAGAGCGCCTGCAGCGCGAGCCGTCCGAGGCCGGGAAGGTTGAAGACGTTTTCAACCAGCACCGCGCCGGCGACGAGAAAGGTGAATTGCAGCCCGATCATCGTCAGGATGGGGATCAGCGCATTCGGCACGATATGCCGCCACAGCACCGCACTGCGGGAAAGCCCCTTGGCGACGGCAGTGCGGGCAAAATCCTCGTGCATCGTGTCGAGCACCGCTGAGCGCGCCACCCGCGTCAACACCCCCGCCTGCGGCATCGCCAGCGCGACGGCGGGCATAACCAGCGCCTGCAATGCCGGCAGCAGGCCGGCGCCCCAGCCCGGGAAGCCACCGGCCGGCATCAGCCCGAGCATCGTCGAAAACAGGATGATCAACAGCAGCGCCACCCAGAAGGCGGGCACGGCGATGCTGATCTGCGAAAACAGCGTCACCATGATGTCGAAGACACCGCCGCGGCGCGAGGCGGCCAGCACGCCGAGCGGCAGGGCAATCGCCACCGAAAGCACGATCGCCATCAGCGCCAGTGGCAGCGTTACCGCCAGCCGCTCGACGATCAACCCCGCGACCGGTACGCCATAGGTCAGGGAATTGCCGAGATCGCCTGATAGCACGCCGATCAACCATTGCCCGTAACGCAGCAGCAGCGGCTGCTCGAGGCCGAGACTGTGACGCAGCGCCGCAAGCGTCTCCGGCGTTGCCGAGGTGCCGAGCATGATCGAGGCGGGATCGCCTGGCAGAAGGTCCATGACGGCGAAGATCAGCAGCGAGACGACGACGAGCGTGACGATGAGACCGGCGAAGCGGCGGGCGAGGAGTGGGATCATGCGTGCCACGCTTTCGATGTGGCCTGGCGGCTCCCCCGCCCGCCCTCATTCCTGTGCTCGTCACAGGAATCCAGCCACGGGGCGTCTGCGCCGTGAATAACTCTCATGCGATGAGTAGCTGGTTCTCCCGCGCCCAAGGACTTGGGCGCACTGGATTCCTGTGACAAGCACAGGAATGAGGGAGCGAGAGGTTCGCGTGAGTCGACCATATCCGACTGTTCTGCTTCCGGCGCCAAGGCCATCACCTCATCACATCGCGCCTGACCTACCCCTCTCACTCGTCCCAGGAAACACCAGTCAGCACGTTGGAAGGGATAGGCTCGTTCTCCCACAGGCCCTTCAGCTTCTTGTCCCAGACGCCGAGTTTCGGCATGACGAAGAGGTAGAGCGCCGGCACGTCCTCGGCGAGGATCTTCTGCGCTTCGCCATAGATCGCATTCTGCGCGGCGGGATCGGTCGTCTCCTGAACCTTCTTCATCAGCGCGTTGAAAGCGGGGTTCTTATAATTGAAATAATAGGGATCGCGCGCATAGATGTCGATGTCGAGCGGTTCGGCATGGGCGACGATCGTCATGTCGAAGTTGCGGTCCTTCATGATGTCCTGGACCCATTTCGCCGGAAATTCCGTCGGCTCGATATTCATCGTCACGCCGATCTCGGCAAACATCGCCTGCATCACCTGGGCGCTGCGCGGCGCATAAGCCATCTGCGGCGATTTGATCGTGAAGGTGAAACCGTTGGGGTAGCCTGCTTCGGCAAGCAGCGCCTTCGCCTTCTCGACGTCGTAAGGCAGCACGCCTGTCATGTCCTGATAGCCCGGATCGTTCGGCGTGTAGTGGCTGCCGATCGGCGTGCCGAGGCCCGACCATGCGCCGTCGATCACCGTCTTGCGGTCGATCGCCATCATCAGCGCCTGGCGGACGCGTTTGTCGTCGAACGGCTTCTTGGCAGTGTTCATGCCGGCAACGACCTTGAGCTCGGTATTGCCGATCTTGGTGACGAGCCTCGCATCGCCGTCGAAAGAACTCATCAGCTCAGGCGCGGCAAATTCCGGAAAGGCATCGAGATCGCCGGATTTCAGCGCTGCCGCCTGCGCCTGCGGATCGGCGATGAAGCGGAAGGTCACCTTGTCGAGCTTGGCGGCCGCATCCTTGTTCCAATAATCGGCATTCCTGGTGAGTTCGACCTTGTCGCCCTTCGCCCAGCTGGCGAAACTGAAGGGGCCGGTCCCCACTGGCGTCGTCTTGTCGTCGGCAGCCGTCTTCGGTGCGACCATCACAGAGGCTGGCCAGCCGAGCCAGTAGATCAGGCTGCCGGTCGGCGCAGAGAGATGCAGCACCAGCGTTTCGGCATCCGGCGTATCGATCGAGGCGATCGAAGCGAAGAAGCGCTTCTGCGGATTGACCGAATCGGCGCCACGGGCACGGTCGAGCGAAAACTTGGCGGCAGTGGCATCGAAGGCCTCGCCGTCATGGAATTTGACGCCGGTCTGCAGCTTGAACGTATAGGTCAGGCCATCGGGAGAGATCTCCCAGTTTTTTGCCAGCTGCGGCTGGATCTTGCCGGACTGGTCGATCGTCACCAGCCCTTCGAACACGTTCTGCCAGGTCACCTGGCCGATCGCGACCGGTGCTGCGATCGTCGGGTCGAGACCGGCCGGCTCGACGCTCATGCCGAGATTGAGGGTAGTCTTTGCCGCCTCGGCCGGCGTCATCGCCGTCATCACCAGGCCGGCCGAAAGTGCGGCACCGAGCGAAAGCCGCCGGGCGAAACGCGCTGAAGGCGCAAGCGAAAACTTGATCATCATGTTCCCTTGTCTGGCCACGCTGCGATGGCAGGCCCTTTTGCGAATAGAGTGGCACTATGTCAGTGCACACACAATGACGATTTTGTGTGCTCAGTGTAGCCGAAAAAGCTACACCGCAAATCCGCGGGCAATGCAAGCTCGAAGCGTCAGTCTTTCGTCTCGGCGGCACGGCTCGTGCGCTCGCGCATGAACCTCTCGATGAAATCGAGGAGTTTCGTCGCCGCGAAAGACAGCTGCCGGTCCGGCGCGACGCAGAGATCGACATGGGTGCGGATGCCGGTCTTGCCGGCGAGTGGAATGGCAAGGAGCTGACGCGCTTCGATCTCACGGCGGACGGTCAGTGCTGGCAGCAGCGTGGCCGCAGCCCCGCTAAGCACGAGTTCCTTCAGCATTTCGAGCGAGCTGGTGACGAAGACGGGATCGAGGCTCAGCCCCTCCTTCTCGAACAGCGCGTCGAAGGCCTGGCGGAAGCCGAAGGATTGATCCGGCAGCGCCAATGCGTAGTCGGCAAGCGTCCTTAGCGGGATCTCGGCATGCGCGGCGGCCGGATGCTGCGGCGTGGCGATGAGATCATAGGCGATCTCGGAGCGTAGCCGCACCTTGGTGCCGGACATCGGTGGCGCAAACAGCGTCACCGCAATATCCGCCTCGGCGCTGTTGACGGCATCCACCGCCTGCCGCGCGCTGGTGATCGTCACGGTAAAACGCAGCTTCGGATATTTCAGGCTGAATTCGGCAAGCGCCGGCGCCAGCAGATTGGCGACGGTGGCGCCATTGGCATAGATGCTGACACGGCCGCGCTGCAGGCCCTTCAGGTCTTCGATCAGCTGCTGCACATGATCGAGCTCGCGCAACGTCCGGCCGGCGCGGGCGGCAAGCAGTTCGCCGGCGGCCGTCAGCTTGACGCCGCGGGCGCTGCGTTCGACGAGCGGCGCGCCGAAATGATATTCGAGGTTCTCGATCTGCCGGCTGATCGCCGTCGGCGCGACATTGAGATTCTCGGCCGCCTGGCGCATAGAATTGGTCCTGACCAGCTCGTCGAAATACATCAGCGCCCGGATCTGCATTCACGTCTCTCCGCCTTTCGGCACGTTGGGGTTCCGGTTCCGACCCTAAAGCATGTCGCCCAAAAGTGCGCAGCGGTTTTGGGACAACGACATGGATAAAAACAAAGATCTCAGTCAACGACCATTCGGATAGCGGTCGCGCCATGCCATTTGCGCGCCCTCGACCGGAAGGGCGGTCGCCGCGTAGACGCCACGGGCGATCGCCCGCGCCATGACGATGGTCGCAAGGTGGCAAAGCTCCATCAGGCTCGCCATGTCGTCTCTTCGATGCTTGGCCGTCGAAGCGGCAAAGACGGTATCACCGTCGAGTGGCAGGTGCGCTGGCAGCAGTGCCCTGGCAAGGCCGTCATGGCCGGCGAGCGAAAGCCTGTGCGCCTCGGCCTTCGTCAGCTGCGCGTCGGTCACCACCGCGCCGATCGTCGTTGCCGGCGTGTTCATGCCCTTGAGCCGCATCCGGTGGTCGGCCACATCAGGCATGCCGAGCCCGCCGAATTCCGCGTCTTTTTCGAAAGGTGCTGCCCAGAAATGCGGCCCGTCGCCGATCGTTGCGGAGCCGAGCGCATTGACTGCGACGATCGCCGCGATGCGATGCCCGGTGCTGCTGACGGCGCTGGCCGAGCCGAGCCCGCCCTTGACGGTGGCCGTCGTCGCCCCTGTGCCTGCACCTGTCGTGCCGAGCGCGAATGTGCCCTTGGCCGCAGCCTGCAGTGCCGTATAGCCCATGTCGCGATAGGGGGAGTGAAGGCCCCAATCCTTGTCGCCGCCATTCAGCAGGTCCATCAGGATCGCCTGCGGCACGATCGGGATGCGCACCGACCCGACGGCAAAGCCGCGGCCGCGCTCGCGCAGGCCCGCCTGCACGCCGCCGGCGGCATCCAGCCCGAAAGCCGAGCCGCCGGAGAGCACGAAGGCATCCACGGCATTGACGGTCATCGACGGATCGAGCAGGCCGGTGTCGCGCCCGCCCGGGGCACCGCCGAGCACCGTGCCGGATGCGACGGCCGGTTCGTCGAAGACGATGACCGTGACGCCGGAACCGAGCGCAAGGTCGGTCGCATGGCCGATGGAAAGACCTTCGATATCGGTGATGAGATTGAGAAGATCGGGCAAGGGCGGATCCTTATGCGGGAAGGCGGCCGGTAGGACTGTACTGCATAATTCCTTAAATCGGAATCGATTTAAGGACAAAATTATGCAGCAATTCAAAGTGTTACAGCCTTTGCGCGTTGATAAAGACGCGCGGCGCTGCAATGCCCTCAAAAAACAAGACCGGCCCCATGTGGCGGGACCGGTCGGACATCGGGAAAAGCCGCGAATGCTAATCGCGGCCTCATGCCCTCAGGCATGAAGCGGCTTCGGATGACGGCGGGTCATCAGGTCATGGATGGCCAACCGCACCTCATCGGGCGAGCCGAAACGCTGCTCGTCGAGGTCGTGGACATGAAATTTCACGGCGATGAACTTCAGCCGATCTTCATCGGGAATGACGATCCCGACGGGAACGCCTGCATATTCGATAACTTGCTTCTTCATAGATAGAACTCCTGCCGCGCGACATGCGCAGCCATGGCGAATTGACTTGTCTGGTACCGTTGAAAGGAGGACGAACGTCACATTCGACAGTTCGGGCGGGAGAGGGCGCCCGGACGGTCATTGCCAAGCACAGATCGCCCAAGGAGATCGGCGAGAATATCGATGTCTATCATGCTCGTTCCTTGTGTTGGCGTTGCACTTGAGTGGTCCCGGTAGAGCCCGGGGCCGGTGAAGGCTGTCTTCTATAATCCACTAACTTGGTAGAGATTATCTGATAGCCTGTCAGAAACATATTCCGAAACGTGTCAAAATATCGACGATCCGAAAAAATTCATTCCGTCACAGCCCGAACTTACAGAAAGAAACATATCAGCTCTTCGTTAAATTCGCATGACAGAATCGAACTTCGATCGATCACAGCGGCAGACATAAGAAGCCTTGCTGTATGAGGCAATGCCCCGTTTCATTAAAAATCGAAATGCCTCGAAATGACCGATTTGGTTAATGCTGGAAGCCCTGTGTCACCAGCCTTCTTCGAGCACCTTCTCCAGCATGTCCGCGAAAAAATCCGCGCTGTCGATGCTGAGGCAGAGCGGCGGTTTGATCTTCAGCACATTTTGGTGATCGCCGGTCGGCTGCATGATGACGCCGAGGTCGAGAAGCCGGTCGCAGATTGCAGCCGTCTCTTCCGTCGCCGGTTCCAGCGTCGTTCTGTCGCGGACGAATTCGAGTCCGAGATAGAGGCCCATGCCGTGCACGGCGCCCGCAATCGGATGGCGGTCGATCAACGCGGCGAGCCGCGCCTTCAGATGATCGCCGACCGTCCGGGCATTTTCCTGCAGCTTTTCCTCGGCCATGATGTCGAGCACCGTCATGCCGGCGATGCAACTGACGGGGCTGCCGCCGGTGGAGGAAAAGAAAGTGCCCTCCTTCTCCAGCGATTGCGCAATCTCCCGCGTGGTGATGACGGCGCCGAGCGGATGGCCGTTGCCCATGCTTTTGGCGACGGTGATGATATCAGGCACGACGCCCTGCTGCTCGAAGCCCCAGAAATAGTGCCCGAGCCTGGCATAGCCGACCTGCACTTCGTCGGCGATGCAGAGGCCGCCGCGAGCGCGTACCTGCGCATAGAGCTCCTTGAGATAGCCTTCCGGCAATGGAATGCCGCCGGCATTGCCGTAGACCGATTCGGCGATGAAGCCCGCAAGGCCTTCGCCCGCAGCATCTATTGCCTCCAGCACCGGCGTCGCCATGCCGAGATAATCCGCTGCCGTATCGGGACCACGGAAGTCGCCGCGATAGGTGTTCGGCGAAACGATGGTATGCACCCAGTCCGGCCGGGTGGTTGGTGCGTGCGGATTGTCGGCGATCGAGGTGGAGACGGCGTCGCTCGCCGCTGACCAGCCATGATAGGCTTCGAGCAGGCAGAGCATGTTGCGCGCGCCGCTATGGGCTTGCGCCAGCCGAAGCGCCAGATCGTTCGCCTCCGAGCCGCTGTTGACCAGGAAGACCGCATCGAGCCCATCCGGCGACAGGGCGGCGATGCGTTCGGAAAATTCCGTGATCGCGGCGTAGTGAAAGCGCGAATTCGTGTTGAGCCGCAGCCATTGCGCGCTGATCGCCGCCGCGAGCTTGGGATGGCCATGGCCGAGAATGGTGACGTTGTTGACCATGTCGAGATAGGCGCGGCCCTCGACATCGAACAAATGCTCCTTCCAGCCGCGCTCGATCTGCGGCGGCGCCGCATAATAATTCTTCTGCGGCCTTGCGAGATGCGCCCGCCGCCTGGCGAAGAGTTTGGCGGTTTCAGGTTGCGGCGCATCCGCTTGCGGGCTGAGAAGCAGCGAAGGCGAAGGGCAGAGCACCGACCAGGCCGCCGCCGTGCGCGGCGTCGCAAAAAGCGGCGGTTCGAGACCGGCGACGCTGCAAAGCTGGACGCGCAGCCCGCCGAGCGACGACGCCTCTCCGAAAACAGTGCCGAGCGAATCGCCGGCGGCGATCTCGGCTCCATCCTCGACGGAGAGGTCGAGCCCATCGAGATGCAGGGTCATGTTGTCGCTGGCGAGCGTCAAATGCTGGTCCTTCCAGCCGATGCGGCCGGCAAAGGGCGCGGCAATCGCGCTGCCTGCGGCAAGGCATATGTCGACATGCAGAGCGCAGGTCGCCTGTCCCTTCGCGGTTCCCGCGCGGGAAAGCCGATATTCGCCGTAGCGCGTCGCTGCCGTACCGTTTTCGGTTGCCATGCGGGCAAGCAGCCGCCAGTCCATGTCCGTATTCAGCCAGTTGCCGGCGGAAAAATGCGGGCTCCGTACCCCAAGATCGACATAGGCGATCCCGGCGGGATCGATGTCAGGCAGCAACGGCAGCCATCCCGATGTTTCCGGCGCGGTGACATCTACGCCGGCTGCCTTGAGGATCGCGGCTTCCATGAGATCGAAGGGAACCGACATCGCCGTATCGAAGATCGCCCGCTCGCGGTCGAGATTGTCGCGGACATAGTCATTGTCGGGATCGACCGAAATCTGCTGCTCGCCGCTGGCGACGAGAATGACCGCGCGTGCGACGATCAGCGGCCAGAGCGCCTTCAGTTCCTCCTCGCTCAGCGGATAGATCGCCTGATAGGCGGTGACGGCGGGCAGGATGTGAAAGGGGTCGCCATCGGCCTGATGCAGCAGCGAAGCGCAGGTGACGGCGAGATCGCCGACCAGCCAGCCGCGGATGATGTCGCCGAAATCGATCACCCCGTCGGGGATGATATGGCCATGGGCGTCACGGTGGCCGACGACATTGTCGCCGGTGACGTCGTGATGCACGGCCTGTAGCCGAAGCGCCGGCGCCAACGGCTGGATGCGGCGGACGGCCATCACCATGGTCTTGGCGATCCGGTCGCGCGCCGCACTGTCGGTGATGGCCGAAAGCAGCTGCACGGCAACGGGACCTGCCCGTCTGAGATCCCATTGCAGGCTGCGGTCGAGACCGGGATGGTTGAAATCGGCAAGCGCCTGCGCCAGCCTGGCGCAGAGCGCGCCCAGCGCCGCCACGGAAGCCGGCGCCAGATAGGTCAGCTCCGTCAGCCCCTGGCCTTCCAGATACTCCAGCAGCCGGACCTGATAGCCCTGCCCGCGCACGGTAAGGACGACGATCTCCCGCCCCTCATTGGTGGGGATCACCTTCGGAACGCGCGGCGCATCTTGCCGGCTATTGAGGTGACGGATCGCCGCATTCTGCGCTTCGAGCTCGCGGATCTCGTAGGCGGCGTGGCAGATCTTCAGGACGTAGCGACCCCTCTCGCTATCGACGCGATAGTTTCGATCCTGCTGGCTGCCGAGTTCGGCAAGCGTGCCGGATAGGCTGTAATGAGCAAGGAGGATCTCTTCCGCATCGGTGGCGGTCACATCGGGGCGCGGCAGCGCCATGCGATCAACAAGCGCCTCGTCGGTCATGACACCCCTCCCGCAGCATGATTCGATTACCTATTGAACGAGATAATCAAGTACTTGCCGCTGGCAGGCAACGGGGATTGTCGTTTGCCAGCAAAAGAGATGCAGGGCTGCGCTCAGCCCATGCGTTCGGAGGCGTAGCCGCCGGGGCTTGCCGGGAAGACCACGGTGCGGTTGCCGTTCAGGAAGGTGCGGTGATGGATATGCGCATGGATGGCGCGCGCCAGCACCTGGCTTTCGACATCGCGGCCGATCGAGACGTAGTCGTCGGGCGACTGCGCATGGGTGATACGCGCCGTGTCCTGCTCGATGATCGGGCCTTCGTCGAGATCGGCGGTGACGTAATGCGCCGTCGCCCCGATCAGCTTCACGCCGCGTTGATAGGCCTGTTTGTAAGGGTTGGCGCCCTTGAAGCTCGGCAGGAAGGAATGGTGGATGTTGATGATCTTCCCGGACATCTTCTGGCACATCGCATCCGAAAGCACCTGCATGTAGCGCGCCAGCACGATCAGCTCGGTTCCGGTCTGTTCGACGATATCCATGATCTGGCCTTCAGCCTGCAGTTTGTTCTCCTTCGTCACCTTGATGTGGTGGAAGGGAATGTCGTGGTTGACCACGACTTTCTGGTAATCGAAATGGTTGGAGACGACGCCGACGATATCGATCGGCAGGGCGCCGATCTTCCAGCGGTAAAGCAGGTCGTTCAGACAATGGCCGAAGCGCGACACCATCAAGAGCACCTTCATGCGGGCGTTGCCGTCATGGATCTCGGCATCCATGGCGAACCGCTTGCAGATCGGCTCGAAGCCTTCCTTGAGTTCGGCAAGCGGCACGCCTTCCTCGGAGATGAAGCTGACGCGCGTGAAGAACCTGCCGGTATCGAGATCGTCGAACTGCGAGCTGTCGACGATGTTGCAGCCCTTGTCTGCCAGATAGCTCGAAATCGCCGCCACGATGCCGCGCGTAGACTTGCAGGATACCGTCAATACGTAACTTGTCATGTCTTTCCCTCTTCCCTCTCCAAGGCCGCCGCCGTGCTTAGATCAAAGCCCGGACCGCGAACAGGCCGGCGCACTTTCATTCATGCGACAAATTGCAAGAGAAACCATCACCTTTGCGCAAGTTCTCTCATTGCCCAGTCTGAAGCTTAGGAGAAGTTGCGCGAAAAACTGTACCGTCAGCGCCGCTTGGATGCGTAATCTCGCCTTCGACGCGCTTTAGGCTGGCGGCCGACTCGCCACCGCAACCTTCCGGCGGCGCGGCGAGGTGATCTCATGGATGATCGCACCGCCGATCGACGAGAGCACCAGCGAGAGCATCACGAAGAGCACCGGCTGCTGCAGGATGCCGATCGGCAGACGGTCCGCGGCGACCCTGAGAAAAGCCAGGGTGAAGGCGTGGGTGATATAGATGCTGTAGGAGCAGTCGCCGAGATAGTTCAGCCATCCCACAACCGGCAGCCTGGAAAAGTGGATGGAGATCGCGCCGTAGACGATGAAGATCGCCGGGATTCCCCAGGCATAGAACCGGCTTTCCGGTGGCATCAGCGCCTCGTTGATGAAGAGAAACGCAAAGCCCATGGCAAGGGCCGCCCAAGCCCAGCGGTTCGGCAAAAGCACCTTCTGTCCGTAGAGCCAGCCGAGCACGACACCGGCGAGAAACTCCAGCATGATCGGCTCGCCGTAGAACCGGGTCACGGTCATTTCCGGCAGCAGCCGGCAGGCAATCAGGATGACGGCAAAGACGGCAAACATCGCCGGGATGCGCCGAACTTCCTGTAGCGGCAATAACAGCGCGAAGACGAAGTAGAAGAACATTTCGTAATTCAGCGTCCAGCCGGGAACGACCACCGGCGTGATCGTGCTCGGATCGGCGGGATTGCTCCATGGCAGGAAGAACAGCGAGGCGATGAGATGCGGCAGGTCGAACACCGTCGATTTCAGCAATGATGGAACGACCAGCGCCACTGTCGCCGAAAACAGCGTCGCCAGCCAGTAGAGCGGCATGATCCTCTTGATGCGCCGGCGGGCGAAATCGAGGGGGCTCATCGTGCGTCCGCTCGTCGTCAGCCACATGACGAAGCCGCTCAGGACGAAGAAGATATCGACGCCGGTTTCGCCATAGACGAAGGCGGTGGCATCGACCGCGGGATTGACCTTGGCAAGCTGCAATACCGCGTGGAAATAGACGACCATCAGCGCCGCGATGGCGCGCAGATATTGAAGCTGGACAAGCATCGAGCGTCTTGCTCCCTAGAGTATAATGCCGAAAAGTGTGGGCGGTTTTCGGACGAAATCATGCTCTATTTCTTTGATTTAGAACAGGATTCAGACTTTAGGCCAATCCGGCCTAAAATCATCCTTTTCTAGGGCTCGCGCGGACAGGCGCCGCTGCGGTCAACTCAATACATCTGCCGGACGACCCTGCCGGATGCGCGGGCTGTCATGGAAACGCATATATCCGACGACGAACCAGAGGAGACCAGCGATCTTCATCGAGAAGACCGCGGTTCCCCCGATCATCATATTCAGAAAAATGAAAAGAGAAAGTGAATGGGCGCAGCGCCGCTGCGCCGCCGTGCGCCCGGCGGGAAAGAGGCAGACGAACAGCCACAAGGCGATGACGCCGAAGATCGTCGCCGCGTAGATCAGGTAGACATAGCCGCTGTCGGCGAATTCGGCGACCCGGTCGACCGAAAGCCCGAGGATGGCAAGCGGATCGAGCTCCATGATCTTCTTCATCGTCAGGTTGATGCGGCCGGTGAAATTGTCGCCGGTCGCATTGGGTTTCAGCACGTAGATGAGGAAGCCGGCGGCGACGATCAGCGGCATCAGCGCCAGATTGAAATTCTTCGGGATCTTCGGAAAGACGAAGTAACCGACGATGCAGGCACAGCAGAAGATCAGCATCGTGCGCGTGTCGTTCGTCACCAGGATCAGCACGGCCGTGCCGACCATCAGCAACCGGTCCCAGCGGCCAAGCCTCTCCCACATCGAAATCAGGTAGACCGCGATCACGCCGCAGAAATTGGCGAGCGACACCTGCTCGAGGAAGATCGAGGAGGAACGGTGGTCGATGATGCCGAAGGAGAAGCGCTCGGGAAAGCCGAGCGCGTTCTGGAAGAGGCCCGTCGTATTGTAGCTCAGCGGCAGCAGCCCGCGCGTATTGGCGAAATAATCGGACGGGTGGACGATGCTGACATAGAACGGCACGCTGACGATCTCGAAGATCAGGAAGATCATGACGGCAAGACTTGCCCAGCGAAAGGCGAGCTTCATCGTTTTCTCGTTGCTCCAGCCGCCGAGCCCGGTAAAGCAGAAGATGATCAGCACGTTGCGGAAGTGATCGATGAACAGCATGCGGTTGAGCACGCTGACATAGATGGTCACGACGAGCGTGAACAGCAGGAACAGGAAGGCCGGCAGATCGGTCTCGTAGATCCCCTTGTGCAGGATATAGATGATGGCGCTCGCCATGATCAGGCCTTCGCTGGCGGCGACATGCGTCATCGAGAGCGGCACAATGTTGTGGTTGATGAAGGCGAGAATGCCGTTGTAGAGCACGGAGAGCAGCCCGAGCCAGAGCACCGTATGATCGGTGCGCGATGCCCTGCCGGCGGCATCGAGCCGGTTGCCGGCGACAGTGCCGGCTACAGTGAATGTCGCTGTTCTCTGATCGACGACCGCCATGCTCATTTCCCCGCGGGTTTGACGGCGGAGCAAATGCCGGCACCGGCTTTTGCCGCCTCGGCAAGAAGCCGCATCTGCGGCCGCTCAGGGCCCTCGCGCGGCTGGACGTTGAACGGCTCGTCCGCCGGCCACCAATCGCCGGCCGCCCAGTAGGACCAGCCGAGCCACACATCGCTATTGCCGGACATGGTGGCGTAGATTTCGGTCAGCCCGCTCATGCAGTCCTTGTCGGTGGAGGCGCCAAATTCGCCGAGAAAACCGCGCTTGTGGTTCTGCTTCAACCAGGCGGTAACGCCGTTGATCGCCGCGACCGCGGCGGACGCACCTTCACAGGTCGGATGGGTGCCGGAGGAATCGGCATCGAGATACTGGTGGACCTCATAGGCGTAGAAATTGAGCGGATCGCGCACACCGAGCATCACCGTGCCGTTGGCGCCGCCGATCACATCCTTTTCCCAGCTGCCCGCGCCGCTCCAGGCGGTGCCCGGCACCAAGATGAGGTTGCGCGCGCCGACAGCGCGGATGCTGCGGATCGCCGCATTGGCCGCATCCAGCCAGTCGGTCGCCTTGATGTCGTGCGGTTCGTTCATCAGGCCGAAGAGAACGCCGTCCTGATTGGCGAATTCGACGGCGAGCCTTGCCCAGAAGTCACCGAAGGCGGCATCCGTCGCCGGCGCTGTGCCGACCTGGGTCTTGTCGTAATAGCCGAAATTATGCGGGTCGAGCAGAACCGCCATGCCGTGCTTGCGGATCAGGCCGATCGTATCTTTGATCCGCTTGAGCTCATCCTCGTCGAGCCGCCCGCCGAGTGCGGGCTGCAGCCGCTCCCAGCGGAAGGGCAGCCGGATAATCGTCATGCCCTTCTTGGCGAAATAGCCGATCGTGTCTTCGCTCGGGTAGGTGTAGTTGGTGCCGTAGATGCCGCCGCGCTCGCCATATTCACCGCCGGACAAATTGACGCCGCGGTAGCAAGGGGCCTCAGCCGCAAGGACCGGCGACGGGGTGAGAGCGGCCGCAAGCAGCAGCGCTGTCAGATGTCGTGTCGTCCTCATGGCATCCTCGCAATCGCGGCAAATCGCAACATCGGCGTCGCTGACGTTATTTTAACGGTCCGTTAGCTAAGAATTTCTAAAGTATCGGCACCTCGGCTTCAGTCTTTCACGCTGGGCGGGACACGAGTGCGCGTATGAACCAGTATGACAGGAACAGGATAAGCCGGCTCCCTGGCTGGCGCAGTTTTGAGCCGTCTCAGACTGCGCCGGAAGGCGTGGGCATGCGCAGTCCCGTCGTCCGCCCGGATGATTTCGTCCGGCCATCGCCCGAACCTGCCCCGCCCCCCTTCGTGCCGCCGGCAAGCATTGCGGAAACCCGCCAATATGAGCGTCCGGCACCTCAGCCTCAGCCTGCAAGACAGCCTGTCGCGGACGCGCCGCCGAATGCAGAGTCCGCGCCGGCCGCACCGCTTCTCGACCTCCGCTCCAGTATCGCCGCGATCTGGAGCCGGCGACTGATCGTGCTGGGTTTGGCGCTTCTCGGAGCCCTCGCCGGCGGGGCGGTGGCGCCGCGCATCGCCCAGAAATTCACCGCCATCAGCAGCCTCTATTTCGATCCGCGCCAGATCGGCCTTGCCGATGCCGGCGCGCAATCGTCGGGTCCCTCGCCGGAAATGATCTCGGCGCTGATCGACAGCCAGGTGCAGATCCTGACCTCGGGCAATGTGCTGCGCCGCGTCGCCGAAGCCATGAAGCTCGACCAAGATCCCGAATTCACCGGCGGCCGCACGGATGGCGCCGCCGTGATCGGCACTCTGCAGAAGGCGCTGGTCATCACCCGTGAGGCCAGCACCTATGTCGTCTCGCTTGCCGCCACGACCAACGATCCCGAAAAATCCGCAAGGCTTGCCAACCAGGTCGTCACCTCCTTCACCGAGGAGGAGAACAGTGCCTCGAACGGCATTTACGAAAATACCTCCTCAACGCTCGACGGTCGCCTCAACGACCTGCGCCAGAAGGTGCTGGAGGCCGAGCAGGCTGTCGAAACCTTCCGCGCCGACAACGACATGGCCGCGACCGAGGGCAACCTGATTTCCGATCAGCGGCTCGTTTCGCTGAACACGATGCTGGTGACGGCACAGGAAAAGACCATCCAGGCAAAGGCGCGCGCCGATGCCGTCGCCAACCTCCGCGTCGAGGACATCGTCGCCGGCAACCAGGCGGAGGGCGGCGTCACCTCGCCGCTCGTCAGCCTGCGTCAGCAATATGCCACCCAGGCCGCCGCCGTCGGCAGCCTCGAAAGCCAGATGGGCACGCGTCATCCGCGCCTGCAGGCCGCCCGCTCCTCGCTGCAGAGCATTGGCGGCGAAATCAAGGGCGAATTGCAGCGTCTCGTCACCTCGGCAAGGGGCGAATACGAGCAGGCAAAGGCCGCCGAGGACAGCATCGCCAAGGAACTTGCCGTGCAGAAGGCGTTGCAGGCGAGTACCTCCGACAAGCAGGTGGAATTGAACGAATTGCAGCGCAAGGCGACGGCGGCGCGCGATATTTACGAGACGGTGCTGAAACGCTCTAGCCAGACGAGCGAGGAGCAAAACTTCAACCGGAGTAACATTCGCGTCATTTCGCCGGCCGAGCCGCCGGTCAAGGGAGACGGTCCCGGAAAGACGATTCTATTGGTTGCCGGCGTCATCGGCGGTTTTCTCGCCGGTTTCGTCGTCGGCGCGGGCTTTGCGATTCTCGCCGGCCTCTTCAGCCATCCCGTCATCAGAAGTTATTTCAGGAAGTCTCCCGCTGCGGCCGCTTGATGACGGTCGTCGGTTTTCCTACATCGGGGAAGCGGCCTATTGCCGGCAGGAGAGTTCCCATGCGGCCAATGATGATGCTTCTGATATTGCTCGTTGCAGTATCGAGCCTCGCCCCGGCGTCCGCCTTTGCCGTCGACTGGACGAAATCCGTCGATCCGGGCGTTCAACCTCTTTATCCCTACAAAGGTCTTCCCGGCGTCAAGGCGCAGCCGGACAAGAAGGAAGAGGAATCCTACAATTGCCGCACCGAAACCGTGCAGATCCGCCGCCGCTATGACGAGATCTTCCGTTCGGGCGGCATGCCGACGCTGATGTATGTCTGCGAACGCGACGGCTTCATCTCGATGGACGACAAGGTTCCGCTCCGCGGCCACTATCAGCCGGTGCGGTGAGGGGTTTCAGGCGGTCAGCAAAGCCGATGGATGCGCCTGTCTGAAACATTCGATCGGAAGCTCCATCCTGAGATAGTCGAAGCCGGCATTCGCTTCCGATCGATCGACGATCGAATACTTGACCATGCCCTCTTCCTCCGCGCGCCGCAGCGGCAGGCTTTCGGCTGCCGCAAAGCCCAGCCGCTTTTATAGGCCGATCGCTTTTTCATTGTGGCAGAAGACGTGCAACGCGGCGGTTTCGACCCAAGTCGGAGCCGTCTGGCCGGATCCGACTTGTCCTTGAGACTGACGATATCGACCTGCGCCATGAACGACTATCCCTGATTCCGCTCACGCCTTGCGGCAGACACAGTAGCCGCCCGGAGAGGAGGACAGCACGAGCTTGCCGTTCAGAACCGGATCGACTTCGAAGCGGTCGGTTTCCGCCAGATAGTCGGTGACGGCCTTCAGCGGCTCATTGCCGCGCAGCCATACCTTGGAGCGCTTTGTGAAGGCCTGTTCCTCGGTCAGGTGGCCGATGAACGTGTCGGCGACGACGAGGTAGCAGCCTTCCGTTACCAGCGGACCGTAGGCGCGGCATTCCGCCAGAACATGCTCGTAGGAATGGTCGCTGTCGAGCACCACCATCACCCGGGCCCCCGGCGGGATCTCGGCCTTCACGGCGGCAAGCACGTCGTCGTCGACCGAACCGCCCTGGATCATCTTGATGCGGCTCGACATCGGATGGGATTCGATCGACTCGCGATTATGGGCGCGGATGTCGATGTCGATGCCGACAACCTTGGCCGCGTCGTTGCCCATGGCGGCGAGGATCGACGCCATGAAGATCAGCGAGCCGCCGCGCGCGATGCCGGTTTCGATGATGACATCGGGCTTGGTCGCCCAGATGACTTCCTGGGTCGCCAGGATATCTACCGGAAGCTGGATGATCGGTACGCCCATCCATGACCAGAGATAGGAATAGTCGAACTTGTCGAGCCCGATCAGCGTGTTCAGCGATTGTTGGAAACTTGCCTCATCCTTGCCGAGCGCAAGCGACATTTCCCGCTTGTGGGCTTCGAATTCGAGACGATCGTCCTTCGTGGTCATGACTATTCTTTGTCCTTCGCTGTGGGGCTGTCTTAGACCGACTGCCGCAATGCTGTGCTGTTGTGATAGATCCGCCCGGCCGCCACATCGAGCAGCGTTGCCGCCACCCGGTCGATATCGGCTTCGCTCATGTCGTGATAGCTGGGCAGGTTGATCGCGCGGCCCGGAATGCTCCAGGCGTTCACGTTCTGTGGCCGATCCTCAAACATGGAGAGGCTGGAGAGGGGATAGAAGAAGACGCGCGCGTCGATATTGGCGGCCTCGAAGGCCTGCTGCATCATCTCGCGGGTGGTACCCGTCGACGGATGAAAGACTGCGGTCGGCATCCACGCACCGTTGATCGTGCCGCTATATTCCGGGTTCATCGAGATGCCGGGCAGGGCGGAAAGCCGGACCATATAGGCCGCGAGGATCTCCCGCTTGCGGGCGACGAGCTCTTCGATGCGTTCGAGCTGTGCGCAGCCGATGGCAGCCTGGATGTTGGACATCTTGTACTTGAAGCCGATCTCGTCGGGCCAGAACTGCTTGGTTTGGCCGCGAGCCCGGCCGTGATTGCTGAGCGTCAGCACCCGTTCGTAAAGCGCGGCGTCGTTGGTGACGAACATGCCGCCTTCGCCCGTCGTCAATGTCTTTGTGCCGTGGAATGAGAAAGTGCCGAAGGCGCCCATCGAGCCGGCGCGGCGGCCGTGCCAGACGGAGCCGACCGCTTCGGCCGCATCTTCGATCACCGGAATGCCCGTCCGCCTGCCGATCTCCAGCAGTGCGTCCATGTCGCAGAGATTACCGTAGAGATGCGTGGCGATGATGGCCTTCGTCTTCGGCGTGATATGGCGCTCGACCTCGCCCGGATCGATGCACCAGGAATCCGGCAGCACGTCGACGAAAACCGGCTTGGCGCCGAGATGGACGATCGGCGAGACGGTGGCGACCCAGTTGGTGTCAGCGAGGATCACTTCGTCGCCTTCGCCGACGCCGAGCGCGGCCAGGCCCATGTGCATGGCGCCGGTGCAGCTCGAGGTCGCGATGGCGAAGCCGCTGCCGAGATAGGTCTTGAAGTCGCGTTCGAAGCGGTTGATGTAGTCGTAGCAGTGTGCGCCCCAGCCGGTCGCTGCCGCATCTGTGGCATAATCGGTTTCAAGCTGGGTGATGGAAGGCTTGGTGTAGAAGATCCTGTTTGTCATGCCGCTAATTTCTGTTGAATTGAAATCAAGACGCAGGCGCCCGCCACGACGCTAGTTTTCGAAGCTGGCGCGAGGCTCACATGATGATGTGCCGGGCGAGATCGTGCTCGTGGAACACGAGATTGGGCAGGTAGCCCGAGTGCTACGCTGTTGACCGTGATCGCTCCAGCCTCACATAAGGTTCCGATGAAAGATGGAAAATGAGACATTTGTGCCCGCTTGCCCTTCGCAAGGACGTCCGCCGCAAATGCGCCACTTGTTCAGGTAGGAAGGTTTGTAAAGTTCATGACCACCAAGGATGATAGGCAGGAGTTCGAGGCCAGCAAGCGCGAAATGAGCCTCGCTCTAGGTCGTGACACGGATGTCTTCCGTCAGACGCTCGATACTCTGGTGAGCCTGGACAAATACGACTATTCCTATCTGTGGTCTTGGATGGGCATGCCAATCATCCAAATGCCCGCCGATGTGATGGCCACCCAGGAAGTTATCTGGGCCACCAAGCCAGACGTGATCGTTGAGACGGGCGTGGCGCGTGGCGGATCGATGATCTTCCAGGCTGCCATGCTACAACTGATTGGCAAGGGCAAGGTGGTCGGCGTAGATATCGACATTCGCGCCCATAACCGTCAGGCGATCGAATCCCATCCGATGGCGCATCGCGTCGAACTGATCGAAGGGCCATCCACCTCCGCCGAAACCATGGCGAAGGTCAAGGCGTCTATCCCTGAAGGGGCCTCGGTCATGGTCATTCTCGACAGCGATCATAGCAAGGCGCATGTACTGGATGAATTACGCAATTACGCGCCGCTGGTGACAGACGGCCAGTATCTCGTCGTTGCCGATACGATCCTTGGCCGTTACGAACCTTCCCAGGTCCCGACCAAACGCTCCAAGGTTCTCTTACCTGGCGATGAGCCCTTGGTTGCCCTCAATGATTACTTGCAGGAAACGGATCGTTTCGAGTTGGATACCGTCATCAATGGAAAGCTCGTTCTCTCCAGTTCTCCGGGCGGCTATCTTCGATGTGTGCGGTCCTAAGCATGCGATTGATGCGATCAAATCAAAAATTCTCGTCGATTAGTCGACGTACTTTGGGGCCGACGGAGTATGGAGGTATCGGATGCATTTAGGCTCGACATTTTACGACGAGACTGAACTAAGATCCCTGCCGTTCCGGCATCTTGGGTCGAACGTAAAGATTAAAAGAACCGCCGGACTTTTTTTCGTGGAGAATATCTCCATCATGGATGACGCGCGGATCGATGATTTCACCATCATTGTGGCAAGTAGGGAACACGTTGAGATTGGATGTAATGTGCACATCGCGTCACAGTGTTATATATCTGGGAGTGACGGCTTCGTCATGGAGGACTTTTCGGGTTTGGCACCAGGTGTCAAAATCTACACCTCAAGCGATGACTACACGGGTGAAAAGATGACCAACCCGACTCTGCCGCGCCATCTTATTGGCGGCCCTGCTGGGAAAGTCGTCCTCCGCAAACATGTGATTATCGGCTCCAACTCGGTCGTTTTGCCTAAGGTAACAATTGAGGAGGGAAGTTCTGTAGGTAGCCTATCTCTCGTAAATAAGTCTCTCCCTGCATGGGGAGTATACGCTGGTATCCCCGTCAGGCGTTTACGCGATAGATCTCAAAATCTTCTGATCCTTGAGAAAGAACTGCGAGCATCACAGGCCTGATAGGCAAGCTATCGCCCCGCAGAGCGTGATCCACGCGCTGAAGCGGTCGAGATTGTGGACGGCAACCTCGCGCCCCAGCCGGTGGCGGCGGCATCGGCAGCATAATCCGTTTCGAGCTGGGTGATCGAAGGCTTGGTGTAGAAGATCCTGTCTGTCATGCCGCTAATTTCTGTTGAATTGAAATCAAAACGCAGGCGCCCGCCACGACGCTAGTTTTTGAAACTGGCGCGAGGCTCACATGATGATATGCCGGGCGACATCGTGCTGGTGGAACACGAGATTGGGCAGGTAGCCGAGTGCTACGAAATACTCCCGGTCGTTGTCGGCGCTGACGAAGACGGCGGTGCTTTCCAGCGGACTGTCGCTGAGTTTCACTGTCACCTTCACCTTTTCGCTGAGGCCGAGTTCGCGCATCAGGCCTTCGAGCGCGGTGATTTCCGGGAAACCGCCGAGAAGCAGCGTATCGATGCCGATTGCCGAATTCACTTCGCTCACCAGCGTCTGGATGGCGACCATCAGGGGCAGCCTTTCACGGAAACTGCGAATTTCCGGGTGGTCGAGCATCCCGCCCCACATGATGCGGGTATAGAGTTCATAGGCCTTGATGAAGTTCTTGCGCTCCGCCCAGAAGCGAAAGGCGACCGCCATGCGATTGAGAGTGAAGATCTTGCACATCTCGTCATACTTGAGATGCGTCTCGGGCGTCAGGTTCAGCGCCCCGCGCCTGGCTCCCGTATAGAGAAAATATTCAAGCCCGCCGCGATAGCGATCCCAGCTCGTCATGACGTCGTTGGTGCCTTCTTGCGGACGGTCGCGGACGATCGCCGAATTGGCGATGGAACGGTAGAACGGGCGCTGCAGGAAGGAGACCGCGCCCTGATCGAGGAAATGCGCAAGGAACGGGAACGGATAGAAGCAGAATTCCCGCGGGATCCAGGCCGACCGCAGGGTCGACGAGCGGTAGATCGCGATTTCCGGAAAGATGTGGCGTTCGCAGATATACTGGAAGACGTCGCCGAAACTTCCCTGCGGAAACTTCCGATCCTCGTTGACATTGTAGAACTTCGTGATGTCGGTTTTGGCGACTTCGTCGTAGAGGAACCACGGCGCATGGGCGCAGGTCACCTCCTGATTGTTGTCGAGATATCTGATGGTTTCGGCCACCGCATCGGCAATCAGGATGTCATCGTCGGCGAGATAGATGAGGTATTCGCCCTTGCCGAGGCGCAGAGCGCTCGTGACGTTTGCCGCGGCGCCGGCATTGGTTTCACGCTTGTAGTAGCGGATCGGCAGCCCGCGGGCGATGAATTCCTCGACCACCTGCTGCGTGCCATCCGTGGAGGCATTGTCACAGATCACGATTTCGAAGGGAAAGTCGAACTTGCAATCGTTCTCGCAGTAGGTCAGCGCGTTTCTGAGATAGGCTTCGCGGTTATAGGTCGGGATGCAGATGCTGAGTTTGATACCGCTCAAAGGCTTGTCTCCTGGCCGTAGCTGTCAAGCGCGGCGTCGCGCTCGCTGATGATGCTCGGCGTGAACGGCCAGGCGATGGAAAAGGCGGGATCGTCCCAGCGGACGCCACGGGCAAGTTCCGGCACATAGGCTTCCGACATCTGGTAGAAGAGCTCGCAATCATCCTCGAGCGTCAGGAAGCCGTGCGCGCATCCGGCAGGTATGTAGAAGGCGTTGTGATTGATGGCATCGAGCTCGACGGAGGCCCATTTGAGATAGCTCGGCGAATCCGGCCTCAGATCAACAGCCACGTCGAATACCCTGCCGCGCGTGGCGCGCACCAGCTTGATCTCCGGCCGCGGTTGGGCTTGGTAGTGCATACCGCGCAGCGTCCCGCGCTTGTGGTTCTGCGAGATATTGCACTGCGGGTAGACGGGGAGGAGACCTTGCGCCGCAAAGGTCTGCGCGTCGAAGGTTCGTGCGAACATTCCCCGGTCGTCGGAGCGCGCGTCGACTTCCACGACAAAGGCGCCCGAAACCGCGGTCGGAAGGAATTTCAACCGAGCACCGTCAGTTCCGGCACGGCGACCGCGAAGCGTCCCCCCCAGGCACCGACCCTGCTGTTGGCCGCAACGACCTCGTTCTTGATGTTCCAAGGCAGGATGAGCACGTAATCCGGCTGCGTTTCGTCCATCTTCTCCGGGGCGTAGATCGGCAGTTTGCTCCCCGGCAGGAAATGCCCCTGCTTGTGCGGATTGCGGTCAACGACATATTCGATGAGGTCGGTGCCGACGCCGCAGAAATTCAGCAGCGTGTTGCCCTTGGCGGCAGCGCCATAGGCGGCGACCTTCTTGCCGCTGCGTTTGGCTTGTTCGAGGAAGGCGAGCAGCCCATCCTTGATCGGTGCGACGCGGCTCTGGAAAGCTTCGTAGGTTTCAACCTTGTCGAAACCGGCGGCTGCCTCCTCAGTGCGCACCTTGGCAAGGCCATGGCCGATTGCGTGAACCATGGACGTTGCGCGGCAGGCAAGCACGCGGAGACTCCCGCCATGGGTCGGCAATTCTTCAACGTCAAAGATCTTGAGGCCGTGCGCCGCGAAGACCTTTTCGACGGCGAGCAGCGACAGATAGTAGAAATGCTCGTGGTAGACAGTGTCGAACTGGATATTTTCCATCAGCCGCAAAAGGTGCGGGAATTCGACGCTGACGACGCCGTCCGGCTTCAGTACGGCCGAAAGTCCGCCGACGAAATCGTTGATGTCGGGCACATGCGCCAGCACGTTGTTGCCGATGACAATGTCGGAGGCAAGGCCGCGGGAGACGAGATCGGCAGCGGTTTCCCTGCCGAAGAAGCGCGCTTCCGTGGGAACGCCGATCTGCCGCGCCACTTCCGCGACGTTCTCGGCCGGCTCGATGCCGAGCACCGGCACGCCGGCTTCGACGAAATGCTTGAGAAGGTAGCCGTCATTGCTCGCCACCTCGATCACCTGCGATGCCTCACCGAGGCCGAAGCGCTTGCGCGCCATGATGGTAAACTGGCGGGCATGCTCCACCCAGCCGTCGCTGTAGGAGGAGAAATAGGCATAGTGACTGAAGATATCCTCCGGCGGAACGAAGGCGTCGGCCTGTACCAGCCAGCATTCCGTGCAGACGAAGGCGCGCAGCGGATAGGATGGCTCGGGCAGTTTGAGCTGCTCCTCCGTCAGATAGGCATTGGCGAGCGGAGTCGAGCCCAGATCGACGAAACGATGTTTCAGCGGAGTGTTGCAGAACCGGCAATTATGCGCTGTCATGATACTGTTTCCTCATAAGCCGCGATCTGGCCGAGCGAGAAGGCGCGCATGTCGGCTCCCTCGCGATTGGCCTTGTACCATGCGGCTGTCCAGTCGATTGTTTGCTGCAGGCTGAGGCGCGGACGCCAGCCGATCGTGTCGAGCGCCAGAGCGGAGCTCAGCGTCAGCGCCGGCGCTTCGGGCAGATGTTCGCCCGGCGCAAGCCGCCACACGTCTTCGACGCGATGAGCGCGTCCGAGCGCTTCCGCAAGTTCGGAAACAGTGGCGAAGCTTTCGGGATGCGGACCGAAATTCAGTGCATCCGGCAGATCCCTGCCGCGCTGCTGCGTCAGCACCTCAGCGAAGCTCAGATAACCGCCAAGCGGCTCCAGCACATGCTGCCAGGGGCGGATCGCTTCGGGATAGCGCAGCAGGATCGGCTGGCTGCTTTCGAAGGCGCGGATGAAGTCCGGAATCAACCGGTCTTTCGACCAGTCGCCGCCGCCAATGACATTGCCGGCACGTACCGTCGCAAGCCTGATATCGCGCCCCTTGAAGAAGCTGTCGCGGTAGCTCTGGACGACGAGTTCGGTGCAGGCCTTGGAGTTGGAGTAGGGGTCCTTGCCGCCCAGCATATCCGTCTCGACGAAGGGAACGCCGCTGCCGTTGTTGGCATAGACCTTGTCGGAGGTGACGACGAGAGCCGTCCTGACCGAGGGCGTTTCCCGCACCGCGTCAAGCACGTTTGCCGTTCCCATCACATTGGTCGCGAAGGTTTCGGTCGGATTTTCGTAGGAGCGCCGCACCAGCGCCTGCGCTGCCATGTGGATGACGATTTCAGGCTCGAAATCGATGAAATGCTGCTTGAACGTCGCCGCTTCGCGGATGTCGGCAATGTGGTGGCCCTGTCCGTTCCAGGGCGCAAGCCGCCCATAGAGCGAGGGATTGGTCTCGGGTTCGAGCGAGACCGCCGCCACTTCCGCACCGAGCTTTTCCAGCCACAACGACAGCCAGGATCCCTTGAACCCCGTGTGTCCCGTCAGGAACACGCGCCTGCCATTCCAGAAGTCCGTCAGGCCCATAGCTTCCACGGTGCCTTTCCGGAACTCCAGAGCTCCTCGAGCTGGTTGCGCTCGCGCAGCGTGTCCATCGGCTGCCAGAAACCGTCATGCTTGAAGGCGGCGAGCTGGTTGTTGGCGGCGAGCCATTCCAACGGTCCGGCTTCCCAGATCGTGTCGTCGCCCGGGATGAGATCGACCACCGAGGGGTCGAGCACGAAGAAGCCGCCGTTGATGCGCTGGCCGTCGCCCCTCGGCTTCTCGATGAAGGAGGTGATGTACTGTCCCTCGATATTCGTGGCGCCGTAACGTCCGGGCGGAGTGACCGCGCACATCGTCGCCTTCAGGCCATGGCTGCGATGGAAAGCGACCTCGGCGGCGATATCGATGTCGCCGACGCCGTCGCCATAGGTCATGCAGAAGGGTTCGCCTGGCGTCAGATGGTCGCGAATGCGCCCGAGACGGCCGCCGGTCATCGAATGCATGCCGGTATCGACCACGGTCACGCGCCAGTTCGGTCGTGTGCCGCCGTGATAGTTGATGCTGTTGGAGGCGAGGTCGACGGTGATGTCGTTGTGGTGCAGAACAAGGTTTACGAAATATTCCTTGATCAAATAGCCCTTGTAGCCGGCGCAGATGATGAAATCATTGAGCCCGTGATGAGCATAGATGCTCATGATGTGCCAGAGGATCGGCATGCCGCCGATTTCGACCAGAGGCTTGGGTCGGATACTGGTCTCCTCGGCAAGACGAGAGCCAAGGCCACCGGCGAGAATTACGACTTTCATCCCAAGCGAACTCCAGAGTGTCTAGTCAGGTTTCCCGACCACCCTCAGAGCCGCCCGGCTCTTTACAGGCGGAACGGCCGTATGTTCATCCTTGTCTCGGTATCCGATTTCGTTCTTGTGCGAGGCTTGCGGGGGTGTCGGAACGGGCAGCCGCGCGTGTCGCAGGCCATGCGTTGAGTAATGGCCGAAGGCACGTCCTTCCAGTTTTACGAGGAGCACCAAGCGGCCCAATTCATCCGAACGGAAAGCGGCTGATCCTGATAGGAGAGCGTCAGATACTGCCCGCCAATTGCTGCCGACAAAGGCGGGCGCGTCGGCGGGAAGAAAAAATCCCACTTCGGAATCCCGAAATTCCCCCGCTTCGGGATTCCGAAATTCGACGCCTTTCGCGGGCTGTCGCCGTGGAGAAACATCCAATGATTTCAATCCCGCAGCCAATTTCGGGATTCCGAAGTGCTATATAGATTATGGTGGGAGTCCCCCCGCGCCGCCAAACCTTGGCCGGATCGTGTGCGGTTATGCCTCCAGACGAAGCTGGAGGGAAGCGTCGTCTGCCTCGACGACCTTGGGCTTACGCTTTGTTGCCGCACGGCGTGCTGGCTTGGTGGTTTTCGGCCGAGTGTCGGAGCCGAGCTCGTCTGCCTCGGAGCTGGGCACCAACAGGCCGACCGCAGGCCCCGTAGCGGCTACCTCAATGACCGGCTTCGGCTTCGGCATTTCAATGGCCGGCTTGGCAGCTGACACCTCGCGGGCCTTTATAGGCTCGGGGGTGCTGGCTGGGGTTGTGGCGAATCGGATCATCAGCAAAACTCCATCTGTTCGCTTTATGTTCGCATTTGGGAGTGAGGGAGTCAATGCAGGCCAGCTATCAAGAGCGGCAGGAATAAACATCTAGAAATGAGGGCTTCGGAGAGATCTTGGGAGCTATTGAGCGAACAAGCCCTTGAGCGCATCGCGATTGGCCTTTGTTGCAAGGCACCTGCGCAACTCTAGTTGGAAAGGCTTAACTCCTTGATCTTGGTAGTGATCAAGAATGGAATGGTGCCCAGAAGAGGACTCGAACCTCCACACCCTTTCGGGTACCAGCACCTGAAGCTGGCGCGTCTACCAATTCCGCCATCTGGGCGACGGAGAGCGATGTAAGGGGGTGGCTCCTGACTGTCAACTGGGTTTTTGAAGTTTTTCTGACAGTTGGCGAGAAAGCCGCTGATCACATGGGCGGGAGTGGCGCTAGGCGGGGCATAGCGCTTCGGTGGTCACGCCCTATATAAGGGAAATATCGAAAGGAATGCCACATGCCTATTGCTCGTACGCTTCTGCTCGCCAGTCTTTTAGCTCTTCTATCGCCCGCAATCGCCGGGGCCGATTCGCTGAAGCTGGGCAAGCCGGGGGTCGGGCCGCTGAACACGGGATCGACGCTCTGCGATTTTCGCGGTTGCTTCGGTTTCGGGCCGCAGCAATGGCATCGCCCCGCCTATGTCCAGCCGAACTACCGTCCACGCGGCGCGGGGCCAACCTATTACCGGCCGGGCGCTGCCGGGCCGCCGCAGCTGACTTATGATCCGCCGCCGGTGCAAAGAGTGCAGCCGAAAGTGCGCGACATGAATAGCCATGCCGCCTGGTGCAGCAACGAATACCGCTCCTACAATCCGCGGACCGACCGTTTCCTCACCTATGAGGGCATCTACAAGACCTGCCGCTCGCCCTATCGCTGAGCCGCGTGGTTAGCTTTCGAGCGAGGCGCGGTCGACGTGGCCGAGATCGCGGCCGGGCTCGACGATGTCGCGGACCCGCTGTTTCAGCTCCTTCGGCCCGGGAAAACCGCCGTCGCGCTTGCGCTCCCAGATCAGATCGCCATTGACGCGGATCTCGAAATTGCCGCCGGTGGCGGGGATCAGCGCCACTTCGCCGAGGCTGTCGGAAAAAGTATGCAGCAGCTCCTGCGCCATCCAGCTGGCGCGCAGCAGCCAGTTGCACTGGGTGCAGTAGAGGATCGTGACGCGGGCTTTTTCGGTCATGGCGATGTCCTTTCGTTTGCTGAGATTTAAGCCCTGTGGCGCGTGCGCGCAATCGCCCTCGCAGAGCATGATGCCGAAAAGTGTGAGCGGTTTTCGGGCGACATCATGCTCTAACTATTTAATTAAGAACAGGATTCAGATTTTGGGCCGAACCGGCCTAAAGCCTCAATCCTGTTCTGGCGTCTTGCGCGCCGCCCTCCGCCATGGTCTCTTCCCGTGGTCGGCCATACCGGGAAGAACTTATGCGCGTCGCAGTCATCGAAAACATGCGGAATACCGGCCTCGGCGCGCTTGCCGCGGCCCTCGACGAGGCGGGAGCGAAGATCGAGTGGTTCCGGGTGTGGCAGGACGGCATCCTGCCGAAAGATATATCCGGCCATGACGCGCTGGTCGTTCTTGGCGGCGAGCAGAGCGCGCTGGATGACCAAACCCACCCCTATCTGCCGGAGCTCGTCCGGCTCGCGCGCCGCTTCGGCGATGCCGGCAAGGCGGTGCTCGGCATTTGCCTCGGCAGTCAGATCCTCGCCCGCGCCTATGGCGCCGACAATCACTTAGGAATCGCCCGCGAATTCGGCTGGCACGGGATCGGCGTCACCGCCGAGGGCCGGACCGATCCGCTGCTGTCGGCGCTTGGCGGCGAATTCACCATCTTCGAATGGCATGCCGATACGTTTTCCCTGCCTGAGGGCGCGGCGCGCCTCGCCTCGAGCCCCGTTGCAGAGAACCAGGCCTTCCGCATCGGCCGCGCCGTCTATGGCACCCAGTTCCATTTCGAGGCCGATTCAGCGGTCGTCGAACAATGGAAGGCCGAATTTCCCGACACGATCGCGCGCATTGCGCCGGGCTGGCTGGAGAACCATGCCGAACTGGCGGCAAGACATGGCGGAGCCGCCGATGCCGCGGGCCTTGCCATCGCGCGCGCTTGGGTCAGCCTGATCGAGCGGCAAGAGGTCGAAATGCTGTCGCAGGCCTCGGCGTGAGGGCCAATGCGATGCCCGCCAGCGAACGCGAAAAGATGGCGGCAGGCGAATGGTATTGCTGCCTCGATGACGAGCTCGATCTTTTGCGCCGGCAGGCGCGTGCCGCTGTCCACGCCCATAATACGCTGCCGCCGGACGAACGCGGCGCGATGGCGCCGGCCCTGAGGGCGCTCTTTGCGCAGGCAGCACTCGATGTCTTCATCGAGGCGCCGTTTCACTGCTCCTACGGCATCAATATCACTCTCGGCGAGCGCGTCTATTTCAATGCCGGCTGCACCATCCTCGATTCCGGCCGGGTGACGATCGGCGACCGCAGCATGTTCGGCCCCGGCGTGCAGATCTATTGCGCCGAGCATCACAAGGAGCCGGCACTGCGCAGCACAGGCATCGAGATCGCCAAGCCTGTCACCATCGGCAGCGATGTCTGGATCGGCGGCAGCGCTATCATCCTCGGCGGCGTCACGATCGGCGACGGTGCGATCGTCGGCGCCGGTGCGGTGGTAACAAGGGACGTGCCGGCCGGCGCAACCGTGGTCGGCAATCCAGCCCGCATCCGCTAGAGCAATTCCAGCAAAAGTGCGTAGCGGTTTTGCGTCCGGAATTGCGTGAAAACAACGAGATGGAGCATTTCCGTGATTCGGAGAAAACGGAAATGCGCTAGCGCCGGCAAGGCCGCCCATTCCGCGATGACCTCGACAGCGGCGAAAGCTCCGCTAGATCAGAAAGCAAAACGGGAGGACATCATGAGCGTTCGGAATTTACCCATGGAAGGCGGCTGCCGTTGCGGCCGGGTGCGATTGAAGATCAGCGCCCCGCCGCTGCTCACCATGGCCTGTCATTGCACGGGGTGCCAGAAGATGACATCGAGCGCCTATTCGCTGAGTGCGGCCATCCCCAGCGAAGGCTTCGAGGTCACGCAGAGCGAGCCGGTGATCGGCGGTCTGCATGGTTTCACGAAGCATTATTTCTGCCCGCATTGCATGAGCTGGATGTTCACCCGGCCGGAAGGCATGGACTGGTTCGTCAATCTGCGCGTGACCATGCTGGATGATCCGAGCTGGTTCACCCCTTTCATCGAGACGTGGACGAGCGAGAAGCTGTCATTCGCCGAGACCGGCGCGGTATACAGCTACACGGCGCTGCCGGAGATGGACGCCTATGAGGGGCTGGTGAAGGAGTATATGGGCAGGGGGTAAGTCAAAACTGCCTGTATTTCGCAAACGGCAAACCGTGCTTTGCGACATACTCATTTTGCTCCGCGATCGCCTCGGCGTTTTCAATTCGCCAAAGTCTTTCGCGTTCTTCGCGAGGCAGCGTTTCATCGTCGCTTGTTTTTGATCGAAGGTCGGAGCTTTGCAGCCCCTTTCGATCTTGGAATGAGTGTTTGTACCCATCACCGATCCCGGTTTGCCAGTCGTTCGGCTTTCATCGTTCATCGCAGAATCCCCTCGGAGATAACTGTTGACGGAGCCTTAACCACGTCTCTTTCGTCATGCTCGGGCCTGTCCCGAGCATCTGCAGCCGTTTGATATGTAGCAGATCCTCGGCACAAGGCCGAGGATGACGGCGAACAAAGAGCGAGGCTCGTCAACATCTAAGGAGACCTACGTCTCCTCGTCAAAAAAGCTCTGCGAAAGCCTATTCGTCGCCCATCTTCAGCGCAGCGATGAAGGCTTCCTGGGGGATTTCCACCTTGCCGAACTGGCGCATGCGCTTCTTGCCGGCCTTCTGCTTGTCGAGCAGCTTGCGCTTGCGGGTGGCGTCGCCGCCGTAGCATTTGGCGGTCACGTCCTTGCGCAGCGCCGAAATCGTCTCGCGGGCAATGACGTTGCCGCCGATCGCCGCCTGGATCGGGATCTTGAACATGTGCTTCGGGATCAGTTCCTTGAGCTTCTCGCACATGTCGCGGCCGCGCTTTTCAGCTGCCGTCCGGTGCACCATCATTGACAGCGCGTCGACCGGCTCGCCATTGACGAGGATCGACATCTTCACGAGGTTGCCCTCGCGGTGGTCGGTCAGCGTGTAGTCGAAGGAGGCATAGCCCTTCGAGATCGACTTCAGCCGGTCGTAGAAATCGAACACGACTTCGTTGAGCGGCAGGTCGTAGGTCAGCATCGCGCGCGTGCCGACATAGGTGAGTTCGATCTGAATGCCGCGCCGGTCCTGGCAGAGCTTCAGGATGCTGCCGAGATAATCGTCGGGTGTCAGGATCGTCGCGCGGATCCACGGCTCGTGGATTTCCGAGATTTTGACGACATCGGGCATGTCGGCCGGATTGTGCAGCTCGCGCTCCGTGCCGTCGGTCATAAACATCTTGTAAACGACCGAGGGTGCAGTGGCGATGAGGTCGAGGTCGAACTCGCGCTCCAGCCGTTCCTGGATGATTTCGAGATGCAGCAGGCCGAGGAAGCCGCAGCGGAAGCCGAAACCGAGAGCCGCCGACGATTCCATTTCGAAGGAGAAGGAGGCGTCGTTGAGGCGAAGCTTGCCCATGGCGGCGCGCAGATCCTCGAAATCGGCGGCGTCGACCGGGAAGAGGCCGCAGAACACCACCGGCTGCGCCGGCTTGAAGCCCGGCAGCGCCTGGGCCGTCGGCCGCTTGTCCTCGGTGATCGTGTCGCCGACGCGGGTATCGGCCACTTCCTTGATCGAGGCGGTGATGAAGCCGATCTCGCCGGGGCCGAGGCGGTCGATATTGACCATCTTCGGCGTCAGCACGCCGACGCGCTCCACCTGGTATTTCGCATCGGTGCCCATCATCCGCACCGTCTGGCCCTTGGTCAGCACGCCGTCGATGACGCGGACGAGAACCATGACGCCGAGATAGGCGTCGTACCAGCTGTCGACGAGCAGCGCCTTCAACGGCGCCTTTTCGCCGCCGGGGCTCTTCGGCGCCGGTAGCCTGTGGACGATCGCTTCCAGCACATCGGGAATGCCGAGGCCGGTCTTTGCCGAAATCAGCACCGCCTCCGAAGCGTCGATGCCGATCACCTCCTCGATCTGTTCCTTGATGCGGTCGGGTTCGGCGGCCGGCAGGTCGATCTTGTTGAGGACGGTGACGATCTCGTGGTTGTTGTCGATCGCCTGGTAGACGTTGGCAAGCGTCTGCGCTTCGACGCCCTGGCTGGCGTCGACGACGAGCAATGAGCCCTCGCAGGCCGACAGCGACCGTGAGACTTCATAGGCGAAGTCGACGTGGCCGGGCGTGTCGATCAGGTTGAGAATGTATTTCTCGCCGTTGTTCGCCTGGTAATGCAGGCGCACGGTCTGGGCCTTGATGGTGATGCCGCGCTCGCGCTCGATATCCATATTGTCGAGCACCTGCTCGGACATTTCGCGCTCGGCAAGGCCGCCCGTCGTCTGGATCAGGCGGTCGGCCAGCGTCGATTTGCCGTGGTCGATATGGGCCACGATCGAAAAGTTGCGGATATGGGACAGCGGAGTGGTGGAATTGGTGCTCATGCGCGCCATATAGCAGCGCCGCCCCCTGCCGCAAAGCGGTAATTATCCTGCTGTTTACGCTATTTCGTCCTGTGCCGGGCGCCGATCAGACCGGCCACGTCTCCAGCCGCCAGGCCGAATCCCAGAACATCCATTCATATTGCGAGGCGCGCACGAAGACATCGGTCATTTGCGCCCGCTCCACCGGCGATGCGGCGCGGGCGGCGATGTCGGTCAGCGCGATCACTTCGCGGGCACCGGCGGCAAATTGCGGATCGCCATAGGTGTTGATCCAGGCCTGGAAAGCATTGCCTTCGATAGCAGGCCGGTTCTTGATCGCTTCGCCGACATGCCAGTAGATCCAGAAGCAGGGAAGGATGGAGGACAGCGCCACCGCGTAGGAGCTGTGATAGGCGGTGGCAAGCAGGAAGTTGGTATAGGCAAAGCCGGCAGGCGAGGGTTCGGCTGATGTGACGTCGGCAGACGTCATGCCGAACTGGGTGAGGAAGCCGGCATGCAGGCCCTGCTCGACGGTGATTGCCTTCTGTGCCGAACCGAGGAAGCGCAGGACCTGCGCATTGTCGGGTGCCTTGGCCGCGACGATCGCAAGGCATCGCGCATAATGCTTGAGGTAGAGCGCATCCTGCAGGATGTAATGGCGGAAAACCTCCGGCGGCAGCGTGCCGTCCGAAAGGCGCTGCAGCAGCGGCAAGGCCTCGATTTCAGCCATGATCGGCGCGATCCTGTCCCAGGCGGCAGCCGTGAAGCTTCCCGTCAGTTCCGTGCTCTGCTTGCTGGCGTCCATCACTCTCTCCTCGGATTGCGCCGCCATATATGGACGGCGTAGCGGCGAAAGCAAGGCACGTTTGGCCGCTTTTCGTAGCCACTTGATTCCATCATCGGATAATGTATTTCTCTTATAGTAGAAATTGGACTGGAAAATGGAACCGGAACTCGAACAGGCGATCGGCATCCGCATTCGCACACTGCGGCAGGAAAAGGCTCTCACGCTCGATGAGCTGGCTACGGCCTCCGGCGTCAGCCGGGCGATGATCTCGCGCATCGAGCGGGCGGAGGCGAGCCCGACCGCCTCGCTGCTGGCGAGGATCTGTGCAGCACTCGGCTTGTCGCTGTCGGCCTTCTTTGCGGAAGACGGGCAGGCCTCGCCGCTCGCTCGCAGGCAGGAACAACAGGTCTGGCGCGATCCGGAGACCGGTTATATCAGACGGTCTGTTTCGCCCGCGGGCACGGCTTCCGATGTCGATATCGTCGAGGTCGAATTCCCGGCCGGCGCCCGCGTCAGCTTCCCCCCGCATGCGAGCGCCCATGGCATGACGCAGCATATCTGGCTGTTCGACGGCGAGCTAGAGATGACGGCGGGTGAAACCGTCTACCGGCTGCGGCCGGGCGATTGCCTCTTCATGCCGGTCGGCGAGGGCCACGTCTTCCACAATCCCGGCAACGCACCGGCGCGCTATTGCGTCGTGCTCGATCGCGGCGGCCGATAACAGCTTTCATTTCAGGAGAACAGCATGCCTGCTATTCGTATCCTTTCCGCCGAGGAGGCCCGCGCCGCCATTCCGGCTCTTTCGCAAGTGCTTGTCGATTGCGTCGCGGGTGGCGCCTCCGTCGGCTTCATGCAGCCCTATGGGCCTGAAGATGCCGAGCCCTACTGGCGCGATGTCGCCGATGCCGTCGCCGCGGGCGCCAACCTGCTGCTGGTCGCCGAACTCGACGGCAGGATCGTCGGCACGGTGCAGGTGGGGGCGGCGCAGATGCCGAACCAGCCGCATCGCGGCGACCTGAAGAAGCTGCTGGTGCACCGCTCCGCTCGCGGCAAGGGTCTCGCGCGGCTGCTGATGGATGCCGCCGAGCGTGAGGCGGCAAGCAGCGGCAAGACCCTGCTCGTGCTCGACACGGCAACCGGCAGCGATGCCGAGGCGATCTATCCGCGCCTGGGCTGGCAGCGCGTCGGCGTCATCCCCGATTATGCGCTGTGGCCAGAAGGCGGCTTCTGCGACACCACGCTGTTCTATAAGCGGCTCGCCTGATTGCGCCGGCCCCGCTCAAGCCGGCCTGGCGAAGACAGGAAGCGCGCTGCCGAGCGTCGCGCCCGCCGTCCATTGCGCCGCATTCCAGCCGAATTGCCGAGCTGCTTCGATATTCACTGCCATATCGTCGATGAAGGCGATTTCGCCGGGCAGCACGCCGGCCCGCTCGGTCGCCAGCCGGAAGAAATCCGGGGAAGGTTTGCTGTGTCCGAGTGCTGCGGAATAGATGATGTCGTCGAAATGTGCGTTAAGGCCGATCTGCTCCATCAAGTAGCGTGCCCGCCTATGCTCCTGGTTGGTCGCCAGCAGGAGAGTGATGCCGCTTTGCCTGAGAGCGGTAAGGTCTTCGAGGAGATTGCGATCGAGGCGGGAATCGTTTTCGAACCAGTAATCGATCAGCGTCGCGGCGCTGAGATGGGGCGCGATCTTTGCGAGTACGCCGGCGAGCCGCGGCTCCAGCGCCTCGCGGCCGATGATGATATCGCCCCAGTGGGTCTGAAAGAATTCCTGCTGCAGCAGGTCGAGGCGCAGGCCGAGATCGCGCTCGAGATAGGTGAAGTGAGGCAGGCCATCGATCGGGCGACCATGAATGAGCACGCCGTCGACATCGACCATTAGCACTTTCATGCGAAAAATTTCCTCGTTCTCAAAACACCGGCGAAGGTGGCGTCATTATTCCAGACGATCAAGGCCCCGCGCCGCTTTTTTGTCAGGGCCGAGCCGTGTAAATCTCCATTGTCAATCAAGGGCAGGATCTGAAATGCGCGTCATCTATTCCGAGGATCACAAGCTGCGCGATGCCAGGACGGAGCTGCACGCAGGCCAACTGGTGACGCCCTTCGAGGCGCCGTTTCGTGCCGAATGGATCCTGGCGGCGGTCAAGCAGGCGGGCTTCACCGACGTCGTGGCGCCCGATCCGCACGGGTTGGAAACGGCTCGAAAAGTACATGATCCCGCCTATCTGGATTTTCTCGCCACGGTCTGGGACCGCTGGATGGCGGCTGGTTTCACCGGCGAGGCGATCGCCAATTCCTTTGCCGTTCGCCGCACCAGCCAGCGTGTACCCGACAATATCGTCGGCGCGATCGGCCACTACGCCAATGCCGCCGATACCTCGATCACCAAGGGCTCCTACGAGGCGGCGATCGCTTCCATGCGCTGTGCTATATCAGGCGCCGACTGGCTGACGCAGGGCAATCGCTTCGCCTTCGCGCTCTGCCGCCCGCCCGGGCACCATGCCGGCATCGATCTCTTCGGCGGCTATTGCTTCATCAATAATTCAGGTGTCGCAGCGCAGCGGCTGCTCGATAGCGGTGCGAGGAAGGTCGCGGTGCTGGATGTCGATTTCCATCATGGCAACGGCACCCAGGATCTGTTCTATTGCCGCGGCGATGTCTTCACCGCCTCGCTGCATGGCGATCCCATGCAGGCCTTTCCCTATTTCCTCGGCCATGCCGACGAGGAAGGCGAGGGGGAGGGTGCCGGCGCCAACCGCAACTATCCGATGCCGCCGGGCACGCCTTGGGATATCTGGTCTTCGGCCCTTGCCGATGCGCTCACCCGCATCAAGACATTCGGCGCCGAGGCGGTCGTCGTGGCGCTCGGCGTCGATACCTTCGAGCGCGATCCGATCTCCTTCTTCAGCCTCACCTCGGACGATTTCACCCGCATGGGCGCGATGATATCAGCCACCGGCTTGCCGGTGCTCGCCTGCATGGAGGGCGGTTACGGCGTGCCGGAGATTGGCCTTAACGTCGCCAACGTCCTCAAGGGTCTGGAAGCCTGATCACCGCCGATGACCGACGAGACCGTTCCATCCGATATCCCGACATCCCGCATGCTGAGTTGGGCGCGCAACTCCGCTATCTATCGCCTGGAGCGACGGATGATGACGGAAAAGCAGCTGTTTGACGCCATCAGCCGCAAGGCGAAGGAGAAATTCGAGGATATCAGCGCGGCGCAACTCAAGGCCATCGCCGATTTCGCGGTCAAATTTGCCTATGACAACAAGGTGCTCGACGACAGCGCCTATGCGGAGATCAGCACGCGCTCTGCCGTGCGCGGCGGTAAATCGAAGCGCGCGATCGCCCAGAAGCTAGCTGCCAAGGGCGTCTCCAGCGACAAGGTCGAGGCTGCACTTGAAGAGGCTGACGATCTCTATGCCGCAGCGATATTTGCCCGCAAGCGCGCCTTCGGCCCCTTCCGCCGGGTCGAGCTTGACGAAAAGCGAAAGGCCAAAGAGCTTTCGGCTTTCGCCCGCAACGGCTTCAGCTTCGATATCGGCAGGAAGATCTTCGACATGAGCTTCGAAGACGCGGAAGAGGTCATCCTCGCCGGCCGATCTTTGGTGCCTCAGCATCAGCGCTCTTGATCCCGGCATGAAAAGATTGAATTTGGTTCTCCCCCGTCTTCGGCTTAGAACCGCGCCAGGATCGGGGGCCACATGGACATCAAGAATATCGAGACCGGCACGGATGGCGCAGCCTTGATTGCGCAGCCGGGCGTATCGTCGGCTTCTGGCGGCTTGGCGGCCGGTGTCGCGATGTGCCTGATGTCGATGTCATCGATCCAGTTCGGCGCGGCACTGTCTTCGTCAGCCATTGCGACCTATGGCGTTGCCGGCGCCACTTGGCTGCGGCTTGCTTTCGCGGCGATCATCCTTGCCGCCGTCGTCAGGCCTTCGGTGCTGCGTTATAGCGGCGCCCAATGGCGGGCGACATTGCTGCTCGGCACGACGACGGCTGCCATGACGCTGTGCTTCTTCGCTGCGATCCAGCGGCTGCCGCTCGGCCTGGCGATCGCCATCGATTTCCTCGGGCCGCTCTCGGTCGCCGTCTTCGGCTATGGCCTGAGCTGGCGGCTTACCTGGCCGTTGATCGCTGCGGCCGGTATTCTCTTCCTCGCCCATGACGGCGAAGGCTGGGTCGGCAATTCCTCAGGCGTCCTCTTTGCCCTCGGCTCGGCTGTCGGATGGGCGGTCTATATCCTGCTGACGAAGAAGGTCGGCGCTGCCTTCAAGGGGCTGGAAGGCCTCTCCATGTCGCTGCTCGTCGCCGGCCTCGTCGCAACACCCTTCGGTCTGGCTGAGACAGGGGCCGCCTTCACAGTGAAGGGACTGGTCGAGGTTCTCGGCCTTGCCATTCTCGTGCCGCTCTTGCCCTATGCGCTGGAGATGGTGGCGCTGCGGCGCATGCCGTCGGCATCCTTCGGCATCCTGATGAGCCTCGAACCGGCGCTCGGCGCTCTCGCCGGCTTTCTCATCCTCGCCCAGCCGATGACCGCGCTGCAGATGCTGGGTACGGCGCTCGTCGTGGCGGCCAGCGCCGGCGCCACCGCCTCGGCGGCGAAGACCTAGAAAAGTGTCAGCGTTCTTTGGGGAACGCCGTCTCTATAAGATGGATCAGGCGGGTTTGCGGGCGGGATCGTCGAGCGCCGGATTGTAGAACAGCGACAGTATCAGGCTCTTGGCGATCCGCTCCGCCGTTGCCATGAACCAGGCCTTGGCCTCCGGCGTTGGCGCGATATCGTCAAGCGTTGCGGCAAACAGCGACAGCCACTTCGGAAAGAGATCGGGTGTCAGGTTCTGGACACCCGTATGCGCCTGCACCGGCTTGCCACCATAGGCGCCGCTGCGGAAGGCAACGGCCGACCAGAAGCTCTTCATTTTCGCCATATGCTCCGGCCAGCGCCCGGATAGCCTGGCGTCGAACACCGGGCCGAGATCGGGATGCGCGAGCACGCGCCCGTAAAAGGTCTCGACCAGCCTGTCGATGAAGGCCGCGTCGACGCCCATTTCCCGCATCTCCGCCTCCGCCCTTTCGCGGATCGCCGCGACATGGGCAGGGCGGCCCTGAATGTCATTGTCCATTCCAAAACCCCGGCGCCGCGTGATGCGGCGCCCTCTCATATAGGTATTTATGGCAGCGCGCCAAAGTCGTCCGCGCCGCTTGCGGCAATCTGTCAGCAGCCTGCGGCGCCGCGCGTCTTTTCGAGGCGCGCAAAGGACGCTGTAGCACTTTGAATTGCCTCACGCACTTGACCGCCATCGCCGCGTTCTTTAGATTTAGAATAATTCTAAAGAATGGAGAAGATCATGCTGGCGCGGTTTTTCAGATCCTCGAAACGATCTTTCGAGTCGCTGTCCGAGCAGGAGATCCTTGCCCTTGGGATCGCCTCGGAGGAAGACGATGCCCGCATCTATCTTGCCTATGCTGACAGGCTGCGCCGCGATTTTCCGGCCTCGGCCAAGGTCTTCGAGGATATGGCCGAGGTTGAGGATACGCACCGAAAATCGTTGATCGAAATCCATCGCCAGCGTTTCGGCGAGCGCATTCCGTTGATCCGGCGCGAGCATGTGCAGGGTTTTTACGAGCGCAAGCCCGACTGGCTCAGGGCAAACCTTTCGCTGGATGCGATGCGGCAGGAAACCGAGGCGATGGAGGAGCAGGCCTATCGTTTCTATGTCGAGGCGGCAAAACGGACCTCGGATGCCTCGACGCGTGAGCTTCTCGGCGACCTCGCCCTCGCCGAACAGGGGCATGAGGATATCGCCCGTATGCTGGGCGACAAACATACGCCCGAAGACGTCAAGCATGACGAGGACGCGACGGTGCATCGGCAATTCGTACTGACCTACGTGCAGCCAGGCCTTGCCGGGCTGATGGACGGCTCGGTCTCGACGCTGGCGCCGATCTTCGCCGCCGCCTTTGCCACCCAGGATACCTGGCAGACCTTTCTCGTCGGTCTTTCGGCCTCCGTCGGCGCCGGCATCTCGATGGGCTTCACCGAGGCCGCCCATGACGACGGCAAGATCTCCGGCAGAGGCTCGCCGGTCAAACGCGGCCTTGCCTGCGGCATCATGACGGCGCTCGGCGGTCTCGGCCACGCGCTGCCCTATCTGATCCCGCATTTCTGGACGGCAACGATCACCGCCGCCATCGTCGTCTTCTTCGAACTCTGGGCCATCGCCTTCATCCAGAACCGCTACATGGAAACCCCTTTCCTGCGCGCCGCCTTCCAGGTGGTGCTCGGGGGCGGCCTGGTGCTCGGGGCGGGTATCCTGATCGGGAATGGGTGAGGAGCGGTCGGGCGCAGCCCGAGCAATCGATCCAGCGAATCGATTGCAGCGACGAACGCCCTGAGCCCAAAGCGAAGGGCCGGGAGACGGTGCGGCATCCCAAACCAACAAAACAAAAAGGCCGGCAAACCGCCGGCCTTTCCACATTCTCTATTGCAACCCTTACCGCAGCGCGCCGACCAGGACGTCGCGGCCGTTCTCGATGGTGACCCAGCGGCCGGCATTGTAGCTCGACTGGCGCTTGACGAAGGAATAGGGCGTCCCAAACCACGGCTTGACGTCGGAAGCGAGGTTGTCGAGCACGAAATCGCCCTCGGCGGTGCGCAGCGTCAGCACGGCATGGCCTTCGCCGTCCGGCTTGCGCACGACGGTCATCAGCAGGTCGGCAGCCGAAAAGCCGCGCTGGATCAGCATGCGGCGCTTCAAGAGCGCGAAATCTTCGCAGTCGCCGGCGGTGGTCGGATAGGCCCAGACCTCATCCTTGCCGTAGATTTCCTTGTCGGTCATCGGCGTGATCGTGCGATTGACCGTGGCGTTGACCGAACGCACGAGCGACCACTTCCCCGGGTTCATGGCGACCGGGCCTGCGTTGCGGTTTGCGCCGCATTCACTGCGGTGGATCTGACAGAAATCGTAGTGGCCGATCGGCTGTGAGGTGGCATTGCCCGTTACCATTGAAGCATTTCTGCTTGGGGCCGGTATGGCGGCCGTCGCCATCGCAAACACGGCCATCATGGCCACAAAGATACCCTTGATCCGCACGCCCGCTCTTTCCTTGCATCGCCCCTTATTTATTAACAAAGTGTTAATGGAGAGGGGCCAAAAGAGTCAATCGTTACTTCTTGGGAGGACCTTGCGACTCGCCGACATGGTTAAAATGCAACGGCTTGGGGACCTGCAGCAGGCGAATTTATCCGCCTCTGCCATTCAGGCGGGCATCTGCCTATTTGTTGATGAACGGATGATGCCTTTGACGGCACTCAGGAGAAGCGCGATATCGCCGGGGCGTGAAAGGCGATGGTCGCCGTCGCGGACGAAGGTCAGCACCACGTCGTCGGCGGGAAGATGTTCGACCAGTTTCATCGCATGCGCATGCGGCACGTCGGCGTCTTTCATGCCCTGGAGAATGTGCACCGGGCAGCCGGTTTCGATGATGCCGTCGAGCACCCGGTTCTTTCGGCCGTCCTCGATCAGCGCCCGCGTATAGATGTTGGGTTCCGGGCTGTATTGAGAACGCTCTTCGAAATAGCCGCGCTCGGCCAGCGATTTGCGCTCTTTCGCCTTGAGGTTCGGCTCGATCAGCTCCGAGGTGAAATCGGGCGCCGGCGCAATCAGCACCATGCCTGCGAGCTTTGGGAGCGTCACGCCGCCCTGCCGCGCAAGCTCCTGCGCCAGCCTGAGCGCGATCCAGCCGCCCATCGACGAGCCGACGAGGATCACCCGATCGGGCGCGACATGACGGATGACGGCAAGCGCCTCCTCCAGCCAGCGCGAGATCGTGCCCTCGCCGAAATTGCCGCCGGAAAGTCCGTGGCCGGAATAGTCGAGGCGGATGCAGGCGAGCCCAAGTTCCGCCGCCAGCCCGTCGAGTTCCACCGCCTTGGTGCCGCTCATGTCGGAGCGGTAGCCGGACAGCCAGACCAGCGCCGGCGCGCCATTGCCGGCCTGCGCCGGGCGGACGAGCATGGCGATCTGACGCGCCGCCTCGCCCTCGCCAACCGTCAGGAACTGCGGCGCGGAATCGGGCATCTGATCGGACATCGGCGAAACTCCTGTTGTTTTGGCCTATAAAACAGATTCTTGGCAGGCTGACAGCGGGTGATTTTTCCGTTAAAGGATGATATTGACTCCGTTGCAGCGATGACGCGACACGTTTGTGCCCCTGATCGGGAGCGCGATGCTGCAACGTTCCGAAAACAACGCGAGGAGAATACGACCATTCGCAGACCTTTTAAAACCGATGCGCCCGTGAAGGACGGACCGCGCTCGAACCGTGAAATCCGCATTCCCAAAGTTCAGCTGATCGGGGCTGATGGACAGAATGTCGGCATCGTGCCCACCGACCAGGCTTTGAAAATGGCGGAAGAAGCCGGCCTCGATCTCGTCGAAATTTCCCCCAATGTCGAACCGCCGGTGTGCAAGATCCTCGATCTGGGCAAGCTGAAATATGCCAACCAGAAGAAGGCTGCCGAGGCGCGCAAGAAGCAGAAGATCGTCGAAGTCAAAGAAATCAAGATGCGCCCGAACATCGACACCCATGATTATGAGGTGAAGATGAAGGCGATGGGTCGCTTCTTCGACGAAGGCGACAAGGTCAAGGTGACGCTGAAGTTCCGCGGCCGCGAAATGGCCCACCAGGAACTCGGCATGAAGCTTCTGCAGCAGGTCAAGGCCGATACGATCGAGTTCGCCAAGGTCGAAGCCGAACCCAAGCTTGAAGGCCGCCAGATGATGATGGTGCTGGCGCCGAAATAAGCGCCAGGCAGTTTTTCGCCCAAGGCCGTCCGCAAGGGCGGCTTTTGTGCTTTCTGCCATTCTGCTTTGGGCCGGTGTATTTTGGGAGGCGCGAAGATTCCTCCGCGGCCCCGTTGCACTTTCATGACGCTGCGGTTATAAGCGCGCGTCCGAACTGACCGGCAGGGCATGCCGTGGCAGTTTCGAATGCTTGCGGAACGGTTCGTCGCCGATGCCGCAGATCAACAACAAACGCTCCCGCACCTTGTTGCGACGGCCGGAGAACCGGACTTCGCGGGAAGGGCTTTTTTGATGAAGCGCGCAGGGAGGACAGAAGGAGTAGCAAAATGCCCAAGATGAAGACGAAGTCCTCTGCCAAGAAGCGGTTCAAGATCACCGCGTCAGGCAAGGTCAAGGCTGCCGCTGCCGGCAAGCGCCATGGCATGATCAAGCGTTCCAACAAGTTCATTCGCGATGCACGTGGCACCATGGTTCTCGCAGAACCGGATGGCCGCAAGGTTATCAAGAATTACCTGCCGAACGGTCTCTGAGACTCGTCCGCGAACGCTAGATTTAAGGAGATCATGATATGGCACGTGTAAAAAGAGGCGTCACCTCTCACGCCAAGCACAAGAAGGTTCTGAAGGCCGCAAAGGGCTTTTACGGCCGCCGCAAGAACACCATCCGTACCGCCAAGGCTGCAGTCGATCGTTCGAAGCAGTACGCCTACCGCGACCGCAAGGTCAACAAGCGCAACTTCCGTGCGCTTTGGATCCAGCGTATCAACGCCGCTGTGCGTGAATTCGGCCTGACCTACGGCCGCTTCATCGACGGCCTGAACAAGGCTGGCATCGAAGTCGACCGCAAGGTTCTCTCCGACATGGCGATCCACGAGCCGGAAGCATTCGGCGCGCTGGTCAGCGCTGCCAAGAAGGCTCTTGAATACCTCAAGGAAGCCGGCACGACGAACGAGTTTGAAGGCGCGGTCAAGTAACCAGCGCTTCCCAAGCTTTTGAATTTATGATTTTGGGAAACCCGCGCTGGTTTGGGCTAGCGCGGGTTTTTCTTTCTTTATATTCCTGGCGCCGGCTGGCGCCGCCTGCCTCCCGATCGCCCGCCTGATACTGGACGGAAAGAAGTGACAATGTCAGATATCGACCAGCTCAACACATCGCTGCTCGCCGAAATCGCTGCCGCCGATGACGAGACGGGGCTCGAAGCCGTGCGCGTTTCCGCCCTCGGCAAGAAGGGCTCCGTCTCCGAATTGTTGAAGACGCTCGGCGCCATGACGCCGGAAGAGCGTCAAAGCAAGGGCGCGGCGATCAACGTTCTGAAGAACGCGGTGACCGAGGCGCTCACCACCCGCAAGACGACGCTGCGGCAAGCGGCGATTGATGCGCGGCTGAAGGCCGAGACGGTCGATGTCAGCCTGCCGGTGCGCTCTTCGCCGGCCGAGCGCGGCCGTATCCATCCGATCAGCCAGATCGTCGACGAAATCACCGCGATCTTCGCCGACATGGGCTTCTCGATCGCCGAAGGTCCCGACATCGAGACTGATTATTACAATTTCACCGCGTTGAATTTCCCCGAAGGCCATCCGGCCCGCGAGATGCACGACACCTTCTTCTTCAACCCGGATGAGAATGGCGAGCGCAAGGTCCTGCGCACCCACACCTCGCCGGTGCAGGTGCGCACCATGGAGGCGCAGACACCGCCGATCCGCATCATCATTCCCGGCAAGACCTACCGCCAGGACTCGGACGCCACCCATTCGCCGATGTTCCATCAGGTCGAAGGCCTGGTCGTCGACAAGAAGGCCAATGTCGCCAACCTCCGCTGGGTGCTGGAAGAATTCTGCAAGACCTTCTTCGAGGTCGACAGCGTGACGATGCGTTTTCGCCCGTCCTTCTTCCCCTTCACCGAGCCCTCTTTCGAGGTCGATATCCAGTGCGACCGCTCCGGCCCGATCGTCAAGTTCGGCGAGGGGACCGACTGGATGGAAATCCTCGGTTGCGGCATGGTCCACCCGAACGTGCTGCGTCACGGCGGGCTCGATCCGGACGAATATCAGGGCTTTGCCTGGGGCATGGGCCTCGATCGCATTGCCATGCTGAAATACGGCATGCCCGACCTGCGCGACTTCTTCAACGCCGACGTCCGCTGGATGACGCATTACGGCTTCCGCCCGCTCGACATGCCGACGCTGTTCGGCGGCCTCAGCGCTTGAACGGAGAATTGGGACGATGAAATTCACGCTCTCCTGGCTGAAAGAGCATTTGGAAACGGATGCCGGCCTCGATGAAATCTGCACGCGCCTCACCGAGATCGGACTGGAGGTCGAGGATGTCGACGACAAGGCGGCCTTCAAGCCCTTCGTCATCGCCAGGGTCGTCTCGGCCGAAAAACATCCGCAGGCCGATCGCCTGAAGGTGCTGATGGTCGATACCGGTTCCGGCGCGCCGGTCCAGGTCGTCTGCGGCGCCCCGAATGCGCGCGCCGGCCTTATCGGCGCCTTCGCAGCGCCCGGAACCTATGTTCCCGGCATCGACGTGACGCTCGCCGTCGGCAATATCCGCGGCGTCGAAAGCCATGGCATGATGTGCTCCGAAAAGGAGCTGCAGATCTCCGACAGTCACGACGGCATTATCGACCTGCCGGACGATGCGCCTGTCGGCCAGAGTTATGCCGCCTATGCTCATCTCGACGATCCCCTCATCGAGATCAATCTGACGCCCAACCGGCCGGACTGCACCTCGATCCACGGCATCGCCCGCGATCTCGCCGCCTCCGGCCTCGGCACGCTGAAGACGCGGCCTGCACCGTCCTTCGCCGTCGAAGGCGAGACGCCGGTGAAGCTGACGCTCGATCTCGACGATCCGAAGCTCTGCCCGGGCTTTGCGCTGCGCCTCGTGCGCGGCGTCAGGAACGGCCCGAGCCCCCGCTGGATGCAGCAGCGGCTGACCGCCATCGGCCTGCGCCCCATCAACGCGCTTGTCGATGTCACTAACTACATGACCTTCGATCAGGGGCGGCCGATCCACGTCTTCGATGCCGCCAAGATCAACGGCAACCTGACCGTCCGCCGTGCCGCCGAAGGCGAGACGGTGCTGGCGCTCGACCAGCGCGAGTACAAGCTGTCGCCGAACAACGTCGTCATCTCCGATGAAAACGGTATCGAATCGATCGGCGGCATCATGGGCGGCGAACATTCCGGCTGCGACGAGAATACCGTCGACGTGCTGATCGAATCCGCCCTGTGGGACCCGATGAACATCGCCAAATCGGGCCGCAGCCTCGGCATCATCACCGATGCACGCTACCGCTTCGAACGCGGCGTTGATCCGGACTATATGGCCCCCGGTCTCGAACGCACGACGGAACTGGTGCTGGAGCTTTGCGGTGGCAAGGCCGCCAGGGCCGAGATCGTCGGCTACCAGGGTTACGAACCGAAGATCGTCGATTTCCCCTATTCGGAGGTCAAGCGCCTGACAGGCCTCGACGTCTCGAATGAGGAAAGCAACACGATTCTGACGCGCCTCGGCTTCACCGTCTCCGGTTCCGGCGAGCGCGTCTCCGTCGCCGTCCCCTCCTGGCGTCCCGATGTCGACGGCAAGGCCGATCTCGTCGAGGAGGTCATGCGCATTCACGGCGTCGACAATATCAAGCCGGCGCCGCTTGAAAGCCATGCGGCCGTCAACGGCAAGATCCTGACGACGCTGCAGATCCGCACCCGCCTCGCCAAGCGGGGGCTCGCCGCGCGCGGCATGCTCGAAGCCGTCACCTGGTCGTTCATTCCTGAAGACCAGGCAAAGCTCTTCGGCGGCGGTTCGCCGACCCTCAAGCTTGCCAATCCGATCGCCGCCGAAATGTCGGATATGCGCCCCTCACTGCTGCCGGGCCTGCTGTCAGCCGCCCAGCGCAATGCCGACAAGGGTTACGGCGACGTCGCCCTCTTCGAGGTCTCCGGCACTTATGAGAACGACAGGCCGGAGGGTCAGCGCCGCGTTGCCGGCGGCATCCGCCGCGGCACAGCCTCACTTGCCGGCGCTGGTCGCGCCTGGTCGAACACCGCCAAGGGCGGCGGCAAGCCGGTCGACGTCTTCGACGCCAAGGCCGACGCGCTCGCCGTCATCGAAGCCTGCGGCCTGCCGATGGGCAATATCCAGATCGAGCAGGGGGGGCCGGCATGGTATCATCCCGGCCGCTCCGGCACGATCAAGATGGGGCCGAAGGTCGTGCTCGGCTATTTCGGCGAATTCCATCCGCTGACACTGGAAGCGCTCGATGTCTCCGGCGCGCTCTGCGGTTTCGAGGTCTATGTCGACGCCATGCCGGAGGCCAAGCGCAAGGCGACGCGCACCAAGCCGGCACTCGAACTGTCGCCGTTCCAGGTGGTGCGGCGCGACTTCGCCTTCGTCGTCGATAAGACGGTCGAAGCCGGCGCCATCGTCAAGGCCGCCACGGGCGCGGACCGCAAGCTGGTGACCGGCGTCAATGTCTTCGACATTTTCGAGGGCGCATCGCTTGGCGACGGCAAAAAGTCGGTGGCGATCGAGGTTCAGATCCAGCCGGTCGAGCGCACGCTGACGGATGAGGATTTCGAAGCGCTGACGCAGAAGATCGTCGCCAGTGTTGCGAAATTCACCGGCGGTGTCCTCAGAAGCTGAGTTTACCCAACGTCGCCAGATAATGGACCGGTCGCGAATAGCGGCCGGTCTTTTCAGCGATGCAGATGGAAGAGTTTGCTGACGATCGTCCAGCGACCGTCGATCTTCAGCAGCGAGAGATAATCGGTAAAGCGCATGCCGGCAAAGTCGTCGGTGACCTTGACGCTCGCCGCATCGCCCTCGACGTCGACGCTCTGGATGTCCATGTAGGGCTGCGTGCCGGGCGGCGCCGGCTCCTCTTGCAGGATCGCGGCAATGAATTCGTCCCGCGTCAGCCATTCGACGGCATTTTCGTAATGGCCGATGATCGAGCTTTTCGGATGAAAGGCTTTTTTCAAGGCTGCCTCATTGGCGAAGGCCATGCCTTCGACATAGAGATGAACCGTCTGTTCGACTGCCTGCCTGTCCGACATTTTGTCATCCCGTTCTCAGAGATGGCGTTAGATAGTTTCGCCGGGCCCGAAGGCAAGCCCGGCCGGTTGTGGCCGACCGGGCTTTCGCTCTTTGTTTCGGTAGGGGTTCAGATGTTCGTCATGGCAAGCGAGGCGTCCGAATAGCGTTTGCCGGCCACCTGTCCGGCGGGGATCGCGTCGCTGAGCTGCTCGAGTTCCGCCGGGCTCAGCACGATATCGGCAGCGGCCGCATTCTGTTCGAGGTGGTGAAGCTTGCGGGCGCCGGGGATCGGCACGATGTCGTCGCCCTGGCTCAACACCCAGGCCAGCGCCAGCTGCGCCGCCGTCACGCCCTTCTCGGCGGCAAGCCGCTCGAGCGTCGCGACGAGGGCGGCATTGGCATCGAAGTTTTCCGCCTGGAAACGCGGCACCTGCCGGCGGAAATCGTCCGCGTCGAGATCTTCCACTTTGCGGATCGCTCCGGTCAGGAAGCCGCGGCCGAGCGGGCTGTAGGGCACGAAGCCGATGCCGAGTTCGCGGCAGGTGGCAAGCACCTCCTCTTCCGGGTCGCGCGTCCACAGCGAATATTCACTCTGCAGGGCAGCGATCGGATGAACCGCATGGGCGCGGCGAATGGTGGCGCTGCCGGCTTCCGAAAGCCCGAGCGCCCGGGCTTTGCCTTCCTTCACCAGTTCCGCCATGACGCCAACGGTCTCCTCGATCGGCACGTTGGGATCGACCCGATGCTGGTAGAAGAGGTCGATGGTCTCGATGCCGAGGCGTTTCAGCGAAGCCTCGGCGACCGCGCGTACATTCTCGGGGCGGCTGTCGACGCCGGCGATGGTGGCAGTACCCGGCTTGCTGGCATCGATCTTGAAGCCGAATTTGGTAGCGATCACCACGCGGTCGCGGAACGGCTTCAGCGCTTTGCCGAGCAGAACCTCGTTGGTGAAGGGACCATAGACTTCGGCGGTGTCGAAGAAAGTGACGCCGAGATCGATGGCGCGATGCAGTGTCTTGATCGATTCCGCATCGTCGCTGGCGCCATAGGCAAAGCTCATGCCCATGCAGCCAAGGCCGACGGCAGAGACGGTCAGATCGTTTCCGAGTTTCCGGGTTTTCATGATGTGCTCCTCTGAGCTGATTTTGAGCCGCCAGAGCATCATCATGCTCTAACTATTTAATTCAGAACAGGATTCAGATTTTAGGCCGCCCGGCCTGAAATCATCCTGTTCTGGATGGTTGCGGTACCGGCAGACCATATCGCTGCGCTATCAATCAGAAAATACATGCAGTTTCTAACAGGTTGTTCTATTATTTCGATCAATGAACAGAACCCAGCTTTCACAACTCGCCGTTCTCGCCGCCGTCTCGGAGCATCGCAGCTTCCGGGCGGCGGCGAAGGAACTCCTCGTCGCGCCTTCGGCCATCAGCCATGCGATATCGAGCCTCGAGGAAAGTCTGGGGGTGCGGCTCCTGGCGCGGACCACCCGCAGCGTTGCGCCGACGGAAGAGGGCCGCCTGCTGCTTGAAAGACTTCGTCCAGCACTCGAGGAGATCGATATCGCCTTGGAGGCGGTCCGCGATACGCGCGCTAAGCCGGCCGGAAACCTGCGCATCACCGCGCCGCGCTTCGCCTCCGATCTGCTGCTCGCTCCGCGGCTTGGCGACTTTCTCAACCTCTACCCCGATATCACCCTGGAGATCGCCAATGAGGACGGCTTCACCGATATCGTCAAGGAGGGTTTCGATGCCGGTATTCGGCTGGAAGAGAGCCTGGAGGCCGATATGATCGCGGTCAGGATCTCGCCTAATCTGACGACGGTGATCGCCGCTTCGTCCGAATATTTCGAGCATAATCCAAAGCCCGAGCATCCGCGCGATCTCGTCCATCACCGCTGTATCAAGCGGCGGTTTACCAACGGCTCGATCTATCGCTGGGAATTCGAAAAGGACGGGCAGGAACTTGTCGTTTCGGTCGACGGGCCGCTGATCGTCAGCGAGGACCGACTCGCCCTGCTTGCGGCGCTGAACGGCGCCGGCCTTGCCTATCTCTTCGACATGCGGGTCTATGACGAACTGGCGAGCGGCAAACTTGTGCGGGTGCTGGAAGATTGGTGCGCGCCCTATGCCGGGCCATTTCTCTATTACCCCACCCGGCGGCAGATGCGGCCGGCGCTGCGCGCCTTCATCGATTTCTTCAGATACAGTGAACAGGATACGGGCGGCCGGTAAGGAATGGGGACCGGACCGCCCGTTCTCGTCATTCCATCAGGCAGCCTTTGCCTTCTGGTTTGCCGCCGTGGTGGCGAGCTGGGAGAGGGTCTTGTCGGTGGCCGTTTCCTGCTGCAGCGTCTGGTCGAGCAGGCCGACGGCTTCCTTGAAGCCGAGCGTTGCGGCCCAGGTCTTCAGCGTGCCGTAACGGGCGATTTCATAATGCTCGACGGCCTGGGCAGCCGAAATCAAGCCGGCATCGAGAGCCGCCGTGCCCTTGAATTCCTCCATGATTTCCTCGCCCTCGGCGATAATGCCCTGGATCGCCTCGCAGGTCTTGCCCTGGGCGCGTTTGCCGATCAGCTCGAAAACCTGCTGCAGGCGCTCGACCTGGCCTTCGGTTTCCTCGCGGTGTTTTTCGAAGCCCTTCTTCAATTCGGGGGATTGGGCGGCGCGCGCCATCTTCGGCAGGGCGCGCAATATCTGCCGTTCGGCGAAGTAGATGTCCTTCAGAGTGTCGTAGAAGAGATCTTCCAACGTCTTTTCCTTGGCCATTTTCTCGATCCTTGTTCTGGGGAAAACCGCGAATGCGGCGACACATTAAGAAGCGAAGATCGCGCTAATTGTTCCCAATCGATTTCGGGTGGACTGGAAATCAGTGCCGGGCGATGATTCCTGCCGTCGATGCGGAGGAGAATGACGTCATGCGAAAGCCGAATTCGATGAAGGGTCTGGAGGATCTCGGCCGTGTGCGGCTGTCGCAAAACTTCTTTCTCCGCGATTTCCTGCATTCCGAAATCGCCGATTTCTACCGTATCCCCAATATCCCCGTGGATCCCGATCTGGCGGTCGAGGCGGGCAGGAGGCTCTGCGAGGAATTGCTGGAGCCGCTAGAGGCAACGTTCGGGCGCCTGCATATCCGTTCCGGCTATCGTTCGCCTGCGGTCAACAGGTTCGGCAACGAGAACAATCTGAACTGTTCGACCAATGCGTCCACCGCGGCGCATCACATCTGGGATATGAGGGATTTTGACGGCTGCATGGGCGCCGCCGTCTGCATTGCCGTGCCATGGATGATCGACCATTACCGCGACGAAAGCGACTGGCAGCGGCTCGCCTGGTGGATTCACGACCACCTGCCTTATGCCTCGCTCTGCTTCTTCCCGAAGCTCTGGGCCTTCAATATCCAGTGGCACGAACGGCCGAAACGGGTGATCCAGAGTTATATCAGCCCGCGCGGCATCCTGACCAAACCGGGCATGGCCAATTGGGAAGGCGATCATTCCGAATGGTATGCGGGTTTTCCATCTCTTACAGCGCCGCGCCTCTTTTCAGACGAGCAAAGGACGCTGTAACACTTTGAATTGCTGCATAATTCCTTAAATCGGTTCCGATTTGGGGAATTATGCAGTGAAGCTGATGCGATAGCGGATATGGCCATCGCTCTCGACATAGCTGTCATAGAGCGCTCGCGCGGTTCTGTTCTGCTCGTTCGTATGCCAGTAAAGCCGCGACCATCCCTTGGCTTTGCAGATCGAAACGAGATCGTCCATCAGCGCCCGCCCGACGCCTTTGCCGCGCGCATCGGCATCGACGAACAGGTCTTCGAGATAGCAGTCCCTGCCGCGGATCCATGTGCCCTCATGGGTGAGATAGAGCGCAAAGCCCATCACCCTGCCATCGATTTCGGCGACACGCATCGCGATTGCCGACGCCGGATCGAAGACCCGGCGCCATGTCTGATCGGTGATATCGGCATCGACCGTGACGTCGTAAAAGACGAGATAGGCCGCCCAGAGCTCGCGCCAGCGGGCTTCGTCCTCGGGGCGGGCATCACGTATCGTCACGGTCATGGCGTCGCTTTCTTTCAGGCACCGGCTTCGTCGAGCAGCGCCATCGCGTCATCGGAAAGCGCAAGTGTCGCCGATTTCGCCAGGCTTTCAAGCTGCGAAAGGCTGGTCGCGCTGGCGATCGGCGCCGTCACGCCCTTCTTGCGCAGCAGCCAGGCGAGCGAAATTTCCGCCGGCTTGGCACCGGTCTCGGCAGAAACACTGTCGAGCGCGGCCAGGATGCGCAGGCCTTTGTCGTCGAGATATTTCGAAACCCGGCCCTCGCGTGCGCGGCCTTGCATATCGGATTTGCTGCGGTATTTGCCGGTGAGGAAGCCGGCGGCGAGACTGAAATAGGTGATGACGCCGATGTCCTCTTTGACGCAGAGATCGGCAAGCGGCCCCTCGAAGCTCGAACGCTCATAGAGATTATATTCCGGCTGCAACACATCGTACCGCGGCAATCCGGCCTTTTCAGCAGCGTCGAAGGAAGCCTGGAGGAGTTTCGCATCATAGTTCGAGCAGCCGATGGCGCGGATCTTGCCCTGCTGCCTCAGCTTGGCAAAGGCGCCGAGCGTTTCCTCGTGTGGCGTATCTTCATCCGGCCAGTGCGAGAGATAGACGTCGATATAGTCGGTCTGCAGCCGGCGCAGCGAATCCTCGACCGCCTTCAGGATATAGGTCTCCTTCAGCGTCTTTCCCTGTCCCACGTCGGAGCCGACCTTGGTGACGATGACGGCCTTGTCGCGAGAAACCTTGGCTTGGCTTAGCCAGCGCCCGATGATCTCCTCGGAATCGCCGCCCTTGTTGCCGGGAACCCATGAGGAATAGACATCGGCCGTATCGATCGTGTTCAGGCCCGCGTCGAAGTAGGCATCGAGAATGGCGAAGGATGTTTTTTCGTCGGCCGTCCAGCCGAAGACATTGCCGCCGATGACGATCGGCGCGACCGATAGACCTGTTTTTCCAAGCCGGCGCATTTCCATGACGCTCTCCAGAAGTGTGAAGCAATTGAAATCGCGGATACGGCAGAACGCCGCCCTGACCAACTTAGTGCGATCCGCGCATCCGGGAAGGCAAACTTCCGTGATTTCAGATTGCGCCATTGCGCCGCAGCTGGGGCCTGAATATGGTTCGCGGAAATCAGTTCGGGAGACTTGGATCATGCTGCGTTTCGGTATCATTTCAACGGCGAAGATCGGCCGCGACAATGTCGTTCCGGCGATCCAGGATGCGGAGAATTGTGTCGTCACGGCGATTGCCAGCCGTGATCTCAAGCGCGCAAGGGAGATGGCCGACCGCTTCTCGGTGCCGCATGCCTTCGGCTCCTACGAGGAGATGCTGGCCTCCGACCTCATCGACGCCGTCTACATCCCGCTGCCGACCTCGCAGCATATCGAATGGTCGATCAAGGCGGCAGATGCCGGCAAGCATGTGCTCTGCGAAAAGCCGTTGGCGCTGAAGGCAGACGATATCGACGACGTGATCGCCGCCCGCGACCGCAACCGGGTGGTGGTCAGCGAAGCCTATATGATCACCTATTCGCCGGTCTGGCAGAAGGTGCGCTCGTTGATCGACGAGGGCGCCATCGGTTCGCTCCGGCATGTGCAGGGCGCCTTCACCTATTTCAACCGCGACCCCGCCAACATGCGCAACGTTCCCGAGCTCGGCGGCGGCGGCCTTCCCGATATCGGCGTCTATCCCGTCATGGGCACGCGTTTTTCCACCGGCAAGGAGCCGCTCTGGATCCAGGCAATCACCGAGCGCGATGCGGATTTCGGCACGGATATCTATTCGAGCGTCAAGGCCGATTTCGGCGATTTCGAGTTGAGCTTCTATATCTCGACGCAGATGGCCAACCGCCAGGTCATGGTCTTCCACGGCACCGAAGGCTACATCGAAGTCAAGTCGCCGTTCAACGCCAATCGCTGGGGGCCGGAAGAGATCGAGCTTGCCGACCGCAGCCACAGTGAATCGCGCATCTTCCGCTTTCAGGACAGCCGCCAGTACAAGCGGCAGGTCGAGGCCTTCGCCCGGGCGGTGACGAACGGCAAGGAAGAGATCGTCACGCTCGAAAATTCGAAGCTGAACCAGAAGGTGATCGACGCGATCTACCGGGCCAGCGAGAAGGACGGCTGGGAGGCAGTCTAGCGCATAACCCCGAAAATCGGAATCGATTTTCGGAAAGGATTATGCGCCCCTTCAGAGGGTTAGAGCGTCCTTGGCGCGTCCTATTGGAGGCGCGGCGCTCTAGTCACTCGGCGCGGAAGACGAAGCGCGAATAGCCGAAGAAGCTGAAGATCATCGAGGCGATGCTGGCGATCACCATAGCCGCCAGCGGCTGAAGCGCCGGCAGCGACAGCAGAAGCGCGGAATAGAGCCCGTAATTGACGAGCGCTGCCGTCACCCCGACGGAGCCGTAGCGGAAGCCTTCGGCGGCAAGCGAACGGCCGGAACGATCGAAGGTGAAGCTCCGATTGAAAGCCCAGGTCGCGGCCATCGCGAAGGCGATCGCCACGAGCCGCGCCAGAAACGGCCCGAGCGGCGTCAGATGAAGCAGCGCCGACAGGATGCCGGCATCGACGAGGAAGCCGATGCCGCCGGCAATCGTGAAGCGGATGAGCTTTCTCATGCGGCATCCGCCTTGCCGGGACGCGCACGCGATACCGGCCCTGCGTCGCTGAGCGGTGCCTTCAACGCGCTCGGCCTTTCGAGGCCCATATAATGGATACGAAGCTGTTCGGCGCGGGCACGCGCAACGGAATCCAGAATGACGCCGGCGGTGAATAGCATGAAGGAGATCATCAGCAGCGCCGTCGACAGCACCCAGGTCGGCATGCGGCTGACGAGACCCGTTTCGAAATATTCCGCCAGCACCGGCGCCATGAAGCCGAGGCTCGCCAGCATGAAGGTGGCGCTGATCGCGCTGAAAAAGGCGAAGGGCCGGGTTTCCTTCATCAGCATCGCGAACATCCAGAGGATCTTGGCGCCGTCGCGGAATGTCGAAAGCTTGGAATGCGAGCCTTCCGGCCGGCGGCCATAGTCGAGCTCCAGCTCGCTGACCGGCAGCTTCAGCCGGGAGGCATGCACCGACATCTCGGTTTCGATCTCGAAGCCGCCGGATACCGCCGGGAAACTCTTGACGAAGCGGCGCGAAAACGCGCGGTAGCCGGAGAAGATATCGGTGAAGTCGGGGCCGAAGATCATCCGGTAGAGCAGGTTGAAAAGCCGGTTGCCGAGCGCATGGCCCTGACGGCCGGCATCGGCGTGCACGCCGCGCCTGGTGCCGACCACCATGTCGGCGCGCTCGGTGAGCAGCGTGCGCACCAGTTCTTCGGCATCCTCAGGCGCATAGGTGCCGTCGCCGTCGGCGATGATGTAGATGTCGGCGTCGATATCGGCGAACATCCGGCGCACGACATGGCCCTTGCCCTGACGCCGCTCGCGCACGACATGCGCGCCGGCAAGCATTGCCTGCAGCGCGGTGCCGTCGGTGGAATTGTTGTCGTAGACGTGGATCGCAGCATCGGGCAGCGTCGCCCGGAAGCCCTGCACGACAGCGCTGATCGTCGCCGCTTCATTATAGCAGGGAAGCAGAACGGCAATATTCAGATTATCGGTGCGCGATCGGGCCATGACTCTACTCGTTACACTTAAAGCCGCGCTCAGCCTAAATCATGCGCCGTTAATAAGACCCTATGACGCAGGCAAAATCGGCGGCTCCCACAAACGGCTTTACACTTTCTTGATCGGCGGCGGCTAAAGTTCGGGTATCGAAACGAAGCGCTAACCACAATGAACGCTGTGCAGCCGATCCCCCATGCATCCTCCGCGATCGACGCTCCCAGGGGCGGGCTGCCCGCTCCCAGGGGCAGGGTACGCGACCTGCTGACGCGTCTCTGGCCAACCGTCATCGCCTATAGCGTCATCCTTGCTGCGGCCATCCTCATCACCAAGCTTTCCGGCGCCACCGATTACGTCGGCCCCGACAATGATGACGGAATGCGTCTCGTCGAGGTTCGCGATTTTCTGGCCGGGCAGGGCTGGTTCGATCTGATGCAATACCGTCTCGGCCTCGACGGCGGTACGCTGATGCATTGGTCGCGGCTGATCGATCTGCCGATCGCCTCGCTGATCTGGTTCTTCGGCCTGTTTGCGCCCCGCGAGACGGCCGAAGCGCTGGCGCTCGCTGTCTGGCCGGTATCGCTCATCCTGCCCGCCATGCTCGCCATGGCGGTTGCCGGCCGGCGCATCGGCGGGGTTGCCGCTATGCATATCAGTCTCGGCTTGACCGGTCTTGCAATCTACACCGGAAACCGTTTCGCGCCTGGCGCCATCGATCACCACAATGCGCAGCTGGGGCTGGTCGCGACGATGATCGCGATGCTTCTGGATCCAGAGCGTCGAGCCTGGAGCTATGCGGTTGCCGGCATCGCGGCAGCCGTTGCCATCGCCATCGGCGCCGAGACGACCCCCTTCGTCGCCGCCGTCTGCCTGACCATTGCCCTGCTCTGGGCATGGGAAGGCGAAGATTTCGCCGCCGCCGCCAAGGCCTTCGGGCTGGCGCTGGCCATTGCGATCAGCATCCTCTTCTTTGCAACGGTGCCGCCCCGGCTTTATTCGACGGTCACCTGCGACAATCTCTCGCTCGGCTATTACAGCCTGGCGGCGATCGGCGGCGGGTTGCTGTTGTTCTCGGCGGTTTTTGCCAGCCACCTGCGCCGGCCCTTGCGCTTTGCCGCACTCGCCGTCGTCGGCGCCGGCGTTCTCGGTTCGGCGATCGTGATCGCACCGCAATGCCTGAGCGATCCGCTGGCCGGTCTCGACCCGATGCTGGTCGAGCTCTGGCTCAGAAATGTCTCGGAAGCGCAGTCGATTTTCGCTCTCGGACGCACCGATCCCTTCTCGATCGGTGGCTTCTATGCGGCCGGCCTGTTCGGCATCGCCGTCTGCATCTTCCGTGTCTTTCAGCGTGACCGCATGCAAATCCACCTGGTCTTGCTCTTCCTGCTGATGACGAGCTGGGCAATCGCGCTGGTCCAGGTGCGCGGTTCGACGTTCTCGAACCTGATCTCCATCCTGCCGCTTGCCCTGTTGATTATCGATGTCCGCCGCATCTCCAACGGCGACGGCGAAAATGTCGCCGCCGCCTTCGTCTACATCGTCACCGTGCTCGCCAGTGCTCCGGCCGCCTGGGCGGTCGGCGGCGGGTTTATCTCGCTGCAGATGGAGAATGCTGCGCAGAAGAAGGCGGCAGAGCCGGCAAAGAAGATTTCCTGCGCATCGCAAGCGGCGCTGGCGCCGCTCGCCGGGCTACCGGCCGGACTGGTCTCCGCGCCGTCGGAAATGGGCGTGCCGATCCTCCGCTTCACCGCGAACCGGGTTCTCTCCGCGCCCTATCATCGCAATCAGGGCGGCATGCTGACGGAACTGCATATCGGTATGGCGGAGCCGCAGGAGGCGGAGGCCTTTTTGAAAGGGACCGGCGTAACGGTGCTTGCCTTCTGCCCCGGCGACCTACAGACCCGCGAGATCGCCAAACTGAAGCCGGATGGGCTCTATGCTGAGCTCGGCAAGGGCAATATCCCGCCCTATTTGGAACCGCTTCCGAAGGCAGCGGACGTGGGCGTGCAGTTCTTTCGCTATCGGCCGGCGACGAACTGACGCCCGGTAATCTTCAGGATGGGATAAAGCATGTCGCGACAACGACATGCGTAAAAACAAAGCAAGCGCGGGGAACCAATCTGAAAGATCGCAACGCGCTTATCAGTGCGAAACGCGCATGGCGCGGCGAAGGCGCTGACTGGCATAAAGCCCGAGTACGAAGAGCATGAGGCCGCCATTATAGCCGAGCACGGCATAGACGAATGCCAGAATGGACACCGGCCCCGGCGAGGTTATCGCCGCCAGCGCGAATGTGATTCCGATCAGCGCGGCGACCAGCGCGATCACGCCAGCCGAACGCGTCTGCCCGGCGCTGACGCCCAATGCTGCTGCTGTGAGAATAATCATTTCAGCACCTTCCCAGAGAGAACGAGGGGAAGCATAGGAAGCGCCAACTAACAAAGATTTACCGGCGATCTTCGCCGAAAAGCCTTTGTATTACGGTGGTTAGCAATCCCTTTCGGCTAAAACGCATATTCTAACTATCCGTTCCGCAACAAAACAGATTTACACGATTTTGTTGTTTGTCCACCTGGCCGCAACGAGTGCATGTGCAGGATGCGTTGAGACGAGCGCGCTTGATGCAATAACGACGAACCACACTCGCCAACGATTTCGACGGCCGGGAAAACAGGTTCCTGCGCCAAGGCCGAGCTTCCCGTTTATCGCTGATCGACATACAAAGAGGGATGAGCAACGTCTTCGACGGCGATTCGCCGACCAACCTTGCCGAATATTCGGTTTCGGAACTTTCCGGCTCGATCAAGCGCACCGTCGAAACCGCCTTCGACCAGGTTCGCGTGCGCGGCGAAATATCAGGCTATCGTGGGCCGCACTCCTCGGGCCATGCCTATTTCGCGCTGAAGGACGATCGCGCCCGCATCGACGCTGTCATCTGGAAGGGCACCTTCTCACGACTGAAGTTCCGTCCGGAAGAGGGCATGGAAGTCATCGCCACCGGCAAGGTCACCACCTTTCCGGGTTCCTCGAAATATCAGATCGTCATCGAGACGCTGGAGCCGGCCGGCGCCGGCGCGCTGATGGCGTTGATCGAGGAGCGCAAGCGCAAGCTCGGCGCCGAGGGCCTGTTCGATGCCGCGCGGAAGAAGCGGCTGCCCTTCATGCCCGGCGTAATCGGCGTCGTCACCTCGCCGACCGGCGCCGTCATCCGCGATATCCTTCACCGCATATCCGATCGTTTTCCCGTGCATGTCCTCGTCTGGCCGGTGAAGGTCCAGGGCGAGGGCTCCGGCGAGGAGGTGGCGAACGCCATCCGCGGCTTCAACGCGATGGAACCTTCAGGCGCCATCCCGCGCCCGGATGTGCTGATCGTCGCACGCGGCGGCGGCAGCCTGGAAGATCTCTGGAGCTTCAACGACGAAATCGTCGTGCGTGCTGCGGCCGAAAGCCGGATACCGCTGATCTCGGCCGTCGGCCATGAGACCGACTGGACGCTGATCGACTACGCCGCCGATGTCCGTGCTCCAACGCCGACGGGGGCAGCGGAAATGGCAGTGCCGGTCAAGGCGGAGCTCGAGGCGCAGGCCGCCGCTCTTGCCGCGCGCCTGCAGGGCTGCATGAACAGGCAGATGGATCAGCGCCGCCAGTCGGTGCGTGCTCTGATGCGGGCATTGCCGTCGCTCGATCAGCTTCTCGCCTTGCCGCGCCGCCGTTTCGACGAGGCGGCAACCGGTCTCGGCCGCGGGCTGGAGCTCAACACTATCAACAAGCGCCGCGGCTTCGAGCGTGTCGCCGCGCATCTACGCCCCGATCTGCTCGCCGGCCGCATCGCCGAGCGCCGCCAGACGCTGAACGAGCGCATGGCCCGGGCCGAGCGCATGGTTGAGCGGCTGATCGACCGTTCGAAATCGCGCGTCGACCGCGCCGAAGCCATCCTCGCCTCACTGCCGGCCCGGCTGAAGACCCAGACCGACCGCGGTCGCGAACGCCTCGGCAATCTTTCGCGCCATGCCGATACGGCGGTCCGCCACCAGCTGACCCGCGCGCGCGCCGAACTTTCTTCGCAGGACCGCGTGCTGCAATCGCTCTCCTACAAGAATGTGCTGAAGCGCGGCTATGCCGTCATTCGCGATGAGGATAACAGGCCGGTCTCGCAGGCTGCTCAGCTCTCCGCCGGCATGGGCATCGCCATCGAATTCGCCGACGGCCGTGTCGGCGCCATGACCACGGAAGGCGGCGCACCGCCGGCCGGGGCCAAGAAGCGCAGCGCAAGACCCGCAGACCCACCGAAGCAGGGAAGCCTGTTCTGACGATGCGGATCCTGCTGGTGCTTGCCCATCCGCTGGAGGATAGTTTCGCCGCTGCCGTGGCGAGGACCGCGCGCGAAGCACTGGAAGCCTCCGGCCATGTTGTCGATCTGCTCGATCTCTATGCTGAGAATTTCGATCCGCGTCTTTCGAAGGCTGAGCGCGGCGGCTATTTCGACCAGCCCTACGACACCTCAGCCGTAGCCGACATCGTTGCCCGCCTGAATGCTGCCGATGGCCTCATTCTCGTCTTTCCGCAATGGTGGTTCAATTTCCCCGCCATCCTCAAGGGCTTCTTCGACCGTGTCTTCGCCCCGGCGTTGCCTTCAGCCATGATGCTGCCGGCGGCCGGATCGTGCCGCAGCTGACCAATATCAGGCTGCTCTATGCGCTGACGACGACAGGCTCGCCCTGGTGGCTGGTGCGTGTCTATATGGGCGATCCGGTGCGCCGGCTCCTGAAGCGCGGCATCGCCGCCTTCTGCTCGAAGGGATTGAGTTTCCGCATGCTCAACCTGCACGATATGGACCGGGTCACCGATGCAAAACGCAGGGCGCATCTCGATCGCGTGCGCAAGCTGCTATCGGCAATCCGCTAAAGCAATTCCAGCAAAAGTGCGCAGCGGGTTTGCGTTTCGAAATTGCGTGAAAAAACAGATAGGATGAGAGCTAGTCGCGATGCCGTGGGGCCGGCACGCCCTCTCTCCAGCCCTATCCTGAGGTGCCCGCAGGGGCCTCGAGGACGGAGCTGGCCCTGGCCGTCTCATCCAACAATGCCGGCGCTGCGGTGGGCGCGGGACCACCCGCCCCCGTCCTTCGAGGCTCCGGCCTCTGGTCTGCGCACCTCAGGATGAGGGCTGGTCGTGGTGCCGTGAGGCTGGTGGACTGATCAAGGCTCCAGGCATCCCAGGCTGATGAGCTTTCCGCTGTCCTTTAGCACGCCCTCTCTCCGGCCTCATCCTGAGGTGCCCCGCAAGGGCCTCGAAGGACGGGGCTGGCCGCCGCGCCTCCAGCAACGCGGATGTTGCCGAGCGCCTCGCCACCCGCCCTCGTCCTTCGAGGCTACGGCCTTTGGCCTTCGCACCTGTGGATGAGGGCTAGTTGTGGTGCGCCAGCGTGTGGCTCAGTCAGCGCACGATGATGCCGCTCAGGCCCATTCGCCCTGCCGCATCACCGGAACCCGTGAACCATCCGGCTTGAGGCCGTCGATATCGACCTTGTCGGAGCCGATCATCCAGTCGATATGGATCAGGCTGGAATTGCCGCCCTGCGCCTTGATCTGCTCCTGGCTCAGTGTCGCACCATCGAGGAAGCACTTGGAATAGCACTGGCCGAGCGCGATGTGGCACGAGGCGTTTTCGTCGAACAGCGTGTTGTAGAACAGGATGCCGCTGGCCGAGATCGGCGAGGAATGCGGCACCAGCGCCACTTCACCGAGCCGGCGCGCGCCCTCGTCGGTATCGAGCACCTTGTTCAAGACCTCTTCGCCGCGCGAGGCCTTGGCTTCGACGATACGTCCGCCCTCGAAACGTACCTGGATATTGTCGATCAGCGTGCCCTGGTGCGAGAGCGGCTTGGTGCTCGACACATGGCCTTCGACGCGCAGCGCATGCGGCGTGGTGAAGACTTCCTCGGTCGGGATGTTCGGATTGCAGGTGATGCCGTTCTTGGCGGTGGAAGCGCCGCCATGCCATTCATGCCCGTCGGCAAGGCCGATCGTCAGGTCGGTGCCCGGTCCCTGGAAATGCAGCGAGGCGAAACGCTCGCCGTTCAGCCAGGCGGAGCGCTTGCCAAGATTGGCATTGTGTTCGGTCCAGGCGGCGACGGGATCGCTGACATCGACGCGCGAGGCGGCAAAGATCGCCTTGGCGAGCTTGGCAATCGCAATCGGTTCCGGATCGTCGGGGAAGACCACCTTGGCCCAGGATGGGTTCGGGTAGGAGACGATGTTCCAGTTGATGTCGAAATTCGAGATCTTCTCCAGCGCCGGCTTGTAGGCGGTGGAGTTGGCGCGATTGGCGCGGCCGACCTTGCCGGCATCCTGCTCGGACAGCAGCATCGGATTGTCGCCGGCGACCGCAAGACGGGCCGCCCCGTTGGCATAGGCCTTGGCCATGCCCTCGTAGAGCCAGCCGGAGGCGCGGTCGAAGCTCTCGTCGCTGCCATATTGATAGCGCGCCAGCGTCGTTTCCTCGTCGGAATAGAAGGCGGAGACCAGTCCGGCGCCGGCCAGATAGGCATGCTTGGTGATCAGGCGAACCAGCGGCAGCGCCACGACAGGCGCGGTGATCACCAGATCCTGACCTTTTTGCAGCTGCAGCCCGACCTTGACGGCGACTTCCGCAAGTTTTTCCAGCTTGACGGGATCAATTGTGTTCTGGCTCTGGGGCATGAAAGTCATGGTTCAACCTGCCTTCTGTCATCGACGGTGCGAGGCTGGAAGACTTAGACCCGTTTGCGGCGAAAATGAAGCGTATCGCCGCCGAATTGCAAGCGGCCGGATATATGTCCGGCCGCCGGCCGTGCTTCAGGCGGCGGCAGGTTGCCTGAGCAGGATCGAGTTATGCTTGTCGAGGAATTCCATCAGCCGCTGCGGGTAGTCTTCGCCAACGGCGGCCTTGACGCTTGCCCGCTCGGAGAGAGCCTTGCGCCAGCGCTTCACCCGCTCAAGCCCTTCGAAGATGCCGCTGTCGCCGAGCGTCTCGAAGAGATCGAAATACCGAAAGACCGGCGCGAAGACGGCGTCGACGAGGCTGAAGTCGTTGCCGGCGAAATACGGCCCGTCCGTCAACACCTTCTCGACAGTTGCGAATTTGGCGATGAGCGCCTTGCGCTTGGCCTCCAACTGCGCGGCATCCTCGGCGGTCTCGTAACCCCAGAGATCGGAAAGCACGGAGGAACCGAATTCCATCCAGCCGCGATGGCGGGCACGCGTCAGCGCGTCTTTCGGATGCAGCGCGATGCCCGGCTGCGTTTCCTCCAGATATTCGCAGATGACGCTGCTTTCGAACAGCACCGCCTCGCTGCCGTCCTCCTCCTCGATCCGCAGCAGTGGCACTTTGCCCAGCGGCGAGATCTGCAGGAACCAGTCGGGCTTGTCGGCAAGATCGATGTTGATGCGCTCGAAGGGCACGCCCTTTTCGAGCAGAGCGATCGCGGCGCGCTGCACATAGGGGCAGAGATGATGGCTGACGAGGGTAAGTTTGCTCATGGGGGCCTCCTTGGCAATGATAGATGTAAATGCATCTAATAACGCTTGCGGCGGAATTCAAGATAGATGTAACTGCATTTATGTCTGAAAAGCCGTCGAATCCAAGCGAAGCGGTTACCTCTGCCTGGACGAGCATCATGCGCGCCCGCGAGCGGTTGCTTGGCGCCATCGAAGCCGACCTGAAAACGGCCGGCATGCCGCCGCTTGCCTGGTATGACGTGCTGTGGGAATTAGCGCGCTCGCAAGACGGCAAACTGCGCCCCTACGAGATCGAAGAGCGGACATTGCTGGCCCAGTATAATCTCTCTCGCCTGCTCGACCGGCTGGAAAGAGAGGGCTTGGTCCGGCGCGAGGTCTTCGCCGAGGATGGACGCGGCCGCTGGGTGGTGATGTCAGATGCCGGCCGAAAGCTTCGCGAGCGCATGTGGATCGTCTATGCCAAATCGATCGAGACCCATATCGGCTGCAAGCTTGCCGAAAACGAGGCGAAGGCGATCGCCGGCCTGCTCGACCGCTTCCTCTAGATTCAATAGTGAGAGCATGATGTCGTCCGAAACCCGCTCACACTTTTCGGCATCATGCTCCGATCAGGCAATCAGCGGCGCGGCGACAGCCTTCAGTGCCTTCAACGCATGCTTCGGATCGAGCCGCACCTGCAGCCCGCGCTGCCCGCCATTGATATAGACCAGCGGTTCGCCAAGTGCGGCTTCCTCGATCGCCGTCGGCACGGTCTTTTTCTGGCCGAACGGGCTGATGCCGCCGACATGATAACCCGTCAGTCGCTCGGCATCGGCAGGCCTCATCATATTGGCCGATTTGCCGTGAAAGGCGCTGGCAAGCTTCTTCATGCTGACCTCGCGGTCCGACGGCACGACGACGCAGACCGGATTGCCGTCCACCTCCGCCATCAGCGTCTTCAGCACCCGATGCGGCGCCTCGCCGAGCGCTTCGGCCGCCTGCAGCCCGACGCGCTCGGCATTGGGGTCGTAGTCATAGGCATGAACGGTGAAGGCGACGCCTGCCTGCGAAAGAAGCTGTGTCGCGCGCGTAGTCTTGGACATCTCTTTCCCTCGTGAGTTCAGCGGGCCGCCTGTCAGCCTCCGAACGTACCGGCGTAAATCTCCGGCTTGAAGCCGACCAGCAGCTTGCCCTTCACTTCCAGCACCGGCCGCTTGATCATCGACGGCTGGTCGAGCATCAGGGCGATTGCCTTCTCCCGGGTGAGGTTCTCGCGCTCGGCGTCGGGCAATTTGCGGAAGGTAGTGCCGGCGCGGTTGAGCACAGTATCGAGGCCGGCCTGGTCGATCCAGGCTTCGAGATGGGCGCGGTCGATAGCGAGCGCCTTGTAATCGTGAAACTCATAGGCGACGCTATGTTCTTCCAGCCAGCTGCGCGCCTTTTTCATCGTGTCGCAATTCTTGATGCCATAGATGGTGACGGCCATGCCCGATCGATCTCCCTGTGATAGCAGCGAGATAACATGCACGAAGGCCGGCGCAAACGCCGTCCGACGTTTTATCCCCGAGCGCGTCGACAATCGCAGCCGGACAAAACCGGCCCCGTTCAATTCTCCAGCGTGCCGGCCTTGCGGGAAGCCTTGCTGGGTTCGTCACAGGCGATCTTCATCAGGTCGCCGCGCCGCCGCACCAGCCTGTCGGAGGTTCGGGTCAGGATCAGCCCGTCCTGCGGCGCGGTGAGCTCGATGCTGCCGCCCGGCTGCCCCGGCCTAGTGACGATAGTCACTAGGCGGTCGCCTTCGGCAACCCTCTCGCCGATGTCGCGATGGAAGAGCACGGCTCCGCCTTCTGGCGTGCGGATGATCTCGACATTGTCGAGCGGCACGGCCGGACCGGAAAATGGCATTGCCGCGGGCTTTTCGTCGCCAACGGTCCCCCGTGCCGCGAGGAAGTGCCAGAGCCCATCCGCATCCTTTTTCGCCAGCACCGGATCGACGTCGCGTTTGCCGCGCAGCTCGACGGTGACGGAGAGTTTGCCGGGCAGACGGGGCCGGCGTTCGCCGGGAACCTCATATTTCCATGCAAAGCCGACGGCCTCCTCGAAGGCCGAGCTTTCGCCATCCGAAAGCAGCACGGCCTCCATGCCGAGTGAAGCGGCAAGATCGGCGGCCTCCGGCCAGAAGGCCTCGTCGATATAGGCATATTGCAGGGATTCGTCGTCGCAATGCAGGTCGAGCACGAGATCGGCGCCAAGCGCCATATGCAGCAGCTGCCTCTTCAATCTGTCGGTAGCCGGGTAATCATCGAGATCTTCGGTCAGCGTGGCGCGATCGACAATCGAGATCAGCGGAAAATCCCGGTTGAAATTGGTGCGTGAGCCCAGGTCGAAACGGCCCTGCAGCTCGCCGAAATGCGATTGCGCCGCACCGATCGGATTGGCCTGCGGCACGATGGTGATGTCGCCGGCGATCCCACCTTGGCTTTCCGCCTGCCGCAGCCTTTCGCAGAGGAAATGCAGCAGCACCGTTCCCGGCAGCTCGCCGGCATGCAGTGCCGCCTGGATATAGGCCCTCGGCGCCTTCGGATCGTGGCCTTTAAAGCGCAGCACCGGCAACCGCCACTCCGTTCCCGGCGTATCTCCAGGGATGATGATCTCTGAAACGTCCATGCTGTCTTCGTTCCCGTTTACAACCAGCGCGCGGTTAGGCATTCCGAGCTATATGAGCGGAAATGGGGCAAGCGCAAGCGTGGTCCGAAGACATCATTGCCTCAGCCGAGCAGCGGCCAGCGATCGATGATCCGATGTTCGGTTTTTCCGAGAACACTGTGGATGAGCAGGAATTCGGACGCGGTCCATGAAACGGGTGTGTCGAGGGTCGTCGGCGGCACGGCTTTGCGGTCATAGAGAAGTGTCATGTGCGGCTTGTAGTCGCGGCCGACATTGTGCCGCAAGCCGGCATTGTACATGCCGACGCCCAGTTGGACGTGCAGCCGTGTCAGTGGTTTCCGTCCGCCTTCGCCGCAAAGCACAAGCGAACGCGCCTGCGGGAATCGCATGATCCGGTCGAAGCTTATTGCGATCGGGGCACTCTCGACTGTGGCGCCGGCCTGTCGTGCCGCGAAGACCACATCCTCCGGCAGCCTCGGATAGTCGCCGACCCAGATGATCGACACATGCAATGTCGTCAGGCGCGGCATCCCGGAAAGGGAGAAGGCTCGACGATAGTCATCGGCGATTGCGGCCGCCTGCTGCTCGACGGCATCAGGAGGGCAGAGCGCAAAGAAAAGTCGGTGTCCGCTGACGTAGCTTTCGTTCCGCCGTCCGCGATCATTTTTGTCGTCTCCGAAGTCGAAGGGCATCTGGTTCATGGAGTTTCAGGTCGTCATGACCCGCCTCGTCGTTTTCAAAACGCGACGAAGATACTCTGCAAGGAAACAACATCAAGAACAAAAAGAGAACATAATTTCCCGACATGCTCGGGGCCACACTTATCCGAAACGTCGCTCAGGACCGGGTGAAGTGGCTAGTCGGTCGACAATGCAGGGGCGCATCGCAATATTTCCTGGAAGCCTGGCGCGCGCAAGAAACGGGTTGAAACAGCGGCCGTCCCATACGATTTTGAAGGTCATCGAAAACGCGGAGGCTGTGTCATGGCTGAGACAACGCACCACTATCTCATCTTCGAAACCGCGGGCGGTTTCTGCGGTATTGCCTGGAGCGACGCCGGCATCATCCGTTTCCAACTGCCGACCAAGTCAGCGGAAGCGACGGAACGGTTGCTGTTGCGCCGCCTGCCGGATGCCGAAGCCGGCGCGCCGACGCCTGGCGTGCTCGAGACGGTCGCCGCCGTGAAACGCTACTTCCAGGGCGAGGAGACGGATTTTTCCGGCGTCGAACTCGATCTTGCCGGCCAGGATGCCTTCTTCCGGGATATTTATGCGGCGGCAAGGCGTGTCGGCTGGGGCCGCACCACCACTTACGGCGCGCTGGCCAAGGAGCTCGGCGTCGGGCCGGAAGCCGCCCGCGACGTCGGCCAGGCGATGGCGAAGAACCCTGTCGCCCTGATCATCCCCTGCCACCGGGTGCTTGCGGCCGGCGGCAAGATCGGGGGCTTCTCCGCGCCCGGCGGTTCGTCATCGAAGGCCCGCATGCTGGAGCTCGAAGGCGTCAACCTTGCACCGCCGCCGCCCGCCCAGCAGTCGCTGGGTTTTTAGGCGGCGGAGGCTCTTTCGTTTTCCGCAATTCCCGGCAAAATCGCTTCGCGCTTTGCCTGGCAAAACCGCTCTACACTTTTGCTGGAATTACTTTGGCAGCAATCTCAGCGGATCAATAGGGGCTGGCTGTCGGTCGGATGATGATCTCGCTGACATCGACATCATCAGGCTGGCTGACGGCGTAGAGGATCGAATTGGCGACGGCCTCGGGGCTGATGGTGATCGCCCTGAAAGCCTTCATGGCATCACGCGCCGTCGGATCGGTGATGGTGTCGGCGAGTTCCGATGTCGTCGTGCCCGGAGAGATGACGGTGACGCGGATACGATCGGACTCCTGCCGCAGTCCGTCCGAGATCGCCCGTACCGCGAATTTCGTCGCGCAATAGACAACCGCCGTCGGAGAGACGCTGTGGCCGCCGATCGAAGACAGGTTGATGATCTGCCCTGATCCCTGCGCCTTCATGATCGGAAGCGCCGCCGCAACGCCATAGAGAACACCCTTGATATTGACGTCGACCATCCGGTCCCATTCGTCGACCTTGAGGGCGTCGAGTAGCGACAGCGGCATGACGCCGGCATTGTTGACGATAACGTCCAGCCGTCCGAATTCGGAGCGGGCGAAGCCTGCAAAGGCTTCCACCTGGGAACGGTCGGTGACGTCAAGCTGTCGCCGGCGCACCGACCCGCCCTTTGCGGCGATTTCGCCGGCGAGTTCCTCCAGGCGCTCGGTGCGGCGGGCGCCGATGACGATATGGGCGCCTGCGGCAGCCAGCACCTTTGCCGCGGCCTCTCCGATGCCGCTGCTGGCGCCGGTGATGGCAATGACTTTCCCTTTGATATCAGACATTTCAAGCTCCATTTTTGCAGGTGAGATTTTCGTTACGGTTAGCTTGGAAAATCGGCGCTGAGCGTCGTCTCCGCCCAGGCGTCGAAATTTGTGCGCAGCGCATCGAGCCGTTCGCGGGCGATCTTCAGGGCGGGTGCACCGAGCAGCAGGCGCAGCGGCGGCACGTCCGCTTCGAACGCCGATATGATCGCGGTTGCCGCGCGCGCGGGATCGCCCGGCTGGTTGCCGGAGATCGAGCGGGTGGCCTGGCGCCGCTTGCCTGACGTTTCGGCGTAGTCTTCGATGATCGTGCTGGATTCGACCATCGACCGGCCGGCCCAATCCGTGCGGAAGGCGCCCGGTTCAAGGATCGTCACATCGATGCCAAGCGGCCTGACCTCATGCGAAAGCGATTCCGACAAGCCTTCGACCGCGAACTTGGTGGCATGGTAATAGCCGGTTGCGGCAAAAGCGACGAGCCCGCCGAGCGAAGAGACGTTGAAGATATGCCCTTGCCGGCGTCGGCGCATGCCCGGCAGAACCTGCTTGGTGACGGCGATCAGTCCGAAGACATTGGTCTCGAACTGGGCGCGTATCTCGGCATCATCGCCCTCTTCGATCGCCGAGAAGTAGCCGTAACCGGCATTGTTGACGAGGACGTCGATCGCACCGAAATGCGTTTCGGCGTCACGAACCGCGCCGGCGATGGAGCGGCTGTCCGTCACATCGAGTGCAAGGGCAAGCGCGGGGTCGCCGTGTTGCGCCGTGAGATCTGCCAGGGTCTCGGGTCTGCGCGCTGTAACAGCGGCGCGCCAGCCACGGGCCAGCACGGCTTCGGCGAGCGCCCGGCCGAGGCCGGACGATGCGCCGGTGATGAACCAGATGGGTGTTGGGGAAGACATGATCGTCATCCTTTCCGGCCGGCAAATGCGGCCTTCTTGTGTGGTGTTGCCTTTCGGGCGGCACGTCATTTGCGCCGAAGCACCATGCCACCGTGATGGAGGGTATTGCCGTCGACGAAATCGCCGTCGGCTGTGAAGCCCGTGTCATCCCAATATTCGATGTGGTTTCCGGTGACGTCGTAGCGTCCTCGATAGGCGCTTTCTCTGCTGCCACGGGCTTCGTCGTAACGGCCATTCGGCAGAAGCTCGTGGCGGACGCGGCCATCATCCGTAACCCACATGCCGACATAGGAATGTTGCTGCATAGCGTTCTCGCTTGTTTGTTGCTGGTGAGATTGGCGGTTCATGGCATCGGCGGCTGACGAACTGATCGCCGTGCCAGCCAGGGTGATCGCCGTGAAAAACGGCAGGACCGAGCTTTTGAAAAACTTTCGCATTGCCTTGCCTTTCGAAGAAGATTTGCCGATGAGTGGGTCTTGGCGTTGACCTCGACCTGAAAGATAGCGCGCCGATCCGCGGCGATTAAGTTGCCAATCCATGATGCCTTGGTTAGAAGTGCTAACCAATGGTCGACGATCTCGAAGGCATTTCAGTCTTTCTTGCGGTGGCGGAGGCGCGGAACTTCCGGCTTGCCGGCGAGCGGCTTGGCGTCACCCGTTCCGCCGTCAGCCAGGCCCTGCAGCGCCTCGAGGATCGGGTCGGAGTCGCCCTGGTCCAGCGCACGACGCGCAGCGTCAGCCTGACCGAAGCCGGCGAAGTGTTCTTCGAGGCGGTTCGTCCATCGGTCCGGCAGGTCAATGATGCGATGCAGACGGTCCGGGAAATGCAGGCGCGCCCGAGCGGCCTGCTGAGGATCACCGTTTCCTCGATCGCCGAGAACTTCCTGTCCGGCACCTTGCTGGCCGGCTTCATGGAAGCCTGCCCTGACATCAAACTCGATATCACCATCACCGATGACGAATTCGATATCGTCGAGGCCGGGTTCGACGCGGGCGTCCGGCTGGGCGAGGTGATCGAGCAGGACATGATCGCGATCTCCGTCTCCGAAGAGCAGCGACAATGCGCGGCGGCATCCCGCAGCTATCTCGACCGCCGCGGCCATCCCCGCCATCCCCGCGAGTTGCAGAACCACGCCTGCATCGGATGGCGCCCACGCCCGGATACGGCGCCCTATCGCTGGGAGTTCACCGAAAACGACCGCGACTTCGACGTCTCCGTCGATCCCACTGTTACGACCAACGACATGGGAATGATGATCCGTATGGCCTGCGCGGGGGCAGGCATCACCTTCGGCATGGCGGAAACCTTCCAGTCCTATATCGACCGCGGCGAACTCGTGCCGCTGCTGGAGGATTTCTGTCCACCCTTTCCGGGCTTCTATCTCTACTACCCCAGGCGCCAGAGGCAGCCGCTGAAGTTGCGCGCATTGGTCGATTATGTCCGCAGCTCCGACCGGCGGTAATGCGGTCTGGGCTTAAGCCGCCGCTGGTAAGTCTCGACGGCGATTTCAGGCCAGTCGCACGGGCTCAAATCCTGCGGCTTGGGCTGATGTTGCCGCTGGCATCCGGCTTTGATATTCCCGATGATAGAGGCCAGCGAGGCGGCGCGCGCTCTATAGACGCCACCGCTCGCCGCGCTTCCATCCTTTTGCGGAGAACATATGCTCGACGACGTCTTTCCTGTTCCGGCCAGGGCTTTGATCCGTCAGGGTGGGCGGGCCTGTTTTTATCGTCTCGTCAATACGAGCCCCTTGTTGATACAGGTGCAGTCGGGAACCAAGATCGTCATGGCCGATGATAAGGCTTTGCGCCTCGAAGCCGGCGCTTATGGCTTGCTGCCCGACTATCGACCGTTGACGATGGAGAACATTCCCAAGGCGCCGCAGAAGTATCAGACCCTGGCGCTTCCCGTTCCGCGACAGCTGTTCGAGGAAGCCTACAGCAGGATGGGGTCGATTGCCGTCCCATCAAGGCCTGTCCCGGCAGTCACCTCGGACCTGCCGGAAGAAGCTGCGGCATTGTTTGACTATTGCTGTCAGCCCGGCAATCTGACGAGGCTTCCCGGCGCCATTGCCAAGGCGCGGTTGCTCGAACTCATCACTTGGTTTGCGCTCGGCGGAGCGGTGCTGGGCCAATGCCAAAGTCCTCGGCTCGAGGACCGGCTGCGGCAGATGATTGAAAGCGATACGGCCTTTGATTGGACGCTGGGGCACGCGGCGCGCTCGTTCAACATGAGTGAAGCGACGCTGAGGCGGAAGCTCGCCGCCGAAAGTACCGGCTTTACTGAGATCTTGAGCGATACAAGAATGAACCGCGCCTTGGGCCTCATTCAAACCACAACCCTGCCGATGGCGCAGATTGCGCTTGAGGTCGGTTACGACTCTCCTTCTCAATTCGCGGCGCGTTTCAAAGAGCGGTTCGGCGTCAATCCGCGCCATGTCCGGGGTGGCTCTGAGCGTTTTGAGCGGATCGGGGCAGAAGTTGAGCGTAGCGGGGCAGATGCGCTTGCGCGGTGACGATAGTTTTCCGGCATTATCAACCGCAGGAAAACAGCATGCGTTTCATCACAGCAGTACTTCTCGCTACGTCCGTCTTCGGCGCGACGGCCGCACAGGCCGAAATGAAGCTCACCTCGAAGGATCTGGTCGCCAGCAAGTCCATGGCCGACGCGCAGATCTTCAACGGCTTCGGCTGCGCCGGCAAGAACATCTCGCCGGAGCTGACCTGGTCGGGTGCGCCTGAGGCGACCAAGAGCTTCGCCATCATGGCTTACGATCCGGATGCTCCCACAGGCTCGGGCTGGTGGCATTGGTCGGTGTTCAACATTCCCGCAAATGCCTCGGAGATTGCCACCGGCGCCAGCGGTGACAAAAAGCTTCCGGCAGGCGCCGTCGAAGGTCACACGGATTTTGGCATGTCCGGATATGGCGGCGCATGCCCGCCGGCCGGCGATCAGCCGCACCACTACAAGTTCACCGTCTATGCGCTCTCGGTGGACAAGCTCCCGCTTCCTGAGACCGCCCCGGCTGCCATGGTTGGCTTCTATGTCAGGGCCAATACGCTCGCCAAGGCCTCCGTCGAGGTGACCTACGGCCGCTGAAGCCGGCTTCGGATCCGCAGTCGTCATTCCCCTCATGACAACGGCCGGCCGAGGTAATTGAACCTTGGCCGGTCGTTTCCGGTCTGGGGCTTCCCTGGTCTGCAAACCTAGACGGTCATTGCTTCCCAGCAGATCAACGGACCGTCTTCGGCATCGACACGCTCGCCGATACGGATAAAGCCATTGCGTCCAAGAACGCGCCGGGACGTGATGTTGTCGACCCCGGTCTCCGCAGAGACTAAGGCCACGCGATGGTCGTTCCGCGCCCACTGAAGCAACTGCCCTATCGCCCGCGTGGCGCATCCACGGCTTTGGCGGGAAGGCGCAACCCCATAGCCGATATGGATATTGCCATCCCGCGGAACCTTGATGACAGAGCAAAGGCCGACGATCTCGTCATCCTCCACGATCATCCAGGCCGACGGTGAAAATTCCGCGCCGATGTCAGCGGCGAGGCGGCTCAACATCGCCAGGACTTCAGGAGGTGCAATGGCGCTGTCTTGGACAAGGCGCAGATGAGCAGGGGCGATGCCCTTCAGCAGCGCGTCAAAATCATGAGATGTTAGTTCGATAATCATAGTCTTCTCGACATTAGACATGCGCCGGCATTGGCGCGCGAAAGGCCGAGCGATAGAGCGAGGATCAGCTCTCGGTCACGATGCCGAGCGCCTCTATCCCTACCGCCGCAGCCGGTGAGTTCTGGATCGTTGCGACGGCAAACAAAGGCATTCTCCTCTAAGACGGAAATGCGAATAACAGTGCCAGGCGAGGATCGCAAGATGCTCCGATCGGGCGGCACCGGCTAACCGCAAGATCGGTCGAGCGCTGCGTTGCCTGAGGGATCTAGTTTGAGCTGCCACGGAGACCAAGACGAATGACCGCAGCGCTTCGGAACTATCATGAGCGGATGCAGCGAGTGCTGGATTATGTCGACCGGCACCTCGATGACGATCTCGATCTTGACGTTTTGAGCAGTGTCGCAGCCTTCTCGAAATTTCATTTCCACCGGCAGTTCACGGCGACCTTCGGATTGTCAGTGTATCGCTATATCCAGCTTGCCCGCATGAAGCGCGCTTCATACCGGCTGGCTTACAGGGACGAAGAACGCGTCACCGATATAGCGATGGATGCCGGTTACGACGCACCGGATGCCTTTGCCCGCGCCTTTCGGCAACGGTTCGGGCAATCGCCTTCGTCGTTCCGGAAATCTCCCGAATGGGAGCCGTGGCTTGCCGCCTTCGGGCCTCTCGACAATGCAAGGAGCAAGCTCATGCAGAAGACTTTCATCGCTGAAGACGTGATAATTCGCAATGTGCCTGCCACGCCGGTGGCGATCATGGAGCATCGGGGCGACCCTGCGTCGCTCGGCGCCACCATCCAGCGGTTCATCGCCTGGCGCAAGGCCGCTGGCCTGCACCCCAGGACAAGTCCGACCTTCAACGTCTGGCGCTCCGAGCGGCGTCCTCAGTCGCCTGCCGATTATAGCGTCGACCTTTGTGTCGGGATCAGCCAACCAATCGAGGCGAACGGCGAAGAGATCAAAGCCGGCGAGATCCCCGGCGGGCGCTGCGCGGTGCTGCGTGTCGTCGGCAACACCGACAATCTGGAGCCCGCCGCCCTCTACCTTTATCGCGAATGGCTTCCGGCCAGCGGCGAGGAAGCACGCAACTTCCCGATCTATTGCCAACGGCTGAGCTTCTTCCCGGAGGTGGCGGAGCATGAGGCGGTGGCGGAGCTGTTTCTGCCGCTGAAATAGCGTCCTCTGACGGCGGCTTGTCTATGCTGATAGCCTGAGGTGGGCAGGTCGTTGTCCACCTCAGGCCGGCCGGTTGGCGGCCATCGGATCGCGGATCGCTGTGCACTTCAAAAACCAATTACGAAATAAAACCAGTTGAGCTAACTTCCAACCGATTGCATAATGCAAGCAGGTCTGCGCGCGGATATGCCGTTTTAGGAAAGGAAGTGAAGATGGCTAAGCTTGTGTTCGGAATGAACCAGTCCCTGGACGGCTACGTCGATCATATGGCGTTTGCGCCAAGCCCGACACTCTTCCGCCACTTCATCGAAGAGGCTCAGCGGCAGGCGGGTAGTGTGTACGGTCGTCAGATGTATGAGGTCATGCGCTACTGGGACGACGAACATCCTGAATGGGATGCAGAGCGACAGGCTTTCGCGACGGCGTGGCGGAGCCAACCGAAATGGGTCGTCTCGCGCTCATTGGCGTCGGTCGGTCCCAAGGCCACGCTTGTTGGGGAAGATCTTGAGGCCGCGATCCGCGAACTGAAGGCGGAACGCGACGGCGAGATCGAAGTTGCCGGCCCCAATTTGGCGCAAAGCCTGACCGAACTTGGCCTGATCGATGAGTATCGAATCTACCTGCACCCAGTCGTGCTCGGTCACGGCAAGCCATATTTCGCCGGACCCCGGCCGCCGCTCCACCTGATGGCTCATGACCGGATTGGCGAGGATGTGATCAGGTTGACCTACGTTCCGGCTTGATCTCGGGACTCGCTAGATGGAAATCGCAGCTCGGCTTCCGACCGGATGACGGCAAGCGTCGCCGGCGACCTGCCGGGCGTCAGTCGCGGGATATGGGCAGCCCCGCGAGAAGCGGAGCGTATGCGGAGAGCCTGCGGGATACGAACTCCGTGAAGAGCCGCACGCGCTTCGTCTTGCGTGTCTCCCCTTGTGTGAGAAGCCAGAGCGTTCCGTACATGTGCAGGTCGGTGCCCGGCACCCTCACCAATAGGGGGTCGGCATCTCCGACGAAGCAGGGCAGTGTCGTGATCCCGAGCCCTTGCCGTACAGCAACGATCTGCGCCTCGCCGTCCGTGGTCCTGAATGGAACCCCCGTGGTGCGAATCTCACCCTCGCTGGCCCAATCCGGAATTCCATGAATGCTTATGACGATCCACCGGATCGGATCAGGCGCACCCGCACGCCAAGCGGCTAGTCGATCGCAGGACATGTAGACGCCGCCGAACACCTCCGGTCCCTTCAGGCCGTGAAGATTGAGCGGCAGAGTTTTACGGTCGTAGACGACGCGGATCGCCACCTCGGCCTCTCGGTTGGTCAGATTTGCCAGCTCGCCGGACGACACGATTTCCATCTCGATATCAGGATGCAGACGCGCGAAATCGGCGAAATCCGGCATGAGCAGGTGTGTCGCGAGGGTCGGAGCCAACGTCACCCGCAGAAGCCCGCGCACGCTCTGGTCGCGCCCGAAGACGCGCGTCTCCAGCTGGTGCGACGACGCTTCCATCTGGTTCGCGAGCTCAAGGACCTCCTCGCCCGCAGCCGTCAGGCGGTAGCCCGAAGGCAGCTTTTCGAACATCTGCGCCCCGAGGCGTTCCTCGAGCTGTGCGATGCGTCGCAGCACGGTCGAGTGATACACCCCGAGGCCCTCGGCGGCAGCCCGCACTGAGCCTCCGCGCGCCACGGCAAGAAAGTAGCGAATGTCATCCCAGTCGATCATGGTGCAATCCTGCACCGCGCGGTGCGTCTTCCAAAGCTCGTATCGAACGCATCGTACAGCAGTACGGGCGGTCATCCCAGCTTGCGTCGACGATAGCGGCCAAATTCCGAACGGCGGACACCGATCGTCGCGACTGGCGTCGGTCGTCCAGCCGGATCGATTTTGCACCACCGATGTGCGCACTTCCGCACTCAACAACTGATGCCGGCGGACCCATTTCGACGGTCTCGGGGGCGTCCCCGAATGATCAAAGGATGCATGACATGAACAGACTGAATGGAAAGACCGCCGTGATCACCGGTGGCGCTACCGGCATCGGCCGCGCCGCAGCAAAGCGGTTCATCGAGGAGGGCGCCTTCGTCTTCATCTTCGGCCGCCGGCAGGAAGCGCTCGACGCCGCTGTGGCCGACCTCGGGCCCAATGCTCGCGCGGTGAAGGGCTCGGTCTCCGATCTGGCCGACCTCGACCGGCTTTACGGGGCGGTGAAGGCCGAGCGTGGAACCCTGGATATCGTCTTCGCCAATGCCGGGGCGGGAAGCCAGCTTGCGCTCGGCAAGATCACCGCCGAGCACATTGACGAAACCTTCGACACCAATGTGAAAGGTACGATCTTCACGGTCCAGAAGGCGCTGCCGCTGATGGGCCAGGGCGGTTCGATCATCCTGACCGGATCGAGCGCCGGCACCACGGGCGCACCGGGATTTACGGCCTACAGCGCAAGCAAGGCGGCAGTGCGCAACCTCGCGCGGACCTGGGCGGAGGACCTGAAGGGCACCGGCATCCGGGTAAACGTGCTGTCACCCGGGGCGACGGCGACCGAACTTGCGAAGGAGGCGCTGGGCGAGGAAGGCCAGAAGGCCTACGGGGCGATGACGCCGCTCCAGCGTATGGCCGATCCGGCGGAGATCGGGGCGGCGGCTGCCTTTCTCGCGTCGTCGGACAGCAGCTTCATGACCGCCAGCGAGGTCGCCGTCGACGGCGGCCTTGCGCAACTCTGACGCGCTGCACCTGGCCAGGCGCTCCATTCGATTTTTTCGGAGCTCCGTAGGGCTCGGTAGATAACCCAGCGCCGCTAAGGGTCGGGAAATCAATATCAACACAATATCGGAGAAGCATTATGAGCTACGCAATTGTAGGATTCGGCAAGATAGGCCAGGCCCTCGCCCACGCCTTCGCCCGTAAAAACATCGCCGTGACCGTCGCGAGCCGCCGGCCGTCCGAGGTGTTGGCGCCGCAGGCTCGGGCGATTGGACCCACGGTCGTCGCCAGGTCGCTGCGGGATGCACTCGAGGCCGACACGATCATCCTGGCAGTCCCGTTCGGCGAGCATCGCGAGGTTGCGAAGGCCCTGCCGAGCTGGAAAGGCAAGACGGTCATCGATGCGACGAACGCATTTCCCGTCCCCGAAGAGCTGGACGGCCTCCCGTCCTCCGCCTTCGTCGCGAAATCGTTCACCGGCGCCAAGTTCGTGAAAGGGTTCAATCACCTGATTGCGGCCACCCTGGCTGCCGATCCGATCGTCGAGGGCGGGCACCGGGTCGTCTTTCTGTCGAGCGACGACGAGGACGCGATCGCTCCCGTGGCGGATTTGGCCAAACAACTGGGGTTCGCACCCGTCGAGCTGGGAAAGCTCAACGAGGGTGGCGCGCTGGTGCACGCACGCGGCCGCACTTGGGGCCAGCTCATCTTCCAGGATTTGTTCAAGAAGGAGCAGTAATCGATCTATGATCGTGTGATCGACGCCGAGAACTGGTCGCGCGCGCTAGCACGATGCGTAGATTCAAAGTGTTAGAGCGTCCTTCGTGCGTCCGAAAGGACTCACGGCGCTCTAACATCTTCGAGCAGCGCGCGACCGAATATTTGAAGGCCACAAAGTCGTGAAGGTTGGGGTGGGCCCGACGGCGGTACTCCCCTCACTCCCACTCGATCGTGCCGGGCGGCTTGCTCGTCACATCATAAACCACGCGGTTGATGCCGCGCACTTCGTTGATGATGCGGGTGGCGGCGCGGCCGAGGAATTCCATGTCGTAGTGGTAGAAGTCCGCCGTCATGCCGTCGACGGAGGTGACGGCGCGCAGCGCACAGACGAATTCGTAGGTGCGCCCATCGCCCATGACGCCGACGGTCTGGACGGGGAGCAGCACGGCGAAGGCCTGCCAGATGGCGTCGTAGAGGCCGGCCTTACGGATTTCGTCGAGATAGATCGCATCGGCCTCGCGCAGGATCTCCAGCTTTTCGCGGGTGATGCCGCCGGGGCAACGGATCGCCAGGCCCGGGCCTGGGAAGGGGTGACGGCCGATGAAGCTGTCGGGCAAGCCGAGTTCGCGGCCGAGTGCGCGCACCTCGTCCTTGAAGAGCTCGCGCAGCGGCTCGACGAGCTGCATCTTCATGCGCTCCGGCAGACCGCCGACATTGTGGTGCGACTTGATCGTCACCGACGGGCCGCCGGTGAAGGAAACGCTCTCGATCACGTCGGGATAAAGCGTGCCCTGGCCGAGGAAGTCGGCGCCGCCGAGCTTCTTTGCCTCTTCCTCGAAGGTCTCGATGAACAGCCGGCCGATGATCTTGCGCTTGGTTTCCGGGTCGCTGACACCCTCGAGTTCGCCGATGAAGCGATCGGCCGCATCGACGTGCAACAGGTGCAGATTGTAGTGCTCGCGGAACATGGCGACGACGCCGGCCGCCTCGTCCTTGCGCATCAGCCCGTGGTCGACGAGGATGCAGGTCAGCTGGTCGCCGACGGCCTCGTGGATCAACAGCGCTGCGACGGAACTGTCGACGCCGCCCGAAAGCGCGCAGATGACGCGCTTGTCGCCCACCTGTTCGCGGATCTGCTCGACCGCCTTCTGGCGATAGGCTGACATCGACCAGTCGCCCTTGAGGCCGGCAATATTGTGAATGAAGTTGCCGATCAGCTTGGCGCCATCAGGCGTATGCACGACCTCGGGGTGGAACTGCACGCCGTAATATTTGCGCTTCTCGTCGGCGATGAAGGCATAGGGTGCGTTGGAGGAGGTGGCGACCACCTCGAAACCATCCGGCAGCGCGGTGACGCGGTCGCCATGGCTCATCCAGACTTGGTGGCGCGAGCCGGAGGACCAGAGGCCCTCGAACAGCTGGCAGTCCCTGTCGACCTCGAGGAAGGCGCGGCCGAATTCGCGGTGATGGCCGCTCTCGACCTTGCCGCCGAGCTGCATGCACATCGTCTGCTGGCCGTAGCAGATGCCGAACACCGGCAGGCCGCTCTCGAAGATGATGTCAGGCGCTCGCGGCGATCCCTCGTCCACCGTGGAAGCCGGGCTGCCGGACAGGATCACGGCCTTCGGCTGCAGGCGGTGGAAGCCCTCTTCGGCCGATTGGAAGGGAACGATCTCGCAATAGACACCGGCCTCGCGCACTCGTCGTGCGATGAGCTGGGTCACCTGGCTGCCGAAATCGACGATGAGAACGGAGTCGGGATGTGCTGTCTGGGTCATGGCGAGGCTTTAATGAAAAGCGCCTCGCCTGGCAATCCGGGAAATCGGCGGCATCGGGTTTTTATTGTTCCAATTGTCCCGTATTCAGAGGCTCAGAACCAGAAAACCCCATCCTCCAGCGCCGTGAACAGGCTGTCGACGCCGTAGGAGAGCTTGCGGTCGACGATGTGCAGATATTCGGTCCAGCCCGAAATATGCTGCAGCTCGACGGCGCCGTCGGAAATGCCGCGAAGGCCGATCAGCGGCAGCTTGTAGCCCTGGCAGGCCCGCAGCACCGCATAGGTCTCCATATCGACCATGTCGGCGTCGATGCCGGTATAGGCGGCGCCCGAGATGATGTTGCCGCCGGTAGAAAGACTTGCTTCGGCAATGCCGGGAATGCGCAGCGGCAGATCGAGCGTTGCGGGCAGGTCGAGAAAGGGTGTCTTGCCCTTTTCGAAGCCGAGCGGCGAGGCGTCCATGTCGCGGTAGGAAACCGAGGTCACCTGATAGATTTCGGTCTGCTCCAGTTTCGCGGAGCCGGCCGAGCCGAGGGACACGACGAGATCGGGCAGGTCGTCGACAGCATCCAGCCGCGCCAATGTCTTGCTCAGCGCGATGGCCGCCTCGACCGGGCCGACGCCGGTCATCAGAGGTTCGATGCGCGAACGCAGGAAGGGACCGTATTCGGCCTCCGCCGCCATGACGAAAAGGATGGATTTCCCCGCGACCGATTTCAGTTCGAACTTCATCCCGTAATGCCCTCTCTACCGCGGATCACCATCATCGTACCGGTCATGGAGGCGATGAGTTTCGCCGGCCCGTCGCTGATCGCATAGCCTCGCCCGTCGGCGACGATGATGGTGGAGCCGGGTTTGGTGATTTCCCCACGAAACAGGAAGCGATCGCCACGCCCCGGCGACATGAGATTGACCTTGAACTCGATCGTCAGGATCGAGGCTTCCGGGTCGATGACGCTATAGGCGGCAAAACCGCAGGCCGAATCGAGCGCTGCGGAAATGATGCCCGCATGCAGGATGCCGTGCTGCTGTGTCAGTTTGACGTCGAAGGGTAGCTCGATCTCCACGACGCCGTGCTCGACGCGCGTCAGCTCCGCGCCGATCGTTTCCATCGCCGCCTGCCGCGCAAAATTACGGCGGATTCGCGCGCGGAAATCGCCCCTGTCAGTCTCGCTCATGTCTGCCCCTCTTGCAGCCGCGAAATTGGCATGGCGCGCCGCATTCGACAAGCTGGACATTGCTGAAATCGGTCCGGGCGGCGATGGAAACCCGGGACCGTGTCGCCGAGGCAACCTTTCACCTTTCCGTCGCCGTGCAAGCCGATACAGCTGGTCAGTACCGCTGGCCAATACCGCTGGATCGTGGCGATCCGATGCGAAGACGATTGCAGCTTCGCGCGGCGCGCGTATTCTCCGCACGCGTCGCGAAATGATGGAGTGCCGGCATGACGACGATATCGCAATCGGTCCGGAATTTCGAGACCTGGCTGGCCGTCGAACTCGGCGACGATCTCGTCAAGGACGATCTCCGGGAAAAGCACGAGAAGATGCGAAGTGGCGATTTCGTCTTCCTGCGCGCCACCTACTGGCGCTGGTGCGAGATCATCCTCGATATCTGCCCGGAACTTAAAGGCGCGCCTGAGATATTGGCGATCGGCGATACGCATCTGGAGAATTTCGGTACCTGGCGCGATATCGAGGGCCGGCTCGTCTGGGGTGTCAATGATTTCGACGACGCGGCGGTGATGCCCTATGCATTTGATCTCGTTCGCCTTGCGGCAAGCGCTGTCCTGGCCCGCGGCGACGACGGTCCCTCGGTTCGCATGATCGGCGAATTGATCTTGAGCGGCTATCGCCGGGGCCTTGAAAATCCGTTGCCCGTCATCCTCGAGCGCGACCACAAATGGCTGCGCAAGGCGCTGCTGCTGCCGAATTCCGAACGCCGAGAATTCTGGGAGAAATACGAGATGTTGCTTCCCGGCAGCAAGCCGCCACCATCAGCCTACACCAAGGCGCTCGCAGACGCGCTGCCGTCCGGGGCAGGACCCTTCGTGCCGAAGCCGCGCAGCGGCGGCACCGGCAGTCTCGGTCGGCTGCGTTTCGTCGCCTATGCCGAATGGCAGGGTGGGCCGGTGCTGCGCGAGGCGAAGGCGCTGCTGCCGTCCGCCTGGTCGCTTCGCCACAACCCGCAGGACATGGCGATCCATGCGGAAGAGATCGCCAACGGGCGGGCGCGCTCAGCCGATCCGCACTACCGGGTCTCCGGCCGCATCCTCGTGCGCCGGCTCTCACCGAACAGCTGCAAGGTCGAAGTCGACCGGCATCCCGAGATCCTGCTTTCGCCGACGATGCTCGAACTGATGGGCTTCGAGATCGCCAATTGCCATTCCGACGATGCGGCGGCCGTTGCGGCGATCCTGAAGGATTTGGCGGCGCGGGGAAACGAATGGCTGCATGAGGCGGCAAGGGCCGCGGCATCGAGCGTCAGCGCCGAGCAGAAAGCCTATTCGCGTGCCAGCTAAAACTCTGCTTCCGTGATTAGATCCGCACGATGTGCTGATCCCAGGCGACGTCACTGCGGGTCGACAGGAAATCGCCGTCATAGGAGGAGACGGCAAAGCCGCTTCTTGCCGGGGCGATGCCTGCTGCATCGGGAACGGAAGTCTCGGCCAGCATCTTGCCCGTCCTTGCATCGATGGTCACCGAGGCGCCGCCCTTCGGCGAGGCGATGCCGACGAGACCTTCGCTGCGATTGACGGCGATCGCCCCGACGTAATTGGCAAGCCTGCGCGTGGTCTCCTCCGGCAGGTCGATGAAGGTAAGATCCTCCCCCTTGGCGAAGTGGCCGACAAGCGGCGGCAAATCCTTGCGGTGGCCTTCATACTGGCAGGCGAACCAGATGCGGCCCGCGCCGTCGAGATCGACATGGCGGGTGGAGAGTTCTGCCCATTCCGCCGGCAGCACATGTTTTTCGACCAGCGCACCTGTTGCCGCATCGATCAGCGCAAGCGACGGCTGCATCTCTCCGAGATTGAGCTTGGCGCGGCCGAAATCCGGATGCGTCTCGATGCCGCCATTGGCAACGATGAGCAGGCGTCCGTCGTCGGAAACCGTCATGTCGTGCGGACCGATGCCGTAGGTTTCGAATTCGCCGATGCGGGTGAAGCGGTCGGTGGCGTCGTAGAGGCCGATCATGCCGCAATTGCCGTCGAAGTCGTTCTCGCTGGCGTAGAGCAAACGGCCGTCAGGAGAGAAGGCGCCGTGACCGTAAAAATGCCGGTCCTCCCTGGAGTTGATGACGATCGGCTCGCTTTTGTTCCAGGGATCGAAGATCATCGCATAGGTGCCGGGCCGGCGCGCGAAGGCGACCGTCTTGCCGGTACTGGCGCTGAAGGCCATGCCGTGGGCGCGGGCGGGAAGCGCCACCTGATCGACGATCTCGCCGCGCTCGGTCACGGTCGCAATGGCAAAGGAGCCGTCGGCTGCCCGGATGCCCGAGGCATAGACCGCATCGGTCCTCTCCAGCGCCATCAGCGACCTTGGCGTCAAGGTGGCAAGGAAGCTGAGCCCCGCCGCCTTGACGAAGCTGCGTCGGTCGATCGCGGCACTTTGCATCATCGTCTCAGTCTCCGTCCGAAAAGGAAAAGCCGGCCGAAAGGCCAATCGCCGCGCCATATTCGTCGCTGATCCGGGTGATCAGGTCGCGGCTTTCGGCAAGCAGCGTATCGAGCTTGGCCTTCTCCGCATCGCTTGTGGCGACGTCGATGTCGGGATTGAGCTTCGGCACGCTGTCGAGCAGCGATTTGAAGTCCTCGTCGATCGCGGCGGCGATCGGCTGTTTGTCCGGTGGCAGAAGTTCGGCCATGCCGGCCTTCTGCCAGAGCGTGCGCAGGCCCTCCAGATTGGCGGCCATCGATTTCCAGGTATTTTTGGAGCGCCAGTAGATCGCCATGCGCGGCCGTGGCGCGGTGTCCTTGCCCTTGTAGAATTGCTCCAGCCGCTGGTCGCGGACATTCTCGGCGCCATGGACCAGAATGCCGAGCAGCGCGGTCACCGCTTCCTTGTTGTCCATGAAATCGTTGCTCTGCGGGCCCGGATGTTTCCAGCTCGCCTGCACGCCATCGGGCTTTTCCCAGGCGGCGACGACTTCGCCGGCCTCACGCTGGATATTGCCGGCGACCGCCTCGCCGTAAAGGCAGCGGAAACTGCCCTTCTGCCCGACGAGATCGTCGGAGCCATTGCCATAAAGGACGTATTCCAGCGCCGTCAGGCCTTGCAACGCAACACTCTTGCCGGCGATCGCATCGACCGTCGCATCCTTCGGGTCGGCCTTGGCGATCAGCGCCTGCACCTGCTTGAGGCCGACGCCCTTGCGGTCGGGATAAAACAGGATGTGCTCGAAGAGATTGTCCTGGATAACAGGGCCGGTCTGCACGATCTCGATGATCGACCAATAGCGGATCGTGTCGTCGAAGGTGGACTTCGCCTTGTCGAGCGTCTGCTGCGTGCCGTCGGCGCAAAGATCCTTCATCGCCGTAGTCAGCCGAGCGGCCGATTGTTGCATGTTGCGATAGCCGGGACGGATCACCTCGTCGACGGCGCGCTGCATGACGGCGGGAACGGCATCCTCGTTCAGCCCTGCCGGGGGAGTGGCCGTCTGGGCGACCGCTGATGTCGCGAGGCCGATCAGAGTAAGGCAGAGCAGGGGGTGCCAAAGGCGCATCAAAGTGACTCCAGGAATGTAATCAGGGCCGCCCTGTCGTCTTTCGGCAGGGAGGAGAAAGCGTTGCGGGCCTTTTCAGCTTCGCCGCCATGCCAGAGGATCGCTTCGGTGAGATCACGCGCACGGCCGTCATGCAGGAAAAAGCTGTGTCCGCTGACAGTTCGGGTCAGTCCTATACCCCATAGCGGCGGCGTGCGCCATTCACGTCCGCTTGCAAGGCCGACCTGCTGCCCGTCGGCAAGCCCGTCGCCCATGTCGTGCAGAAGAAAGTCGGAATAGGGCCAGATCAGCTGGAAGGACTGTGCCTTGTCCGGCGTATCCCGGCGGGTGACGAATTTCGGCAGATGGCAGGAAATACAGCCGCTTTCGTAGAAGATCCGCTTGCCCTGCAGCGTCTCGGGGAAACTCGCCTTGCGCCGCGCCGGAACGGCAAGATTTCCGGAATAGAAGGTGACGAGGTCGAGAATGGGCCCCGGCGCTTCTTCGGCGCCCAGCCGCTTCTGCACGCCGGTTGGCATATCACGGCATTTCTCTTCGGCCCGGGTGCAATCGCCCTGCGCATCCGGGTGATCGGGCGTCGAGATGCCGATATCGTTGGCGAAGGCATCGGCACTCTGGTCGCGCACCGTGGCGTTCTGTGCCTTCCAGCCGAATCGTCCGAGCGCGATCTTGCCGCTGCGGTGGTCGCGCACGATTGCTGCCTTGCCGGAGATGCCGTCGCCGTCGGCATCATCAGGATCGGCATGGGCCAGGATATCGGCCTCGGGAATGGCCTCGATCAGTCCGAGGCCGATCATCGCCGAGGCGACACGCGGCGAAATCGTCGTCGCGGGGTGGAGTGGTCCATAACCGAGGTTCGTCACCGCATAACTCGGCAGGCGCAGCGATACGGTCTCGCCGTCGCCGAGCGTCACCCTCTCTTCCTGGTAGCTGATCGCCATCTTTCCTTCTGCAGCAAGGCCGGGAACGGCAAGGTCCTGCAGCTGATGGCCGTAGACCGGATCGGGAAAATTGACGACATCGGCACTTGCGACCGCCTTTTCTTCCTCCGGCGTCGTGGCGGCGCGGGAAAGCCGCAGGAACATCGAGGTGGCGCTCGGGCCTCCCTCCGGTGGTTTGCCGCGGCCGTCATTGACATGGCAGCTCATGCAGGAGCGGGCGTTGAACAGCGGCCCGAGACCATCGGAAGCCTGCGTCGAGGAGGGAGCGGACACCCAGAGCTTGCGGAAGAGCGCGTTGCCGAGCTTGAAATTCTGCTCTTCCTCGAAGGGGATATTGGCCGAAATATGCGAGAAGCTGTCTTCGGTGACAGGGTCTATCGAGGTCGTAGCCCCTGCCTGCATGGCTTCGTATTGTTCGGCCTTGGAAAAATCCGCTGTCGGCCGGGTGACGGCGGCGACGCGTTTCAGATCGGCCTCGGAGAGGTCGGTGCGTTTCCGCGGCAGATCGAAACCGGCGGCGATGCTGACGGAAAAACCGGCAATCGTGGCGCAGAGCGCTACGCTGGCGAAAAATCGGCGGGCCGGGGCATGCGACATTTCAGGGTCCGGGCCGCTCCGGCTTTCGAAGCGGCCCGCCTTTTTGCTTATTTGAAGACGGCGTTAGGATTATCCAAGCTGTCGGAACCTTCAAGCTGAACCGTACCGAGATCGAGTGCGGCAATAACGCGCTGCACCGATTTCGTCTGATCGATCAGGCCGTCAATGGCGGCCTGAACGACGGCATTGCCTTCCTTGTTGCCTTCGCCGATCATCTGGTCGTACTTCTCGACGGTCTCGCCGCGCTTTGCCATGGCATTCATCGCATCGAGCGTCTTGTTGAGCTTGCCTTCCACTTCGGCATCGAGCGCCTTGTCCTTGGCGGCCACCAGATCATGCAGCGACGGGCCGCTGAGCTTGGTGCCGTCGACGCGGGTATAGTTGCCGGTATAGGCAGCAGCGATCCCGATCGCGTCGTTGAGATGCGAGTTGTAGGTATTGTCCGAGAAGCAATCATGCTCTTCCTCGGGATCGTGCAGCAGCAGGCCGAGCTTCATGCGCTCGCCGGCAAGCTCGCCGTAGGAAAGCGAACCCATGCCCGTCAGGATCGCGACGAGGCCGGCCTTCGGATCGGCTTCGACGTTCTTCGTCGCAGCGCCGTCCGGCGTCCAGTTGTCGGTCATTTCCTGCAGGTCGGAAACGAGCAGCGTGGAGGCGGACTTCAGATATTCGGCGCGGCGGTCGCAATTGCCGTGCGTGCAGTTCTTGAGGTCGTAATCGGTTGCCGGACGGTCGCCGGCGCCGGGACCCGTGCCGTTCAGATCCTGACCCCAGAGCAGGAATTCGATGGCGTGATAGCCGGTCGCGACATTGGCTTCGATGCCGCCGGCCTCAGCCAGCGTGCCGGAGAGGAATTCCGGCGTCAGCTTGGAGGCGTCGACATCCTTGCCGTCGATCTTGATCGTCTTGTTGGCGATGACATTTGCCACATAGAGAGAATTTTCGTCGCTCTCGGTGCCGTAGGAAGCATCGACATAGTCGATCAGGCCTTCATCGAGCGGCCACGCATTGACCTTGCCTTCCCAGTCGTCGACGATCGGATTGCCGAAGCGATAGACTTCCGTCTGCTGGTAGGGGACGCGCGCCTTGATCCAGGCCTCCCTGGCGGCCTTGAGCGTCGCATCAGTCGGCGCCTTCAGGAAGGCGTCGATCGCGGCGTCGAGCGCCTTGGCCGTCGTCAGCGAGTCTTCGTATTTTGCATGCGCCACGTCGGCATAGTGTTTCACCACGCTAGCAGCATCGGTCGCGGCATGCGCAGGAAGGGCGAGCAGGGCGGCGGGGGCAATCGCCAGCACGGCTGCGCGGAATGTGTTGAGCTTCATGATCCTCTCCTGTGACGGGATTTTCCGTCTACCGCATCGGCCCGAAAATCGGAATCGATTTTCGGAAAGCACGATGCGTCGATTCAAAGTGTTACAGCGTCCTTTGCGCGTCTGATAAGACGCGCGGCGCTGTAATCGGGCTCCGTCTCTTCGCGCAAAAGCAAACTGGTGTCAAACACTCTAGTTTGGAATGATTTTAAGAACGGACAGGCGTGGCTAACCGGTCATTTTTGAACGGCATTTGCTTGAAAAACCGGCAGTTGCTGAGGCCTCCGCTAAGTCGCGTCAGCCCTTCCGCTGCATGCGGCAGAAGAAGAAGCCGTCTGTATCGGTGGAAGCGGGGGTCAAAGTCACCGACAGGCCGTCGGAAGAGTGCGGACGCGGGGCGTCCTTTCCGAAGAGCTGATCCCAGGCAGGCAGGGCACTGACGATCTGAAAATCAGGATTGTCAGCCGTGAAGCGGCGCGCCTGTTCCTCGTTCTCTTGGGGCAGGACCGAGCAGGTCACATAGATCAGTTCGCCGCCTGATTTGACGAAGCTGCTCGCCTGCGCCAGCGCGTCCTGTTGCTGGGCGGTGCGTTCGTCGAGGTTCTTCGCCGTCAGCCGCCATTTCGTATCGGGGCGGCGGCGCCATGTGCCGGTGCCGGTGCAGGGCGCGTCGACTAACACCTTGTCGCAGCGTCCGGCAAGGGCGGCGAGCGCCCTGGCATCGTCATGCACCTGGACATTGCGTGTGCCCGCCCGCTTCAGCCGCTCGATGATCGGCGCCAGCCGTTTGCGGTCGGCGTCATAGGCGTGAACCTGTCCCTTGTTCTGCATGGCCGCGGCCATGGCGAGCGTCTTGCCGCCGCCGCCGGCGCAATAGTCGAGAACCTGTTCGCCATCATGGGCGAGCACCAGGTCAGCGACGATCTGTGATCCCTCGTCCTGAACTTCGAACCAGCCTTTCTGGAACGAAAGCTCGGCTGTCACGTTGGGAAGACGCGAGGCGCCTTCGCCAGCGGCAATCCGGATGCCGTAGCGGGCGATCTTCGCAGCATGCGCGTTGGCTCTTTCGAGCGCCTTGACGACCTTGTCGCGGGACGCCTTGAGGCTGTTGGCGCGCAGATCGAGCGTCGGGCGGGCGGCGAGCGCCTGTGCCTCGGCGAGCCATCCGGCGCCGAAGGCCTGTTCGAAGGAGGGTTGGACCCATTCGGGAATATCGCCGCGGATATGCGGCGGCGCATCGTCGAGCGAGCGGCTTTGAAAGGCCGCAACAGCGTCGGCTGAAAGCGGCGCCGGCGCAAATTTGTCATCCGCCAGCTCAGTGGCAAGACGGTCAGGTGTGAAACCCCATTGGCGGAACATGACGGCATGGGCAATGGCAGCAGGACTGTCGTCATCCATCAGCCATGCATGGGAAAGCCGCATGCGCAGTGCGTCATAGACGATGTTGCCGATCGCAGCACGATCGCCGGAGCCGGCGAAGCGGTGCGCAAGGCCCCAGTCCTTCAGCGCGTCGGCGACAGGCCGCTTGCGGGCATCGATGTCCGCGAGCACAGAAATCGCCCCTTCGAGGCGGCCGCCCAGACGCATTCACATGTCTCCTGTTGCCGTGGCGTGTGAACGATCAGCGCAAACGCGAGTGTCACGCAGTCGTTTGTTCACAAGTCTCAACCGGGTGGTAACCGCGATTGACGGCAAGAGCAAGCGCCGCTTCCGGCGCAGTCAGTGGCGGCCTCAGCTGACGACCTGGTAGCAGACCTTCGCAGTGCCGGAGCTCACCATGCCGATATTCTGCGCGGCGGCGCGCGACAGGTCGATCACACGACCACGGATGAACGGACCACGATCGTTGATACGAACGACGACGGTGCGGCCATTGTTGCGGTTGGTGACCTTCACCTTGGTGCCGAAAGCAAGCGAACGATGTGCGGCAGTCAAGATGGCAGGGTTCATACGTTCCCCGGAAGCAGTTTTGGAGCGAAGTGCGTACCATGAAGCACCGCCACAACCATTGCCAGCAAAACCTTCCGCCGGAAGCATGGAAGAACAGGCTGCAATAGTTACAGCGGCGACAATAGAACGACGTATGTTCTTCAAAACAGAGTATCCCTCAACTATTGAACTCACGCCCTTGCAGGCGGCGGGGCTTAAATCTGCGAAAAAGTGGCGAAAAAGTGCCGCTACTGTTCACGGAATATTACAGTCGGTAACATTCGTGAGTGTGGTGTCGGGATTCCAGGAATGCGCGCCGCGCCAAAACGTGGAAAAAACCTAATAAAATCAGTTAAAATCCGAACGAATTTTCCGAAGGGATAGTTAACGCCATGGCGTTCACGAAAATCGCGAAAATATTTTTCCCATTTCGCCATATTTACTGCCACATTTGGGCAAATTCAAAGGCCGTTAACCATAAGATGCGGCGAAAATTGTCCGGCCAAACCGGGAAAGTAGGAATTTCCTACTCATTTTGGGTGAACGTATCCGTCGCAAACAGGACTGAGTTCTACTCCCCCCACCAGCGTCCATCCCGCCACAATTGCGCAAGCGACATGGGATAGTTCGGGAAGGAGAATGCGAAGCCGGCGGCCTTCAGTTTCGCATTCGAAACCCGTTTGTTCTCGCCGTAAAAGGTGCGCGCCATCGGCGTCAATTCGGCGGTCTCGAACGCCTGCTCCGGCGGCGGTTCGACGCCCATCAGGCGGGCTGCCTCAACGATCACATCCTGCGGGGGGCCGGGCCGGTCGTCGGTGACATTATAGATGCCGCCGAGGCCGCGCTCCGACAGGAAGCGTGTCGAAGCACCAATATCTTCGACGCGGATGCGGTTGAACACCTGGTCCTTCTTGATCAGCCGTCGCGCCGTGCCCTTGTCCAGATTGCAGAAGGCGTTGCGGCCCGGCCCATAGATGCCGGAAAGGCGCAGCACCGCCGCCGGCACGCCGCGCTCCCGGCCCATCGCCAGCCAGCCCTCTTCCGCCTCGAGCCGCTCGGTCGACCGTCCGGAAACGGGCAGGCACGGCGTTTCCTCACTCACCCAGGCGCCCTGGTGATCGCCATAGACGCCGACCGTGGAGAGATAACCGATCCATTCGAGCATCGGCAGCAGGCGTGCGCCGTCTTTATCAAGCAGCCGCAGCAGCGGGTCGGCTCTTCCAGGGGCGATCGACTGGACCAGATGCGTTACACCAGTCAAAGCCCGCCGCAGCCCCGCTTCCATGCTCTCGCCGTCGAAAAGGAAAGCTTCGATGCCGTTCCGGCGGAGCGCCTCCATCTTGTCAGGTGAGCGCGTGGTGCCGGAAACCCGCACGTCGTCGCCGGCAAAGGCCTTGGCGATTGCCGTGCCGGAATAGCCGCAGCCAAAAATCATCACATGCATCAACCCACTCCCGCCAATCGCCATTCGTTCAGGACGTCGTCATCTCTCTCATCCGCCCTTTGTGCGGCAAAGGCCGCAAATTCGCCGGCCTCCATCAGCCGCGAAAGTGCCCAGACCGCCATGCCGCGCACCACGGGTGAGGGATCGTCTGAAAGCCGGCGACATGGCCCGATGAGCGCCTTGTCGCCGGAATTGCCGGCGGCGATCAGCACGTTGCGGACGAAACGGTCGCGGCCGATCCGCTTCACCGGCGAGCCGCTGAAAAAGGCACGGAAGGCGGCATCGTCAAGCGTCAGCAGAAAGGCGATCGACGGCTCCTTCAGATCTTCCCGCGCCTGTAGCTTCATCTCGGAGGCGGAGCTTGCGAACTTGTTCCAGGGACAGGCGGCAAGACAGTCGTCGCAGCCATAGATGCGATTGCCGATCAATATGCGCAAATCGGCGTCGATCGGTCCCTTGTGCTCGATGGTGAGATAAGAGATGCAGCGCCGCGCGTCGATCTGGTAAGGCGCCGGGAAGGCAGCCGTCGGACAGATGTCGAGGCAGGCGCGGCAGGTGCCGCAATGATCGCTCTCCGGCGCGTCGATCACAAGATCGGCGGTGGTGAACATCGTGCCGAGGAACAACCAGGAGCCGTGCATGCGGCTGACGAGATTGGTATGTTTCCCCTGCCAGCCGAGCCCGGCCGCCGCCGCTAAGGGCTTTTCCATCACCGGCGCCGTATCGACGAAGACCTTTACATCGGCGCCTGCCCGCGCCGCAAAGCGCGTGGCGATCTCCTTCAGCCGGCCCTTGATGACGTCGTGATAATCGCGGTTGCGGGCATAGACTGATATCGCTGCCTTGTCCGGCTTGTCGAGAATGCCGCGGGGATCTTCTTCCGGAGCGTAATTGAGGCCGAAGACGACGACGGAGCGCACCTCGCTCCAGAGTGCGCGCGGATCGCCGCGCCGGTCGCGCGTCTCCGCCATCCAGTCCATCGTCCCGTGACGCCCGGCATCGATGAACTGGCCGAGACGCTCTTTCGCTTCAGGGATCGCGTCCGGTCGCGTGATGCGGCAAAGATCGAAGCCCTTGGCGGCAGATTCCGCCCGAACGAACTCGGTCAAATTGTCGCGGCGGCGGCGCTCTTTGTCGACATTGTCAGGTTCGGGCATGAAGAGCCCTCGTCAGAAATCCAGATCGGCATAGTGTGAAACCGGTGTCAGGCCGCGCACGCGCTCGGTCAGCATCGGCCGGAAGGAGGGACGTGACTTCAGCCGCTGGTACCAGTCCTTGACGACGGGCGAATCCGCCCACTCGATCTCGCCGAGATAATCGAGGATCGAGATCGAGGCCGCGGCGGCAAGGTCGGCATAGCTCATCCGCTCGCCCGCCAGCCACTGACGCGAGCCGGCAAGCCAGGTGAGATAACGCATATGCTGACGGATATTCGCGCGGGCCGTGCGTAAAACCTTCGAATCCGGCGCGCCGCCGCCCTGATCGGCGGTCATCTGCAACTTGTAGACACGCTCGCGGGCGAGCGGCTTGGTCACGTCGTTTTCCATCTTCTGCATGAACCATTCGGTCAGCCGGCGGATTTCCGCCCGCTGGAAAGGGTCTTCGGCGAGCAGCCGCCGGTCGCGCTTCAAGACGCCGTGCGTCTCGTCCAGATATTCGGAAATGACGCTCGCGCCGCAGAGCGCGCGCATGCTGTCGTCGACATAGACCGGCAGCGTGCCGGCCGGATTGAGCGCCAGGAAATCCCGGCGCTTCTCCCATGTCTGCTCCTCGATCAGATCCGCCTGATAGCCGTATTCCGCCAGGATCAGCCGGACGAAGCGAGATGCGGATGACATGGGATGATGATAAAGCGTGGGCATCGATACTCGGGCTTTGTGATTGCTGTTACAGGACTGTGTGGCAGCTCGATTATAGCGCCCTAGTCATGACTCATTGGTTGAAGCTATAGGAGTTTGGCCCCGCCAATACAAGCGAATCGGATTTTTCAGGCCATCTGATAATGGCGAAACACGGTCTAACGAACGAATGGAAGCGGCAGCCTGATCGGCCCAAGCGCTCAGGCCCGACCGAACTTTAAACCGGAGACAATGTATGGATTATATAAATGCTGCAATTCTCGGTGTCATAGAGGGGATCACCGAATTTCTGCCGATCTCGAGCACCGGCCACCTGATCATTGCCGAGCAATGGCTCGGACATCGGTCGGACATGTTCAACATCGTCATTCAGGCAGGCGCCATCCTCGCCGTCACCATCATCTACTGGCGTCGTCTGCTGGATCTGGTGCTTGGCTGGCGTGATCCCGTCAATCGCGACTATGCCGCCAAGCTGATCGTCGCGTTTCTCATCACCGCCATTCTCGGACTTATCGTCAAGAAGCTCGGCTTTGAACTGCCGGAGACCGCAACGCCGATCGCCTGGGCGCTCATCATCGGCGGTATCTGGATGATCTTTGCCGAATGGGCCGCCGCCCGCAGGCCGCCGCACAAAGAGATTACCTGGCTTGTCGCCATCCTGGTCGGCATCGCCCAGATCGTTGCCGGCGTCTTCCCGGGAACCTCGCGCTCCGGCGCCACCATCTTCGTCGCCATGCTGGCAGGCACGGGCAACCGCGCCGCGGCGACCGAGTTTGCCTTTCTCGTCGGCATACCCACAATGTACGCGGCAAGCGCCTATGAATTGCTGAAGACGTTCAGGGATGGCGGAGCGGCAGGCGAAGACTGGACGGCGCTCGGCATCGCCTTCGTCGTCTCCACGGTCGTTGCCTTCATCGCCGTCAAATGGCTGCTTGCCTATATCAGAAGCAACCGGTTTACCCTGTTTGCCATCTACCGCATCATTCTCGGTGTTTTGCTGCTCGGCATGGCCGCGACCGGCTTGATTGCCTGAGACATCCGTTCCGCATTGCATTCGCGCAACTCCCGGCGCGAATGCAAATGCCCCGTCGGACTCCGCGAACAGACACTCTGTTGCCGGCAGAAGCCGCCAATCTTTCAGATAGGCGATATTGAGAGGATAAGCGCCCGCCGCCGCTTGAAGCAGGCAGGGCTGAGCGTTCATTGTGAACGCGCTGTTTCAGGCGTTCCGATCGACCGCTTGTCTGGGCAAGATGCCGGCGCAGGACCGGCTTTTCGTCAATGGATGATCGAAGCCGTAGAGCAAGGATCGACGCCGTAGGCCGGCGAGCAATCGCCCTTTACCGCCGCGACCGAACCGGGCGCAACGAAAGAGCCTGCAAGGATAACCAGCGCCGCACACGCAAACAGGAGCGCGATTGACTTGCCCATCGAGAATTGCCTTTCACAGTGATTGCCGCGCGCGACCGCAGGCGTTGAGTCCGTTGGAAGACGCGCGGGTTTGGTAGTCAGTGGAATGGCAAATAGCAATAAACGTTCCTGCTAAATTTCGCGTTAATTCCACAAAAATTCCGATGCGTCTTTTATGCAACGCAACTCAATGTGGTGGACAGCAAAACACCCCAGGCTTGCGCCGGGCTTTGCAGGACACGGCAACGCCAAAAGGCCGCCCGCGGGATCCGCAGACGGCCAAATCTGATCGGTTGGAGAAGATGGTCAGGCGGCCTTGCCGGTGCCGGTATACTGGCCGTGCGGACGATAGTGCACGAGATAGGAGCCAAGCACCGATGCCACCATGGTGGGCGCAATGCCGAGGCCCTTCAGCGTGCGGCCTTCCGCCTCGGCTTCCTTGGAGACGACATTGTCGCGCTTCAGCATGCGCACCTGATCCGGCGTGATCGGCGGCGTTATGAAGGGGACCAGCGAAGCGATGCTGCCGATCATCGAAGCGATGCCGAAGGGCAGGGATACCAGCGGGTTCTTACGGCACGTTACCTTCAGCATCGTCTCGAGACATTCACGGAAGCTGAGCACCTCAGGCCCGCCAAGCTCATAGACCTTGCCGCCGGCGACCTTGCCGTCGACGGCGCGGGCGACGGCCTCGGCGATATCCTCGACATAGACAGGCTGGAATTTCGTCTTGCCGCCGCCAATAAGCGGCAGGATCGGCGACATGCGTGCCATCTCGGCAAACTTGTTGAAGAAGCTGTCCTCCGGTCCGAAGACGATCGACGGACGGAAGATCACCGCATCGGTCTTGACCGACAGGATGGCCGTTTCGGCGCGGCCCTTGGTGCGGCCATAGTCGGAATCGGATTTCGCGTCGGCGCCGATCGCCGAAATATGCGTCAGCGTCGCACCCGCGCCGCGCGCCGCTTCGGCAACCGCACGGCCGCCGAATTCCTGCACGGCGTCGAATGTGTTGCGGCCGGCCTCGTGCAGAATGCCGACGCAGTTGACGACATGGCTTGCCCCGTCGACGGCGCGGTCGATCGAGCTGCGGTAGCGCAGGTTCGCCTGCACGAAGGAGATCTGGCCGACATTGCCGAGCGGCTGCAGGAAGCCGGCGAGATCGGGACGGCGCACGGCGACGCGGATGCTATAACCGCGCTTGGCCAGCGCCCGAACCACGTGCCTGCCCACGAAACCGGAGCCTCCGAACACGGTAACGAGCGGCGGCAGGTTGGCAAGGGTCATGGCAGGCTCCTCGAAAGGCTTTGCGGGATGCTGAATTGGCTCTCGTCTTAGCCGAATCCCTGCGCGACGGGAAGGCCCATCACGCCGTCAGTTTTTTAAGATGTAACGTCGATCAGACGCCTTCGACGACGACCATTTCCGCATCCGCGGCCTCCTGGCGGATTTTCGCGGCGATCTGATATTCCGGCGAATTGTAGCAGTCGACCGCATGCTGCATCGACGGGAATTCAATCACTACGTTGCGGACGCGCGCCTTGCCCTCGAGTTCGGTAAAGGCGCCGCCGCGCGCCAGGAAATTCGCGCCATATTTTTCGAAGGCCGGCTTGGCGGCCGCCACGTAATCCTTGTAGCGCTCGGCATCGCGAACGTCGACGCGGGCGATCCAGTATCCTTTGGCCATGGTCTTATCCCTTTTGTCGTTGATTGCGGTCAGCGATTTGCCGGCCAGAGCGCGCTCACCATCTCGCTGAGGATCGCGCGGGCGGCATCGCGGGGATCCGGAGCCTTGACGACAGGCCGGCCGACAACGAGATGCGTCGCTCCCGCCTTCAGCGCGTCGAAAGGCGTCATCACCCGCTTCTGGTCGCCCTTGTCGCTACCATCAGGGCGAATGCCGGGGGTGACGATGGCCATGTCGGGTCCGACGATTTCGCGCACTGCAGCCGCTTCTTCCGCCGAGCAGACGATACCGCCCATGCCGGCTGCGCGCGCCTGTTCGGCGCGGCGCAGCACCAGGCTGTGCGGATCCTGGCTGTAGCCCGCCTCGGCAAGGTCGTCGGCATCCATCGAGGTCAGCACGGTCACGCCGAGCAGGCAGAGGCCGGAGCCGGCTGCGGCCTCGACCGCTGCCTTCATGGCTTTCGGATAGGCATGCAGCGTCAGCATCGACATGCCCATCTTGGCGATGTTCTCGACGCCGGAGGCGACAGTGTTGTCGATGTCGAGCAGCTTCATGTCGAGAAAGATCTTCTTGCCGCTTGCGGCAAGATCACGGGCGAATTCCAGGCCGCCGGCAAAGACCAGCTGATAGCCGATCTTGTAGAAGAGAATGTCGTCGCCGAGCGTGGAAACCAGTCTTTCCGCCTCGCCGATCGTTGGAACATCCAGGCCGACGATCAACCGCTCGCGTGCGTCCATCTGAAGTCACCCCTGCCAGTCTTCGATAGGCGTCCAGTCGCATGTTAGGCGCCGATCCGCAAGACCGAAAGCATAGAGATTGCCGCCGCCGCCGGGCTGGTCGCGGTCGCGCGCGATCGGGCTGCCCGCCAGATGGCATTTTAGCAGCGTGCCGACGCCGCCATGGCCGACAAAGGCGATCGGCGCCGTCGCATCATGCGTGGCAAGAACGGCATTAACGGCCTCGACGATGCGGGCCTGCGCGTCGACTGCGCGCTCCCAGCCCTTGAAGCTTTGTTCCGGATGGGCGAAGAACCAGTCGGCCGCCTCTTCGAATTGCGGCGGCGGCAGGAAGCCGGTGGCCGTGCGGTCGTTCTCGTGCGTCGCGTGGACGATCTCGATCGTCACGCCGGACGCTTCCGCCAGGATTTCGGCCGTCTCGATCGCCTTCGTCTCGTCGCTGGAGACGATGCGTTGCAATTGCCTCGCCCAGCCGCTCTCTGCCGCTTTGCGCGCCCGCGCCGCGCCGACATCGGAAAGCCCCCATTTCGGCACCGGCACGTTTGGGTCGATCCTGACCTGCGGATGAGTGATGTAGATCCCGAACATCTCAGCCGCGCTTATAGATCCAGAGCTGCGCCGGCGGAATATTGCGCATGACGAAGTCGAAATGCTGGATATGGTAGCGGTCGGGATTGGCGGCGATCGGCGAGATCGCGCCATAGGAAATCTGCACCATCGGCCGGCCGGCCGGCAGTCGATCGAGCAGGCTTTCGAGCAGCGAGATGCGCTTCGCCATCGGGAAATTCAGCAGCGGAATACCCGAGACGACGGAATCGAAGGTGAGACCGCTGAAATTGCCAAGAGTACTCTGAAGATCGAAGGCATCGCCGTTGATGAAGTGCACGCCGGGATAGGTCCGCTGCAGATGTTTATGAAAATCCGTCGAATATTCGATTGCGACGAGATTTTCCGGACGGACGCCGCGGCCGAGAATGGCCTTGGTGATAGCACCCGTGCCCGGTCCGAGTTCAAGCACCGGCAGCCCGGAATGGATATCGACGACGCTTGCCATGCGCTTCGCCGTGATCGAGGAGGTCGGCACGATCGAGCCCACCGTCTTCGGCCCCTGCATCATGCCCCGGAAGAAGCGGATCTCGTCGTCGAACTTCTTGCCCAACCGTTCCTTCACCTTGACCCGTAAGCTCATTCTCCACCCATCCGCATGTTGATCGAATGCCTTAATATGCCGCTTGTCGCTTAAGGGACAAGGATTTTCGCAACAAGGACATCGGCATCAACAGTTCATGCGGCTTTCGGCGCTGAACCGGGCAGGAGATCGGCGAGCCTTTCGCTCAATTGATCGGCATCGATAGGCGCGCGCAGCTTCACATCGGTATTGTCGAAATAGAGATAGACGTCACGGCCTTTGCTGCGCGCCGCTACGGGCGCCAGCACTCGCGTCGCATTCTCAGCTTCTCCACCCGTGGCCCAGGCGCGGATGCGTTGCGCCCATATGTCGAGCGCTTCGCCCTCGTAGCCGCTGACATAGAGCTTTTCGGAACCATGCAGGCGGCAGTAGATGAAATCGGCGGTGACATCCATCAGCAGTGGCCATTTCACCGTATCGGCGCAGACGAGAGCGACCCTGTGCCGCCTGAGCATGTCGATGAAAGCGGGTGAGCGGAAGCTCTCGTGGCGAATCTCCAGCGCATGCCGGATCGGCTGGTGCCCGTCGCATTTAAGCCAGGCCGGTCCCTTGATATGCCAGTCGTGACGCTTCGCAAGCGCTGTCGCTGCGTCGCGGTCGTGCGGCAGCAGCGACAAAAAGCTCTCGAAAAGGGATGGGTCGAAGACCATGTTCGGCGGGAATTGCCAGAGGATCGGTCCGAGCTTGGGACCAAGCCGCAAAAGGCCGGAGGCGAGGAAATTGGCGAGCGCCGTCTGGATATCCTGCAGCCGCAGCATATGGGTGATGAAGCGCGGTCCCTTGACTGCGAAGACGAAATCCTCCGGCGTTTCCTCGCGCCAGCGGCCGAAGCTTTCGGGCCGCTGCAATCCGTAGAAGGTGCCGTTGATCTCGATCGACCGGAAGTGCCGGGCGGCGTAGGAAAGCTCCTGCTTCTGCGGCAGGTCCTTCGGGTAGAATTGACCGCGCCAGGGCGCATAGGTCCAGCCGGATATGCCGATGCGCACCGTTCCCGTCTTTTTGGTCATGGGATCCTCCGTTTTGACAGGAGGAAAAACGGCAATGGGCGGCCTTCGTTCCGGTCAGACGCGCATCGGCATCAGCACGTAGAGCGCATCGTCGCCCGCCGTGTCGCGGATCAGCGTCGGCGAGCCGGCATCGGCAAGCAGGAAGATCGCTTCCTCGCCGGAAAGCTGGGCGGTGATGTCGAGCAAGTATTTGGCATTAAAGCCGATTTCCATCGCATCCGTGTCGTAGCCGACGGCAACTTCTTCCGTCGCGCTGCCGGAATCGGGATTGTTGACGGTCAGCATCAACTGCCCCTCGGAAAGCGCCAGCTTGACGGCGCGGCCGCGCTCGGAGGAGATCGTCGAGACGCGGTCGACGGCCTGTGCGAAACTCGTGCAGTCGACCCGCATTTCCTTGTCGTTGCCGGTGGGGATGACGCGCTGATAATCCGGGAAGGTGCCGTCGATCAGTTTCGAGGTCATGACGATCGAGCCGATCGTCAGCCGGATCTTGGCGTCGGAGACCTCGACGGTCACCATTACCTCGGGATTGTCGACCAGCTTCTGCAGCTCGCCGACCGTCTTGCGCGGAATGATGATGCCGGGCATCCCCTCGGAGCCGGAAGGCGCATCGACATCGGCGCGCGCCAGCCGGTGGCCGTCGGTCGCAACCGCCCTGAGCTTCAGCTGGCCGTTGCTCTCGATCGTGTGGAAGAAGATGCCGTTCAGATAATAACGCGTCTCTTCCGTCGAAATCGCGAATTGGGTGCGGTCGATCAGCATCTTCAGATCGGCCGCCTTCAGCTTGAAGGAATGCGTGAAGGTGCCGGCCGTGAGATCAGGGAAGTCCGATTCCGGCAGGCATTGCAGCGAGAATTTCGAGCGGCCGGACTGCACGGTCATCGCGCCGCCATCGGGGCTGGTGGCAAGCAGCACTTCCGATCCGTCGGAAAGCTTGCGCACGATGTCGTAGAGAAGATGCGCGGGAACGGTGGTGGCGCCGGGCTGCTCGACGCTAGCAGGTGTCGCCTCGGTGATTTCGAGGTCGAGGTCGGTCGCCTTCATATCGAGCTTCTGGCCGTCGGCTTTGAGCAATACGTTGGACAGGATCGGGATCGTGTTGCGACGTTCGACCACGCGGTGGACGTGGTTCAGCGATTTCAACAGGTTTGACCGCTCAATAGTAATACGCATGGGATGCTACCGCTTTCGACCGTGACTGTCCGGGCGCGTCGAGCACCCGAAGAATGCTGTCCCGGCTTGAGGCCGGGGGAGTGGACGGGCAAAATGGCAGACTTCAGCATTGCTTTGCAAGAGGCATGGACGTCGGCACCCCTGCATTTGCGGTTTTCCAGAGCAATGCTCACAGAAATCCGAACCCTTGCCGAAGCGGTGCGGCTCGCCCATAAGGGTTCGATGCCGGCGACGAGCCGGCGGGACGAAAGCAAATGGCATGAATGAGGAAACCACAGCGGACGCCGCCAGCCGGCGAAGCTTCCGCCTGCACAATGCAACGGTGCCGGCGCGGCCGCTGGAGCCGGCGCTCTATCTCGTCGCCACTCCCATCGGCAATCTCGGCGATATCACGCTGCGGGCGCTCGAAACGCTGGCCGGCGCCGATGTGCTTGCCTGCGAAGATACGCGCGTCACCCGCGTGCTGCTCGACCGCTACGGCATCCAGAACCGCCCCTTTGCCTATCACGAGCACAATGCCGACGAGGCCGGTCCAAGGCTGCTGCAGGCGCTCGAAGCCGGGCGCTCGGTGGCGCTGGTTTCCGATGCCGGCACGCCGCTGGTCTCCGATCCCGGCTATCGGCTGGCGCAGCAGGCGATAGCGGCAGGTTACCGCGTCATTCCCATTCCCGGCGCCTCCGCCCCGCTCGCAGCCCTTGTCGGCTCCGGCCTGCCGAACGATGCCTTTCTTTTCGCCGGTTTCCTGCCGGCCAAGGACAAGGCCCGCCGCGACCGGCTGGGTGAACTTGCCGCAGCACCCGCGACGCTGATCTTCTTTGAATCGCCGCATCGCATCGGCGCAACGCTTCTGGCCGCCGCCGATGTGCTGGGCGGCGCTCGGCCCGCCTCCGTCTGCCGCGAACTGACCAAGACCTATGAAGAGTTCCGCCGCGGCACGCTTGCCGACCTTGCGGCGCATTATCAACAGGTGGAAAACGTCAAGGGCGAGATCGTCCTCGTGATCGGTCCGCCGGAGCCGGTCGAGACCGCTGAGGCCGATGTCGAAGCCATGCTGGCCGACCTGTCGAAGTCGATGCCGACGGCAGGCGCCGCGACCGAGGCCGCCCGCCTCACCGGCCTGCCGCGCAAGGTGCTCTACCAGCGCCTGCTGGAGATCAAGAACGCCGATGGGCGATAACGATCTCACCGCGATCAGGAGGAGGGCACTGCGCCGGGGCCGCATGTCGGAATATGTCGCGGCCGTCTTCCTGATGCTGAAGGGCTATCGCATCCTGGCGCTGCGCCACCGCACTAGGCTCGGCGAGATCGACATCATCGCCCGTAAGGGCGATCTCGCCGTCTTCGTTGAGGTCAAGGCCCGCCATGGCGAGGCCGCGGCGGTCGACGCCGTCTCTGTCGCCGCGCAGAAGCGGATACGGGCGGCAAGCGATCTCTGGCTTGCCCGCCAGGCGGATCAGGCCCGCCTTTCCCAGCGCTATGATATCGTCGCGATCATGCCGGGCCGGCTGCCGCGGCACTTTATTGATGCCTTCTGAGCCCCTTTCGACCCATCGGATTTCCGGATCGTTAAACTTTTAGTTCCCGCGTGAACCGGGTTCTTACGACTCTCTGCTATCGACTCGGTAGGGATAACAATTGGGGGTTGTTTCATGGCCTGGAAGCTAATGCTTGCAAGTGCGGTCGCCATGGCCGCGCGCTCGGTGCCGTATGCTGCCGTGGCGAAGCCGGCCGGAAAATCCTTCGTCGCGCATGCGAGCGGTCTGCTGCCGCTTAAATCCACGCCGATCAATCCGGACTGGGTTATCAGCGGCAATCCGCAGGCCCGCACGGCCGAACATTCGCGCGGCCATGACGAGGCATCGCTGACGGCGATCTGGGATTGCACGGCGGGCGAATTCCGCTGGCGTTTCGGCTGGGACGAGACAGTGATGATCCTCGAAGGCGAGGTTCATATCACCGCCGAGGACGGCACGGAACGAACCCTGCGTGCCGGCGACGTCGCCTTTTTCGCCGGCGGAACCTGGGCAAGCTGGCGGGTCGACAATTACGTCCGCAAGGTCGCCTTCCTGCGCAAGCCCTTCCCGAAGCCCTTGGCGATCGCCTACCGCCTCCGCAACATGCTGCGCAACAGCGGCAACCAGGGCATCGCCGCCTGACGATCGATCTCGATGTTCGGGCCTATGCGCTAATCGGGCTGAGGCGGGGCGGTTGTTTCGCCCTTCAAGATCTCGCAGCCGAATAGGATCGGATTGTCGAGGTCAGGCGCGGTTTGTTTGTTCAACAGAACGGCCACCGCCGCTGCGGCTATGTCTTGAATCGGCTGTTTCACTGTCGTCAGGCGTGGCGTTGTCATGCTTGCGAGCGGGATGCCGTCGAAGCCGAGGATCGAAAGGGCTGCAGGTATCGGAATTCCCAGATCATGCGCTGCCCGCATGCAGCCGATGGCCTGCTGGTCCGAACTTGCAAAGATCGCCGTCGGCCGCTCGTTGCGCGCACGGGCCAGAAGATAATTTCCCGCGGCACGGCCGCTTTCATAGTCGAAAGCCGCCTCGGCGATCAGCGGTGGGCCCGCCATTCGCTTGCTGTCGTCCGCTTGCTCGATCGCATCGAGATAGCCCCTGAGGCGATCGTTGGCGGGGACGGAGTGGCCGGGCCCCGAGATGAAGCCGATGCGGCGATGACCGAGCTGCAAAAGATGCTCGACGCCAAGGCGAACGCCATTGCGGTGATCGGCGGCAATACCGGAATATCCTGGCATGAGACGGTCGACGACGACGATCGGCAATCCCTTCGGCAGCTTGAGTGTATGGAAATCATTGCTGGGAACCAGCATGATGCCGTCGACCTTTCGGCTTGTCAGCTGTTTGATGCGGTCAGCCTCCTTGGCCGCATGATCAAACGACGTCATGACGATGATATTATAGCCGTGATTTGCCGCCGCCTGTTCCGCCGATTGGACAAGCTCCGCGAAGAACGGATTGGTCAGATCCGGAATGACGATGCCGATGAGCCGGCTGACCTTGCCGCGCATGCTTCGCGCCGACGGGTCGGGCGTATAGCCGAGGTCTTTGATGATCGCTGTGACGCGCGCCCGCAATTCCTTCGTCACGGAGGGATGATCATTCAAAACCCGCGAAACGGTCCCGGTGGAAACTTCCGCAAGCTTGGCAACCTCTCGAATCCCGACCTTTGACATAACGGAAACAGTGGCCCTTTCTCTGCGCCTTCGGAAGACACCGAAGAGCGCCTGATCGAAGCTTCCAGCTAATGGTCTTTGCGGCCCTCGTCAAAGGGCTGCATCTCAATTTTGACCGCCAGTCTCCATAGCACGAGCGTGGGCCAATGCTCAATGGAAACGGTTCATTACATGCGCACCGATACAGGCCAAACCTGGGAGTCAAAGCTGACGTTTGGCTCCATTTCGGCAGCTTGACAATTTCTAAGGGCGTGCTACCCAGATGCCGTTGGAAACGGTTCATTGCCGCCGGCAACTCAGGTGGAGCTGAGCCCAGGGCCGTTCGGGAGGAAAAAATGTCCAATTTTATGAAGCGTGAATCCGTCTTGATCAATGCGCCGCGCCGTGCGGCATTGAAGCTTGGACTTGCCGGCACCTTAGTGCTTGCGCTGTCCTGTGGCGTGTCGCCCGCCTTTGCGGCCGGGAAGCCGAAGGTCGGCCTGATCATGAAATCCTTGTCCAATGAGTTCTTCAAGCAGATGAAGGCCGGCGCCGACAAATATGCGGCCGAGAACAAGGACAAGTTCGACTTCAAGGCGGTCGGCATGAAGGATGAGCGTGATTTCGCTTCCCAGGTCGATGCCGTCGAAAACTTCGTCACGCAGAAATACGATATCATCGTTGTTGCGCCGGCCGATTCAAAGGCCATGGCAACCCCGCTGGCAAAGGCAGTCAAGGCCGGCGTCAAGGTCATCAACATCGACGTGCCGCTCGATGCCGATGCGAAGAAGAAAGCCGGTATCGATCTCGCTTTCTTCGGGCCTGACAATAGGGGCGGGGCGACGCTTGCGGGCGACGCGCTTGCCAAGGATCTGGGACCCGGCGCCAAGGTCGTCATCCTCGAGGGTAACCCCGAGGCCGACAATGCCAAGGAGCGCAAGGAAGGCTTCATGGACTCCGTCAAGTCTGGCAAGCTTGAGCTTCTCGACAGCAAGACGGCCCATTGGGAGACGGAAGAAGCCAATACCGTCATGACGAATTTCCTGACGAAATATAAGGATATTCAGGGCGTTATGGCAGCCAACGACTCGATGGCTCTCGGCGTTGTCAAGGCGCTCGATGCGGCCGGCCAGAGTGGCAAGATCAAGGTTGTCGGCTTCGATAACATTCCGCCGGTTCAGCCGCTGATCAAGGATGGCAAGATGCTTGCCACTGTCGAACAGTATGGCGCGCAGATGGCGGTCCTCGGCATCCAGTATGGCATGCGTGAACTTGCCGGCGAGACATTCACCGGCTGGGTCAAGACCGACATCAAGCTGGTCACCGCAGCGGATCTCAAATAGTCGGGATCGCCCGCATCGCGCGTCTGACAAGACGCGCAGCACTGTACAGGAAGCGTCGGCTGCGGCCGGCGCTCACCGCTACCAACCGATTGACGCGTTGATCGCTTCAGGTGAGGCTCGTTTCCGAGTTCCTGGGATGCGTGCTGCGTGGAGTTCGAACAAAGCGTGCATGAGGTCGCCATGTCAGACGCAGCAAATGACGACATTTTGAGGCTGGAAGGGATCGGCAAGCGCTTCCCGGGCGTCGTAGCGCTCAAGGATGTCTCTATGCGGATCGGCCGCGGCAAGGGGCACGTTCTTCTCGGCGAGAACGGTGCTGGAAAATCGACCCTGATCAACCTGCTCGGCGGTGTCTTCAGGCCGGATGACGGTCACATTCTATTCGACGGCAAGCAATACCATCCGGCCTCGCCGTTGGAGGCGTTCAAGGCGGGCATCCGGGTCATTCACCAGGAGCTGCATCCGCTTTCCAACCTGACGGTGGCGGAAAACCTGTTGTTCGAGCATCTGCCGCGCCGCTACGGCCTGGTGAACTACAAGGAAATGAACAGCAGAGCAGCGGAACTCCTGGAAGAGGTCGGCCTCGACGTCGCCCCGACGACACTGGCGAGCCGCCTCAGCGTCGCGCAGCTTCAACTGGTCGAGATCGCCAAGGCGCTATGTTATGAAAGCAAGCTTCTCGTTCTCGACGAACCGACGGCAACCCTGACCTCCAAGGAGGTCGATCGCCTCTTCGAGATTCTCAAGCGGCTGAAGCGGCGTGGCGTGACCACGCTCTACATCTCGCACAGGCTGGAGGAGATCTTTGACGTCGGCGACGATGTGACGGTGCTGCGCGACGGCCAGCATGTGATCACGCGTCCGCTGTCCGGACTTGCTATTCCTGACATCGTCGAACTCATGGTCGGGCGCAAGCTTTCGGATCATGGCATTTTTCGCAGCGACAGCACCGTGTCCGGCGAGGCGCTCGGCGTGTCCGGCCTGAAGGTGACGCGCAATAGCCCGGAACTGTCATTTTCCGTGGCAAAGGGGGAAATCGTCGGCATTGCCGGTCTTGTCGGCAGTGGCCGGACGGAGGCGGTTCGCGCCATATTCGGCGCCGATGCCAAAGCGGCCGGCGAAATTCGGGTGAATGGCGATCCGGTTGAGATCCATTCGCCGAAGGATGCCGTTGCTGCCGGCCTCTGCCTGGCAACCGAAGACCGCAAGACGCAGGGCTTGATGCTCGATATGAGCTGCGCTGAAAATGCCACCATAACCGATCTCGCCAAGATCTCCCGCAACGGTTTGATCATGCGAAGGGCGCAGGACGATCATTCGCAGCGCCTCGTGCGCGAACTGCGCATCAAGACCCCGTCGATCCATCAGGCGGTCAGAACCTTTTCCGGCGGCAACCAGCAAAAGGTCGTCATTGCAAAATGGCTGTTCCGCGGCCCTAAAGTTCTGATTTTCGATGAGCCGACCCGTGGAATCGACGTCGGTGCAAAGGCCGAGATTTACGAGCTTCTGTGGAAGTTTGCGGCCGAAGGAAAAGGCGTTCTGGTCGTATCGTCGGATCTGCCGGAACTCATCGGCATTTGCCATCGCATCATCGTCTTCTCCGACGGCAAGATATCGGGCGAAATAGTTCGGGAACAATTTGACGAGAGCAGGATCCTTTCGCTCGCCTACAAGGAGTACAGCCGTGTCCGCCAACATTGAAAAACAGACCGAGGCGAAAGAGGTGAGCGTCTGGGACAAGCTTGTCCGGATCTCGCTGAAGGAGGCGGGCGTCGCCATTGCCCTCATTCTGATCCTGGCGTTTTTCTCGGCGACGGCGCCCTATTTCGCAACGCCGGAGAACTTCCTGAAGATCTTCGTGCAGATTGCCATCAACACCGTGCTTGCTGCCGGCATGACCTTCGTCATCCTCGTTGGCGGCATCGATCTCTCGGTCGGGTCGCTGCTTGCCCTTTGCACCGTGATCGGTGCGACGATCATGATCAATCCGGCGTTTTCGCCATGGCAGGCGATTGTCCTCGCATGTCTTGCGTCGATGGGCACGGGTGCCATCCTTGGCGCCGTCAACGGCTGGATTTGCGAGAAGTGGAAGCTTCCCTCATTCATCGTCACCCTTGGCATGCTGAACGTCGCCAGCGGCCTGGCGCGCGTGGTCAGCGACAATTCCACCATCACCGGCCTGCCTCAGCCTTTCGTCGATTTCGGCAACCTGATCTTCTGGGGCATATTTCCGTCGATCTTTCTGATTGCGATCGTCGTCGTCCTCATCGGCTGGTTCGTGCTGCGCTACACTGTCTTCGGGCGCTTCGTCTTCGCGATCGGCACCAATGAAGAGGCTGTCCGGCTGTCGGGGCATGAGCCGAAACGGTACAAGATTGCGGTCTTCACGATCTCAGGGCTGACCGCCGGCATTGCGGCCATGGTCTATCTGCTCCGTCTCAATGTCGGCAGCCCGGTCGCGGGCATCGGCTATGAGTTGAATGCCATCGCCGCCGTCATTATCGGCGGCACCAGCCTTTCGGGCGGCAAAGGCTCGATTGTCGGCACGCTGGTCGGCGCCTGCATTCTTCAGGTGCTGTCGACGGGATTGCAGCTCTTGGGCGCCGACGACAATATCAAGCCGATCGTCATCGGCGCCGTCATCGTGCTCGCCGTCATTCTCGATAGCTATCGCGGCCGGCTGATGCGGAAACTCGAAACGCGGTGAAAAGCAATTCCAGCAAATGTGTGCAGCGGTTTTGCGTCCGGAATTGCGCAAAAACAAAAATGCTCCGGGGCCGGAAGGCCTTGATTGCCCGTTGCGTTTGATATCTGGCCGACCTACATCTGTCCGGCATTCAGCGAGGGATGGAAATGGCCAAGATCACCAATGTAGCGGTCCAGATGGACCATGTCGCAGGCATTAATATCGCAGGTGATTCCACCTTCGCCATGAGCCTGGAAGCCCAGGCGCGCGGCTACAAGCTCTTCCATTATACCCCCGACCGCCTGAGCTTCCGTGACGGCAAGCTCTATGCCAGCGTCGAGCCGATGGTGCTGCGCGACGTCAAGGGCGATCACTACGAGCTTGGCGCGCCGGAGCGCGTCGATCTCGCGACCATGGATGTCGTGCTGCTGCGCCAGGACCCGCCCTTCGACATGGCCTATATCACCTCGACGCATCTGCTCGAGCGCATCCATCCGAAGACGCTCGTCGTCAACGATCCCGCCTGGGTGCGCAATTCGCCGGAGAAGATCTTCGTCACCGAATTCTCCGACCTGATGCCGAAGACGCTGATCACCAAGGATGCCGCCGAGATCCGCCGTTTCCGCGACGAGATGGGCGATATCATCCTGAAGCCGCTTTACGGCAATGGCGGCGCCGGCGTCTTCCATTCGACCCGCGACGACCGCAATCTCTCTTCGCTGCTGGAAATGTTCGGCCAGCTTTTCCGCGAGCCCTTCATCGCCCAGCAATATCTGCCCGACGTGCGCAAGGGTGACAAACGCATCATCCTGGTCGACGGTGAATTCGCCGGCGCCATCAACCGCGTGCCGGCCGAACACGACAGCCGCTCCAACATGCATGTCGGCGGCCGCGCCGAGGCGACCGAGCTGACGGCGCGTGAACAGGAAATCTGCGCCCGCATCGGCCCGGCGCTGCGGGAGCGCGGCTTCCTGCTCGTCGGCATCGACGTGATCGGCGATTACATGACCGAGATCAACGTCACCTCTCCCACCGGCATCCGCGAGGTGAAGAAGTTCGGCGGCGCCGATATAGCAGCCCTGCTTTGGGATGCGATCGAGCGCAAGCGCGGCTGAGCCAGCCGGCCATGACCGTTCTGGTCCCGCGACCGAGCACAACCAAGGTCACAGCGGATGCCTGACTCCGTTCTTTGATTGTTCTTGTTTTATTCCTGCGTCCATGCCAAATTGCAACCGTTGGCCTTCAAAGGCAGCAGGGCGGTATGGTAGAGTTTGCGGGACAAGGGATGGGCATATGGTCGCGCGTGTCAGTACGGTTGCATTTCAGGGCATCGAAGGTGTGCCGGTCGAGGTTCAGGTCATGGTCGCTCCCGGCAAGGTCGGCATGCAGATCGTCGGCCTGCCTGACAAGGCGGTGGCCGAAAGCCGCGAGCGCGTACAGGCGGCCCTCCACGCCTCCGGCCTGGCGCTGCCGGCCAAGCGCGTGACGGTCAATCTGGCGCCTGCCGACCTGCCGAAGGAAGGCTCGCATTTCGACCTGCCGATCGCCCTTGCCCTGATGGCCGCCCTCGGCGCCATTCCCGCCGATGCGCTGTCGGATTTTGTCGTCGTCGGCGAGCTCAACCTCGACGGAACGATCGCCGCTATATCAGGCGCGCTACCGGCTGCGATCGGCGCCAATGCGCTCGGCAAGGGGCTGATCTGCCCGGCCGAAAGCGGCGCCGAAGCCGCCTGGGCAGGCGCCGAGGTCGATATTCTCGCCCCGCGCAGCCTGATCGCCCTTGCCAATCATTTCCGCGGCACGCAGGTCCTGTCTCGGCCGGAGGCGTCGATCCGCGCCAATGCCGCAAACCTGCCGGATCTTGCCGAAATCAAGGGCCAGGAAAGCGCCAAGCGGGCGCTCGAGGTGGCAGCCGCCGGCGGTCATAACCTCTTGATGGTCGGCCCTCCGGGCTCCGGCAAGTCGATGCTGGCGGCCAGGCTGCCATCGATCCTGCCGCCGCTTTCCGCCGCCGAACTGCTGGAAGTGTCGATGGTTCATTCCATCGCTGGCCAGCTCTCCGGCGGCAAGCTTTCCGATCGTCGGCCCTTCCGCACCCCGCATCATTCCGCCACCATGGCGGCCCTCGTCGGCGGCGGAATACGCGCCCGTCCGGGCGAAGCCTCGCTTGCCCATCACGGCGTGCTCTTTCTCGACGAGTTTCCCGAATTCACGCCGCAGGCGCTCGATGCGCTGCGCCAGCCGCTCGAAGGCGGTGAATGCGTTATTGCGCGCGCCAATCACCGCGTCTCCTATCCGGCGAAATTCCAACTGATCGCGGCGATGAACCCCTGCCGCTGCGGCATGGCCGGAGAGCCTGGCCATACCTGTGCCCGTGGCCCGCGCTGCATGAGCGATTACCAGGCCCGCATCTCCGGCCCGCTGATGGACCGCATCGATATCCGTATCGACGTGCCGGCCGTCTCCGCCGCCGATCTGATCCGGCCGATGGCGGCTGAAACCAGTGCCGACGTCGCCCGCCGCGTCGCCCGCGCCCGCGAGATCCAGCAGGAGCGCTTCGAAAGCACAGGTGCAAAGGGCATCGGCACCAATGCCCGCTGCTCCACCGCGATGATCGAGAAACTGGCCGAGCCCGACGCCAGCGGCCTGCAGCTGCTGCGCGATGCCGCCGAAAAGATGAAATTCTCCGCCCGCGGTTACCACCGCGTGCTCAAGGTCGCCCGCACGCTGGCCGATCTCGACGGCAAGCCAACGGTCGGCCGCATCCATCTCGCCGAAGCGATCTCCTATCGCATCGCTGGGGAAAGGCTGACGGCTGCGGCGTAAGGTAAGAGGCGCCGAAGCACCCCGATATTCTGCGAAAACGAACTGACGAATAATCCTTGAGCGCGCCGGTCTTGATGCTGGACTTTGCCGTTTCCGCAAAGGATCATGTGCGGCCTTGAGGGAGGAGAGGTCATGCAGGGGATTGAGTTATCGCGTCGCTTCTACGCGGACATTGTCAGACCCTGGATGACCAGTTTCGCGCCGGAACTCCCACATTCAGCGGCGCTAATTGGATTTGGATCGGAGCTGCTTGGTTTAGACGACGAGGTTTCCAGGGATCACAACTGGGGCCCTCGGGTCCACATCTTCTTGAGCACAGATAAATTCAACGACTATGCCCGACGGTTGGTGGTTGAGTTCACGCAGGTGGCGCCCACCAGCTACCTTGGTGAACCTATCGGGTGGCGGAGCCGCCCTCATCCTCCTGCAAATGGCCCGGAGGCGGCAGGCGCCATTGAGCATGGACTCGAATTCCACACCTTTGAGGCTACGCTGGAACGGCTTCTGGCCGTTCGGTCCGTCGATAACCTTGCTCCCTTGCAGTGGCTGGGCTTCGCCGAACAGCGGCTGCTCGCCTTCACGGGAGGTGCCGTTTTCCACGATGACGACAAACGGCTGACACGCGCCCGAACGGCACTGGCCTATTTCCCTGACGACGTGTGGCTTTACAAAATCGCCTGTCAGTGGCGGCGTATTGCCGAGGAGCAGGCCTCTGTCGGCCGAGCGGGACAGGTTGGCGACGATCTGGGGTCCCGCGTGGTTGCGAGCCGGCTCGTGCGTGACAGCATGCGGATGGGTTTCCTCCTCGAGCGCCGCTATGCGCCGTACGCGAAGTGGTTTGGCAGTGCGTTCGGGAAACTGCCGCTTGCCGAAACCCTGTCACCGCTGTTGCAGCGGGTCTTGCTGGCTGAGGGATGGCAGGAGCGCGGAGAGACACTCGCTTCGGCCTATCTTGCGCTGGCACGTCGCCAACTGGCGGACGGCATCGGCGGCAAGGTCGAGCCGGTCATTGGTCCGTATTTCGAACGCCCCTTCACGACGATCAATGCCGACGACCTGGTCGAGGCAACCCTCAAGGGGATACGGGACCCCTTGATCAAAGAACTTCCGGTCGTCGGCGCCCTGGACCAGGTGAGCGATCTAACCCCCGTGCTCGAGGATCCGTCCGGGTCACAACGGATGATCACCGCACTGCTAGGCTGACGCGCATGGTTACAGCCGGTCTCAACTCCGCTTTGGGAGGATGATCCCTCCTTGCCATGCCCGTTCGGCAAGATCGGGTTGACCGGAAGGCGGAAACTTTCAATCCAACCGTGATCGTGGCGCACTGCTGACGATTCCGATGTAAAGAATGGGGCGCCGAAGCGCCCCGATATTCTGCGAAGATAAGAGCCGGCCAAACCTCAGCTCCCCAGCCCCTCAAACAGCGCCGTAGAGAGATAACGCTCCGCGAAGGAAGGGATGATGATGATGATGTTCTTGCCGGCGTTCTCGGGACGGACGCCGACCTTGATTGCGGCGGTCAGTGCCGCACCCGAGGAGATGCCGACCGGCACGCCTTCGAGCCGGGCGACGAGCCGCGCCTGTTCGAAGGCCTCGTCATTGGTCACGGTGACGACCTCATCATAGATGCCGGTATCGAGGATCTTCGGCGCGAAGCCGGCGCCGATGCCCTGGATCTTGTGCGGGCCGGGATTGCCGCCGGAGAGGATCGGCGAATCGGCCGGCTCGACGGCGATGATCTTGATCTCGGGCTTGCGGCTCTTCAGCACCTGTCCGACACCGGTGATCGTGCCGCCGGTGCCGATGCCGGAGACGACCATGTCGACCGTGCCGTCGGTATCGTTCCAGATTTCCTCGGCCGTCGTCTTGCGGTGGATCTCCGGATTATCAGGGTTTTCGAACTGCTGCGGAATGACGGCGTCGGGAAGCGAGGACGCTAGTTCCTCGGCCTTGGCGATGGCGCCCTTCATGCCCTTCGGGCCCTCGGTCAGCACCAGCTCGGCACCGAGCAGCGCCAGCATCTTGCGGCGCTCGACCGACATCGTCTCCGGCATGGTGAGGATCAGCCGATAACCCTTGGCGGCGGCGGCAAAGGCGAGCGCGATGCCGGTGTTGCCGGAGGTCGGCTCGATCAGCACCGTCTTGCCGGGGGTGATCTTGCCCTGGGCTTCGAGGCCTTCGATCATCGCGACACCGATGCGATCCTTGACGGAGGCGATCGGGTTGAAGAATTCGAGCTTGCCGATCAGGTTCGCCACGACGCCCTTTTCCCGCGCCAGCTTGTCGAAGCGCACGAGCGGCGTGTCGCCGATGGTCTCGGTGATCGAGGAATAGATGCGGCCGCGGCCGGGCTTGTGCGACATGGGTGCTCTCCCTTTGAAATCCTGCTCCTGAAATCGAGGGGAGAATAGGGTCAAAGGCCCGTCTAGGCCAGACCGCGTTCGACCTGGAGGACCGATCAGGAGAGAAAAAAACCTTTGAAAACCGTTTCTTGCCGAATGTTTATTTCAGGCCGCCCGCGTGGCGATGAAGGCTGCGGTGCCGGCGAGGATGCCTGATGCAACCCGGTTCAGCGCCTGCAAGGCCCGCGGCTGCTTCAGCATCGTGCGGGCCCGCGAGGCAAGCAGCATATAGGGCACGAGCACGACGATCAGCACCACGAAGGTGGTGGTGAGCAGGAGCGCATAGTCTCGCAGGCCGATATTGCCGATATCGATCAGCGTCGGCACCAGGGCGACATAGAAGAGCATCGTCTTCGGATTGCCGAGCGTCACCAGCAGGCCGGAGAGGAAGGACATGCCGATATTGGTGGATTTCCGCGCCGCGATATCCTGCGGTAGCAGCCCCGCCGTCCAGAGTTTCCAGGCGATGTAGCCGAGATAGAGGACGCCGGCGATCTTGATTGTTATGAACACCTCGGTGAAGGTTTGCGCCACGAAGGCAAGGCCGAGAATGACCGCTGTCAGATAGGCCATGTCGCCGAGCACCAGGCCGAGGCCCATGAAGAAGGTCTCGCGGAAATTCGAGCCGAGTGCACGCGCAACGATCGCGGTAATCCCGGGTCCCGGAATGGCCGCGGCGATGAACAGCGCTCCGGCATAGGTCAGCAAGGCGGCAAGGCTCATCTTCTTAACCCTCAGGGCTTCCACCGCCCATCTATAGGAAAGCGCCGCTTCCTCATCAATGCTTTGGCGCTGATCGGTCCATAACCATAAGGAATAGGTCTGCTGGACCATGATCCACTTGGAAAGCGACCCGGCCTTGCTATTTCTCTCTCTGCAAATGCGCGATCAGCGCGGCCCGCCGCGTTTTCCCGGCCGGTGGCGCTAGAGATTTTCATCACCAAGGAGAGATTAGATGTCCCATACGCCAGCCGAAACCCGCAGGCTTTCGCCACTCAAGACGCCGTCCAGCCTGTCGACCAACGCCACTACCGATATTTCGGCGGCGCTGACCGCGCTGCTCGCCGATGTCTTTACGCTTTATGTGAAGACCAAGAATTTCCATTGGCACATGTCCGGCCCGCATTTTCGCGACTATCATCTGCTGCTCGACGAACAGGCGGAACAGATCTTCGCGATGACCGACGACATTGCCGAGCGTGCCCGCAAGATCGGCGGCACGACGCTGCGCTCCATCGGCCAGATCGCCCGCCAGCAACGCCTTTCGGACAATGACGCGGATTTCGTCACGCCCGAGGACATGTTGTCGGAACTGCGCGAGGACAACGCCCAGCTCGTTTCGCTGCTGCGCGAGGTGCATGGCCTTTGCGACGAGCATAATGATGTCGCAACCGCCAGCCTGATCGAGAACTGGATCGACGAGGCCGAGCGCCGCACCTGGTTCCTGTTCGAAACGACGCGCGGACAGAAGTAATATCGGCATGTCCCGGGCGTGCTTCCCACGCCCGCCCGGTTCTCAGCTCTCCAGCGCCCTCGGCCGCAGCCACCGCGGCGTCCAGCCGAGATTCATGCCGGCGGCGGCAAGCAGGATGATCGCCGCGCCTGCGATCTGCATCGGCTGCAGCGCGTGGCCGAAGGCCAGCCGGTCGACGAGGATCGCGGCGATCGGATAGATGAAGGACAGGGCGCCCGTGAGATGCGTCGGCAGCCTCTGGATTGCGCCGTAGAGCAGAACATACATCAGCCCGGTATGGACGACGCCGACGGTAACCAGGATCGCCCAGGACCCAATATCGCCGGGCGGATGGGAAAAGTCGGTCATCGGCGCCAGCATCAGCATGCCGGTTGCGACCTGGATGAGCGCGATCAGATGCGGCGGCGTGCCTTTCAGCCATTTCGCGGCAAGGGCTGCGAGCGCGTAGAAGAACGCCGCACCGAGCGCCATCAGAATGCCGAGGCCGTAGCCGTCGAACGCAGCACCGCCCGCACCGGGTTTTGCCTGGACGATCGCCACCATGCCGGCGAAGGCGAGCGCCAGCCAGAACAGCTTGGTCGCGGTGATCTTCTCGCCGAGAAAGAGCGCGCCGAGCACCAGCAGCATGAAAGGCTGGGTGTTGTAAACCGTCGTCGCGATCGAGATCGTCGCATGCGAATAGGAGGCAAACAGCAGCAGCCAGTTCAAGACGATGGCGATGCCGCCGAAAATGGCGATGCCGAAGGCGCGCAGCGTGATGATGCCGGGCCGCAGCAGCCCGAGAGCGCCGCAGATGACGAGCAAAGTCAGCGCGCCGAACAGGCAGCGCCAGAAGACCACGCCGCTGACCGGCTGGCCCGACATGACGACGAACCAGCCGATCGTCCCCGAGATCAGCATCGCTGCCGTCATTTCCGCCGTGCCTCGTCTGATGTCGCTACCCATGATTGCCTCCGTCTTCGATGACATAAGGATATTGCGTCAAGGGGCGATTTTATATAATGATAAAAAGGAAAATGACCGAAATAGCCTAATCATAATAGGAAAATAGATCGCCGTGGCTAATGATGTGCAATCGCTCGACGAAATCGATCAGGCCATTCTGGAAGCGCTGGCCGGCAATGCGCGGATCTCCCTGAAAGAGCTGGCCCAGCAGATCGGCCTCTCGTCGCCGAGTGCCGCCGAGCGCCTGCGCCGGCTGGAGGAGCGCGGCGTCATCAAGGCCTTCACCATCGATCTCGATCCCGCCGCCGTCGGTTATCCCCTGCAGGCGATCGTGCGCGTGCGTCCGCTGCCGGGGCAGTTGCACATCGTCGAGCGGATCATCCAGGAAATTCCGGAAATCATCGAATGCGACAAGGTGACGGGTGATGATTGCTTCATTGCCCGCCTGGTCATCCGCTCGATGGCCGACCTCGACGGCATCCTCGACCGGGTTGCCGAAAGGGCGGAGACCAACACCGCGATGATCAAAGCCTCGCCCGTCAAGCGCCGCCTGCCGCCGCTTTCACGGAAAAGGTAGGTATTGGCTGAGCAGGAGCCCTAGAAATTTGCCATCGACGGCGCCTCGCGCGGAAATTCGAGGCGGTATCGGGCAATCCGCGGTCCTTAGTTCCCTTCCTTGAGAACTCCTCTCAGGCATTTCTCAAGCTGATCTTTTTTATCGACGACAGATCGGCACTCTTGAATGGCATATGCTGCCGCCATTTCGGCATTGCGTCTGAAGCCGGGAACGTCCCCGGCGCGATATGTTGCTGCAACCCCGCCGAAAGGTCCCTCAATTCCGATCGACTGCAGCAGGACTGAGTAAAGGCAGCCTACCGGATTGATATCGCGGTCGACGACGACGTTGATAACCGGATATCCTTTTCGGCGCTCATGGTAACATTCTAATGTGTCCGGCTTGCTTCGAAGCGTGTCTATATCGTGCACTGCTATCTGGCCCAATTTTGCCAGCTTGAGTGAATCACGATCAACGAACACTTCGACGGTCTGGGCGTTTGACAGCTGGTTCTGATCACCAAAAGGCGCATATGGCGCTCCAACTGAATAATCTATCGACTGGCTGGCGTTGAAATTGAGACGAACGTCTGCGTAAGCCATTAGCCCAAAAAACACGCGGAAAAACTCGAGCTGCAAAGCTTGAATATCGCTCCTCTCCATGCCCTTCGCATTGATGACTATGTTCACATCGATTGGATTGTTGATGTCGAGAATCGGCGCTGTTGATTTCGAAACGGCAAACGCTACGATCTCTTCCAAAGACAATGATGAGCGAATCGACTGAAGCTTTGTTGAATCGATCGCAAGCGTCGGTGTCGCGATCAGCGCTGTAGCTAGTCCCGCAATCAAGCGCCATGGCGCTTTCCTAAATGACATAAGCGCCTCCAACAAACACCGCTCCCGCCGTTCATCAACCGAACTGCTCTAGAATTCCGCCATCGGCGACAACATCGCTGGAAAATCCGGGGTGGCATCGCCGAGCCCGCGCAGCATCAGCCTCGTGCCGCTTTCCAACGATTGTGGAACACCCTCCCAGCCGAGCTTGTCGGGACGGAAATGCACCTCGACGGAGGCGGGGGCGATCTTAAGCCCGCTAAGGATCACGGCAAGCAACGGCATATCAGCCGCCACCACATCGAGAAGGCTGAAGCGGCCCGCCTCATCGATCTTCCAGGCGATCACCGCCTGTTTGTCTTCCAGGAAGCTGATCCGGACATCGGGATCGAGCTGCGTGTTGATCAGAAACATTGCCGCATTGACTGTGACCGCCAGCGAGGTCGAAACCGGGTTGCGTCCTTTCAGCAGCGCTTGCAGCAGCGCGAGATCGCCCGCATTCGTCGGTAAAAGCGGCCGGGCAGGTGCGGCTGGTGAAGGGTCGGGCGCCGCTCCCTCATATCGGTGCAGCGGTATCGCGCGGAAGCCGTAGGCTTCGTAGAGCGACGGCTTGTCGGTATAGAGGATGACCGCCTCAAAACCCTGCCGATCGCACCAGTCGAGCGCTTTCACCGTGACGTCGCGATAGAGTCCGCGGCCGCGCCATGGTGGCCGCACGGCGCCGGATTGCAGCCCGGCGGCATGGACGATCCTGCCATTGAGAACGAAGGGCAGTGAGAAAGCTGAGATATTGGCCGCAAGTTCGCCTTCAGCATCAAACCAGCCGAACGGCATGCTGGTGGGGTCGGGTCCGCCAAGCTGTTGCAGCGGCCCGATATCGATGCCGAAAATATCCCTAAGCAGGCAGACCAGTGCCGCCCAGCCGGCGGGGTCGCCGAAATATTCCTGCCGGAAGGTCAGGCCCGCGCTGTCGGGGCGCTCTGCCATCAGACGCCGGTGGAGCCGAAGCCGCCTGCGCCGCGCATCGTTTCGCTTGCTTCGGTAATCTCCGCCACCCGCGCTTGGGTCACCGGCGCGATCACCATCTGGGCGATGCGCATGCCGCGCGAAATGACGAAGGCTTCCTCGCCGAGATTGACGAGCAGCACCTTCACCTCGCCGCGATAGTCGCTGTCGACGGTGCCCGGCGTATTCAGGCAGGTGATGCCATTTTTGAAGGCCAGGCCGGAGCGTGGCCGCACCTGTCCCTCGAAACCTTCGGGGATCTCGAAGATGAAGCCGGTCGGCACCTGCGCCCGTTTGCCGGGCAGAAGCGTCAGCGGTGCTGCCTCGTCGACGGCAGCGCGCAGGTCCATGCCGGCCGCTCCCTTGCTTTCATAGGCGGGCAGGTCGAGGCCTTCGCCATTGGCTAAGCGGATCAGGTTCAGCGTCGGGCGCGTATCGTGATGAATGGTCATGGCCCATTACTTTGCGCCCGAGGGCCTCAGGTCAATTGCAAAGCCGGGCTTTAGTCGCTAGATACGCGGCAATTCCACAGGATTCACAAGTATGGCCGAAAGTCTCGCCGAGGCGGTCTCCCGCCGCCGCACATTCGCTATTATCGCCCACCCGGACGCGGGTAAGACGACGCTCACCGAAAAGCTGCTGCTGTTCGGCGGCGCCATTCAGCTTGCCGGCGAAGTCAAGGCGAAGAAGGATCGCATGCAGACGCGCTCCGACTGGATGAAGATCGAGCGCGAACGCGGCATCTCCGTCGTCACCTCGGTGATGACCTTCGAATATAACGACAATGTCTTCAACATCCTCGACACGCCGGGTCACGAGGATTTCGCCGACGACACCTATCGCACGCTGACGGCCGTCGATGCCGCCGTCATGGTCATCGATGCCGCCAAGGGCATCGAGCCGCGCACGCTGAAGCTCTTCGAAGTCTGCCGCATGCGTGATATCCCGATCATCACCTTCATCAACAAGATGGACCGCGAAAGCCGCGATCCCTTCGAGATCCTCGATGAGGTGGAAGAGAAGCTGGCGCTGGATACCGCGCCGATCACCTGGCCGATCGGCCGCTCGAAGACCTTTTGCGGCTCCTACAATATCGCCGCCAACACGGTGCGCGGTTCGGATACCGAAATCGAGGGAACGCCGGTCAACGGCCCGCAAAGCGTGGCCGGCAGGCTGCCGGAAAACGAGCGCCAGGTCTTCGTCGAGGAGACCGAGCTGGCGATTGAGGCCTGCCGTCCCTTCGACCGCCAGGCCTTCCTGGAAGGCCATATGACGCCGGTTTTCTTCGGCTCGGCGCTGCGCAATTACGGCGTTCGCGACCTCATCAACGCGCTCGGCGATTTCGCGCCGCCGCCGCGTGACCAGGTCGCCGATACCAGGACCGTGCATGCGACCGACGACAAGATGACGGCCTTCGTCTTCAAGATCCAGGCCAATATGGACCCCAACCACCGCGACCGCATCGCCTTTGCCCGCATTTGCTCCGGCAAGCTCGAGCGTGGCATGAAGGCAAGGCTTGCCCGCACCGGCAAACAGCTCGGCCTGACGGCGCCGCAATTCTTCTTCGCCTCGCAGCGCCAGCTCGCCGACACCGCCTATGCCGGCGACGTCGTCGGTATTCCCAACCACGGCACGCTCCGGATCGGCGATACGCTGACCGAGGGTGAATCGCTGGTCTTCCAGGGTGTGCCGAACTTCTCGCCGGAGATCCTGCGCCGCGTGCGCCTGGAAGACGCGATGAAGGCGAAGAAGTTGAAGGAAGCCCTGCAGCAGATGGCCGAAGAAGGCGTCGTCCAGCTGTTTTCGCCGGAAGACGGCTCGCCGGCGATCGTCGGCGTCGTCGGCGCCCTGCAGCTCGACGTCTTGAAGGAGCGGCTGATGGCCGAATACGGCCTGCCGGTCTCCTTCGAAATGTCGCGTTTTTCCGTCTGCCGCTGGATCTCGGCCGAGCAGCCGGCCGATCTCGAGAAATTCCTCACCGTCAAACGCGGCGATATCGCCCGCGATCTCGACGGCGATCCGGTCTTCCTCGCCCAGGACGGGTTCTCGCTGCGTTACGAGTCCGAGCGCCATCCGGCGATCAAGATGGTCGCGATCAAGGAATATCACGCCGCCAAGGCGGCGTGATAGCTAACCGCCAAGCCGTTCGGCCAGGAAATCGACGACGGCGCGCACTGCCGGCAGTTGGCCGCGCCGGTGCGGCATCAGGATCGTCGTCTCGATGCTGCCGGCCGTCCATTCCGGCAGCACCCGCACCAGCCGCCCGTCGGCCAGCGCCTTGCGGCAGACGGATGTCGGCAGGCAGGTAATGCCGAGCCCCGACATGGCCATTTCCATCAAGACATAAGGCTCATCCGCCGCCATGACGGAATGCAGCGCGACGAGAGCCTCGTCGCCGCCCGAGTAAAGCCGCCATTGGTCCTCCGTCAGGCTGGTCATGATCGTCGCATGCTGTGCCAGCTCCTCCGGCAGGTGCGGTTCGCCATGGGCGCTGACATAATCCGGCGAGGCGAGAATGTAGAAGGGATGGCTGGCGAGCTTCCGCTGCACCAGCGCCGAATCCGGCAGTGGCCCACGGTGGCTGCGCAACGCGATGTCGAACCCTTCCTGGACGATATCGACGAAACGGTCCGTCACGTGCACGGAGAGCCGGAGCTTCGGATAGCGCACAGCCAGCGCCGGCAGATGCTCCGTCAAGGTAAACTGCGCCGTCGGCACCGAGGCGGTCAGGCGAACGCTGCCGGCGGGTTCGGCCAGATGCCGCCGCACGATGCCCTCGGCCATCTCCGCCTCGATGATCGAGGCCTGGGCATGCTGAAAGAATTCCCGACCGAGCTCGGTCAGCGCAAAGCTTCGCGACGTGCGCTGGATCAGCCGGACGCCAAGCCGTGCCTCCAGCTCTGCAACCCGCTTGCTCACCGTCGATTTCGGAATGCCGAGATGTCTCGCCGCGGCGGTAAAGCTGCCGCTGTCGACGGCCTGCACGAAAAGATGAAGGTCGTTGAGGTTGAAGAGCGCCATCGCCAGCTTCCAGATATGTGGACATTGCGATGCATTTATAGCCTCTACCGCGGGATCGTCCATATCTTCACATTCATCGCGTCCAAACGGGTTCAATTCTGAAAGGAACGATTGATGTCACCCATATTGTTTTACGGCGTGCCGGAGGGCTGCTCCTTCGGCTCGATCGTCGCGTTGGAATGGTCCGGCCTGCCTTATCGGCTCTGCCGCGTCGAGATGCCGGAAATAGTCTCCAGCCAAGAATACAAGCGGATCAACAGGGTCGGCGAAACGCCGTCGCTGCTGCTCGAAGATGGCAGGGCGATCAGCGAAAGCATGGCGATCTTGCACCATATCGACGCCCGCGCGATCGGCAGTGGTCTGGGCTTTGCGCAGGGCTCGGCGGATTTCGATCGCCTGAACCAGATGCTGGCCTTTCTCAACACCACCTTCTTCCAGGCCTTCGGCCCGCTCTGGTATGCGATCGAGCATCCGCTGGAGCCGCAGCAGAAGCAGGTCCTCACGGCCTATGGCATCGCCGCGGTCGAAAAGGCGCATCATACGCTGGAGCGTCTGCTTGACGGCCGCGAATGGCTTCTCGGCAATGGCCCAAGCCTGGCGGACGCCTATTTCGTCGGCATCGCCCGCTGGAACGATTTTCACAAGGTCGTCGACCGCCGGCAGTTCCCCGGCCTGCATCGCCTCTATGAGCGCATGCAGCAGGAGGCCGCCGTGCGTTTTGCCCATGCGATCGAGCATCGGCAGGACGCGAAAAGCAGCGGCGGTTTCCGCGGCGAGGTCGATCTGGCCGAGGCGCTCGGCCTGTTGAAACAGGCGGCTTGATCGCCGCGGCCATCGCACCCCTCGGGTGCGATGGCCAATGTGCCGGTCAGCCGGCGGCGATGATCTCGATCTCGACGAGCCAGTCGTCGCGCAGCGTTTCGACGATGATCGCCGTGGTCGGCACGGCGCGGCCGCCAAGCGCCCGAAGACGGGCATTCTGGTTCGCCTCCACAAAGGCGCCGTCGCTGAGATAGCTCGTCAGTCGCACGATATTGTCCACCGTCATATCAGCGGAGGTGAGGATGGCGCGCAGATTGGACCAGATGAGGTCCAACTGGCCTTCCAGATCGGCCGCCGCCATTCCCTGTTGATCGAGACCCATCGTACCGCTGACGAAGAGCAGCCGGGATGGATGCCTGACCTCCAGCGCATGGATGTAATCAGGGCTGGCCGCATAGATCCCGTTTGCCGGATTGCGCGCGATCGTCTCCATGAGTTTCCTCCTCTTCCGAATATTCTGTTGAAGAACGCCAGTATCGGCGATTATTCTTCGGCAGAAAGGGGAGCTTGCGGAATGGCGAAAAATACAGACGATCTTCGGCAGGGACGCAGGCAGCAGGCAGTCATCGATGCATTCGACCGAAGAATATTAGCCGCGCTCGCCGCCGACAGCAGCCAGAGCTATGCCAGGCTTGGCGAAGCGGTCGGCCTGTCGGCGCCGGCCGTGCATGAGCGGGTGCGCCGCCTGAGACAATCCGGCGCCATCAAAGGCGTGCATGCCGCGCTGGATGGCGCAGCCCTCGGCAAGCCGCTGCTTGCCTTCGTGCATGTGGAGGCAGCCGGCTGGGGCAAGAGCGAGCGGCTGATGCAGGTCCTGCAGTTTCCCGAGGTCGAGGAGATGCATTCGGTCGCCGGCGACGCCAGCGTTCTCTTCAAGGTCCGCACCGCCAGCCCGCAGGCCTTGGAAGCTTTTCTCGCCCAGATCCACGCCGTTCCCGGTGTCACCGGCACCCGCAGCTATATCGCCCTATCCACCTATCTGGAGCGCCCGGTACAGGCCGGCGTGACAGATAGCTGGCCGGACATGCCTATGCCGGAATAAAGGCGGGGTATTAAGCCGAGGCCAACCTAATCCTCGCCCTCGAAGCGCGGAAGCGTTTCGATATTCTCCACCCCGGGCAGGGCCGAGCGGCACCATATCTGTTTCTTCGGCACCAGTTCCTGCCGCTGATCGATGCTGCCGAGGCGGATGCCGAACCCGCCGCCGTCGCCGTCCGTGCGGTAGAGTGGCGATCCGCAATTCGGGCAGAAGAATTGCCGGCTGAGACCACCGCTATCGCCATATTTTGCGTAGCCTCTCGGCTCGCCTGAAGTGAGCGTGAAACTTCCCGGCCGCGCCGGCGCGGTGATGCGATAGGCCGAGCCCGTCAACCGCTGGCAATCGGTGCAATGGCAGATCGAGACCCGCTCCGGGTCGATCTCCGCCTGATAGCGGATCGCGCCGCAGTGGCATCCTCCGGTAATATGCATCGGCAAGTCCCCAAAGCATGTCGCGCAAAACTGTACAGCGGTTTAGCGACAAGACATCGCCACGCGTTAGTCGGCCGGCTGAGCGGCAAGGTGTGTGGCGTAGAAGGCCTTTGCATCCGCCGTGAAGGCGGCCCGCTGTTCAGCTCTTGTATAGAACATATGGCCGCCGCGATAAAGCTTCAGTCCGACACGGCCACTGGCGAGCGAGGGCGGCAGATGGTCGACCACGTAGCGGCTGACGCCATAAGGCGTCACCAGATCGCTGTAGCCATGTGCGATCAGCAGATGGAAGGCCGGGTTTGCGGCGAGCAGCTGCCTGATGTCGTCGGTGGCGCTGGCCTGGAAGCGCGATCCGCCGCCGCGCCCGCCGCCCCATTCCCAGCGCCGGCTGATATCGCGGTCGAGCAGCGAATAGGTCATCTCGGTCCTGAAACCGAGTTCGTTGCGGGCATAGTCGGCGTAAGCCCCGCCATAAGCGCGGGTGAACCCGTCGAGGATGGCGTCGTCGCCGCGATCGTAATCCGATTCCGGATAGGGATCGGGTGCTGCAAAGGAGGCGTCGTAAGAGCTCATCACCTCGCCGCTGCCCTCATCTGAATGTTTGACGAAGGAACTGCCGAGGAAGCCGCGGTTGCGGGTGACGATATCCTCGGGAATGCCCGTCAGGCGAGCGATCCTGCCATAGAAGGCGGCGGCGTCGGCGCCCGTCGGCGGCGGCCCGGCGAGCGTCGTCAGATAGTCCCCGAGCGCGAAGGTCTCGGCCGCCTTCTGCTTTTCTTCGTCAAAGGCGTTATGCCGGTCGAGTTCAGCGGCGGCCAGCGACGGCAGCTCCAGCGCGGCACCGAGCGGGAACTGGTCGGCATTGAACATCAGCTGACCCTCGAGCAAGGGGGAAAGCATCACCGCTCCGGCGACGATGATGCCCTGGCTCTCCTGAAGCGCCGAGGCGACCTTGGCGGCGCGGAAGCCACCATAACTCTCGCCGAGAAGATATTTCGGCGAGTTGGAACGGTTGTTGTGTGTGACATAGAGCGCGATCGCCTTGGCGATGCTCTCAGCATCGGCACTGACGTTATAATAATTGGAGGCGTCGTCGGCCCTCGCCGTCCGGCTCCAGCCGGTGCCGATCGGATCGATCAGCACGAGGTCGGTGAAATCGAGCCAGCTTTGCGGGTTGTCGACGAGTTTCGCATTGGCGCCGTCGCGTCCGTCCGGCCCGAAATCGAGCACCTTCGGCCCGACCAGCCCGAGATGCAGGAAGGCGGACGCCGCACCCGGCCCGCCGTTGAAGGCAAAGGTCAGAGGCCGGTTCGCCCCGCCATCCCGCGCGACATAGGCGGTGTAGAAGATCGCGCCGGTCTGCGCCCCGTCCTGGCCGAAGAGATCCAGCGTGCCGGCGGTGGCAGTATAGGCGAGCTTCCGGTCGCCGATCGTCAGCGCGTGCTCTGTGACGGAATCGGCCGGCAGCAGCTTCAATACGCCGCCGCGCGCGCCGCTTTGGACATTCGCCCTCGGTGGATCGCTTTCCTGCGCATGGGAAAGGGCAGGGGCCAGCGATGCTACAAGCGCGGCGAGCAGAAACAGGGTTCGTATGCGCAAGATGTCTCCTCCGGCGATCGGGAATGAGAGGCTGAGATAGCGTAGCATCCGCTGCCGACGACCGGCATCAAGAGATGGTGATGGATAGGTGAGCGAACGGCTCAGCCGTCTTTTTCGACCGCATGGACATTGATCTCCACCGCCCGCCCGGCCTTCCAGCCATTGATTGCTGCGCCCAGTCCGAGTGCGACGAAGAGGGCGGCGCACCAGGAAAAACTGCCGGTCCAGCCACGGATGAGGCCGACGATGAGCGGGCCGATGGCGGCGAGCAGATAACCGACGCATTGCGCCATGCCGGAAAGATGGGCGGCGACATCGGGATCGCGCGAGCGCAGCACGATCGTCGTCATGGCTGCCGCGATCAGCCCGCCCTGGCCGATGCCCTGCAGCACCGCCCACAGCCAGACCGTCGAAAGCGGCGCGAAGAGCAGGCCGAGCAGGGCAATGACGGCGACGCCGCAGAGGCTCGCATTGATCAGCCGCTGGTCCCGGCCGCGCACGGCGATATGCGGCACGATCAGGCAGGATGCCGCCTGCACCATCACCGACAGGGAAACGATCGCCCCGGCGGTGACGCCGTCGAGCCCGCGTTCACGCAAGATCGGAACCAGCCAGCCGAAGACACAATAGGCAAGTGCCGATTGCAGCCCCATGAACAGCGTCACCTGCCAGGCGAGCCGGTCGCGCCAGAGACCTTCGACGCGAAAGCCGTTTCGCCTTGCCTGTCTGCCGTTGCGAAGAACCTCAGGCAGCCAGAGCAGGCTGACGGCGAGCGCCGGCAGCGCCCAGATGGCGAGCGCGCCTTCGAGGGAGCCGCCGAGCCCATGCTCGATCGGCAGTGTCAGTCCGGCGGCACTTGCCGCTCCGGCGCAAAGCGCCATCGTGTAGAAGCCGGTCATCAGCGCGGCGCGCCCGGCGAAATCCCGCTTCACCAGCCCCGGCAGCAGCACATTGCCGACAGCGATACAGGCGCCCGCAAGGGCCGTGCCGATGAAGAGCAGCGGCACGGAGGAAAGGCCGCGCAAGGCGGTGCCGAGTGCCAGAAGCAGGAGAACGCCGAGCAGCGTGCGTTCAGTCCCGAAGCGCTGGGCAAGACGAGGCGCAAGCGGCGAGAAGGCGCCGAGGCAGACAACCGGAAGCGTCGTCAGCAGGCTGGCGCCAAGCGCGCTGAGGCCGAGTTCGGAGCTGATTTCCGGCAGCAGCGCCGAGGCGCTGGAGAAGACCGGGCGCAGATTGAAGGCGATCAGCACCAGGCTTGCGCCCAGCAGAAAACGATCCGCCGCTCCCCGCACCGGCGTTGCCTGCGGCGGCGGAAGGCTGCCGGCCTCGGCATCGATCAGCAGTTCGTCGGCCGCCTCAAGCGTGCTTATGGCATGGTTGGCAGGCGTGTTCATGACAGGATCATCCGCTCGAGTGCGGCAAGAACCGGCGCCATGAAACGGCGCACCGCCGCATCCGCCTTGTCAGGATCGCCGGTTTCGATGGCGTCGACGATATCGGCATGCGCCTGCATATCCGGCTCGGGAATATCCTTGCCGAGCGTCGCCGCGATGGTATCAGCGATCGAGGCCGAAAAGAAATCGTAGATCTCGATCATCGCCCGGTTGCCCGAAGCGGCGATGACGGCCTTGTGGAAGGCAAGGTCGCGTTCGATGAAGGCGGCCTGGTTGCCGCCGTCGTAATTGCCGCGTTCGGCAAGCAGCCGGCGAAGCCCGGCAACCGTCTCCGGCGTCTTGCGGATCGCCGTCAGCCGGGCGGCCTCGACGTCGAGCGCCAGGCGCGCCTCGAACTGGTCGCGCAGGCTGGCGCGCCGCGCCATCGTCAGCGGCCGGCCGGCATCGCTGGTGGCGCGGACATAGGTTCCCGAACCCTGCCTTGTTTCGAGATAACCCTGGGAGACCAGAACGCGCACCGCCTCGCGCACCGTGCCACGGCTGACGGACAGCATGGCCGACAGCGAGGCTTCATTCGGCAATTTCTCGCCGACCGCCCAGCGTTTGCCGAGAATGTCGCCGCGGATCGCCTCGATCGCCTCATCGGCGAGATTGGTCTTGCTGAGCGCTCGCATCCCATTACTCATAAAGTCATCTGATGACTTTATGAGTAATGGGATTTCGATCTTCCGTCAACGCCTGGCTTCAAGACAATGAAGACATCGAAACAATAAAAAAGGGCCGCCTCAGCGACCCTTTCCATGAGTTTGGCCTCAAACTGGCCTGGACTGTCTATGCAGCCCCAGGAAGGCGGGGATTAGAGCGAGGGCTGCCTCGCCTTCTTCACCTCTTCCATGCCCGTTACGAGGTCCGAAATCTCATTAGACATTGGATCACCTTCCTTTCGTTCTGTTGCTGATGGCTTAAAAGTAGGCCGATTCTTCGCAGATGCAAGAGAGAAATGCGTTCAGTGCGCAGCTTTGATGAAGGTGCCGTTCTGCAGTTCGCGCATCGCCTGCATGATTTCCTCGCGCGAATTCATCACGATCGGGCCGTGCCAGGCAACCGGCTCCTCGATCGGCTTGCCGGAGACAAGCAGGAAACGGATGCCCTGGTCGCCTGCCTGCACCGTCACTTCGTCGCCGCTGTCGAAGACCACGAGCGTGCGGTTGCCGGACATGTCGCGGATATTCAATTCCTCGCCGTCGACTTCCTTCTCGACGCGCACGCCGAAGGGTTTCGATGCATCGCGGAAGGTGCCGGAGCCGGCGAAGATATAGGCGAAGGCATTGCGGTAGGTATCGACCGGCAGCCGCTTCTTCCGGCCGGGCGGCACCGAAACGTCGAGATAGATCGGCTCGGCGGCGACGCCATCGACGGGACCGGCCTTGCCCCAGAAATCGCCGCAGACCACCCGCACCGCGGTGCCATCGTCATCGACGACGACAGGAATGTCGGTGGATTTGACGTCCTGGTAGCGCGGCGCCGTCATCTTCAGCGAGGAGGGCAAGTTCGCCCAGAGCTGGAAGCCGTGCATACGGCCGGCAAAATCGCCCTTCGGCATTTCCTGGTGCATGATGCCGCTGCCGGCTGTCATCCACTGGATGTCGCCGGCGCCGAGTAGGCCGCTATTGCCCAAGCTGTCGCCGTGCTCGACGGTGCCGGCGAGCACATAGGTGATCGTCTCGATGCCGCGATGCGGATGCCAGGGAAAACCGCGGATATATTCCGACGGATTGTCGTTGCGGAAATCATCCATCATCAGGAAGGGATCGGTCATCGCGGGATCGCCGAAGCCGAAGACGCGGTGCAGCTTGACGCCGGCGCCTTCCATGGTCGGTGTGGCAGTACTTTCATGCTTGACGGGGCGGATCGACATGGCGTCCTCCTAGAGGTTCAACTTGGCGGCGACTATAGCCGCCCGGCTGCCGGGCGCGAAGTCTGCGGGGCAGACAACGCAGTGTTCACAAAAGAACACAGCGTTTCGCCGAATTTGAAGAGGTCAGGCGTCAAGAAATCGTCATGTTTCACTTGCAAACCGGCCGGGCGTTAAGCTGTTATTAGCGACGACATTCGACAATTCAGTTGCGTTTCAGCATTTCCCGCCGATGCGGCGGGTTCCGGAGCAAAGAGCCATGTGTCGCTGGGCAGCCTATCGCGGAGACCCCCTCTATCTCGAGGAGTTGGTATCCTCGCCCGCCCATTCCCTGATCGAGCAGTCGCATTGCGCCACCCGCGCCAAGACCGCGACGAATGGCGATGGCTTCGGCATTGCCTGGTATGGTGATCGGCCAGAGCCCGGCCGCTACCGCGATATCCTACCCGCCTGGTCGGATTGCAATCTGAAGAGCCTGGCGCGGCAGATCCGTTCGCCCCTCTTCCTCGCCCATGTCCGCGCTGCCACAGGCGGCGGCACGCGCCGCGACAACTGCCACCCCTTCACCCATGGCATCTGGTCCTTCATGCATAACGGCCAGATCTCCGGCTTCGAGCGCCTGCGCCGGCCGATGGAGGCGATGCTCGACGACGAGTTGTTCAATGCCCGCGGCGGCACGACCGATTCCGAGCTGATGTTCCTGCTGGCGCTGCAGTTCGGTCTGCGCGAGGCGCCGGTCGCTGCGATGGCGGAAATGATCGGCTTCATCGAGGACCTCGCGGAAAACACCATCGGCTCGGTGCTGCTGCGCTTTACCGCTGCCTTCTCCGACGGCAAGGCGCTTTATGCCATCCGCTATGCGACCGATCGCAAGGCGCCGACGCTTTATGCCTCGCCGGTCGGCAAGGGCTATTGTCTTGTGTCGGAGCCGCTGAACGACGATGGCGATGCCTGGGCGGAGATCCCGAACGGCAGCGCCGTCACGGTCGGCGTGGGAGGAATCGACGTCGCGGATTTTCGACCGGGCAAACGGGCGGCCGTCAAACCGCAGCGCGTCGTCGTTCCAGCCTGATCCCTCGGCTTTAGCTGAACTGCTTGGCGATCAGCGCCGCCAGCCGTTCCGCCACCTCTTCCTTCGCCAGGTCAGGCCATTGCTCGACGCCGTCGCGGCGAATGAGTTTGACGCTGTTGCGGCTGCCCCCCATGATGCCGGTCGCGGGAGAAACGTCATTGGCGACGATCATGTCGGCGCCTTTCCTTTCGAGTTTCGCCTTCGCATTGCTTTCGACGTCCTGCGTCTCGGCGGCAAAGCCGATCACCAGCTTCGGCCGCATCGTATGATGGCCGACGGTTTTCAGGATGTCCGGATTCTCGGTCAGCGCCAGCGTCGGAATGGATTCGCCGGGATGTTTCTTCAGCTTCTGGTCGGCCGCCGAGGCGACGCGCCAGTCCGCCACGGCTGCGACCATCACGGCGATGTCGGCCGGCAGCGCCGCAAGCACGGCATCACGCATTTCCTCCGCCCGCTCGACATGGACGACATTGACGCCGACAGGGTCGGCGATCGTCACCGGCCCCGATACCAGCGTCACCTCCGCCCCGAGCTTCGCCAGGGCTGCGGCAATCGCATGCCCCTGCCGGCCGGAGGAGCGGTTGGCGATATAGCGCACCGGATCGATCGGCTCATGCGTCGGTCCTGACGTCACGATCGCCTTGCGTCCCCTCAGCGGCTTTTCTCCATCGTCGAGCATGGTTTCGGCAGCAGTGACGATCTCCAGCGGTTCCGCCATCCGGCCAAGCCCGGCCTCCCGGCTTTCCGCCATCTCGCCGGCCATCGGCCCGATGAAGCGGATGCCGTCGGCTCGGAGCATCGCGGCATTCCGCCGGGTCGCCGGATGCGCCCACATGGCGGGGTTCATCGCCGGTGCGGCAAGCACCGGCCTGTTCGTCGCCAGAAGCACGGTCGAGGCGAGATCGTCGGCAAGCCCGTTCGCCATCTTCGCCATCAGATCTGCGGTGGCAGGAGCGATCAGCACGAGGTCGCAGTCGCGCGCCAGGCGGATATGGCCGATATCCTGTTCGTCCTGGCGCGAAAACAGATCGAGATAGACATGGTCCGCCGCCAGTGCACCGACGGCAAGCGGCGTGACGAATTCCTGGGCGCCTTTGGTCATCACAGGGCGCACGCTGGCGCCGCGCTCGCGCAGCCGGCGGATCAGATCCAGGCTCTTATAGGCTGCGATGCCGCCGGAGATGATGAGGAGGATGCGTTTGCCGCTGAGAGCCATGGCTTTCTACCCGTCGCCTTTTCTGACCGTCCTCGACCCTAAGCCTTTGGCGGAGAACATGCAATCGCGGGGACGGCACCCATCGGCCGCAGCCGGCGGGCGCCGCCCCGTTCATGACGTCAGCCGTCATTTTCGTGGGTTCAGAGGTTACTCATCCCGCCGTCGATGATGAGTTCGCTGCCGACGATATAGGCGGCCTCATCGGAGGCGAGAAAGACGATCGTCTTCGCGACTTCGCTGGGGTTCCCGAAGCGGCCGACGGGGATCTGGGACTGGATCTGCGCGGTCATCGCCTTGGAATCCGCTTCCGACGCCCCGAGCTTGCTGTAGAGCGGCGTGGCGATCGGGCCCGGGCTGACGGCGTTGACGCGGATGCCGCGACCGATGAGTTCGCCCGACAGGGTCTTGGCAAGCGTCAGCAGCGCGCCCTTCGTCAGCGAATAGACGCTGGAGTTCGGCATGCCGATATGGGCGTTGATCGAGGTGTTGAGCACGATCGCGGCCTGCTTCGAAAAAATCGGCAGCAGCGACTGAATCAGGAAGAACGGTCCTTTGACGTTGATATCAACAGACTTGTCGAAGGCGGCTTCGCTCCACTGTTCCAGCGGCCCGAATTCGGCGACCCCGGCGTTGACGAAGAGGATGTCGAGCGTGCCGAAAGCCTCTCTCACGCTATCGGCGACGGCCTTCTGGCCGACCGCATTGCCGGCATCGGCCTGGATGGCGGTGGCTTTGCCGCCAAGTTCGGCGCGGGCCGCCTCGACGCTTGCCGCGCTGCTGCCGGTAACGACGACGCGGGCGCCCTCGGCGATGAACTGGCGGGCGGTTTCGAGACCGATGCCGCTGGTGCCGCCGGTGATGAGGGCTGTCTTGTTCTGCAGGCGTGACATGATGACGTTCCTTTGATCGAATGCTGGGCCGCGACCCGTTGTTGTTCGATGCGAGAATGCTCTGAAAAAAGCGGCGCGATAAGCCAGCGCGTTGAAGAGTCCCGAACCTAATCGCGCCCAGCCATTTCAGGTGCGGGTGATCGAAGCGCCGCCGTCGACCAGCGAGGCCGTGCCGGTGACGAAGCTCGCATCGTCGGAGGCGAGGTAGAGGACCGAGCGGGCGAGTTCTTCGGGTGTCGCGACACGCTTCAGCGCATGCAGATTGGTGACGAAGGCCTGCTTCTCAGGCGTATCGTTCATGTCCCGATACATGTCGGTATCAACAGCACCCGGCAGGATGGCATTGACGCGCACGCCCTGCTGGCCGAACTCGGCGGCAAGCGCCTGCGTCAGGCCGATCAGCCCGGATTTGCTGGCGGCATAGGCGGCAACGCCTGGAAAGGCGAAGCTGTAGCCGACGAAGGTCGAGGTGAAGATCACCGAACCGCCGCCATTTTCCACCATTGCCCCGATCTGGTGCTTGGCGGCGAGGAAGGAGGCCGTCAGATTGATCGCCAGCGCCTCGCTGAAGCCTGCTTCCGAAACGGCGGTGCTCGGACCGGCTTCGCCGAGCGTGCCGGCATTGTTGAAGGCGATGTCGAGCTTGCCGTAATTCGTCACGGCGGCCGCGACCAGCGCCTTGTGATAGTCTTCCGAGCGCACGTCGCCGGCAATGGCGATGGCGTCGCCGCCCTCTGCCTTGATCTCGGCGATGAGGCTGTCGAGTTCGCCCTGGCGGCGGGCGCCGACGACGACCTTGGCGCCTTCGGCGGCGAAGAGCTTTGCCGTGGCGCGGCCGATTCCGGAGCTTGCGCCGGTGACGATTGCGACCTTGTTGTTCAAGCGGTTCATGGTTCCATCTCCTAGATTTAAGGCGAGGCGGCCCCTGCCGTCCCTTTCGATGAGTGCAAGATGGCATTTTCCCTTCGTTCGGATTAGTCTCCAGATCGAGGAACTCGAATTCGGAAAAGCCGAACGATGATCAGGATCGAAGGTATTGCGGCTTTCGTCGCCGTGGTTGAGGCGGGCTCGGTCAGCGAGGCGGCCCGGCGTCTGCGGCTGTCCAAATCTGTCGTCAGCGAAAGGCTGGCGGAACTGGAGAAGTCGCTCGGCGGCGTGCTGCTGCACCGAACGACGCGCAAGCTCACCTTGACGGAGGATGGCGCGGTCTTCCTCGGGCGCGCCGCGCGCATCGTGCGCGAGATCGAGGAAGCCGCGGCAGATATGGCCGAGCGGCGCGGAACGCTGTCAGGCCCGATCCGCATCGCCGCCCCCGTCACCTTCGGCCGCATGCATCTCGGCCCGGCGCTTTATCCCTTTCTCGCCGAACATCCCGAGATTGAACTGACTCTCGATATCGATGACCGTCGCGTCGACGCCGCCTCGGACGGTTATGATGCCATCATCCGCAACGGCCCGATCGCCGATAGCCGGCTGGTCGCCTGGAAACTCACACGCAGCCGCCGCCTTCTCTGCGCCTCGCCGGATTATCTCGCCCGCCAGGGAATTCCGTCGTCGCTGGCTGATCTCGACAGCTATCGCGGCATCTTCTACACCAATCGCGGCGTTGCCGACTGGCGCTTCCAGACGCCCGACGGGGCGATCGTCGTCCGCGCGAAACTGGCGCTCGGCATCAACAATGGCGACATGCTCCGCGACGCCGCGATTGCCGGGCTCGGCATCGCGCTGCTGCCGGCCTTCATCGCCGGCCCGGCCATCCGTGAGGGCCGGCTTGCCGAAATCGATGTCGGCCACAAGCCGGAGGCCGAATTCATCTACATGGCCCATCCCGAAGGCCGAAATCCCTCCGCCAAGCTTCGCGCCATCGCCGATCATCTGAAGAAGAGCTTCGGCGATCCGCCCTATTGGGATCCGGCGGGTTAACTCATGTACTCAGCAGGCTGATCAGGTTCTCGGTAACCGGCGAGCGATGTGTTTTCAGGATTGCCAGCGCCAGGCGCGCCACGGCTGGCGGCCCCTCGATCGGCCGGTAGGCCACGCCTTCGAGCTTGATCTGCGAAATCGAGGCGGGCACGATCGAGACGCCGAGATCGGCTGCCACCAGATTGACAACGGAGGAAATCTGCGGCGCCTCCTGTGCCACGGCCAGCTCGAACCCCGCCCTGCGGCAGGCGAGCACGACATCGTCGTAGAGGCTCAAGCCCACGAGCCGCGGAAAGAGGATGAAGGGTTCTTCCGCCAGCGCCGCAAGCGGTAGCTTGCTGCGCCGGGCCAGGGGATGGTTGGCGGGCAGGGCAATCACCATCGGCTCATCCGGCAGCCGCCGCAGCCGGATGCCCGTGGGATCGTCGAGGCTGGGGCGCATGAAGGTGGCGTCGAGCTCTCCGCGTTCCAGCTTCTGCATCAGCGCCAGCGTATTCATTTCCGTCAGCGACAGTTGCACCTCCGGCCAGCGCGCACGAAACCGGCGGATCGTCGTGCTGACCACGGGATTGAAGGCGGAGGAAGCGGTGAAACCGAGCGATAGCCGGCCGGTCTCGCCGCGATTGGCGCTTTGCGCCGCAAGTTTTGCTTTTTCCGCGGCCGCCAGCGACGCCTTTGCCTCGCCGAGGAAGGCCGCGCCCGCTGACGTCAATTCGGCCCCATGCGGCACGCGGTGAAACAGCGCCGCGCCCACCTCTCTTTCCAGATCGCGGATCTGCTGGCTGAGCGGCGGCTGCCCGATGCCGAGCTTGCCGGCGGCACGGGTGAAATTGCCTTCCTCCGCCACTGCCAGGAAATATCTCAGGTGTCGCAACTCCATCGCCATCTCCAAAACCTATCGGAATCGCCAGTTTCATATACTGGACAAATGGAGTGGCGTTGACTAGATCGGAGGCTGGAAGGATGAGATATGCCGACGTCAGCGCATGCAATGAAGACCGCCGAGATAACCGCGATCCCCGGACAAAAACACTACCTGACCCGAGGCACCGGCGCATATCGCCGCGCCAGCCTGGCGCTCTTCCTTTCCGGCTTCTCCACCTTCTCGCTGCTCTATTGCGTGCAGCCGCTGCTGCCGATCTTCTCGCAGCAATTCTCCGTCAGCCCGGCCGAAAGCTCGCTGTCGCTCTCGCTCTCCACCGGTTTCCTCGCAGTCGCGATCGTCTGCGCCGCCGCCGTCTCGGAAGGCCTTGGCCGCCGCAGTCTGATGTCGATATCGCTGGTCGGCGCGGCATCGCTGACCATTGCCTCCGCCTTTGCCCCGAACTGGCATCTGCTGCTCGTCATCCGCGCTCTCCAAGGCCTCGTTCTCGGCGGCGTGCCTGCTGTCGCCATGGCCTATCTCGCCGAGGAAATCGATCCGCGCGGCCTTGGCGCCACCATGGGCCTTTATGTCGGCGGCACGGCCTTCGGCGGCATGTCCGGCCGCGTGCTGACCGGCATCTTCGCCGAATATCTCACCTGGCGTCCGGCGCTTTTTCTCATCGGCGCCATTGGCCTTGCCGCCGCGATCGGCTTCATCGCCCTCTTGCCGCCATCACGCAATTTCGTCCGCAGGCCGGGCTTCGATCCGCGTTTTCATGCAAAAGCCTGGCTCGGCCATCTCACCAATCCGGCGCTGCCCTTCATCTTCGCCATCGCCTTCCTGGCGATGGGCTCCTTCGTGACGATCTACAATTATGCCGGTTTCCGCCTTTTGGCGCCGCCCTACGGCCTCAACCAGACCGAACTCGGGCTGATCTTCACTGTCTATCTCTTCGGCATCGGCGCCTCTTCGATCGGCGGTCTGCTCGGAGACAGGATCGGGCATTTTTCCGTGCTTCTCTTCGGTCTGGCACTCACCGCCGCCGGCAGCGCGTTGACGCTCTTTGCCTCGCTCCCGGTCATCATCCTCGGCATAACTGTGCTCACGACCGGCTTCTTCATGAGCCATTCGATCGCCAGCGGCCTTGTCGGCAAGCTGGCGCATGGCACCAAGGGCCACGCCTCGTCGCTCTATATGCTCGCCTATTATGTCGGCTCCAGCCTCATGGGTTCGGCGGGCGGCTGGTTCTTCGCGGTGGAAGGCTGGGTCGCCGTCGTTATCTTCACGCTTGCCATGCTGGCGCTGGCCTTTGTCTCCGCCTGTTTTGCCCAGCAATTCGCGAGGAGAAAAGCATGATCCGCATAGACCGTCTCGATCATCTCGTGCTGAACGTCACCGATATCGCCATCACCTGCGATTTCTATTCCCGCAACCTCGGCATGTCGGTCGAAACCTTTGCGGAAGGCCGCAAGGCGCTGAAGTTCGGCCGCCAGAAGATCAACCTGCACCAGGCCGGCCGCGAATTCGATCCCAAGGCGAAACGTCCCACACCCGGCTCCGGCGACCTCTGCTTCATCGCCGAGACACCGCTTGCCGATGTCATTGCTGATCTACAGGCCGCGGGCGTTGTGATCGAAGAGGGCCCGGTCGAACGCACCGGTGCGACCGGACGTCTGCGCTCGGTCTATTTCAGGGATCCCGACGGCAACCTTCTCGAAGTCTCCAATCTAATTGCCTGACGTCCGCCTCCCGCACATCAACCAAGCCGGATATAGGGCACGTCCTTCTTCGCCACCTCGTCCAGCGCCTCCTCGTAACCGGCATCGGCGTAGCGCATGACGCCAAGCGCCGTATCGTTGGTCAGCGCATGGTCGAGCCGTTCGTCAGCGTCGTCCGTGCCGTCGGCGACCACGGTGACGCCGCAGCTCGTCATGTAGCCGGCATAGCCGCCGCCGCCGGAATGGACGACGACCAGATCGGCCATTGACGAGCAGAGCATCATCGCGTCAATCAGCGGCCAGTCGGCAATCGCATCGGAGCCGTCCTTCATCCCCTCGGTCATGATATTCGGATGCGCCATGGCGCCGGCGTCGAGATGGTCACGGGAGAAGGCAACCGGCCCTTTAAGCGTGCCGTCTGCCACAAGCGCATTGACGCGCCGAGCGAGTGCCGTGCGTTCGCCATGGCCGAGCCAGGCGATCCGTGCCGGAAGCCCCTCGAAGGGCACATGCTCGCGCGCCAGCCGGATCCAGTTGGTGATGATTTTGTTGTCGGGGAACATTTCGAGCAGCAGGTCGTCGATGCGGGCGATATCGCTCTCCTCGCCTGACAGAGCCATCCAGCGGAATGGGCCGATCGCCCGGGCAAACAACGGCCTGAGATAGGCCTCGGTGAAGATCGGAATGTCGAAGGCATTGGCGACGCCGCCCTCTTTGGCCTGCGTGCGGATCAGATTGCCGTTGTCGAAGACTTCCGAGCCCTTTTTCTGGAACTCCAGCATCGCCGTCACATGCTCGACGATTGAGGCGCGGCTTGCCGCCATAAGCTGGCCCTGCCCATCGTCGCGCAGGCCCTTGACCTGATCGAGGCTCATGCCCTTCGGCACGTAACCGTAGACGAGGTCATGCGCCGAGGTCTGGTCGGTGACGATATCGGGCACGATGCCGCGGCGGGCGATCTCGGGATAGACCTCCGCCGCATTGCCGACGAGGCCGACGGAAAGCGCCCGCTTGTCCTTCACCGCCGCATCGATCATCTGAAGGGCAGTATCGAGATCGGGCGCGATTTCCTGGAGATAACCTATCTGCTGGCGCTTGCGGGCCCGCTCCGGATCGATGTCGATGCAGAGGATCGCAGCGCCTGCCATGCGGCCGGCGAGTGGCTGCGCCCCACCCATGCCGCCGAGGCCGGCCGTCAGCACGAACCGGCCGAGGAGATCGCCGCCGAAGCGCCGCTCGGCGATGCGCATGAAGATTTCGTAGGTACCCTGGATGACGCCCTGGCTGCCGATATATTGCCAGGCGCCGGCGGTCAGCCCGCCCCAGCAGATCAGTCCCTTGCGCTGCAACTCGTAGAACACTTCGGCCTTTGCCCATTGCCCGACGATATTGCAGTTCGCCATGATGACCAGCGGTGCCTTGGCATGCGTTCGAACGAGCCCGATCGGCTTGCCGGACTGGATGAGCAGCGTATGGTCCTCTTCCATCTCGGTCAGCGCCTTGACGATGCCTCTGTGCGCCGCCCAGTTGCGGGCTGCCTTGCCGAGAGCGGCATAGACGATCAGATTGTCGGGATCCTCGCCGACGGAGAGCACGTTTTCGAGCAGCCGCAGCAGCGCCTCCTGCCGCCAGCCCTTGGCGCGCAGTTCCGGCCCGCCGGGAATCGGAAATTTCGGATGACGTGGATTGGCCTTCGGCATCGTGGGTTCCTCGTTTTGCTCTCTGCTTTCCCTTCTCCCCGCTGGGGAGAAGGGAATGGCATCGTTTGCTATTTGCTCGGCAGCGATCCCACATAGGCGAGCGCCGCATCAAGCAAACGCCGTCTCAGGGCATCGTCGCCGTAAACCTCGGCACCGCCTCGCACCCAGCCATGCATGACACGCTCGCCCGACAGCATCTGGATCACGCCTGGTAATCCAAGCGCCCAGCCGTCATTGCCCTTGCCGAGACGGATCAGCATGCCGTCATTCCGCGCGCAGCAGAGAAGATTGCCGTTCAGCATGAAGGCCCAGCCGCCGAACATCGATTTTTCGGCAAGGCCGGACCGATCGCCGAGTTCCTCACGCATCAGTTCTTCGAGACCGGGATCGCGCGCCATGGCTCAGGCCTTCGTCGCCAGTGCATAGCGTGCGATCTCGATCCCCATCGCCTTTTCGACGACGGGATAGACGGTCGGATCGAGCACGCTTGCCGACAGCGGAATGATATCCATCGGCACATGCAGGATGAACACATGCATGCCCTCCTTGAGCTGGCCGACACTCAGCGGCTCGCCCTCTGGTGAAAGCGTGGTGATCACCGCGGGGAAGGTCGCTAGCCGCCCGCCATCCGCATCGTCCACCGCCATATATTCGTTCATCACATGCAGCGTCACCGACTTGTCGCCTGCGCCGACGGTGATCGTGCCGATGTCGAAGGCTTCCTTGGTATAGACGACGTCCTTGCGGGCAATGACGCCCTCGGCAAGGATATGCCCGCCGGTCGTCTTGCAGATCGCGTCGATGACATCAGATCCGCTGCGCTTCTCCGCCGCGATGATTGCCTCGCCGAGCGCAAGCGCCATCGAGATGCCGCCGAGTGCTGCATGGCTGCGGACATAGGAGGCGCGGAGCGGATTGCGGCAACTGGCGATGAAACCGCCGGATTGGTCGGCGGCGGCGCGCAGTACCGGCGAGATCTTTGCCGTCGCCCCCTTCACCACCAGTTCGATATAACGGTTTTCGGCGCGATTGCCGCCGACGGCGGTCTGGATCATCGGCTCGGGCGAGCCGGCCATGCCGATCGAGCCCATATCGCCCGTCGGATGTGCGCGGATATCGCCGACCGCGTCGACCACCTTGGTGCCGAGGATTGCCGACGGCAGCCAGCCGTTCAGCGTCGAGGATTTGCCGTTCTGGCCGATGATCAGCCCGGAAAGTTTTTCGCCGAGCGCCTCCTGCAGCAATTGCACCGCCTTCACATAGTCGATGCCTTGCATTTCCCAGGGCGTGGTGGAGGCCGGCGCGCCGATCGCGGCCGCAGTCGCAATCCAGTCCTCGTCCTTCAGCTCGTCGATCGAGACCAGCTCCGGCTTGCCGACATTGACGGCGGCAAGCCCAAGCATCCGCCCGTGATCAGCCCAGCCGCCGCCGCCGGCGGCATAGACGGAGCCGCCCTTGACGGCAGCTTCCACGTCCTTCTCAACGAGTATGCGTCCCATTCGCCTTCTCCTGATTCAAGCTTTTGTCCATCTCGCGCACCGCCTCGAACAGCACGGCGGTGCCGAGCGCGATATCGTCATTCTCAGCCCATTCATCGGCCGAATGGCTGCGGCCTTCGCGGCAAGGCACGAAGATCATTGCCGCCGGCGCCACCTTGGCGATCCAGGCCGTGTCGTGTCCTGCGCCGGAGGCCATGCGCCGATGTTTTGCGCCGACCCGCTCGCAGGCAGCCTCCAAGGTCGACAGCAGCCCGGCATCACCAGGCGTCGGCTGATTGTCGGAAACCCGGTTCGGGGTCTTGATCGTCACGCCATAGGCCGCCGCCAGCTTCTCGACATGACCGTCGAGCCAGCGGCAGAATGCCTCCATGTCGGCGCGGATTTCGGCACGGCCATCGATCAACAGCACCACCTTCGACGGCACGACATTGGCGGCATTCGGCTCGATCCGGAATTCGCCGACCGTCGCTGCGAAATGCCCCGGCGTTTTGGCAAGTTCTGCGGCGGCGTTGCGGATGTCGAGCACCAGCTGTGATGCCGCCACCAACGCATCCGCCCGCCGGTCCATCGGCGTCGTGCCGGCATGGTCGGCCCGCCCTTCGACGGTGATCTCGATCCGGGTGATGCCTGAGATCGCGGTGACGATGCCGACATCCTCTTTTTCGGCTTCGAGCACCGGGCCTTGTTCGATATGAAGCTCCAGAAAGCCTGCTATATCGGGCCTGTTCTGCTGCATCAGCACATCGGGTCTGCCGCCGACCTGCGCGATGCCCTCGGTCAGGTCGCGCCCGTCGCTGACGCGCGAAAGCCAGGCCTCCGGCAACTGGCCGGTCATGCCGCGGCTGCCGATGCAGGACACGCCGAAGATGCTGACCTCTTCGGCGAGGAAATCGACGATTTCCAGATCGTGATCGAGCTCGATATTCTGGTCAACAAGCGCGCGCGCCACCTCCAGCGCCGAGATGACCCCGGCAATGCCGTCAAAGCGGCCGCCATCCGGCACCGTGTCGGAATGCGAGCCGACCATGATCGTGCCGAGCCACGGTTTCCGGCCTGTCCGCCGTCCGACCAGATTGCCGGCGGCATCGATTCGCGTTTCCAGCCCCGCCGCCTTCATCCGCGCTTCGATATAGGCCCGGCCATCGAGGAAGAGCGGCGAGAAGGCCCGCCGCGTCCAAGGGTGCCCCGGCTCGGTAATCCCGGCCAGCGCCTCGATATCTTCAGCGATCCGGCCGGCATTGACGGGTAGATTGCGGCTCATGCTTCAGCTCCCGCAATGAGCTGGCGCGGCAGCGGCCGTACGAAGCGCCCGGTACCGGGCTCGGCCAGCACCTTGGCGCCTTCGGCGATCTTTTCGCCGCGCAGATAGGTGGTGGAAACGGTCCAGGGCAGGCGGATGCCGTTATAGGGGCTCCAGCCGACGATGTTGTTGCCGCTCGCCGACGCATCATAGACGCTTTCGCGCGGCTCGAGCACGACGATATCGGCATCCTTGCCCGCTGTCAGCGCACCTTTGATATGGTCGAGCCGGAAATGCTTCGCCGGGTTCTCCGCCATCAGCCTGGCTGCCCATGTCAGCGGAATGCCGCGTTCGGTGGCACCTTTCACGAAAAGCGGCACCATCACCTCGAGGCCGGGAACACCGGAGGCGTTGGCGAGCATGTCGGGATTGGTCTTGCGGTTTTCCGACCAGCTGACGTGATCGGTCGAAACCAGCCAGACATCACCCTCCGCCACCTTCCGCCATAGCCTCTCCACCTCGGCGCGCGGCCGCACCGGCGGATTGATCTTCGCCTTGCCGCCGAGCCGCTTCACATCGTTTTCCTCGTCGAGCGTCAGGTAGTGGATGCAGCATTCGACCGTCGCCGCAAAACCGTCGCGGCGATAGGCACGCGCGATATCGTAGCCGCGCCCGAGCGAGCAGTGCACCACATGCGCCGGGCAGTGGGTCACAGCACCCGTCTCGAAGATCGTGTGCATCGCCAGCAGCTCGGTGATCGGCGGCCGCGACAGGCCGTGCGCCCGCCAGTCGGTGATGCCGCTCGCCTTCACCTGTTCCATGTACGTGCGCACCGCCTCGTCGTCTTCATTGTGCACGCCCGCCGTCAGCCCCGTCGGCGCGATTGCCGCAAAGCAGGCGTCGAGCAGGGCCGGCGGAATGCGCGGAAAGCGCTTGGGATCGGTGCCGAAGGTCGAGAATTTGAAGGCCGCGACGCCTGCCTCGACCATCTCACGGATGCGCGCCGGGCCTTCTTCCGGATCGACGGTGCCGTAGAGCGCAAAGTCGACGCGCGCCTGCGGACCGGCATGATCGATCTTCCGCTTCACCGCCGCCGCCGAGCAGACGAGATTGCCCTCGTCATAGGGCATGTCGACAATCGTTGTCACGCCGCCGGCCACCGCCGAGCGTGTCGACCAGAGGAAGTCCTCCTGGTCTTTCTGGGAAAGCGAATGCACCTGCGCGTCGATCGCGCCGGGCAGGATCAGCGCTTTTCCGAGCAGATGCCGTTCGCGGCCCGCAGGCGGCACGCCGAGGCCGACCTCGGCGATTTTGCCGTCGCGCACGGCGACATAGCCCTCTTCGACAATGCGGTCCGGCAGCACCACTGTGCCCTGCAGAACGAGATCGAAGTCCATGCTGCTTCCTCCGTAACTGGAAATCAGACCGCTGCCGGCTCGTGATGTGCTAGCCGTTCCTCGATGCGCTGCAGCGAGCCGAGGGCGAAGAAATCGTCGAAGGAGGCGATCGGAACCTGCTCGGTCAGCTTGGTCACGAATTCGTCCGAACCAAGCTCCTCCTCGATCGCTTCCACTTCAGCCGAAAGCGGCCGGTCGACCGTATAGAAATCCGCATGTTTGCGCACGACCTCGTAGAGCATGGCGGCGACACCCTTCGGTTCATCGCCGAGAATATCGATCGCCTGGGCAGACAGCAGCGCCTCGAGGGCTGCGAGACGCTTCAGCGCCCGCATCTGCCGGTCGAAGCGTTCGATGACGAGCGGCAGGAAGGCCGCCTCGTCCTCCAGCCCGGCTGCGACGACCAGCGACTGGGCCGACACAGGATTGGACATCGACAGCACGCGCGAGAAGATCTCGCCGGCAAGCTTGATGATCGGCCCGAAACCGGTGGCAATCCGCCCCGGCGGCACCAGATTGACCGGCAGGTCGCGCCGCTGGCCATTGCCGAGAATGACGCAGCGGTTGAAGGCGTTACGCGCCGCATGCGCCATGCAGAGTGCGGCCGATTCGAGCAGGATCGTCACATCGAGCGGAAGCGAGCCGCCCGACGTCATCACCCGGCCTTCGACCACGACGGGATTGTCGTCCGAGCGCCCGGTGGCGGCAAGGATCTTGTGGCCGGTCGATAAGAGGTTTTCGATCACCGCGCCGAACACCTGGGCGATCATGCGCAGGCTGAGCGGATCCTGCACATGCGTTGCGACGGGCCAGTCCCATTCGTCGGAGGCGTTGCAGAGCCAGGCGCCGATCAGCGCCTCGCGCGCCGTTCCGACATGCCGGACCGCCTTCCAGGGATCGCGGGAGGCGCCAAGCGCGCCGGCCGCCATCATCGCCGTTGCCAGCAGGACGCGGATCGAGGCCGCGGCGTTGCGCGTCGTTTCCGCCGCCGAGGCAAAGCTCACCGCATTGACGCTGAGCGAGGCGAGGCTGTCGCGCGGCGCCATCCGCATCGGTTCCAGCCCGGCCGCCTGGAAAGCCTCGGCCGCCTGCATCCGGTTGCCGCGATAGATCGCTTCGCCGACGCCGGTCAGCACAGCGCCGATCTGTCCCATCAGGCCGATATCCGCACAGCCGATCGAGCCGGTACGGCGCACGACCGGGATGAGATCGGCCTCGAGCATCCTGATATAGGCTTGGATCAGCTCCGGCGTGCAGCCGACCTGGCCGGTCAGCGCCGTGTTGATACGGATCGCCATGGCATTGCGCACGATATTGCAGGAAAAGGGGGTGCCGGTGCCGAAATGATGGGCGCGCACCAGGCCGAGATTGAAGGTGTCGAGTTCGTCGGCCGACCACTCCACATCCTTCATGGCGCCGACGCCTGTCGTCGAGCCGTAGACGGGCATGCCGGAGGCAATGGCATCCTCGACGACCTCGCGGGCGATCGCGATGCGGGCCATGCCTGTCGCCGAAGCCGAAACCGCAGCCTTCCCCGCCCCGATCGTCACCATCTCGGCAAAACCGAGCGGTCGTCCGGAAAGTTCGATGCCAGGGCGTTCGTGCTTCATGTGCCATATCTCCCTAGAATGGGATGATTTTAGGCCGATCGGCCCAAAATCTGAATCCCGTTCTAAATTAAAGAGTCAGAGCATGATGTCGCTCACACTTTTCGGCATCATGCTTTGAAGACGAGACTAAGCGAGCCCTCCGTCACATGGGATATCCCAAATGCCGAACACAGCATGTTTTTGGCAGGCGGATCAGCTCAGCATCCAGGCAATATAGACAAGCGTCAATGCGATGATCCACAGCGCAATCTTGGCCGAGCGATTGTGCCGCGCTTCGGCCTTGCCGATCGCCTCCGCCGTCTCAGCATCGAAACGTAAGCCGTGCTCGCTCATATGCAGCAGCTGATGGTGGAATTTTTCGGTCTTCGCCGCGATTTCCGGCACGGCTTCGGCGAGCTTGACCGCCGCCTTCAGCCCGTCCTTGAGATCGGTGGCGATCCGCTTCGGTCCGAGATTGGTGCGGATCCAGTCGCCGACGACAGGCTCTGAGGCCTTCCACATGTTGAAGCGCGGATTGAGCATGCGCGATACGCCCTCGACCACGACCATGGTCTTCTGCAGCATCACCAGTTCCGGCCGCGTCTCCATGTCGAAGAGCTCGGTCACCTCGAACAGCAGCGTCAGCAGCTTGCCCATCGAGATCGTCTCGGCCGGCTGGCCATGGATCGGCTCACCGATTGCCCGGATCGCCTGGGCGAAGCTTTCGACATTGTGGTGGCCGGGCACATAGCCCGCCTCGAAATGCACCTCGGCGACGCGGATATAGTCGCGGGTGATGAAGCCATAGAGGATTTCGGCGAGGAACCGCCGCTCCTTCTTGCCCAGCCGCCCGACGATGCCCATGTCGACGGCGACGATCATGCCATCAGCATCGACGAAGAGATTGCCGGGATGCATGTCGGCATGGAAGAAGCCGTCGCGCAGCGTGTGGCGCAGGAACGACTGGATCAGCGTATCGGCAAGCAGGTTGAGATCATGGCCTGCCGCGCGCAGGCCATCGACGTCAGACATCCTCGTGCCGTCGATCCACTCCATGGTGATGACGTCGCGCCCGGTGCGCTCCCAGTCGACCTTCGGCACGCGGAAGCCGGGATCCCGTTCGGTATTCTCGGCGATCTCGGAAAGGGCGGCCGCCTCCAGGCGAAGATCCATCTCCACCTTCGTCGTCTGCTCCAGCGTCTTCGTCACCTCGACCGGCCGCAGCCGCCGACTGGACGCCAGGAAACGCTCCTGCATATGGGCAACGAGATACATCGCCTCGATGTCATGGGCAAAACGCTGGCGCACGCCGGGCCGCACGATCTTGACGGCGACTTTCTTCCGGCCTCCGGCGCTCTCAACTTCGGCCGGATGCACCTGCGCGATCGAGGCGGCGGCGATCGGATCGCCGAAGCTCGCATAGAGTTCGCGAATCGGCCGTCCGAGTGAGCCTTCGATATTGGCCTTGGCCGCCGCCGAGGGAAAGAAGGCCATCCGGTCCTGAAGCTGCGACAGGTCGTTGGCGAATTCGACGCCGACCACATCCGGCCGCGTCGCCAGGAACTGCCCGATCTTCACATAGGAGGGACCGAGCCGCTCGACAGCCTGCGCCAATCGGTCGCTGCGCTTCTGATGCCGCGCCTTGCTTCGCTCGAAAATCGTGACGAAGGATTTGGCGAGTGCGACCGGAGGCGGCAGCCCTTCGGACGGAAGAGCTGATACGACGCCCTCACGCACGAGCACCCAGCCGACACGCCAAAGGCGGAAATATGCGCCGAAAGTACTCATGTTCTGTTTGATTCTCGCGCGACGCTATTCGAAAACCGCTCTACATTTTTCGGCGTCATGCGTCAGAGCTTCCAGCCGGAATGGAGTGCGGCGATGCCGCCGGTATAATTGGTAAAGGTGACGCGCGAAAAGCCGGCCTGGCGGATCATTGCCGCGAAATTCTCCTGGTTCGGGAACTTGCGGATCGATTCCACCAGATATTGATAGGGTTCGGCATCGCCGGTTATCGCCTTGCCGAATTGTGGAATGGCATTGAACGACCAGGCGTCGTAGATCTTGTCGAGAAGCGGCATATCGACTTCGGAAAATTCCAGCACCAGCAGCCGCCCGCCGCGCTTCAAGACGCGATAGGCCTCAGACAGCGCCGCATCGATCCTCGGCACGTTGCGGATGCCGAAGGCGATCGTATAGGCGTCGAAGCTGCCTGTCTCGAAAGGCAGTTCCTCGGCATTCGCCTCGACGAAGGTGAGATTGCCGGAAAGCTTCTTCTTTTCCGCCCGCTCGGCGCCGACGCCGAGCATCGAGCCGTTGATGTCGAGCACGGTGGCATGCGCCTGTCTGCCCGAAGCCTCGACGATGCGGAAGGCGATATCGCCGGTGCCGCCGGCCACGTCGAGCACCTTGTAGCCCGGCTCCTTGCGCGGGTTCAGCGCCGAGATCATCGCATCCTTCCAGGCGCGGTGCATGCCCATCGACATGACGTCGTTCATGATGTCGTAGCGCTTGGCGACCTTGTGGAACACCTGGTTGACCAGGCTCTGCTTCTCGCCGTCAGGCACCTCGCGGAAGCCGTAGGCGGTCTCCATGCCGCCGTCGGCGGAAGTGCGGCTTTCTGACATCAGACTGCTCCGTTCCTGAAGATTCGGGCGTGACGGCCATAGCGAAAGACCGCGCGCGACGTTATCTATGGGCCGCGTTTTCCGCGGCACACTGGCGCTATAGCGCACATCGTCGTCGGTTGAAACACGTTAGAGATAGATGGGTTAAGATGCCGGAATTGCCAGAAGTCGAAACGGTGAAACGCGGCTTGACGCCGGCGATGGAGGGCACCCGCGTCACCAGGCTGGAGCTGCGCCGCGGCGATCTGCGCTTCCCCTTTCCCGACGCTTTCGCAGACAGGGTTTCCGGCCGCACCATCGTTGGCCTTGGTCGCCGCGCCAAATATCTGCTGGTCGATCTCGACGACGGCAACACGCTGATTTCGCATCTCGGCATGTCCGGTTCGTTTCGCATCGAGGAGGGTGCAGTCTCCGGCATGCCGGGCGAATTCCACCATGCCCGCTCGAAGGACGAGAAGCACGATCACGTCGTCTTCCATCTGCAAGCGGCCCGCGGCCCGCGTCGTGTCGTCTATAACGATCCTCGCCGTTTCGGCTTCATGGATATGGTGGGACGTGCCGATCTCGCCGCTCATCCCTTCTTCCGCGATCTCGGCCCGGAGCCGACAGGAAACGAGCTTGGCGCCGCCTATCTGGCTGAACGCTTCCGCGACAAGGCGCAGCCGCTGAAGAGCGCGCTGCTTGACCAGAAGAACATTGCCGGTCTGGGCAACATATATGTCTGCGAGGCGCTTTGGCGCGCGCATCTTTCGCCGATCCGCGCCGCCGGCACGCTGGTGACGCCAGGGGGCCGGCCGAAGGCGCAGCTCGACCTGCTCGTTGCCTCGATCCGCGACGTCATCGCCGATGCGATCGCCGCCGGCGGATCGTCGCTGCGCGACCATATCCAGACCGACGGATCGCTCGGCTATTTCCAGCATTCCTTCTCCGCCTATGATCGCGAAAGTCAGGCTTGCCGCACGCCCGGCTGCGGCGGTACGGTCGCCCGCATCGTCCAGGCGGGTCGCTCCACCTTCTATTGCGCCACCTGTCAGAAGTAAGCCTGCCAGAAGTAAGAGTGAGAAACCGGGAGAACAGCATGGCCTTTGAGACCCTGATCGTCGAAACCCGAGGCAATGTTGGCCTCGTCACGCTGAACCGCCCGCAGGCGCTGAACGCGCTGAATTCCACCGTCCTGAAGGAACTCAAAGAGGCCTACGCCGCCTTCCACGCCGACGAGACGGTCGGGGCGATCGTGCTGACCGGTTCCGAGCGCGCCTTTGCCGCCGGCGCCGATATCAAGGAGATGCAGCCGCTTGAGTTCGCCGATATCTATAAGAGTGATTTCATCAGCGGCTGGGATGAGGTCGCCAAGGCGCGCAAGCCGGTGATCGCTGCGGTCAGCGGCTTTGCCCTCGGCGGCGGCTGCGAGCTCGCCATGATGTGCGATTTCATCATCGCCTCGGAGACGGCGAAGTTCGGCCAACCGGAAATCACCCTGGGCGTCATTCCCGGGATGGGCGGCTCGCAGCGGCTGACGCGCGCTGTCGGCAAGGCGAAGGCGATGGATCTCATCCTGACCGGCCGCATGATGGATGCGGCCGAGGCGGAGCGATCGGGACTCGTTTCGCGTGTGGTCGCGCCCGAACGTTTGCTCGACGAGGCTTTTGCCGCGGCCGAAAAGATCGCTTCGCTTTCTCGTCCCTCGGTCTTGATGGCCAAGGAGGCGGTCAACCGCGGATTCGAGACGACGCTGGAGGAGGGCTTGCGTTTCGAACGCCGCCTGTTTCACAGTCTCTTTGCCACGGAAGACCAGAAAGAAGGCATGGCGGCCTTCGTCGAGAAGCGCAAACCGGCTTTTACGCACCGTTGAATGCTTTTCGGCGCCTGCCGGTGGTAAAGCTTGAAAATCCGCGTTGACGTGGGCCGGCTTTAGAGTTATATGCCCGCCCACGGTTCGGAAAGCCGGTTTGGTTTTCCGCGATTGCTCCCGCATTGCTGGATTTTGTGGCCGCAGGGCCCGCGGTAATGGCGGAGTTTGTTCGAATTCTTGAGAGAGGCATCCATGGCCAATACAACTTCGGCGAAAAAAGCGACCCGCAAGATCGCCCGCCGTACCGACGTCAATAAGGCTCGTCGCTCGCGCGTTCGTACTTTCGTTCGCCAGGTCGAAGAGGCCATCGCATCCGGTGACGCCGCCAAGGCGAAGGAAGCTTTCCTGGCTGCTCAGCCCGAGCTTGCCCGCGCCGCCAGCAAGGGCGTGCTGCATGCCAACACGGCATCGCGCAAGGTCTCGCGTCTGGCCGCTCGTGTGAAGGCTCTTTCGGTCACCACGACCGCGTAATCTTCCATTAACGACTTCTTCTTTATGATTAGCCCGGTAATTTTACCGGGCTTTTTCGATTCCGCCGATCAGCCCCTGCATGGTTAATCCCGCGACTGTTTCGTGTCAGCGCCATGACAGGAAAAATTGTTTGAAAACAATGGCTTGCGCAAGGATGCTTTCACGCCGCGCGACTCTGCCCCACGCTTCCGGGACCACAGGGGAGTCAAGAGGATTTTATTTTTTTTCTTTCAATGCGTGTCAAAATAGCCCGAACGGGGGAATCTCTTTGATTCAACTGCGATTCTTTTTTGACGCTGGTGTGACGCCCGAAAAGGGCAGGCCGAGTCAATGGCCGCTTGTTAATTTTGCGTAAAATTCATCGTTGATATTGCCGTTTGATCCTGCCTAAATGGCTTCCAACAGAGGGCGCGGACATCACCTGCAGAGGCTCGGTTTTAACTGCCACGTCGGCAGGGCGATGAGTTTGTACCTTTTGTTACGGAGCCCTGCGCTTCCGTCTTTTCAAGCACTCGACGGATTTGAGCCGTAACGTGGCTGTTACGGAGCGGGGATGTTTTGTGCCTTCTGTGGCCACACGTTTAAGGCGAGGCCACTGGAGAAGGTAAAGTAATATTGCGTTCGGGCTGGTCGGCCGAAAACGAGGATCGACCGCCAGCCTGGCACGGAAAGCCGGTGAAGGTTGCCGCATGAGCGCGGCACCTGCAACGGAGTTCTGTGCCGGTCCCGTGAGGGGCAGTGTTTGAGTGAACCGGCAGGCGAGCGGCTCATGAGGATCCGTCAGCCCGCCAAAGCGGGGAATGATCGGGCGGCCGTTTTAGCGGATGCCGGCCGGTGGAATTGAAAGGCGGCATTATGCAGATGAATACGATGACGACGAGCGGGCTCGACAATGGGGATGCGGCACCGCAGGCGTTCGGCTCCATTCGCCTGGAAGCGGCGGAAGTAAAGGCGGATATGAAGCAGAACGTATTGTTTGAGCGCGTCACCGCGCGCTTGAAGGCTCAGGTCGGTCAGGATGTCTACGCCAGCTGGTTCGCCCGGCTGAAGCTGCATTCGGTATCGAAGAGCGTCGTTCGCCTTTCGGTCCCCACGACCTTCCTGAAGTCGTGGATCAACAATCGTTATCTCGATCTCATCACCGGTCTGTTCCAGGCCGAAGATCCGGAAATTCTGAAAATCGAAGTCCTGGTGCGTACGGCGACGCGCCACGGCACGAAGGCGCTCGATGAGGCGGTCGCGCCGGAACCAGCCGCCCCTACGCAGATGCGCCGCCCGGCAAGCGCTCAGCCGGCCGGTCAGGCCGTCCAGCAGGCGGTTTCGGCCGTTGCCGCCGCAAGGCCCGCAAGCTTCGGCTCGCCGCTCTTCGGTTCGCCGCTCGATAGCCGCTTTACCTTCGACACCTTCGTCGAAGGCAGCTCGAACCGGGTAGCACTTGCGGCTGCAAAGACGATCGCGGAAGCCGGTCAGGGCGCCGTGCGCTTCAACCCGCTCTTCATCCATTCGACCGTCGGCCTCGGCAAGACCCACCTGCTGCAGGCTGTCGCCAATGCGGCAGTGCAGAACCCCAGGGCTCTGCGCGTCGTCTATCTGACGGCCGAATATTTCATGTGGCGTTTCGCCACCGCGATCCGCGACAATGATGCGCTGACGCTGAAGGATTCGCTGCGCAACATCGATCTCTTGATCATCGACGACATGCAGTTCCTGCAGGGCAAGATGATCCAGCATGAATTCTGCCATCTCCTCAACATGCTTCTCGACAGCGCCAAGCAGGTCGTCGTAGCCGCCGACCGTGCGCCCTGGGAGCTGGAGTCGCTCGACCCCCGCGTTCGCTCGCGCCTCCAGGGCGGCGTCGCGATCGAATTCGACGCGCCGGATTACGAGATGCGTCTCGAAATCCTCAAGCGTCGCCTTGCTGTCGCCCGGCTCGAAGATCCGTCGCTCGAAATTCCGGCCGAGTTGCTCCAGCATGTCGCTCGCAACGTCACGGCCAGCGGCCGCGAACTTGAAGGCGCTTTCAACCAGCTGGTCTTCCGCCGCTCCTTCGAGCCGAACCTGTCGATCGAACGCGTCGACGAACTGCTCGCCCATCTCGTCGGCTCCGGCGAACCCCGCCGTGTGCGCATCGAGGATATCCAGCGCATCGTTGCAAGACACTACAATGTCTCGCGCCAGGAACTGGTGTCGAACCGCCGCACCCGCGTCATCGTCAAGCCGCGCCAGATCGCCATGTATCTGTCGAAGACGCTGACGCCGCGCTCCTTCCCGGAGATCGGCCGCCGTTTCGGCGGGCGTGATCACACGACCGTGCTGCACGCCGTGCGCAAGATCGAGGAACTGATTTCGGGAGACACCAAGCTTTCGCACGAAGTCGAGCTTCTGAAGCGCCTGATCAACGAATAGTCGATAGGTTTTTCCGAAAAATCCACGGCCGGAAGCGATTCCGGCCGTTTTGCTTTATAAGTTTTTTATTCTATACCTCCCGCGCATCACGTGCATGTCAAAGACTGAAGCGCCAAAACGGCGCGTGGGAGGAATGAATGAGTTTCGAAAAGATCGCCGTTCTCGGCCTGGGCAAGGTCGGACGGCTGGCGGCGACGCTGTTGCATGAAGGCGGCTTCGAGGTCATCGGCGTCGATGCGCAATTGCCGCTGAGCGACGTCCCCTTCAAGTGCCGCATCGGCGATATCTCCGATCCTCAAGTGATCGGCGAACTGCTCTCGAATGTCGAGGCGGTGCTGTCCTGCCTGCCCTATCATTTGAATATCGAGCTGGCGCGCGCCGCCCATCTTGCCGGCATTCATTATTTCGATCTGACCGAAGACGTTCCGACCACCAATTTCATCATCGAGCTGTCGAAGACAGCCCGCGGCCTGATGGCGCCGCAATGCGGCCTGGCGCCGGGTTTCGTCGGCATCGTCGGTGCAAGCCTGGCCGACGGCTTCGATCGCTGCCGGTCGATCCGCATGCGCGTCGGCGCCCTGCCGCAGCATCCGACCGGACTGCTCGGCTACGCCTTCAACTGGTCGCCCGAGGGCGTCGTCAACGAATATCTGAACGACTGCGAGGTCATCGAGGGCGGTGTGCGCAAGCTTGTCTCGCCGATGGAATGGCACGAGACCGTCTATGTCGGCGGCGTCAAGCTCGAAGCCTTCACGACGTCCGGCGGCCTTGGCACCATGTGTGACACCATGCTCGGCAAGATCGACAATCTCGATTACAAGACCATGCGTTATCCCGGCCATATGGAGCTGATGAATTTCTTCTTCCACGAGCTGTTGATGCGCGACAAGCGCAAGCTCGCCGGCGAGATCCTGACCAATGCCAAGCCGCCGGTTGAAGACGATGTTGTCTATGTCCATGTCGCCGCCGAAGGCACCGAGAATGGCAGCCTGCGCCGCAAGGAATTCGTGCGCGCCTATTACCCGATCGAGATTGCCGGCGCGCGCCGCACGGCGATCGCCTGGACGACGTCAGCCTCCGTCGTCGCCGTCATCGAGATGGTCCGCGACGGCCTGCTGCCGACGACCGGCTTCCTGCACCAGGAGCATATTCCGCTGGAGATGTTTTTGAAGACGCCGACCGGCAGCCTCTTCAAGGCGGGTGCGACCAGCCACGGCTAAGAAACAGCCTCCGGTGCGGCGGCAATATCAATGCCGCCGCACCGAAAACCAATCCGTCGTATGGGTGTCAGCAAGCGAGATCGGCGACGACGGAATCGAGGATCAGCATGCCGGATGGCGTGCAGCGCAGCCGTGAATTGCCGATCCGCTCGATGAATTTGTGTTCGAGCAGGAATTCCTCGCGTTTCGGGTCGAGATCGCGGCCCGAAAGTTGCTGCCAGCGGGCAAGATCGACGCCTTCCCTGAGCCGCAGCCCCATCAGCAGCAGCTCGTCGGACTGTTCCTCGAAGCCGAGCCGCTCCTCGTCGAGAATGCCGTGGCCGTCACGCTCGACCATGTCGAGCCAGGCTTCCGGCTTGCGCTGGGTCGCCGTCGCGAGCTTCTCCGGGCCACGCGTCAGCCGGCCATGGGCGCCGGGACCGATGCCGGCATAATCGCCGTAGCGCCAGTAGGTCAGGTTATGCCGGCTTTCAGCTCCCGGCCGGGCATGATTGGAAACCTCATAGGCCGGCATGCCCTCGCGCGCGGTGATCTCCTGCGTCGCCTCGTAGAGCACTGCCGATTGCTCGCCGTCCGGCACGATCAGCTTGCCGGCCTTGTGCAGGCCGTAGAAGGGCGTGCCTTCCTCGATGGTCAGCTGATAAAGCGAAAGATGGTCGACCGCATAGGAGATCGCCTCCTTCAATTCCTTTTCCCATTCCTCGACGGTCTGGTCGGGCCGGGCATAGATCAAGTCGAAGGACATGCGCGGGAAGATGTCGCGCGCCAGCCTTATCGCCTTCAGCGCGTCGGCGACATCATGCAGCCGGCCGAGGAATTTCAGATCCCGGTCGTTCAGCGCCTGCACGCCGAGCGAGACGCGATTGACGCCGGCCGCCCGGTAGCCGCGGAACCGTTCGGCCTCGACGCTCGAAGGGTTGGCCTCCATGGTGATCTCGATGCCATCTGGCACATGCCAGTGCCGCGCAATGCCGTTGAGAATGGCGGAAACCGATTCCGGCTTCATCAGCGACGGTGTGCCCCCGCCGAGGAAGATGCTCGTCACCGTCTTCGGCCCGCTCATCGCCCGGACCGTCGCCATCTCCGTCAGGAAGGCTGATGTAAAGCGCTCCTGGTCCACCGGCTGGTGGCGCACATGGCTGTTGAAGTCGCAATAGGGACACTTCGCCGCGCAGAAGGGCCAGTGCACATAGACGCCGAAGCCCGGCTCGCCGGTATCGGGCAGCAGAGCCGCGTCGCGCGAGGTGCTTGGCGTGTCGAAATTGTCCACGAACAGACCTTATGCCTCCAGGCAGGTTTCAACAAAGAGTTTGAAGGCGCGGGCACGGTGCGACAGCGCTTGCGGCTTGCCGACGTTCCAGCCGTGTTTTTCCTCGCCGCTCATTTCGCCGAAGGTGATGTCGTAGCCCTCGGGCTGGAAGACCGGATCGTAACCGAAGCCCTGGGTGCCGCGCGGCGGCCAGACGACGCTGCCTTCCACCTCGCCGCGAAACAGCTCTGTATGCCCGTCCGGCCAGGCAAGGCAGAGCACGCTGATGAAACGCGCCGTGCGCTGTTCCGGCTTTGTCGCGCCCGCATCCTGCAGCGCCTTTTCCACCTTGGCCATCGCCATGTCGAAATCGCGCGTGCCGTCGGCCTTCTCCGCCCAATTGGCGGTGTAGACACCGGGATCGCCGCCGAGTGCATCGACCACCAGCCCGGAATCGTCCGACAGCGCCGGCATGCCTGAGGCATTGGCCGAGGCGACTGCCTTGATCGTCGCATTCTCCTCGAAGCTCGTGCCGGTCTCATCCGGCTCGACGAAATTCAGCTCGGCGGCCGATTTGGCGGTGAAGCCGAGCGGCCCGATCAATTCCTGGATCTCGCGGATCTTGCCGGCATTGTGGCTGGCAACGACGATGGTCTTCGTTTCAAGCTTGCGCATTCAGATGTCCTGTTCGATGCCCCAGATTTTAGCCTCCGCGCATTCCAGACTGTTACCGGCCGGATCGCGGAAATAGATCGAGCGGCCGCCCTTCGGCCAGCGCACTTCGGATTCGATCGCCACACCCGCCGCCGTCAGCCGCTCGGCCATGGCATCGATATTGCGGCCGGACACCCGGAAACAGGCGTGGCCCTGGCCGGTCGTGCCGTGCGGCGGTACCTGCAGTGCTTTAGGCGCTGGCGGTTTTACCGTTTCCTCGGGATTGAAGATCAGGAGAACGCCAGGCCCACAGCGGAAGAAGACATGCCGGTTGGCGGCGCGGGCGATCTTTTCAAGTCCGAGAACGTCTTCGTAGAACGTCTCGGCCTGGTCGAGATCCCGCGCATAGAGCGCCGTTTCCAACATGCCTTCCAGCATGGGGTTCATCCTTCGACGGCTTGCTTCTGCAGTGCCACGAGTTCGCCGATGCCGTTTCTGGCAAGCTGCATCAGCGAGGTGAATTCGCCCTCGCTGAACGGCGTGCCTTCGGCCGTGCCCTGGATCTCGACGATCCCGCCGGTGCCCGTCATGACGAAGTTCGCATCGGTCTCGGCCGAGGAGTCTTCGATGTAATCGAGATCGATCACCGGCTGGCTGGCGAAGATGCCGCAGGAGATGGCGGCGACATGATCCTTCAGGACCCGGTCGACCTTGATCATGTTGCGGCTTTCCATCCATTTCAGGCAGTCGTAAAGCGCGATCCAGCCGCCGGTGATCGAGGCGGTCCGCGTGCCGCCATCGGCCTGGATGACGTCGCAATCCAGCGTGATCTGCCGTTCGCCGAGCGCCTGCAGGTCGACGACGGCGCGCAGCGACCGGCCGATCAGCCGCTGGATTTCCTGGGTGCGGCCGCCCTGCTTGCCGGCGGCAGCCTCGCGCTTCATGCGTTCGCCGGTTGCCCGCGGCAGCATGCCGTATTCGGCCGTGACCCAGCCCTTGCCGGTATTGCGCAGCCATGGCGGCGTCTTTTCTTCGAGACTCGCCGTGCAGAGCACATGCGTGTCGCCGAACTTCACCAGGCAGGAGCCTTCCGCATGCTTGGAAAAATTGCGCTCGAACGAGACCTTGCGCATCTGGTCGATTTTTCTGCCTGAAGGCCGCATTCTTATCTCCTGGAGTTTATTTGACCGCTTCTACGATTGGCGGCGCTCATTTGCAAATTCCCTTTTGCCACGGGTGTTAGTTTGACTTACTTTTCGGGAAGTATCATCAGCACGGGTTCGAAAGCTTCATGGGCATCAGGTCGACGTCGGTTTCGGATGCTGTAGCTGCGCTGGACGAGCGCTCCAGGGAAATTTTTCGTCGCATCGTCGAAGGTTATCTGGAAAGCGGCGAGCCGCTCGGTTCACGTAACCTGTCCCGTATCCTGCCGATGTCGCTGTCGCCGGCCTCGGTGCGCAACGTCATGAGCGATCTCGAAGAGCTCGGCCTGATCTATTCGCCGCATGTCAGCGCCGGCCGGTTGCCGACCCAGATCGGCCTGCGCTTCTTCGTCGATGCCTTCATGCAGGTCGGCGACCTCTCGGCCGAGGAACGCGCCAGCATCGACCGCCAGGTGCGGGCCGAAAGCGGCGGCAATCCCGTCGAATCGATGATGAACGAGGCAAGCCGCATGTTGTCGGGCATTTCGCGCGGCGCCGGCCTGGTCATCACCTCGAAAAGCGATCCGGTGCTGAAACATGTCGAGTTCATCCGGCTCGAACCGACAAAGGCGCTGGCCGTGCTCGTCGGCGATCACGATCAGGTGGAAAACCGCATCATCGAGCTGCCGGCGGGCGTCACCTCCTCACAGCTGACCGAGGCGGCGAATTTCCTCAATGCCCATATGTCCGGCCAGACCCTGCCGGAGCTTCGCAAACAATTAAGCCGGCTGAAGGACGACGTCCGTCACGAGCTCGATGCCCTGTCGCGCGATCTGGTCGAGCGCGGCATTGCCGTCTGGGCCGGCAGCCCGGACGAGGGAAAACCGACGCAGCTGATCATCCGCGGCCGCGCCAACCTGCTCGAAGGCCTCGCCGGCGCCGAGGACCTCGACCGGCTGCGCCTGCTGTTCGACGATCTCGAGAAGAAGGACAGCCTGATCGAGATCCTCAATCTCGCCGAAAGCGGTTCGGGCGTCCGCATCTTCATCGGATCGGAAAACAAGCTCTTCTCGCTGTCCGGCTCGTCGCTCATCGTCGCGCCCTATCGTGACGATGACGATCGCATCGTCGGCGCTGTCGGCGTCATCGGCCCGACGCGGCTCAATTATTCCCGCATCGTGCCGATGGTGGACTATACAGCCCAGCTCGTCTCCCGCCTTTCGCGCAACCAGCTTTGACGCCGCAACTGCCAAGCACGCGGAATTTTCGCTTCTTTGTCACGCAGACTTGATTTTTTTCGGTCAAACCTCGATATCGGGCGCATCTGAAGACACCAACCGGAGACCGTCATGACCGATGACACGACGAAAAACGGACCTGACGCAACTGCGGCGGATGCCGCAGCCGACGCTACCGCCTACGTCGAGAACGAAACTGCGCAGGAAGAGGCCGCCCAGCCGGACGCGCTTGAGCTTCTGAAAGCCGAAAACGGCGAACTGCGCGACCGCTATCTGCGCCTTGCTGCCGAGATGGACAATCTGCGCCGGCGCACCGAGCGCGAGGTGAAGGATGCCAAGTCCTATTCCGTCGCGGGCTTTGCACGCGACATGCTCGCCGTCTCGGACAATCTGCGCCGCGCGCTCGATGCCATCCCTCCGGAGACCAGGGCTGCGGCCGATGCCGGCCTGAGCACGCTGATCGAGGGTGTCGAGATGACCGAGCGCGCCATGCTGTCGGCTCTCGAGCGCCACGGCGTTCGCAAGCTGGAGCCGGTTGGCCAGAAGTTCGATCCGAATTTCCATCAGGCGATGTTCGAGGTGCCGAACCCGGACGTGCCGAACAACACGGTCGTCCAGGTCGTGCAGGCAGGCTTCTCCATCGGCGAGCGCGTGCTGCGCCCGGCCATGGTCGGTGTCGCCAAGGGCGGCCCGAAGCCGGCGGAAGCCGAAACCAACTCCGTCTTCGACGAGAAAGACGCCTGAGAACACTTCCCTAGCGCGTCCCATGGGACGCGCGGCGCTCTGGCGGAGAAGGGGAACGAAAGAGTCAGATGCGGGCGAAGCGTTCGATCAGCAGATCGAAAAAGCCATCCGCATCGACATGGCGCATAACCTTGGCGTTGCGCTTGCGCTCGGTCACATGCCACCAGTCGACGACCGTCATGCCGACGGTGAGTTCGGACTGGACCTCGATCTCGACATTGCAGTCCCGGCCCTGGAAAAGCTCCGGCTTCAGCAGGTAGGCGACGACGGTCGGGTCGTGCAGCGGCCCGCCGTCGGAACCGTATTTCTCGATGTCGAAGCGTTCGAAGAATTCCAGCATCTCGACCATGGCCTTTGCCGGCGCCGTGCCGATCTCGGCCATGCGTTTCACCCGGTCCTTGCGGGTCAGCAATTGATGCGTCACATCAAGCGGCATCATCACGATCGGAACGCCTGAGCGGAAGACGATATCGGCGGCTTCGGGGTCGACATAGATGTTGAATTCGGCCGCCGGCGTGATGTTGCCGCCCTCGAAGAAGCCGCCGCCCATCATCACCAGTTCGCGGATGCGGGGGACGATGTCGGGCGCCTTCTGGAAGGCCATGCCGATATTGGTGAGCGGCCCGAGCGTGCACAGCGTCACCGTGCCTTCAGGCTCATGGCGCAACGTATCGATGATGAAGTCGACGGCATGGCCAGGCTGCAGCGCCATCGTCGGCTCGTTCAGCTCCGGACCGTCGAGGCCGGTCTTGCCGTGCACATGTTCGGCCGTCACCAGCTTGCGGGCGATCGGTGCGTCGGCGCCGGCGAAAACCTTCGTCTCCGTCCGGCCGCAAAGCTCGCAGACGATGCGCGCATTGCGGCTGGTGAGCGAAAGCGGCACGTTGCCGGCGACCGTCGTGATCCCCAGCACCTCCAGCTCATCGGGACTGCCGAAGGCCAGCATGATGGCGGCCGCGTCGTCCTGGCCGGGATCCGTGTCGATGATGATCTTTCTTGCGCTTGCCATTCCGATCGTTCCATCCTCGCACTGCGTGATATCGGGCATGCACCGATTTCTTCACGTCCCGTCACAAATCAGCACAATCCGCGCGGGCATGTTTTGATGCGAGGCAGCAGGCGCTTTGTCAAGGAAAGAGCCTGACGTCAGCTTAAAATTGAGAAGGTGGCGCCGACACGTCGCGCCCCATGCCTTGCAGCGCCGGGCTCCTCTCCCCATATTAGCGGCATCCGGATGCTGCCGTTAAGGTCCGGGATGGTCGCTTGCATCAAGGACTTGAAAAGAGATGAGCCGTATTACCCCTTTCGCCAGCCCGCTGCTTCTGGGCTTCGATGCCATGGAAAAGACGCTGGAGCGCATTTCCAAGGCGAGCGACGGATATCCGCCTTATAATATCGAACGCATCGGCGCCGACAGCGGCGCGCCGGAACGCCTGCGCATCACCCTTGCCGTGGCCGGTTTCAGCGAGGAGGAGCTCGATGTCTCCATTGAGGAGAACCAGCTTCTGATCCGCGGCCGCCAGGTCGAACAGGGCGAGCGGGATTATCTTTATCGCGGTATCGCCGCCCGTCAGTTCCAGCGTACTTTCGTTCTTGCCGACGGCATGCAGGTGCTGGGTGCGGCCCTGAAGAACGGTCTGCTCTCCGTCGATCTAATTCGTCCGGAACCCGCGCGCATGGTCAAGAAAATTAACATTTCGGTCTCACAGTAGCACAACGGTTTGTCGAACCGTTGGTCCCTTCTCCCGGAGGAACAGGAATGTTGATGAAAGAAGCCACGTCTCACTTGACCAAATCCGAGCTTGCCCACATCGGCAACGGCGAGGTCGCCTATATCAGAAAAATGCGCACCGATGAGGTCGCCAAGTGCTTTCCCGAGGCGCCGGATATCGATCCGACCGTCGATCTCTGGGCACTCTTCGGCGCCGACGGTACGCCGATCCTTTTGACGGACAACCGTTCGAGCACCTTCTTCAAGGCGGCCGAGGACGAATTGAAGACGGTCAGCCTGCACTGACCGTCAAAGACCGTCTGTCGCGTTTCACTGCTTGCGGTGCGCGGTCGTTCTATTCGAATTTCGCTGCGGTCGGGACAGATGTCGCGACATGTGCGCGTCGCCTTCTTTCAGATAGGCCAGTTGACGCTTGATTGAGGTCTCCTGTGCGTGACAGGATCTCTTACGCGAAGCGGACCGCCGTTCTCGCGCGCGCCTTTGCCGCTACCTCCTCGCGATCACGAGGAGGTTGAGACGTTTCCAGCGAATCGAGCAGCTCGCGGGCGCATGCTGCGATCGAACTGACCGCGTGCTCGAATGCGAGCTCATTGCGCTTCGACGGTTTGGTCGCTCCGCTCACTTTGCGCACGAACTGCAGCGCGGCATCGTGGATCTCCTCATCCGTCGCGGGCGGATCGAAATTGAACAGGGGTTTTATATTTCGGCACATGACTTGCTCCCGGTCATTGTCTCTTCCATTGAGAGGAGGGTGGCCAGCACAGAAAATAGTCGCGTGAGCGTTAATGGCAACCGGTCCAACGGCGGAACTCTACGCGCCGCAAGGCAGGACGCAGCGCCTTCAGTTCGGTTTGTTGTCGTCGTCGGCTTTAAAGCCGGATCACTTCGGATCGAATCGACCAGAAATCTGAATGCGCCTCTTCATCAGAAGCTGCCCGTGGGGTGATGGCTCGTTTACGCCGCCACTAGCGGCCATCTGTTCGAAACTGGTGCCTTTTCATGCTACAGACGAGTGCCTGTATTCCGCGTTGGCTTGTTCATGGTCGGCGACGAAAGGAGCTTGCATTGAACCAATCGCACCGATTTCTATTTCATACACAGCGCCCGAGAGACGATGGATGCGGGGTGTTAGTCCTGCAGATGCTCACCGGCATGAGCTACGACGAGGTGGCAGCCATGATCGATTGGGGCGATAAATCGGCGCATTATACAACCTGGAACGATCTTTGCGGCGTGTTGGCGGAGATCGGAGTGCCTATCGAAGCCCCGATCAAAACCAGTCGATGGAGCGATATCCAGGGGGTCGCCATCGTCCACGTTCAGCGGGATCACTTCATGCTTTACGACGCGGAAAACGGTCTGTTCTATGACCCAGCAGAGATGGAAGGCCCAGGGGTGGCCAGCGATCGCGTTCCAACCAGCTATCTGACCGTAGTCCCATCGGCGCTAACCACCGCTAAAATTGGGTAGAGCATGTCGCGCAAAAGTGTGCAGCGGTTTTGCGGCAACGGACATGCGAGAAACCAAGGAGCTAAAGCGTGGCAAGCGAATCTGAAGGATCGCGACGCGATTTGGCCCATCCTTCGGCACGGAAATCCGTCAGGCAGCGTCCCGCGCGCCGAGGAACATCATGGCGCGTTCGCCGACTTGCCGGCTGCCTCAGATCTTCCTGAAGGTCAGATAGGCCGAGGACCGCCCCTCGCGCCGCGCCTTGGCCTCGTAACGTGTGCTCGGCCAGCCCTCATAAGGGGTCAGCCAATCGGCTGCATTGTCGGCCATCCAGTCGAAACCGCCATGGTCGCGGCATTTGATTAGCGTCCAGTTCACATAGGTATCGATGTCGGAGGCGAAGCAGAACAGGCCGCCGGGCTTCAGCACGCGATGAAAGCGGTCGAGATTGGTTTTCGAGACGAAACGTCGCTTCCAGTGCTTCCGCTTCGGCCAGGGATCAGGATAGAGCAGATCGACCTGATCGAGTGAGCCGTCCGGCAGCCAATCGAGCAGCTGCGTCGCGTCGTCATTATAAACGCGGATATTGGAGGCACCGGTCTCGCCGATGCGCGACAGCAGCTTCTGCATGGAATTGACGAAGGGTTCGACACCGATGAAGCCGGTCGAAGGCGTGTTCAGCGCGCGGTGGATCAGGTGCTCGCCGCCGCCGAAACCGATTTCCAGCCGCAATCTTTCGACCGAGACCGGGAAGAGGGCCGGGAAAAGGGAAGTCAGCGGCTCCGGGGGAGCCGCCGAGAGATCGATCAGGAATGCCGGCAGGAGACTGTTCAGCGTCTCGGCCTGCTGTTCGCGCAGGGCCTTGCCCTTGCGACGACCGAAGAAGGCTTCGGTCGCCCGGCCGCGGCGTTCCATATCCGTCATGCTTTATCTCAGGCCTTCACGCTTTCCTTGAGCGCCTTCACGAGGTCGGTGCGCTCCCAGGAGAACGAGCCGTCGCGGCCGGCCTTGCGGCCGAAATGGCCATAGGCGGAGGTCTTGGCATAGATCGGCTTGTTGAGGTCGAGATGGCGGCGGATACCGGTCGGCGAAAGGTCCATGTTCTTGCGGATAGCCGCTTCGATCTGATCCTCGGTGACCTTGCCGGTGCCGTGCAGGTCGACATAGATCGATAGCGGCTGAGCAACGCCGATCGCGTAGGAGATCTGGATCGTGCAACGGTCGGCAAGGCCGGCGGCGACGACGTTCTTGGCAAGGTAGCGGGCGGCATAGGCGGCCGAACGGTCGACCTTCGTCGTGTCCTTGCCGGAGAATGCGCCGCCGCCATGCGGAGCGGCACCGCCGTAGGTGTCGACGATGATCTTGCGGCCGGTGAGGCCCGCATCGCCGTCCGGTCCGCCGATGACGAACTTGCCGGTCGGGTTGATATACCACTTGCAATCGTCGGCGATCTTCAGTCCGCCGAGCGCTTCGCGGATATAGGGCTCAACAACGGCGCGAACCTTCTTCGAATCCCAGCTCTCGTCGAGATGCTGGGTCGAAAGCACGATCGAGGTTGCTTCCGACGGCTTGCCGTCGACGTAACGCACGGTCACCTGGCTCTTGGCGTCGGGGCCGAGCTTGGCGACTTCGCCGTCGCCCTTCTTGCGGGCAACTGCGAGCAGCTGCAGGATCTTGTGGGAATAATAGATCGGGGCTGGCATCAGGTCCGGCGTTTCGCGGCAGGCGTAACCGAACATGATGCCCTGGTCGCCGGCGCCCTCGTCGCCCTGCTGGTCGGCGGCGCTATCGACGCCCTGCGCGATGTCGGCCGACTGCGAGTGCAGGAGCACGTCGATCTTCGCCTTCTTCCAGTGGAAGCCGTCCTGCTCGTAGCCGATATCCTTGATGGCGCGGCGGGCGGCGGCCTTGAACTTCGAAGGATTGATGACGTCCTTGCCATCCTTGTCCTTCTTCATCAGGCTCGGCGGCAGGCGGACCTCACCGGCGATGACGACGCGGTTGGTCGTCGCCAGCGTCTCGCAGGCAATGCGCACGCCCCATGGGTTGACGCCGGTCTTGGCCGCTTCGCGGTAGACCAGATCGACGATCTCGTCGGAGATACGGTCACAGACCTTGTCCGGATGACCTTCGGCAACAGATTCGCTGGTAAAGAGATAATTCGCGCGCATTTCGGGATTCCCCTCAAAGAACAAAAGCCAGCTAGTAGGTACTCAGTTCGAGGCCTGATGACAAGCGCAGAAGGACATAAATATATCTTTATATCTGCGGCAAAGTGACAAATTTTGCCCCAAAAACGCAAAAAAGGCGGCCTTTCGACCGCCTTTCGAATTCTGCGCCGGTCTTGGTTCAGTCGGCGTCGGCTTCAGCGGCCAAGGCTTTCACCAGCTCCACGACCTTGCGGCGAACCTTGGGATCGGAAATCTTGACGAAGGCGCGGTTGAGCTGCAGGCCCTCCGAGGAAGACAGGAAATCGACGACGTAGTTCGAGCTGGAGGTTTCCATGCCGCCGCCGGCATTGGAATGTTCGCCGGGCGCGTCCTCGAAGAAAAACGACACCGGAACATTGAGGATGTTCGAGATGTTCTGCAGACGGCTTGCGCCGACGCGGTTGGTGCCCTTTTCGTATTTCTGGATCTGCTGGAAGGTGATGCCAAGGCTTTCGCCAAGCTTTTCCTGGCTCATGCCCAGCATCGTACGGCGGAGACGAATACGGCTGCCAACATGGATGTCGATCGGATTCGGCTTCTTCTTGTTTTCAATCATGGTCGTGCCCTAGCTAAGAATTTCAACTGTTTCTAACCGGCATGCCCCTGATCCATCCCAAACGCCACGTTGCAAGCGGTGAGGAACCCACCTTCGAACATACGTTAAGAACGCCGATTGTCATCACTATGCAATTTTAGGGGTTTTTGGTCAATTCAACCCGGAAATAAAACCTCTGCGAGAAATTAGCGCAATCAAAATCAGCAGTGCCTCGGTCAACCAGAAGTATGTTTGCCGGGGGATTGTCGTTCCAAGTCCCGCACCGATGCTATCGAGCGTTGCATCGACGAAGCCGGTTTCTCCAAGATCGAGGCCCGCAATAATTTCCCCATGGGCATTCACCAGCGCTGAAATGCCGTTATTGGCGTCGCGAATCAACGGCAGGCCGGTTTCGACAGCCCGCACGCGCGCCTGCTGGAAATGCTGGTAGGGGCCGGGCGTCAAGCCGAACCAGGCATCATTGGTGATATTGAGGATTGCGTTGGCGTCTTTAATGTCACCGGTCATTTCGCCGGGAAAAATGATCTCGTAGCAGATCAGCGGATAGAGATTGAGCCCGCCGGGCAGCGCCAGCAGGTGCCGGCTTGCCGCGGCCGAAAAGCCGCCCGGAATCTCGACGACGTTCTGGATGCCGAATTCGGTGAGCACGTCCTCGAAGGGCAGATACTCGCCGAAGGGCACCAGATGCACCTTGTCGGAGGCGGCGATGATCTGTCCGCGGCCGTCGATCACGTAGATGGAATTATAGTAGCGCGGCGGCGTACCCGGTCCCATCTCCTCGGCGCGTACGGCGCCGGCAATCAGGATCTGATTGTCGTCGAGCGTATCGGCAATCCGCGTCAGCGCATCCTGGTTGTCGGTCAGGATGAAGGGGATCGAGGTTTCCGGCCAGACGATGATGTCGGGTTTGCGCCCGCCATTCTTCGGCGCTTCGGCCGACAGCTTCAGATGCGTCTCGAAGATCGTGGCGCGGTCGACGTCGTTATCCATTTTCTCTGTCTGGTCGATCGCCGGCTGCACCAGCCGCACCACCGGCCGCTTGTCCTCAGGCAATATGTCCGGCCGCGGCGCGAGATGGAGAGCGTAAGCGCCATAACCCAGATGGGCGGCAAAGAGCAGGACGGCGAGCGCGATGCCCGGCCGCGCCCCTTGCCGCGTCCCGGCAAGGGCAGGCGCGGAAAAGACGAAGACGGCAAGGGCCGTCACGCCCATCGCCCCGATCAGATGCGCCGACTGCATCATCAGCGGAACCGGCATCATGCCGTAGCCGATGGCGTTCCAGGGAAAGCCGGTGAGGATCACGCTTCGAAGCCATTCCATCAGCCCGAAGCCTGCCGCAAGCGCGGCGATCCGCCCCATGCCATCAGACCAGAAGATGCGGGCAAGGGCGGCCGCCAGCCCGTAGAAGATCGCAAGACAGGCCGGCAGCCCGAGGATTGCCAGCGGCAGCGCCCAGGCGAATTCTTCCTGATCGACCAGCAGCGCATGGCCAACCCACCAAAGGCCGGCGACGAAATAGCCGAAACCGAACAGCCAGCCGGTGGCAAACGTCGGCCACAGCCTGCCGATCAGGCCGCTTTCAGGCGAAGCCGCCGCCCCGTCGATCAGCCAGACGAGCAGCGTGAAGGAAACGAACATCGCCGCGAAAAAGCCGATGGGCGGCAGCGCCAGCACCGCGAACGCCCCGGCGGCGATGGCCAGCAGCGACCGTTTGAAACCCCAGACGAGGATAACCCTGTCTGCAAGCCGCTCCATGCGCACTCCCATCAAACCGCGAATCAACCCATCCGCAGTCTTTCAAAAAAGCGGCTCTTTGTCCCGTCAGTTGGGTTGCCATTGCGCGCCTGAGCGCAGGCTGTTGGCGAAAGCGTTTGGCGCAAGCGCTTTAGAAGCATTGGCTGCAAGGGAGCGCTCTGCCGCCCGTCCCGCGGGAGGGGGCCGCAGGATTTCTTCCTCAGGTACCGACCTGTCGAGCCAGAGCCAAGGCGTTGCCGAGGCATCGTCGGCGAGAGTCCCGGCAAGAGCCCCTTTATGCCCTAACCGAAGACAAGGTTCTTGGCTCTTTCTGCTTGTGGCCAGTTGCAGCACGGTAGGCTGTCAGTTTCACAACAAGGACCGTAACATGCTTCTACCCGTGGAGAATAATGCCGTTGCTGCTCGGGGCACGGACAAGCTGGTGCATGGCGCCGAGGTCGCCTCGGCTTCGCCGATTATCGATTGGCTGGCCGGAGACGAATGCCATGCACTGGATGAGGCAGGGGTCATTTCAGGACTGGGCAGCCGACTTCGATCAATTGGAGTGCCAGTCGATCGATTGGCACTCTACCTTATAACGCTGCATCCAGAATATTTCGGTAGGAGCATTGCCTGGACGGAGGAAGAACCCGTCGATATCGAGGATCGCCAACACGGGACCATTAGCCTGGCGTTCATGGATAGCGCAATATCTCACGCAATGCGGACGAGAAGAACAGTCGTGGTTGGCCGTAGCGGCGTCGGAGCAAGCTGGCAGTGTCTGAGGACCTTCGCGGATCGCAACCTCGAGCAATTGATCGTCTCACCTCTCTGCAATTCTGACGGCCCGGTTAGCACCGCCTCTTTTGCGACGCGAAAACCGACCGGCTTTACCGACATTGAGCGCCAAATCATTCAGCGCGTTTCGCCCGCGCTTCGTAACGTCTGTGAACTGCTGACGCTTCGAAAAGTGGGGAACACCATGCTTGATACGTACATCGGCCCCTACACGGCGCAACGTGTTCGGGCTGGCCACATACGGCAAGGCGAGGTTGAGTCCATCGACGCGGCGTTGCTGCTTTGCGACCTGCGGGGTTTCACCAAACTTTCCAACCGCCTGCCACCCCAGGAGGTCATGCAATTCGTCAATTGTTACTACGATAAGGTCGTACCTTCGATTACAGGCAACGGTGGTGAAGTCGCCAAGTTCATGGGAGATGCCGTTTTGGCTTTCTTCCCGGCGTATAGTGCCGAATGGGCGGCAGCCTCCGCTTATAACGCCGCGATAGAAATCTCGACCCGAACGGCAGAAGCCACCGGTATCAAGATGGATGTTGGCATCGCGCTGCACTATGGCATCGTCAACTATGGAAACATCGGCTCCGGCGGCCGTCTTGATTTCACGTTGATCGGACCAGACGTCAATCTGGTGAACCGGATACAACATGTTTGCAGCGAGGAAAGTCGCCAGTTGCTGATGTCGCGTTCATTTGTGGAAGCACACATTGGTTGTGAGCGCCTTCCCATCGGGCATCGCCAATTGAAGGGTTTCGAAAGACCCGTTGAGCTCTTTCAAGGCCCAGAGTTGGATCGCAAGCTGACGATCGACGTGCCTCATTCCGGAAGCATATCCAAACAAGCTTGCTCTTAAACGGCATAGGCATGTTCCAATCCTTGCGATGTGGGGATTGGGCGTGACCCATTCGAAGCCACTTCGGAACGTCGACCCGAGGGTCACTTTTCAACCAGCCCAACCGGATCGTCGTCCACGTATTGGAATGCCGATGTGCCTCTAAACAAGGCGTTTTCTCCGCAACCATCGCTCCCAGACACAAGAGGAATTCCTAACTCGCAAACCAGGCACCGACCACCATGGCGGGCGGTAAGCCCGGCAAACAAAGAATGGATTAACCGATGGCATGGGCATTATTGAGTATCGCCGGCATCCTCGAAATCGCATTTGCCTTGTGTATGAAGATGTCCGAAGGTTTCACGCGGCTAATACCGACGCTGATTACAATCGCGGCTGGATTGTCGAGCGTATTTCTCCTTTCACTTTCCCTGCGTACACTCCCAGTCGGAACCGGCTACGCCGTCTGGACGGGCATCGGCGCGGCGGGAACGGCAATTTTCGGGATGATGTTTCTTGGTGACCCGCCAACACCCATGAGGTTCGTTTGCATCATGGCGATCTTATCGGGAGTGATTGGTCTCAAACTCGTATCGGCGCAATGAGCGCCATTAGCGCCCAGCTCCCGGGCATGCATGACTGCCTGCTAGGTTCGCACTTCACCTAAAGGCAGCGGATGTAAGAGCGCTTGTCTGCCTCCCGGGAATTGCTCGAGGATATCAGGCCGCTGCCGCAACCAGGCAATCATAGATTTGTTGATCGAGATGCTCCGCGACGCTTGTCACTCTATCATCGTTGAACTGCCCAAATAGATCCGACGGTCGATCGTATTCCAAGGTCGCAGTCCCTTCTTCATTTTCATAGAGCATGATCCTCAATGGCGCGTACAATCCTGCTGGCAGCTGGTGCTTCGTCATTTCGCTAGAAATCAGCACATTGCCGATAACGTATTGAAGCGCGTGGCGGCTTCCGCCACGAATCGCCAGCCAGTCCCCGTGCGTTGCCACGGAAAATATGATCAGCCCGGCGCTGCCCTGTAATCTTTCCAACTCCTTCTTGACCCTGACGAAGTCGCCATCCCGAAGTATTTTCCGGATCCCATTGTCAAAGTGAGGCAGCTTTTCGATCTTCGTCTTGACCTGGTCGAATGATCTTTTGGATACGATGCGAATATGCTCGATCCAGACCGGGGTGCGAACCACGCTTATTCCGTTGCTGTCGGTCATCGTTGTATCCTTTCAAAAGCCGACGGTGAGAGTTCAACGATCAAGTTCCGGAGGGCGAAGCTGATGCGGTAATCAGACCAACGCAGGACCTCCTTCAGTGACCTCGGCAGTATTCGTCGGCACGGACGGCGTGATGCGCTCATGCACGTGAATTGTCGGCGTACGATCGATCAACAGACTGAGCAGTTCGGGCCGGCTATAGTGTCCGCGTGAATCCATCAGCTGTTTGCGTTTGTCGATCAGGGTGAAGTCGAGATCAGCAATCACGACGCCTTCGCCTGAGCGCAATGGTTCCCCGATCAAGCTGCCGTCCGGTGCGACAATCGCGGTAAAGCAGCCGCTGGAAATCGGACCGATACTACAGCCGGTGTCTTCCATGACCTGGGCCTGTTGCTGCGGGTCGAGCCAGGCTGTTGCATTGACCACGAAACAACCGGATTCCAGCGCGTGCTGCCGGATGTTGACAGCCATCTGTTCGGAAAACAGATCCCCCCCAAACGAGCCGGGATACATTGCCGAGTGAATTTGCTCGCCATCAGCCATGAGCGCGAAGCGCGCAAGCGGATTGTAATGCTCCCAGCATGCGAGTTGGCCGATACGTCCCACCGCGCTGTCGACAGCCCGAAGGCCAGACCCGTCTCCATATCCCCAGATCATCCTTTCATGGAAGGTCGGTGAAATCTTGCGGCGTCGCTGCAACAAAGTACCATCGGCATCAAACAGCAACTGGGTATTGTAGATCGTGCCCCCGTCGCGTTCATTGACCCCTATGGAAACGACCACCCTCGCTCGCTTACAGGCTTCAGCGATGGTGCGTGTGGTGTCAGATGGGATGGTGACCGATTGATCCAGCAATCGCAGATGCTCTTTTCCTGTCCGCAAGTCATAGGCGGACTGGACGAAGGAGAAATACGGGTAATATGGGACGACCGTTTCGGGAAAGGTCGCGAACTGGACCCCCTTGTCACCAAGGTCGGCGATCTTGGTGACGACTTTGTCGACCGTTTCTTCACGGCTGTAAAGCGAGGGACTGATCTGGACCGCGGCGGCCTTTACGATTGTCATTGTCAACCTCAATTCTGATTGCTGGTCACACGAGGTGTGATGCTCACGTCGTCACGATTGTCAGATGGTTTCGCCCGTAAAATAAGCGTGAGCTCCTCGGTGCACGGGGATCAGCCCATCGGGTGCGACGGCAGGTCTCGGCAGTAGGTTTTTGTGCTCGGTCAGTGTTTGCGCGACGGCATAGGCATGACTGTCCGGAAAATCCGTTCGGCTCACCAGCACGTGGCTGTCGAACGACACGATGAGCCTTAATGGCAGATTGCGAATATCGGCGAAGGGCGGTCCGGCGGCGAAGAGCGCCTCGGCGCTCTCCCTCGTCATGATGGCGATATCCTGCTGGCGTGTGCCGATGAGGACCCCGACGCGCCGTGTGTCAGCGGCGCGGATCAGTCTTGCGCGCGAAGCAGGCAGAAAACGTTCCAGCACCTCTACTGCCGATTCCGACAGGTCACTCGCGACTGCATCGTCTCTCTGACCGACGAGCAGAAGGCGGTACCGGCGGTAGGTCCGCGTCAAGCCGTCGGGTTCCATATCGGCGAACCAAAGTCCGGCGGGCCTGTGGTGTGTCTCGGTGGTCGTAGCCGCCGGGCGGAACCCCGTAAGCACTGAAACGGCTAAGCCTGTGCCTAAGGTCAATAGGGTGCGGCGTTGCATGATCATTGCTCCTTGAACACGTCGCGATTCAAGATCGCCGTAACCCCCACATTGGGGTAGTCGACGACCTGCGCTATGTTGAGGTCGACAGCGACACTGGTCAGAACGTAAGCCTGCTCGCGGGTGAGTCCCTTGGTCTTGACCAGAAAATCGATCATGTTGAGCGTGGCGTTTCGCGCTGCTAGCGTGAGATCCTCCGAGAGGTTTGCGAGCGGAGCAATCTTCTCACCACCAAGGTAGGTCTCAAAAACAGGCAGTTCGCCTTCACTCTTAACCGGGAGACCTGAGATCGCGTAGAAACTCGATGGCGCAAGCTGCTTGAGCTGTGAACCGCCTTCGAAATGCATTGTAGTCTGAAGCTTGGCACCACCTGGTCTGACCTGGGCCTCGAGTGTCACCCTACCACCCGTCTCGATGGCGGTTCCGGCCACCTCGCCGCCGCCCATGGCAAAGTGGACGTCACCGGCAAACAGACCACAACCGTCGATGAAGCATGGCAACAATATCGTCGTACCGACAATTGTTTCCCTGGCGTCAACGTTCCCTCCGTTCTCACGCGGCGGAACGGTGCGTAGGCATTCGGACTTTGCTGTGCCATCGACGCCACAGAGATCTGCTGGTAGCGCTTCAACTGGCTGCGGCGTCAGCACTGCACCGCCTGCATCGGCAAGCTCCTGCTCGCGCTTAAGCCATTTTTGAAGTTCTTCCTTGTCTGGAAGCACACCAATGGTACCCATGAAGGAGTTGTTTGGCACCGAGATGCCGGGCATGTCTTTGGAGCGTGCTTCCAGGCGGTTCAGATCCCAGTGAACAATGTATGGATCGGTGAACAGATCTCTCAGGAAACCGAATCCCGGAACGACCGTGGTCGTCCCGAATTCGTCAGGCTCGATGTCCACCACTGTCACGGCAATAGAATCGCCCTTCTTGGCCCCTTCAATATAGACGGGGCCCGTCAGGGGGTGGCAGCGGTTCAGGTCGACGGCCGCGACGTCCTCCGCGGTCGACGAAAAATCAAGGTCGGAATCCAGCCCATCACGGGTCTCGAGAATGAATTTCTGGCCAGGCTTCACACGCGCAACTGGCTTAACCGCATAGTGAACTCGGTTAAAGCAGTTTGGATCATCCTTGCAATGTTCGCCCGACTTCGCGACGATCACTGGCCTTGGCCCCTTGACGTCACTGGTATCGGCGAAGGCACCGCTTCCAACAAGGAACATCGCAACTGCAGGTGCAGCACATGCAAATTTTGACCTTACGCAGTGTGCTGGGATGCGAGGAACCGCAGCCCACTTGCTGATCTTTTGCAAGGGCTCCTGAAACCCGTTGAAATTTCTGGAAACCGCAGCTGAAGTCTTTCGATAGTCGATACGGCTGTTCATGGCAATTTCCTTCCATTTTGGAGACGAGGAACGCAACACGCAAAAATATATCCCCGCGAATTCGAGGTCTATTTCGCGATAGGTTCGTCGATGCTTTGACATATTGGCGAAAAGAGCGTGCCGCATATGCAGCGACGATCTGCTTCTGTTTTATTGAAATCGAGATGTCGATAGAAGGACCATGATTAGACTTCATTATTAGTCCATGAGTGCGTTGCGTCACACTAGGGCCATCACGCACTCTTTCGCACGCAGCCTCGGCAGGCTAGGGCATGTCCCGTAACCCACCTGCTGGCTGCGGAAGGCTCAGATAGTCGTTCTAAATGAAGACATTGCCTCTCATGGGCCGCCACCGCCGCGGTTCAAGTTGGGCGTTGGCCTCCGGCCGGATCGGCAAAGAACATCTTATCGGGATCATGCAAACGGACGTTCGCATTTTGCGCAGGTTGCCGAGCAGTGCAATCTGCCGCAACCTTGAAGATAAGTAGATTGCTGAAGGTCGCTGACGAACGCGTTGTTGTCAGATTTAGCAAGCTTGGCGCGATAACGATCGAAGCCGACAGCACTGAAAGTTGACCCTGCGACTTTAACCCCACCCACCATTCTCGATCAGTAAGTTGGCACCGCGATCAGATCGGGATGGAAAGAGGCAAAGTGTTCACGGACCAATTGATCCGTGTTGCGTCTTATCGAAGCAAGCTCATTGACGTGCGAGCCTGTTCCTTGGACCGAGAATATCGCTACGTTATGTAGGCCGATCATGCCTAGGATTGCTGTCAGGTATGGCGTGAGAAAGTCGGGTTGTTGCGGGTGCTCACCGGAGAATCGACCGCCCGAGGAGATGGCGACGAAGACGGGGCGATCCTGTAGCGTCCCGACCTTTCCAAACTTGCTGATATTGAAGGTCCTCCGCGTTCGAACGATATGATCGATCCACAACTTCAAGGTCGCGGGGAGCGTCAAATTATGCATTGGCGTAGAAATGACCACGACGTCCGCAGTTTCCAGCTCCAGTATCAACTCCTCAGACTTGGCCATGGATCCGAGTTGAGACACGTCTTTGGAGGAGCCTTGGGAAACCGCGTAATCCTCGTCGATCGGCGGGATGGCGCCTTGGCCAATCACACGGTCGATTACCGTTGCGTCGGGATCGCTCTGCCGCAACTGGCTGATGATCTGTTGCGAGAGTCGATAGCTCTCGGATGCTTCCCCGCGAGGACTGCAGCTGACATGAAGCACTCTCATTGGATCCACTCCTGATCTTGCGCGGCACCGGCCGCATTAATGAGCGTACAGGCCGGTCAAAGCAGACCCAAGGTCCAAGAACGGTAAACGAATCTGGACCATCAATGCGATTGCAGGTACCGGCGCTTACGACACTCACGTCACAAGATCGGTGACCTTCGTGCTGTCGGTTCACTGGACGATATGGTACAGATCTTTGCAGCGAAGCTGAAATGACGACTGGCCCATGACCGTCGCGAAGAGCAACGACTTTCCGCCACTAGATCCGAACGCAGGCGTGCCTTTCTATCGGCAAATCTACGATCGGTTCCGCGCCGCCATTGCCTCGGGCCTGTTGAAGCCCGGGGACCGGATACCCTCGGCGCGGGCGCTGACAAAAGAACTCGGTTTGGCAAGAGGTACGATCGAATCGGCATATTCTTTGCTCGCAGCCGAGGGATACATCGAATCACACGGTCAAGCAGGTACCGTTGTAACACCGGGCCTCAGTACGCTCACGCCTGTGCCTGTCCCAGCCCTGCAGCAAATAAGCAATGCAGCGGAGGTTAGCTTTCGTCCGGATTCCATTTTGCCGTTTCAGATGGGCTTGCCAGCCCTCGATGCATTTCCTCGGAAGATCTGGGCGCGGCTGGGCGCGGGATGCGTCCGCGCTATGCAGCCGTCTGATATGGTCCATCCTCCAATATACGGCCTACCCGCACTGCGAACGGAGATCGCAACTTACCTGCAGGTTTCGCGAGGAATTGGCTGCTCACCTTCTCAGGTATTCATAACATCAGGTTATCGCCACACCATAGAACTGATCGCCGACACTTTGTTGAAGGCAGGAGACCACGTCTGGCTTGAGGATCCGGGGTATCCGCCAACGCGAGAGATATTCAGACACATGCAAATCACGACCGTCCCAGTGCGAGTGGATCAAGACGGGATGGTGATATCCGATGGCTTGAAGGCGGCCCATGGCGCTGTTGCAGCCGTTGTGACGCCCGCACACCAAAGTCCACTGGGCATGTCTTTGATTTTGCCGCGGCGATTAGCGCTCCTGGACTGGGCCGCGAAAAGTAAGTCTTGGATTATCGAGGACGACTATGACGGCGAGTACCGCTACGTTAGTCGTCCGCTGCCCGCGCTAAAGAGCTTGGATCGCAATGGGCGTGTCCTCTATTCCGGCACCTTCAGCAAGGTTCTCTTTCCGGGTCTTCGACTAGCTTATCTTGTCGTCCCGGAAGACCTGGTCGAGCGGTTTGAGCATATCAGCCAAACTTTAGCGGGAGGGAGTCCTGAGCTTACACAAGCAATCGTCACCGCGTTCATCAAAGAGGGGCACTTCGCGCGTCATATCCAACGGATGCGAAAACTTTATGCTCAGCGCAGGAAAGCAACGGCGATAGGCCTCGAGACGGTCCTTGGAAAGCACATGAGCATTGCCTCCCAACCGGGTGGGATGCACTTGATTCTCCAGCTGAAAAACCAGCACTCAGACCGCTTGCTTTCAGCGCGTATGCGGGAAAGCGGACTTTACGCGGAGGCCTTGGCCGATTGGACGATGCTTTCGGAAGCGCCGGCGGCCCTGCTCGTCAACTTCACGAACATTGGCAGCCAAAGCGTGGCGGAGCACCTCGCAAAGCGGATATTGCAACTCATGTGAATAGTGAATTTTCAGAACTTGTGCGGCAGGGCGCAATCTTGCCGTCAGCGGCAGTTCCAAGGGCAGCTCCTTCAAAAAGAAACGATCGCCTTTTGCCGGTAGTGTCCATCAAGGATTGCATGGCCCAGTGCGCAAGTTGCTTCATGGCCCTTCTCGACTGGTGCGAGATTGGACATGATCCGTCCTACAGTCGCAACATGGATTTCTTCATGGCGGATCGCATTGATTGTGCCAGTGCTTCCCCTGACGGTTTCAACGCCTTCGCGGGCGTTCGCGCCGCTGTTGAGAAGAGCGACCTTCCCAAGCAACTGTTCGATCTGGTTTATCTACGAGTTTCGCAAATGAATCGCAGTGCGCTTTACGTCGACGTACATTCCCGCAGTCTCCTGGAGTTAGGGCTGACCGTTGAGAAGCTCGGGCAAGTGCCCATATGGCGAAACGCTGGTCACCTATTCAACGCCCGCGAACGAAGCGCGCTGGCGTGGGCGGAAACCGTAACACGTGTCGCCGAAACCGGCGTTCCTGATAGCGATTATGAGGCTGCTGCTGTCGAATTCAACAACAAGGAACTAGCGGACCTGACATATGCGATTGCCCTGATGAACGCTCTGAATCGAATCGGGATGGCGTTCCGCTCAACGCTCTCTGGAAAAGCTTGAAGCAGCCTCGCCGGTTGTTCAGATTTTGCCAACGCATCCATTGGCCAAATGTGTCTTGGATTTTGCGCGACAGTGTCGCGACAAACAGACGTGACCACAACTAAAGGGTACCCACGATGACATCGACTTTTCCGCACGAGCTCCTCGCCTTGCGTGCCTCGATAGACAACATTGACGCCGCGTTGATGCATATGCTGGCAGAACGTTTCCGTTGCACAAAGGCGATTGGGGCGCTCAAGGCTAGGCAAGGACTCCCCGCCTCTGATCCCGAGCGCGAACAATCACAGATCCAAAGACTGCGCTCACTCGCGTCGACATCGGGTTTAGACCCTGACTTTGCCGAGAAATTTCTGACCTTCACGATCAACGAAGTGATCCGACACCATCGGGCAGCCGCGGCAAGGTGATCGCGACGCAGCGCTCTTAGAAGGTCTCGTTCGGCGGTCCGAAAGAACAGTTGGAACAATATCGGGAAATCCACGGCATTGTCCGTGGCTGATCGCAAGGCCGTTCCTGATGCTCCCCCAAGATGATCTCGGTGATGCCGACGGGTTTCGATATTCGATAATTAGTCGGGCTTTTCGCTTGAGGCTCACCGTAAGCCAGACCTGAAGCGGCCGCGTGCAATTTCTCGACCGGCCTCTCGCCGCCGGCTTCAAACCACGCCCAGACACCAGAGGACAAGCCTTGATCACGTCCTCGGGCAGGCCCAGCGCTTTCCGACATCCCGGATCGCGCCCTTCTGTCAGTTGGCGGTCGATTCCGCCGGCCGGTCGTCGCCGGGAGCAGCGTCACCATCCGCCTTGGCGCGGCGGCGGATCGCGTGGCGCTTGCGGGTGATGCGCAGCCGCTTGATGCGGCGCGGATCGGCGTCGAGGATGTGGAATTCGAAGCCCGGCAGCGCCTGGACGACCTCGCCGCGCACCGGGATGCGGCCAAGTGCTGAGAAGATCAGGCCGCCCAGCGTATCGACCTCGTCGACCTGCTCGCTGATGTCGAAATCCGGCCCGATCGCTTGGGCGATCTCTTCGAGCTCGACGCGGGCGTCGGCGATGAACATGTCCTCGGCGACGCGCTTGAACATCACCTCTTCATCGTCATGTTCGTCATCGATGTCGCCGACCACCATTTCGACGATGTCCTCATGCGAGGCAAGCCCGTCGGTGCCGCCATATTCGTCGATGACGAGCGCCATCTGCGTGCGGTTCACCTGCATGCGGCGCAACAGGTCGGACGCCAGCATCGACGGCGGCACGAACAGGATCTTGCGGACGATGCCGGCCTCGGCCAGCGTCTTTTGCAGGTCGACGCGGGCGAGATCGAAATTCGGCTTGGTCGAACGCGTGGTCTTCTGGATGTTTTCGGGCGCGACCTCGATCGCCGGCACGACGGTGGTCGGCTTCGCCGGGCCGCGGCGCTTGTTGCGCGCCTGCTTGGCGACATAGGAGAGCAGGTCGCGAATGTGCACCATGCCGCGCGGATCGTCGAGCGTATCGGCATAGACAGGCATGCGCGAGCGGCCGGATTCCTCGAAGAGGATCATCAACTCGCCGATGGTGATGTTCTGGTCGACCGCTTCGATATCGGCGCGCGGCACCATCACGTCGGCGACGCGGACCTCGCGAAAGCGCAGGATGTTGTTGAGCATCGCCCGTTCGTCGGGCGAAAAGGCGTCGTCGCCGGCCGCATCGGTCATCAGCGCGTCGGCGAGATCCTCACGCAGTCGCGAGCCCTGCTGCGGGCGAAGGATACGCGCGGCGCGCGACCAGAAGGATTGCGATCGGCCGGATGGCCGACTACTACTGCCCGCCTCGTCGGAAGAGGAGGATGGCTCGGAGTCCTTGGCGTCTGCCGCCGGCTTCGTCGTAAAGTCGCTCATGGTTCCATTTTAAGGTCTTGACCCTCGTAGGGATCAGATAGGCCGAGCTGGGCCAAAATGCGAGTCTCCAGCCCCTCCATAATTTCGGCTTCGGCACTATTCATATGGTCGTAGCCGAGAAGATGCAAGAAACCGTGCACCAGAAGATGGGTCAGGTGGTCGTCGAAACTCTTTTCGAGCTCGGCCGCTTCCCGCTCCAGCGTCTCCCGGGCGATGATGATGTCGCCGAGCATCGGGCCGGGCATCTTGCCGGGCTGAACCGGAAAGGCCGGAAAGGAGAGCACGTTGGTCGCCTTGTCCTTGCCGCGCCATTCCGCATTGATGTCCTGGATCGAGGCATCGTCGGTGAAAACAAGCGAAACCTCGGGCGGCAACGTCGGGAAGGGCTGCTTCTCGCTGTCGCTGAGATAGACCACTGCTGCGCCGAGCACGCGTTCGCAAAACGACAGCAGCGTCTCCTCGCCGGGCCAGCCGATGTCCTCGACGCTGATCTGGATGTCGAGTTCGGCCATTAGCCCTGCCGGCTGACGTCTTCGGCGACGGCATACGTGGAATCATAGGCCCTGACGATGCGCCCGACCAGCGGGTGGCGGACGACGTCGGTATCCGTGAAGCGCACGATCGAGATGCCCTCGACGCCGTTCAGAAGCTGCAAGGCCTCGACGAGGCCGGATTTGACGCCGCGCGGCAGGTCGATCTGGCTCGGGTCGCCGGTGACGATCATGCGCGCATTCTCGCCGAGACGCGTCAGGAACATCTTCATCTGCATCGACGTCGTGTTCTGCGCTTCGTCGAGGATGATGGCGGCGTTGGCGAGCGTGCGGCCGCGCATGAAGGCCAGCGGCGCGATTTCGATGACGCCGGCAGTGATCGCCCGATCGACCTTGTCGGCCGGGATCATATCGTAGAGTGCGTCATAGAGCGGGCGAAGATAGGGATCGACCTTTTCCTTCATGTCCCCGGGCAGGAAGCCGAGGCGCTCGCCGGCCTCGACAGCCGGGCGCGACAGGATGATCTTTTCGACAGCGCCGCGCTCCAGGAGCTGAGCGGCATGGGCGACGGCGAGATAGGTCTTGCCGGTGCCGGCCGGGCCGACGCCGAAAACGAGCTCGGCGCGTTCCAGCGCCCTGATATAGGCGTCCTGCGTCGGCGTGCGGGCGATGATCGTCTTCTTGCGCGTGGAAACCTGGGCCATCGTCAACTTGGCTTTGCGCTCCATGGTCGGCAGGCTGAGCTGATCGTCGGCGGCGACCGCCATGCGGATTGCGCCCTCGACGTCGGATTGTTCCACGCTGCCGCCTTTCTGAAGTTTTTCATAGAGATAGTCGAGCGTGCGCCGCGCCTGGTTGGTGGTCACAACATCGCCTGTGATGACGACCGAATTGCCGCGTGCCCGCGCATCGATGTTCAGCCGTTGTTCGAGCAGCTTGAGGTTCTGGTCGAATTGACCGAAGAGCTCGCTGGCGAAGCGGTTGTTCTCGAACGTCAGGACGAAGTGATTGGTATCGCTCGGCGTGCGGGGGTGGCGCGGTGAAGAAGAAACCAATTCTTGTCCGTTCAAGCGGTCGGGCTCCTTGGGTTAAACCGCAGCCTCTGCGCGTTCCGCAAACAGGCTGTTTGTTCCGGTTCCTGTGATTCGCACTTTGATAATGTCACCGATTTGCGATGCTTTTGCATCAACATTCACGGATTGAAGCCAGGGAGAACGTCCGATTAGTTGTTCCGGCATGCGACCGGGCTTTTCGAGCAACAGGTCGATCTCTTTGCCGATGCAGGATTCGGCAAATTCCTGCTGCTGCTTCAGGAGAAGCATTTGCAGGCGTTCCAGCCGTTCTGCCTTGATCTCTTCCGGCACCTGGTCCTTCAGCTCCGCGCCGGGCGTGCCCGGCCGCGTCGAGTATTTGAACGAGAAGGCCTGTGCATAACGGACCTCCTCCACAAGTCTCAATGTATCCTTAAAATCCTCATCTGTCTCCCCCGGAAAGCCGGTGATGAAATCGCCCGACAGCGCGATGTCGGGCCGCACCGTGCGGATGCGCTCGATCAGCGTGAGATATTCGGCGGCCGTATGGCGCCGGTTCATCGCTTTCAGGATGCGGTCCGAGCCCGATTGCACCGGCAGGTGCAGATAGGGCATCAGTGCGCTCAGGTCGCGATGGGCATTGATCAGCCGGTCGTCCATGTCGCGCGGATGGCTTGTGGTATAACGCAGCCGCGCAAGGCCGGGGATCTCGGCCAGCCGGTAGAGCAGGTCGCCGAGGCTCCATGCCTCACCTTGCGGCCCGGCGCCGTGCCAGGCGTTGACGTTCTGCCCGAGCAGGGTGATCTCGCGCACCCCGCTGTCGGCGAGCTTTTCGGCCTCCTCGACGATCTGCGAAACCGGCCGCGACACTTCCGAGCCGCGTGTATAGGGCACGACACAGAAGGTGCAGAATTTGTCGCAGCCCTCCTGCACCGTCAGGAAGGCGGTGACGCCGCGGGCGCGGATCCTTCGGCTCTCGGCGATCGGCAGATGCTCGAACTTGTCCTCGATCGCATATTCGGTATCGACGACGCGCTGGCCTTGTTTGGCCAGGCGTAGCGCTTCCGGCAGGCGGTGGTAGGTCTGCGGGCCGATGACGACGTCGACGGCGGGTGCGCGGCGCAGGATCTCCTCGCCTTCGGCCTGGGCGACGCAGCCGGCAACGCCGATCATCATCTCCCGTCCGTCCGCCGCCTTCTTCTTTTTCATATCGCGGAGCCGTCCGAGCGCCGAATAGACCTTCTCGGCCGCCTTCTCGCGGATATGGCAGGTGTTGAGCAGAACGAGGTCCGCCTCTTCCATATCGTCCGTCGGCTCGTAGCCGTCGCGGGCGAGCGCATCGCTCATGCGCATGGAATCGTAGACGTTCATCTGACAGCCATAGGTCTTGATGAAGACCTTGCGGCTGTTGCTGCCGTCGTGGAGGCTGTCGCTCGGAATTGCCTCGGGGGCCTGGAGAAGGGCGCTATCCTGTGTCATGGCGCGCTATTTAGTGGTTTTTGCCGCCAGAGAAAATCGAAATCTTCTTCTAGAGCCTTTCCTGGTCAGATTGAAGCATTCTGTTGGCTCAAACGGAGTCGGATGGTCGACCGGCCGGCGTGTCGTAGCCCGGCTCTACGGCCAAGCCGGCCGGTCGATCAGCCGGCCCGTTTCAGCCAACCCGAAGGGCCGGGCATCTTTCCGCCAGGCCAAAGGCGATCGGCTCGGACGTACCAAGAGGTATACCCTTCGCCAATCGCCTCTGCCCTGACGAAAACCTGCTCCGGCAGAATGCTGCAATCTGACCAGGAAAGGCTCTAAGAGATTTCCCGCCCGCGCAGGCGGCTGTTCAGGAGGTTGCGGATGCGCAAGGCGATCGTCGCGCTCACCTCCTTGCGGCTGGTCTCGGCGCGGTAGTCCACCGCCTCGCCGAAGGAAACTTCGGCGTCGATGGCGCCGCAGCGTACGATGTCGATGAGATGCGGCAAGAGGTCGAGATCCCCCGGCCAGGCGGCGAGCCGCCGGTGATAACGCCCCATGGCGATGCCATGCACCCTGGTATAGGCAACCGCCACCGGCTGCACCACGACCGTTCCCGTCGGTGACGTGGGCACCGCCATCGCGGCGGCGCCAAACAGCGAGGACTTGACCTCCAGCAGCCGGTTGCCGTCCGAGGTCGTGCCCTCGGGAAAGAGCACGACGATCTCACCGTCGGCCATGCGCCCGGCGATCTCGTTTGCCTGATGACCAGTCTTGCGCCGCTCCTCGCGCACGACAAAGACGCTCTTCTGCAGCTTGGCGAGCGTGCCGAAGATCGGCCAGTCACGCACCTCGATCTTGGCGATGAAGACGACGTCGGCAACGGCCGACATCACCATGATATCCAGCCAGGAGGAATGGTTGGAGCAGAGCATCAGCGGCCGGCGATCTTCCAGCTTGCCCGTGACGCGGACGCGGATGCCGAGGCAATAGCAGACGATCCGGTGCCAGGTGCCGGGAAGCCTGCGCCGCAGCCGCCAGTCGAACCGCAGCGCCAGTACCTGCAGCGGCATGAGCACGATGCTGACGGCGAGGATAACGACCGCGGCGAAGGCGATTCGCAGCCAGGCGATCAAATGCTGGTCTCCCGGGCTGCCATTGCTTCAGAGATCTTCTTTCTTCAGCGGAACGCCGTAGAGCTCGAGGCGGTGGTCGACCAGCCGGAAGCCGTGCTCGCGGGCGATGCGCTCCTGCAGCGCTTCGATCTCCGGCGAGCGGAATTCGATGACCGTGCCGGTCTTCAGGTCGATAAGATGGTCGTGATGTTCTTCCGGCACCGTTTCATAGCGCGAGCGTCCGTCGCGGAAGTCGTGGCGGGCGATGATGCCGGCATCCTCGAACAGTTTCACGGTGCGATAGACGGTCGAGATCGAGATCTTCGCATCGACCTTCACCGAGCGGCGGTAGAGTTCTTCGACGTCGGGATGGTCTTCCGAGTCTTCCAGGATGCGCGCGATCACGCGGCGCTGCTCGGTCATGCGCATGCCGCGTTCGGTGCAAAGCTCCTCAAGGGTCTTGGCTACATCAGTCATCGCCGGCCTATAGAGATATTCGTGTTTCGACAACGCCGCACGGCATTTGCGCCAGCCTGCATGTTATCTCGCTGCCAGGGAACTACCGAAGAACGCGCTTCATGACAAGCGCCGTGGAGAGGGCGCCGTTTTCTTGTTTGTAATAACCCTGACGTTCGCCGACCTTTTCGAAGCCGAGCTTGCGGTAGAGGCCAAGCGCTGCCGTATTGCCGTTATCGACCTCGAGAAACATGCTCTCGCCGCCGCGCGACCGCGCTTCCCGCATCGCCGCCTGCATCAGCCGCCAGCCAAGCCCGGCACGGGCGACCTTCGCCTGCACGGCAATCGTCAGGATCTCCGCTTCGCCGGCGACATGGCGGGCAAGGATGAACCCCGGAAGCGGCTTTTTCAGGATGGCATTGGTCTGGCGCGCGACGAAGCCGAAGACGGTATCCTGCATCAGCAGGCCGTGAAATTCACCGTCGCCCCAGGGGCGGGCGAAGCGCTCGCCGTGCAGGATGGCAACATCGCGGCAATCCTCGCGCTCCATGGCGATGATCTCGAATTCCGGTTTCAGCGTCAGATAGGCTTCCAGCATCGTCATACTCGTCGCGCAATTGCGTACCCGGCCTGCGGCTTGGCATCGGGTCCGCGCAGATAAAGGGGCTTCGGCTTTCCGGAATCGGGGGAGGCGGCAGCGCCCAGGCGCGCCACGATGGAGATCGGGAATCTGTTGGTATGATCGCCGCCGGCGCCGGCCTTGAGGAGGGGCGTCGCCGAACCGGTAATCTCGCCGTCGAAGCCGGCGGCAAAAGCCTGCGCTTGCGCAACGCTGACTGCCCGTGGCGCGTCGAGGGGCGAACCGTCGGCTGCGAAGGACTGGAGGTAGATTTCGTCCCGCTTGGCATCCATCGCCGCCAGCACGGCGCGATGAGGCGTCTTGTCGCGCTGGGCTGATGCCATGACTTCAAGCGTGGTGATGCCAACGGCCGGCACATTCAGGGAGAGCGCAAAACCGCGGGCTGCGGCAACGCCGACACGGATCCCGGTAAAGGAGCCGGGACCGATGGTGACGGCAAGGCGGTCGACATCCGAAAGGGCCAGTCCCGCCTGATCGAGTGCGCGATCGACGATACCAATCAGATGTTCAGCATGCCCCTTGCCGATCATGTCCGATGCCTCCCCCAGCACCGTATTCCTGCCGCTGTCAAAGACGGCGGCAGCGCAGTCCACACCCGCCGTGTCGAGCGCCAGAATGATCATGCCATCAATTTCCGAATAAACCAGTGTCGCCTATCGATAAATCCGTTCGGCCGAACCCGAGATGAACGGCCGGACGAATTTAGGATTTTTAAGCGGCAATCACTTCCTGCACTTCCGGAACGAAATGCCGCAGCAGGTTCTGCACGCCGTGCTTCAGCGTTGCCGTCGAAGACGGGCAGCCGGCGCAGGAACCCTTCATGTTCAGAAAGACCTTGCCGTCCTTGAAGCCGCGGAAGGTGATGTCGCCGCCGTCCTGGGCAACGGCTGGGCGCACGCGGGTTTCCAGAAGCTCCTTGATGGTCAGCACGATCGATTCATCGCCTTCGTCAAAGAATTCGTCGCCGGCATCGGCGTCTTCGGAAAGGATGGAGGCATCGCCCATGACCGGCTTGCCGGACATGAAGTGCTCCATGATCGAGCCTAATATAGCCGGCTTAAGATGTTGCCAGTCGGCATTATCCTTGGAGACGGAAATGAAATCATAGCCGAAATAGACGCCGGTGACGCCTGATATTTCGAACAGGCGGGCAGCGAGCGGCGAGGCTTGAGCCTCCTCAGTGCTGCGGAACTCGGCCGTGCCGTTTTCCATCACCACCTTGCCCGGCAGGAACTTCTGCGTGGCGGGATTCGGCGTGGCTTCGGTCTGAATGAACATCTGATTCTCCATGCGGCCGGCCCATGGTCTCGGCCGTCTTTAGAATTCTTCAAAAGAAGATAAGCCGATTGACGGCTCTAATCAAGAGACTTGTACTCAAGAAATGCTGGAACAGGATGATTTTTAGGCCCGGTCGGACTAAAATCAGAATCCTGTTCTAATCTAAATAGTTAGAGCGTGATCTCGTCCGAAAACCGCTCGCATGTTTCGCTAACAGAGGGCGTCGATTTCCTCGTTGGTCAGCGTATCCGGCAGCACGGTGACCGGGATCGGAAACGCCGCCGCGCGGCCGGCGACCGAGGAGACCAGCGGCCCTGGACCTTCCTTCGCCGAACCGGCGGCCAGAACCAGGATCGCTACATCGCGGTCTTCCTCGATCACGGCATTGATCTGTTCGGCAGCACCGCCCTCGCGGATCACGACCTCAGGCTCGATGCCGATGGTCTCGCGCACGATTTGGGCGATCTTGGCAACCACCGCCTCGGCTTCCTCGCGCGCTTCGGCCCGCATGATCTCTTCGACGCCGAGCCATTGCTGGAAATCCCCATCGGGGATCACGTAGAGCAGCACTAGCCCGCCATTGGAATTCTTCGCGCGCCGGCCGGCATAATGAACGGCGCGTTGGCATTCGGGTGTGCCGTCGATCACTGCCATGAATTTGCGGCGGTGACCTTCGAGCCGTGAGAGTCGCTTCGATACCATGGCGCGGACTCTGACACCTGAAGGGGAAAATTTGCAAGTCCAGTTTTTGCCCTGATGCCCGAGAAGAAATCCCCTTCTCCCCAGGGGAAGGTCCCCTTCTCCCACGGTGGAGAGAAGAGGAGATTTATCTCAATACAGGAAGCCGATGACGTCGCGCACCTGTTGCATCGTCACCTCGGCGCGGGCCCTTGCGCGTTCGCCGCCCTTGCGCAGGATCGCGTCGATATGGCTGGTATCATCCATCAGCCGGCGCATTTCGCCGGTGATCGGTGCGAGCACGTTGATCGCCAGGTCGACCAGCGCCGGCTTGAAGACGGAGAATTGCTGGCCGCCGAATTCGGCAAGCACGTCCGCCTTCGACTTGTCGGCGAGTGCGGCATAGATCGCCACCAGATTGTCGGCTTCCGGACGGCCCTGCAGCCCGTCGATCTCGCTCGGCAAGCCGTCAGGATCGGTCTTGGCCTTGCGGATCTTCTTCGAGATCGCGTCCTCGTCGTCCATCAGGTTGATGCGCGAGAGATCGGAAGGGTCCGACTTCGACATTTTCTTGGTGCCGTCGCGCAGCGACATGACGCGCGGCGCCGGCCCGCCGATCAACGGCTCGACCATCGGGAAATAGGCATGCACCGGCTCGTTGCCGACGGTGATGTCGACGCCGTAACCGGTCCTGCTGATATGCTCGGCATAGTCGAGGTTGAACTTCATCGCGATGTCGCGGGCAAGCTCCAGATGCTGCTTCTGGTCCTCACCAACAGGCACATGGGTGGCGCGATAGACGAGAATGTCGGCGGCCATCAGGCTCGGATAGGCGTAGAGCCCGAGCGAGGCCTGCTCGCGGTCCTTGCCGGCCTTGTCCTTGAACTGCGTCATCCGGTTCATCCAGCCGATGCGGGCGACGCAGTTGAAGATCCAGGCGAGTTCGGCATGCTGCGGCACGGCCGACTGATTGAAGACGATATGCTTTTCCGGATCGATGCCGGCAGCGATGAAGGCGGCGGCGATCGAGCGCGTCTGGCTCGGCATGTCCTCATGCACGAGCTGGGCGGTGAGCGCATGCATGTCGACGACGCAGTAGATGCAGTCATTGCCTTCCTGCAGCGCCACGAACCGGCGGATCGCGCCGAGATAATTGCCGAGATGCAGATTGCCGGTCGGCTGCACGCCGGAGAATACGAGTTTCTTGAATTCGCTCATGTCGTCCTCAATAGGCTGGTGGAGGGCCCACGCTGTCACAGTTTAAATTGCTGCAGAATGCAGCAGGGCTTTGCGCCCATGTTGCTAACGCCGCGGCTTATGCACGGGCAACCGGTCGCAATCAAGGGGTTCAGGCAGCCGTGTGCTGGATCAAATCGAAAGTGTTGCCGTAGGGATCCGCAAAAACCGCCACCGTGCCGTAAACCTCGTGACGCGGCTCTTCCAGAAAGCGAACGCCGACTGCCCGCATCGCGGCATGGTCGCGGGCGAAATCGTCGGTCTTCAGAAAGAAGCCGACACGTCCGCCGGTCTGATTGCCGATGGCCGCGCGCTGCGTCTCGTCTGCCGCCTGCGCCAGCAGAAAGGCGGCTCCATCCCCACCCCTCGGCTTCACCACCACCCAGCGCTTGCCCTTCGGCTGCAGCTCGTCCTGAAGGCAATCGAAACCGAGGCCATCGCAATAAAAAGCCTTGGCGCGGTCGTAATCGTCGACCACGAGAGTGACGAGGAAAAGAGACTGGATCGTCATGGGTTGCCTCGCGTTTGAGATGTTTATTCCAGTTGTGAGCGGCAATTCCCCGGATTTTAAGCCGAATTGATCAACTGTCTTACTCATAATTGAGTATAAAATTTCACAAAAAAGCTTTTTTTGAACCGAAAATCCTGCGCCTGGTGCCGGCGCCGATGGGGCTGCCGCGGTCGCCGATCGGAGAGACCATGCAGAACGCAATTTTGCTCGCCATAGCAGGCCTTTTCGCCTTTCAATCAGCAACGGGTGCCGTCGGTCAAGATATGAAAAGGCATGCCGTTCATCTTGCAAAACATCAGGCACGTCTCGCCTACACGGTCCAGACCGTCAGCGTTCGTGCCGGCTGCTTTCCAGGGCGCCTGCGAGCGGTCCTGTCGCATATTGCTGCGACGACCGGCCGACGCCCTGTGATCACCTCGGGCCACAGGCCGCATCCCCGCCGCCATGGGTCCCTACATGGAAAATGTCTGGCGGCCGATATCAGGATGCCCGGCCTGTCGGAGCGCACGATCATAGCTGCCGCAAGAAGCGCGCCGGGCATCGGCGGCATCGGCAGCTATTGCAACGGCATCATCCATGTCGACGTCGGACCGCAGCGACGATGGGTGGATTGCTGAGGAATCACCGGGTCCGCCTTTTCCCATTCTAATTTAAGGATCGCCGATTCGGTGGCGGCGAAGAGACCTGCCGCGACCAACTCTATTGGCCGCTCCGCGACGTCACCGCCACCCGCAAGAGGCGCATGAATAGTTTTGTATCGTCATCGAGGCTGGAACCGTTCCATTGCGCGTGTTTGATCCCATCCATTGCAGCCATCATGATATTGGCCAGTTGGATAGGCGAGGCCTGCAGTGGTTCGAGATCGATTTCCTTAGCTTCCGCAGCAGCATCCAGCGTCTGTGTCAGCATAGTCAATAGCCGTGTCCGCGCGTCGAGCGTGATATCCGCAGCCAAGGCCATATTGGCGGCAAACAGCTCTTCTGCATCGGGGCTGCCGCCAAAAGGGGCGATTAACTCTCGCTGAAACACTGCTATGGCCATTTCCATTCGGTCAAACGCGTTTCCCTGTCCTGCCAGAGCCGCTCCCACCTCATCCAGTGCGCGAGTATGCGCTCGCCTGGAACCGGCTCGGAAAAGCTCTTCCTTACTGTTGAAGCTCAGATAGAGCGATGCTCGCGAAATTCCTGCGGCGCGCGCAATGTCGGCCATCGAAGTCTTTCGAAAGCCGAAACGCACGAACACCGGCAGGGCAGCATCCAGAATTTGGGCGATTTTCCGATCATTCTGCATCTCTAAGTCGATGAAGGCGCATGGGTGCGCAGTCAGGAGATACCCGTGAGTATCACGTCAGATAATTCTAATGATGCCACCGTACTGGTGACCGGCATTGGCGGATTTCTCGCAGGCCACATTGCCCTGCAGTTGCTCAAGCAGGGGTATCGGGTCAGAGGAAGCCTACGCAGCATCGGTACAAGCGCTGCGATAGTCGGTCGTCTTGGAGCGCACACCGACGGGCAACTGGAAAACCTCAGTTTGGTGCAGGCCGATCTTGACAGCGATGGCGGTTGGGCTGCGGCCGTCGAAGGATGCGACTATGTCATTCACACCGCATCACCTTTCCCGCCGGGATATTCCGAAAATGAGAATGCATTGATCCAGACAGCCCGCGATGGTGCGTTGCGCGTGCTTCGCGAGGCGCATCGGGCACGGGTCAAACGTGTTGTTCTGACATCCTCCATAGCTGCCACCAACCATGGCGACGGGCGGGCGCCCTTTACCGAAGAGAATTGGACCGACCCGGAAAGCCCGCGGGCGACGCCCTATTACAAATCTAAGACGCTCGATCTGGCCGTGATCAATCCAAGCGTCATCCTCGGGCCGTTGCTCGGGCCGAATTTCGGGACGTCTGTTGGATTGATCCACCATTTGATGACGGGACGATTCAACGGTATCCCGCGCTTTGGCTTCTCCGTCGTGGATGTGCGTGATACCGCCGATGCCCACATTCGAGCGATGACCGATCCTGCTGCCGGCGGCCAACGGTTCATCATCGGTGGACGGTTTTTCTGGCTCAAGGACCTTGTGGCCATTCGTGCCCATTCCTTTCCCGACCATGCCTCCCGCCTGCCGTCCGGCGAAGTCTCTGACGAGATCGTCAGGGTCATGGCGCAATCCGACCCCGATGCACGAACCATTGTTCATGAGCTCAATCGCGACCTCAGTGTCAGTGCGGCAAAAGCCCACCGCGTCCTCGGGTGGCGCTCACGTCCAGAAGAGCAATGCATCCGCGCCAGCGCCCAAAGCCTCATCGACTTGGGATTGGTGCCGGCCTAGCACGATGCGTAGATTCAAATAGCTTTTGCTTTCAATTGGAGAACGGACATGACAATCCCGACCGTCGACGCATTCTCGCCGGCCAATGAGGCCAACCTTCTTCGCGAGACGGAGCACGCGAGGCTGCGTGCCCTGATCAACGCCGATATTGTTCGGGCACAACAGCTTCACGCTCCGGACTTCCAGTTGATAACGCCGATCGGTGCCACGCTTTCCAAGGAAGAATATCTAGGTGCGATCGCCTCCGGGCAGATCAACTACTTGATCTGGGAGCCCGCTGACATTGCCGTGCGGCTTTATGACGGAGTCGCTGTTCTTCGGTATCGTGCTCAGCTGGAGGTTGTCTTCGGCGGCCACAAAGTCGCCCTCAACGACTACTGGCACACTGACACTTATGAGCGGCATGACGGACGATGGATGGTGGTCTGGTCCCAAGCCACAGCCATCAACTAGCCAGAGTCACGGTAGTTACGACTGGCCTCAACCGTCCTTTGCCGGCGCCGGCTTGCGGTTCAGATTGCGTCGGATCATGCCGAGATTTGCCCCGCCAACCAGGAAGGCGGCGGCGAAATAGATCAGCATGGCGATCGCAATCAGCAGCCCAAGGGTGCCGATCTTGGTGAGAAGCGGCGCGCCGGAAGCAAGCGATGGCGCCCAATATTGCTTGAGGAAGACGATGGCCGCGCCCATCACGGCCGCGGCGACGATCAGCAGGGCCGTGCGCTTTGCCAGCGCCCATTCCCATGTCAGGTGGCCGCGGCGCAAAAGTGTGGCGAACAGCAGCACGGTGCTGATCCAGCCGGCGGTGGCTTCGGCGACCGCGATGCCGGGCGCGCCCATATAGGGAAAGAGGGTGAGCGCCGTGGCGCAGTTGGTCGCAACCGCGATGGCCGAAAAACGCATCGGCGTCTTGGTGTCCTCGCGGGCATAGAAACCGGGCTGCAGCGCCTTGATCAGCACGAAGGCCGGCAGGCCGATGCCGTAAATCGCCAGGATCGAGCCGACGACCGCGGTGTTTTCCTGATGGAAGGCGCCGCGCTCGTAGAGCACGCGGATGATCTCGTCGGAGAGGATCCAGAGCGCGAAGGCGGCAGGGATCGTCAGGAACAGCACGAATTCGATCGAGCGGTTCTGCAGGTTCCCGGCCTCGCGCAGGTTGCCGCCCTTCAGCGCCCGGGCCAGTTCCGGCAGAAGCACCACGCCGACGGCGACGCCGACGACCCCGAGCGGCAGCTGATAGATACGGTCGGCATATTGCAGTGCTGCGATCGCGCCGTCGCGGGACGACGCAATCGCCTGGCCGATCAGCTGATTGATCTGGGTGATGCCGCCGGTCACCGCAGCCGGCACCGCCAGGATCAGCAGCCGCTTGACATTGGGCGTCATCTTCGGGAAGCGGAAGCCGATGCTCATACCGGCCGCAAGTACGCCGACATAGACGACGGCAAGCTGCAGCACGCCGGCGGCAAGAACGCCCCAGGAGAGATACCAGGCGGTCGCCAGCGGATCGGCGCCGGTATAGAGCGCATAAAACAGCGCCCCGATCATCACCACGTTGAGGAAGACGGGCGCGATGGCGGCGGCGAAGAAATGATGCAGCGAATTCAGCATGCCGCTCATCATTGCCGTTAGCGACATGCACATCAGATAGGGAAACATCACCGCCGCCATGCGGATCGTGATCGAGAATTTTTCGGGATCGTCGGCAAAGCCCGGCGCGATGACGAAGCGCACCAAGAGCGGCATGGCAAGCTCCATCACGATGGTGATGAGGAGCAGCACCGAAAACAGCACGCCGAAGACCTCTTCCGAAAAGCGCTTGGCGCCATCCGTGCCGTTCGCCTCGATCTCCTTGGCAAAGAGCGGCACGAAGGCGGCGTTGAAGGCGCCCTCGGCAAACAGCCGGCGGAAGAGATTCGGAAAGCGGAAGGCGGCGTAGAAGACGTCGGCCATCGGTCCGGTGCCGAGGGCCGCAGCCATCAACGTTTCACGGGCGAAGCCGAAAATGCGGCTGCCGAGGGTGGCGCCGCCGACGGTCGCGAATTTCTTGACGAGGCTCATGCGTTGGGGCTCATGCGTGGGGGCTCATGCGTTCAGGCTCATATGGGGGAACCGGCCTTCTTTTCGGCGGCGGGCGGGGTCCGGGCGGTGGCGGCGGGTGCGATGATGCCGGAGGGCATGCGCTCGCGCAGCTCGTCTTCTTCCTCGGCCATGACGGCCTTCATCCGGGCGGTGATGTTGGCGCGCTTGCTGTCGCCGGATATTTTCTGGCCGACCAGATCGGTGACGTAGAAGGTGTCGATCACTTTCTCGCCGAAGGTGGTGATGCGGGCCGACTGGATGTCGAGCGACAGGTCGGACAGCACGGCGGTGATCTCCGACAGCAGTCCCGGCCGGTCGAGGCATTCGACCTCGATGACCGTGAACTTGTTCGACAGGCTGTTGGTGATGTTGACCGACGGCGGGATGACGAAAGCCTTGCTCTTCTTGCGATTGCGCGCGCGTGTGGCGATGACCTCGGGCAGCCGCTTGCGCCCGGACAGCACGTCTTCGATCATCCGGCCGATCGTCGCGGCCCGGCGCAGTTCGTCGGCATCGTCGGTAAATTCGCGGCTGACATGGATCGTGTCGAGCGCCCGCCCGTCCGATGTCGTGAAGATCTGCGCATCGACGATGTTGGCCCCGGCCGCAGCACAAGCGCCGGCAATGACGGCGAGCAGTCGCGGATGGTCGGGCGACAGTACGGTGATCTCGGTGATCGCGTGGAAACTGTCGGTGCGCACCGTGGTGGCGAGCGCCTGACCCGCTTTATCAGACTGGCGGATGAAATGGGCGTGACGGATCTGGTCTTCCAGCGGCACGGAGAGCAAATAGGGCTGGTAGTGCAGCTTGGTATAGGTATTGCGATCCTTCTGGCTCCAGTCGGCGAGTGCCGAATGCAGCGCCTCGGCAGCAGCATTGGCGCGTTCCTTGCGGGAGACCTCCGAAAAGCCGCCGGCGAGCAGCAGCTCGGTTTCATAATAGAGCGTGCGCAGAAGCTGGCCTTTCCAGCCGTTCCACACACCGGGACCGACGGCGCGGATATCGCAGATCGTCAGGATCAACAGCATCTTCAGCCGGTCGAGCGACTGCACGCGGTCGGCGAAATCGGTGATGGTCTTGCGGTCGGTGAGGTCGCGGGTCTGCGCCACCATCGACATGGTCAGATGTTCTTCGATCAGCCAGACGACGATTTCCGTCTGCTTCTGCGACAGGCCGAAGCGGGCGCAGAGCTTGCGGGCGACGCGGGCGCCGGCAATCGAATGATCCTCCTGGCGGCCCTTGGCGATGTCGTGGAGGAGAACGGCGACATAGAGCGCCTCGCGGTCCTCGATGCCGGGCATCAGCTTGTTGGCGAGCGGATGCAGATCCTCGGCGCGCCCCTTGTCGATCTCGGAGAGAATGTCGACGGTGCGGATCAGATGTTCGTCGACCGTATAGTGATGATACATGTTGAACTGCATCATCGCGACGATCTTGCCGAATTCGGGGATGAAGCGGCCGAGCACGCCGGCCTCGTTCATCCGGCGCAGGATGAGCGCCGGATCACGCTTCGACGTCAGGATCGACATGAACAGCCGGTTGGCCTCGTCGTTTTCCCGCAGGCTGGTGTCGATCAGGGCGAGTGAGCGGGTAACGCGTTTCAGCGCGTCCGGATGGAATTCCAGCCCATTGATGTCGGCGACGTGGAAGAGCCGGATGATGTTGACCGGATCGCGCTTGAAGACCTCGGGGTCGGCGAGCGCAATGCGGCCGCGGTCTTCGACGAATTCGACGCTGCCGGCGATCTTGCGGTTGCGATGGGTGAAGCGGCTGATGACGCCGGTGAGGCCCGGGATCGACTTCGCCTGCTGGTCTTCAAGCGCGGCGCAAAGGATGCGCGTGAGATCGCCGACATCCTTGGCGACGAGGAAATAGTGTTTCATGAAGCGCTCGACGGCCGAAAGGCCCGGGCGGGTGTGATAGCCGAAGGCTTCGGCGATCTCGCGTTGGATATCGAACGACAGACGTTCCTCGGCCTTGCCGGTCAGGAAATGCATATGGCAGCGCACCGCCCAGAGAAAGTCGTCGGCTTTCTCAAGCAGGCGGTACTCGTGCTTGGACAGCACGCCGAGCTTGATCAGTTCCGCCTGGTCGCGCACGTGATAATAATATTTCGAGATCCAGAACAGCGTGTGCAGGTCGCGGAGCCCGCCTTTGCCTTCCTTGACGTTCGGCTCGACGAGATAACGCGTGTCGCCCGCCTTGCGGTGGCGCTCGTCGCGCTCGGCAAGCTTGGCGGCGATGAATTCCGGCCCGGTGCCGGTGACGATCTCCTTGTCGAAGCGGGACTCGAGCTCGGTTTCCAGCCGCTGCAGGCCGCAGATGTAGCGCATCTCCAGGATGGCGGTGCGGATCGTCATGTCGGACTTGGAAAGCGCAATGCATTCCTCCACCGTGCGGGTGGCGTGACCGACCTTGAAGCCCATGTCCCAGAGCACGTAGAGCATGAATTCGACCGCTTTGTGCGTCTCTTCCGCCGGCCTCGGCAGAAAGAGAAACAGCAGGTCGATATCGGAGCCCGGCGCCAGCGTGTCGCGGCCGTAGCCGCCGACGGCGGTGACCGCGAACTTGTCCTTCTGCTGCGGAAAGATATGGGCGGTGGCGAAATTGTAGAGGACGGTGGTGATCTGGTCCTGCAGCCAGGAAATCCGGTAGGCGCAATTGAGCCCGCCGCCGTCGGCCATCAGTGCCTCGCGCGCCTTCTGCCGGCCTTCGGTGCTCGCCTTCTTCAGTACCGCCAGAAGATCGGCGCGCAGGACGTCGGGCCGGTTGCGGTTGGCCTCGGCAACGGCGTCACACTGCTTCTGCAAGAGCTCGACGTCGAGGATATTGGAGAAATCGAGGTCGCGCATCGCTATCGCCGGGGCGGTTTCCTGTTCATGCCGGACTGCCGGTTCACGGCCTGCCGCTTGTTTCGTCTGCATGCGCTATAGCCCCTTTGCCCGGCGATTGACACGGGCCTTCATACTGCAAGAACGTTTAAATTTGGCGAAATGGTGTTGGTTCGCCGCAAGAGGCGACGGCGCTTTGACGCAAGGGCGCGGGCTTTCCCGGAATCCTCAGGCTTTCCCGGAATCGTCAGCCGGCGGCCCGCGCATTCAGCAAATGCAGCACCTGCCGTGTCTCGCGCATGATCTCCTCGAGCGCCTGCCTGTCGCATTCGCGATAGCCGGCCTTGGCAATCGAGGTGCCGAGCTCCGAGATCACAGCGCAGCAGCGGGTGATTTTCAGCATGCCGATCGGCGACGTCCAGCCGCGCGCGTTGCGGTCCTTATCGGCGCGCCGCATCGTATCGAGCATGGAGCAGATGAGCGAGAGGCGCTCGGTTTCGCGAACCAGTTTTTCCATGAACATGGCGCGCTACTCCTATTTCAACTTCTTCTTGAGGTCGTAAAGCGCATCCATTGCCTCGCGCGGTGTCATGTCGTCAAGGCTCATCGCCTTCAGTGCCTCCTCGACCTTGGAGGTCCCGCGGGCCGTTTCCTCGCGGCGCACCGCCACCTGGAAGAGCGGCAGGTCGTCGATCAACTGGCTCGCCGGGTTCTTGCGATCGGCATCTTCCAGCCGGGTGAGCACGTCGCGGGCGCGCGCCACGACCGAGGCCGGAAGCCCGGCAAGGCGCGCGACCTGGATGCCGTAGGAGCGGTCCGCCGCACCCGGCCCGACCTCGTGCAGGAAGATGACGTCGCCGTCCCATTCTTTGACGCGCATCGTCGCGTTCGACAGCCGGCCAAGCTTTTCCGAAAGCACGGTCAGTTCGTGGAAATGCGTGGCGAAGAGGCCGCGGCAGCGATTGGCCTCATGCAGGTGCTCGACGGCGGCCCAGGCGATCGAAAGACCGTCGAACGTGGCGGTGCCGCGGCCGATCTCGTCGAGGATGACGAGGGAACGGTCGCTCGCCTGGTTGAGGATCGCCGCCGTTTCGACCATCTCGACCATGAAGGTCGAGCGCCCACGCGCCAGATCGTCGGAGGCGCCGACGCGCGAGAAAAGCCGGTCGACGATGCCGATATGGGCCGATGTCGCCGGCACGAAGGAGCCCATCTGCGCCAGGATTGATATCAGCGCGTTCTGGCGCAGGAAGGTCGACTTGCCGCCCATGTTCGGGCCGGTCAGCAGCCAGATCGCCCCGTCCCGGTCGCCGGTCCTCGGCGACAGATCGCAATGATTGGCGACGAAGGGGCCGCCCGCTTGCCGCCGCAGCGCCTGCTCGACGACCGGATGGCGCCCGCCCTCGATGGCAAACATCTTCGAGCCGTCGACCTGCGGGCGGCAATAGGCCTGCTCCTCGGCGAGAAGCGCCAAGCCTGCGGCGACGTCGATGACGGCAAGCGCCCGGGCGCCCGACTTGATCGCCTCGGCTTCCGCAACGACGGCCGCCGTCATCCTGTCGAAGGCTTCGAGTTCGATCGTCAGCGCCTGGTCGGCGGCATTGGCGATGCGGCTTTCGAGATCGGCAAGTTCGGTCGTGGTGAAGCGCATGGCGTTCGCCATCGTCTGGCGGTGGATGAAGCGGGCCTTCGCCTCCGCCGTCTCCGTCATCGGCGAGGCATTGCCGGCGGTGACTTCGATGAAATAACCGAGGACGTTGTTGTGCTTGATCTTCAGCGACCGGATGCCGGTCTCCTCGGCATATTGCAATTGCAGGCCGGCGATGACGCGACGGGACTGGTCGCGCAGTGCCCGGACCTCGTCGAGCTCGGCGCTGGCGCCGTCGCGAAGGAAGCCGCCATCGCGTTTCAACAGCGGCAATTCGTCGGCGAGCGTTTCGGCAAGCAGCTTTTCCACTGCCGCGGGAAGGGCCTGCAGCCCGGATAGCGCCTGGCCGAGTTCTTCGGGCAGCATCGCCTTGCCGAGCATCGCCGCAATTCCGCCCGCCGCTTCGAGGCCCTGGCGGATCGCCCAGAGATCGCGCGGGCCGCCGCGGTCGAGCGCCAGGCGCGACAGAGCGCGCGGCATGTCGGGAACATGTTTCAGCGTGTCGCGCAGATTGCCGCAAAGCAGGGGTTCGTCGATCAAGAAACCGATCGAATCGAGCCGCGCATTGATGCGGGCCGGGTCGGTCAGCGGCGACATCAGCCGTTCGGCAAGAAGCCTGGCGCCGCCGCCGGTGACGGTGCGGTCGATTGCCTTCAACAGCGAACCGTTGCGATCGCCGGAAAGCGTGCGGGCAAGCTCCAGATTGGCGCGGGTGGCGGGATCGATGAACAGCGTCGAGGCTGCACTTTCCCGTTCCGGCTTTCCAAGCGGCGGCCGCTCGGCAATCTGCGTCTTCTCCACATAGGCGACGGCGGCCGCGGCCGCCGCCAGCTCGGCGCGCGAGAAGGTGCCGAAGCCGTCCAGCGTCGCGACGCCGAAATACCGGGCGATCCGGCCCTCGGCGCTGGCGCTGTCGAAGAGCACGGAAGGCTGCGGTACGGCTGTCCGGCCGAGCACGTCGAAGACCGGCTTGAGTTCAGGATCGTGGAAGATCGTGTCCGGCAGGATGAGCTCGCGCGGATCGATGCGCAGGATATCGGCAAGCAGGCGCGAGGCTTCGGTCTCGGCAAGCCGGAAGACGCCGGTGGAAATATCGATCCAGGCAAGCGCCAGCAAGGCCTCGCCGCTGCCGCGAATACGGGTCAGCGCCATCAGATAGTTGGATTCCGAGGGGGAAAGCAGCTTTTCCTCGGTGATCGTGCCTGGAGTGACGAGCCGGACGACGTCACGCTTGACGACGGATTTCGCACCGCGTTTTTTTGCTTCGGCCGGATCCTCGATCTGCTCGCAGACGGCGACGCGGAAGCCGAGCGAAATCAGCTTCTGCAGATAATCGTCGGCCGCATGCACCGGAACGCCGCACATCGGGATGTCCTGGCCCATGTGCTGGCCGCGCTTCGTCAGCGTAATACCGAGCGCGCGTGAAGCTTCCAGCGCATCCTCGAAGAACAGCTCGTAGAAATCGCCCATGCGATAGAACAGCAGCGAACCCGGATTGTTCGCCTTGATCTCGATAAATTGCTCCATCATCGGCGTCGCCGAGGCACGGCTTTCCGCCGTGGCGAGCTCGGCAGCCGAAAAGGCTTCATTCCCTGTGTCTATTCGTGCGTTCACGGAGGTGGAGTTTTTCCCAAAAAAACAGGTGCCAACCCTATCCGCGCGCCGCTATAGATGACAACAGCATTTGAGGAAGAGCAAAGCGTCGCCCACAGGACGTTGGAGGATTTATGCCCGATATCGATAAGAAGGACCGGCCGGTGACCTCGGTTACCGACCAGGAGGCGCTCGATTTTCACGCAATGGGCCGGCCCGGCAAGCTGGAGATCAACCCGACCAAGCCGATGGCGACGCAGCGTGACCTTTCGCTTGCCTATTCGCCGGGTGTTGCCGTGCCTGTGAAGGCAATCGCCGCCGATCCACAGACCGCCTATGATTATACGGCGCGCGGCAATATGGTTGCCGTCATTTCCAACGGCACGGCGATCCTCGGCCTTGGCAATCTCGGCGCGCTGGCGTCCAAGCCCGTCATGGAGGGCAAGGCGGTGCTGTTCAAGCGCTTCGCCGACGTCGATTCCATCGACCTCGAAATCGATACGGAAAATGTCGACGAGTTCATCAACTGCGTGCGCTTCCTCGGTCCTTCCTTCGGCGGCATCAACCTCGAGGATATCAAGGCGCCGGATTGTTTCGTCATCGAAAGCCGGCTGCGCGAGTTGATGGACATTCCGGTGTTCCATGACGACCAGCATGGAACGGCGATCATCGCCGCCGCCGGCCTGATTAACGCGCTGGAGCTGACCGGCCGCGACCTGAAGACGACGAAGCTCGTCTGCAACGGCGCGGGTGCTGCGGCGATCGCCTGCGTCGAACTCATCAAGGCGATGGGTTTTGCGCCCGAGAACGTCATCCTCTGCGATACCAAGGGTGTCATCTACCAGGGCCGCACCGAGGGCATGAACCAATGGAAATCGGCGCATGCGGCAAAGACCGACACGCGCACGCTGGAAGAGGCGATGAAAGGCGCGGACGTCGTTTTCGGCCTGTCGCAGCAGGGCGCGTTTTCGGCCAAGATGATCCGCTCGATGGCGGAGCGGCCGATCATCTTCGCCATGGCCAATCCCGATCCCGAGATCACGCCGGAAGAGGTGGCTCGCATCCGCGACGACGCCATCATGGCGACGGGCCGTTCGGACTATCCGAACCAGGTCAACAACGTCCTCGGCTTTCCCTATATCTTCCGCGGCGCTCTCGACGTCCGTGCCTCGACCATCAACGATGCGATGAAGATCGCCGCCGTCAATGCGCTGGCAAACCTTGCCCGCGAGGACGTGCCCGATGACGTGGTTGCCGCCTATCAGGGCAACCGGCCGCGTTTCGGCTCGCAATACATCATCCCCGTTCCCTTCGATCCGCGCCTGATCTCGGCGATCCCGGTCGCGGTGGCGCAAGCCGCGATCGAAAGCGGCGTCGCCCGCAAGGTCATCACCGACATGGCCGGTTATGCCCGCGAGCTTTCGGCGCGCCGCGATCCGATCGCCTCGACGCTTGCCAGCCTCTATGAGCGCGTCCGCCGCCGTCCGAAGCGCATCGTCTTTGCCGAGGCCGAGGAAGAACAGGTCCTGCGTGCGGCGATGTCCTACGCCAACCAGCAGCTCGGCACCGCCATCCTGCTCGGCCGCGAGGACCTGATCCGGGCGACGGCTGAACGCGCCGGCATCGATCTCAACCGGCCGGGCCTCGAAATCGTCAATGCCCGGCTTTCGACCCGGGTCGAGGCCTATATCGACTATCTCTATGCCCGGCTGCAGCGGCACGGTTATCTCCACCGCGACGCCCAGCGGCTGATCCATAACGACCGCAACCACTTCGCCGCCACCATGGTGGCGCTCGGCGATGCCGACGGCATGGTGACGGGCATTACCCGAAACTATTCGACGGCGCTCGAAGATGTGCGCCGCTGCATCGACGAGAAGCCGGGCCACCGCGTCATCGGCGTGTCGCTGGCGCTCTGCCGCGGCCGCACGGTCTTCGTTGCCGATACGGCGGTGCACGACATGCCGACGGCCGAAGAGCTTGCCGATATCGCCGAAGAGGCCGCGGGTCTCGCGCGGCGCATGGGTTATCCGCCGCGTGTCGCCTTGCTGGCTTATTCCACCTTCGGCCATCCCTCGGGCGAACGCTCCGAGCGGGTGCGCGAGGCGGTGAAGATCCTCGACAAGCGCCGCGTCGATTTCGAATATGACGGCGAGATGGCGGCCGATGTCGCCCTGAACCGCAAGGTGATGGAGCAATATCCCTTTTGCCGCCTCTCCGGCCCGGCCAACGTCCTCGTCATGCCGGCCTTCCACTCGGCCTCGATCTCGACCAAGATGCTGCAGGAGCTCGGCGGCTCCACGGTGATCGGCCCGATCCTCGTCGGCCTCGACAAGCCGGTGCAAATCACCTCGATGGGCGCCAAGGACAGCGACATCGTCAACATGGCGGCGATCGCCGCCTACGGGGCGGGTTCGTAAACTCCTCCGGCTCACATTATGAGACGGCATTCCGTGCCCGGCCGACTGCCCGTCGGCCGGGCATAAGTTTTCGTGCGCCGTCGCGATGAAGGCTGCTCTTCCGATAAGTCATACTTTTGATACAATAGGCCTATAGGGCGGCATAAATTTGCCCGCAGGGACATTGAAAAAACTGCGGGCAATCGATGCGGTTTCGCAGCTCAGTTGTTTAATATCAGCCGGTTGGTTCCCCATGCCAGAAAATGCATCCGCCAATTTCACCCCCCGATTTCAGGGGGCAACTTTCGACGATATGGTCGGGGCTCTGACCAAGGGGTTTGGTTCGTTCGACGCATGGCGCGATGGTCGAGACAAACCGCTCGACTGGAAGGTCGGGTTTTGGGGTGATGAAAGCTTGTCGCTGGTCAGCAACCAGGATTCCGGCGGCTGGGGTGCAAGAACGGCCCATGGAACGCCGGAAACTCTGGCAATCATCGTTCCACGCACTGGTGCTCTCGATGTAACGCTTGGTCGGTCTGTGATCGAAGGGACACCTGGGCGGCTGCTGTTGGCGAACAATCTTGAGCCGGAACGGATTTCCGTGCGGGCAGCGCCGCACCGGTCAGACACACTGAGTCTGAGCTGGACAATCATCGCTCAGACCGTTGCCTCCGTATTGGAGACCCCCCTGATCGGGGCAATGGACTTGGCACCGGTCATTGATCTTTCCACGGCGGCGGGCCGGTTGATCGGCAGTCTCGCCCAAACGATCATCATCGGCATGCGCAACAACGGGCCGCTCCTTGCCTCGCCAATCGCCATGTTGAACCTGACCCAGGCGTTTGCCGATCTGCTGGTGCGCTCGGTTCCTCATCGGCTCTCGCATCCTCTCGACAGGAAAATCCATCTGATCGCACCCCGGCATGTCCGTCGGGCAATTGAATTCATGCATGCAAACATCGCACAGCCGTTGACGATGCAGAGTGTCGCGGAGGCGGCAGGCATTTCCATTCGCGCTCTTGAAAGCGGTTTTCGTGCCTTCAAGGGAACCACACCGGCTGCCTACCTCAGGACGATCCGCTTGCAAGCGGTACGGGAGGATCTGCGCGATCCTTCAAACCGGCAGCCGTTGCGGGACATCTGCTTGAAGTGGGGATTCTTTCACTTTGGCCGCTTTGCGGCAACCTATCGGGCGGCGTATGGAGAGAACCCGTCGGACACCAGAAGGCGATCCGATCACTAGAGCCTTTCCGGGTTAGATTGCAGCATTCTGTTGGCTCAAACGGAGTCGGATGGTCGACCGGCCGGCGCGCGTCGTAGCCAAGCTCTACGGCCAAGCCGGCCGGTCGATCAGCCGGCCCGTTTCAGTCAACCCGAAGGGCCGGGCATCTTTCCGCCAGGATCAGAGGCGATCGGCTCGGACGTACCAAGAGGTATGCCCTTCGCCAATCGCCTCTGCCCTGACGAAAACCTGCTCCGGCAGAATGCTGCAATCTGACCAGGAAAGGCTCTAAGGGCACGCCATCGGAGAGGCTGGAATTGGCTTTTCACAGGCAGATGATCGTCTGCGCAAATTAAATTAGCTCGCGAAGCGGCCGGCATCGGCGCCGTAATAATTCAGGTAACGGTCCGAGATGCTGGAGATCGGCAGCACGATCAGCACGTCGGTCGTGTTGAAGGCATGATCGATGACCGCGCTGGAGCCGACCATCGCGCCGAGGCGGAGATAGCCCTTGATCAGCGGCGGCAGAGCCATCAGCGCCCGCTTCGGGTTGATGGCTTCGACCGGCATCAGGTCCATGTTGCGGGCCAGATGCGGCAGCGCCCCGATGGCCCATTCGTTCTTCGCCAGCACATTGTGGTAGAGGAAGGACAGTGCCAGCGCGTGGCTTTCGAGATAGACGCCGGGGAACGAGGCGCAGCCGAACATGGCGCTGACGCCGTGTTTCAGCGCATAGGCCCAGTTGCCCTGCCACAGGAGCTCGACGGTGCGCTTGGTGCGGTATTCCGGCAGCACGCAGGAGCGGCCGAGTTCCATGAAGCGCTTGTCCGGGTGTTTGGCGATGAGGCCCTCGATTTCGAATTCGGAAGCCGAGTAAAAACCGCCATTGGCGATGGCGACATCTTGACGCAACAGCCTGTAGGTGCCGACGATCTGGTCTTCCGGGTCGCCCTCGATCGAGCGGTCGAGAACCAGAAGATGGTCGCAGACAGCGTCATAGGCGTCGACGTCGCGCTGTCGGCGCATCGCATCCAGCGGCAGCTGCGCCTTCATTTCGTCGACGAAGACGCGGTAGCGCACGGCCTGGGCGGCATCGATCTCGCGTGCCGTGCGGGCAAGGCGGGTCTCCAGATTGCCGATGCGGCCGAGGATATCGCCGTCCTTCTGCACAGCCGTCGAGGGCGGTGCAGCCTCCGCGGTGGTGTCACGATTCAGGATGTCGATGGCGGACATGACGATTCTCCCGTTGCCGGCTTATCGACGCCATAAAACACTTCTCTACGACAGGAAAGTGACATTTTGAATTTCCAGGCGCAAGAAACATGCCGGTTCCCGAGGCGCTCACCGCGCCTCTGCCCGGCGGGCGGAAAGGGCGGCAACCGCTTGAACTTCGGTCAGCAGCCGCACCGGATCGACCGGCTTTACCATGACGCGGTTGGCGCCGTTGAGCAAGACCTGGCGGCGCGATTCGTCGCTCTTGTCGGCCGTCAGCACGATCACCGGCACCGAGGCGAGATCGAGCCGCCGCTCATGGCCGCGCAGGCGTCCCAGCATGTCGATGCCGTTGCCGCCAGGCATCGAGAGGTCGCTGATGATGATATCGGGCCGGGCATTGGCCTCGCAGAGCGCGTAGTCGAGCAGGGTCTCGAAATCCTCGACATGGCGCACCTTATGCCCGCCCTTTTCCAGGACGACGCGCACCAGCATGGCATTGATCGGATCGTCCTCGCCGAGCAGGATGCTGAGCCCGCTGGCGGCAACCAGCGTCTCCGCCACCGAAAGGCCGAAGCCCGGCTGGTTGTCGTTGAGCGCGTCGCGCTTCTCCATGCCGCGCATGCGCCCGCGCAGCACGTCGATCAGCGACTGTTCGCGCAGCGGCCGGATCAGCCAGGCATCGAAGAGGTCGAGCGGATGGGCGCTGCGCTCTTCCGGATTGACGAGCAGGACCTTGCGCAGGCCAAGGGCGGCGATTTCGGCGCGATCGGCAAGATGGGCGGAAAATTCCGCCGACATGCGATGGTCGATGATGATATCGGTCGGCCGCCGCCCGCTCTTTGCCAGCTCGAGCAGCGTTGCCCGCGCCGTCTCGCCGTCGCCGACAAGATGGCAGAGGCCGCCGAGCGTGGTGATCGTTTCGGCGATGGCGGTGCGCGCCGCACCTGCCGGCGCCAGCAGCACGACGCTGTTGCCTGAAAGCAGCGTGTTTCGCCGGTCGGGGCGCTCGCTGTCGATATCGACAGGGAAGCGGATGGTGAATTCGCTGCCTCGGCCCTTTTCGCTGGCAACCGTCAGCGCGCCATTGAATTCGCGCATGATACGGGCGGAGATGGCAAGGCCGAGGCCGGTCCCGCTGCTCTTGTCGGCAACGCTCCCGCCCTGCTCGAACTCGCCGAAGACGCGCGCCTGCTCCTCCGCCGTCATGCCGGGACCGCTGTCAGTCACGGTGATCGACAGGTCGTCGCCGTCGAGCGACACGCGGATGAAGACGCCGCCGACCTGGGTGAACTTCACCGCATTGCCGATAACGTTGAACAGAACCTGGCGCAGCCGCGCCGGGTCGAAGCTCATATTTTCGGGCACGTCGGACGACACGGTGGCGCCGATCTCGATACCCTTTTCATGCGCCCGGTGGGCGAGCATCTCGACGACGCTTTCCAGAAGCTTGCGCAGCGATTCCGAGCGCGGATGCAACGCGAAGCGGCCGACCTCGATGGTGGAGAAATCGAGCAGATCCTCGACGAGCTGCGTCAATGCATGGCCGGACTGGCGGATGTTCGCGAGATAGTTCTGTTGCTCCTGCGTCAACCGCGTCTCCGCGATCAGATGCGTCATGCCGAGGATGCCCGAAAGCGGCGTGCGCACCTCGTGGCTGACGGTGGCAAGCAGCCTCGATTTCGCGGCGCTGTTATATTCGGCCTTCTGGCGGGCTTCCTCGCGGCCCTGCGCGATCAGCCGCTCGTCGGTCACGTCGCGGGCAACGCTTTGCAGCAGCAGGCGGCCGTTCGCCGGGTCGCGGGTAACGACGTCACGCCAGAGGAAGATGCGCTGGCCTTCCGGCGTCGAGATCTCGACATCGTAGCAATGCGGTATCGGACCGGGGCGGAAGGCAAGCCCGATCTCCTCGCAGGTTTTTCCTTCCGGACGCAGCCGCCCGGTCAGGCGGCGAAACGTGTCATTGGCGGAGATGATGCGCCGGTCCATGGTGCGGGTGACCGTGATGTCGCCGAGCACGTCGTGCACGTCGGCAAACAGCTTTGCGCCGCCATTCTCATCCGGCATGGATTGACCGGGGCGCTGCCCGGCCTTGCGCGAGCGAACCATCAGCAGGGCATAACTGGCGATGACGGCCAGGCCAAGGACGACGAGACCGCCCGAAAGCAGCAGCGGATCGCCGGCATGGGCAAGCAGCATCAGGATCGTTGCGGCAAGAAGGCCGGCGCCGCCGAGCCAGTAGAACAGCAGGCGCCGTGTCGGTGCAGGTCCGTCCTGGCGGTCATCGGCGCCCCGGGGTGCCGGTGCGTTCGGTCGTGCGAAGACCGCCTCCATCCGCTTCTCATGCGGCTTGGCGGCGGGTCCACCGAAGGCGGCGGACAATCTTTCCTGCAACTGTCCCAGGTTCTGCATGCTATCTGGATAACATGAGGCCCGTTCCGAATGCCTTCAGGATTTCGATAAGATTTTAGCGACTGGCCTTTTTCGGCAGCAGCAGCTCATCGAGAATGACGCAGCCGGCGCCGATGGTGATGAAACTGTCGGCGAGATTGAAGACCGCGAAGGACCAGCTCTCGGTGTAGAAAAGAATGTAATCGATCACATGCCCATAGGCGAAGCGGTCGACGAGATTGCCAATCGCGCCGGCGATGATCAGCGCATAACCGAGATGGGCGATCCAGCGATCCTTCGCCGTGCGGTACCACAGCCAGATGACAAAGGCGACGATGATGAGCCGCATGCCGACGATGAACCAGCCGTCCATGCCCGACAGCATCGAAAAGGCGACGCCGAGATTGTAGGTGCGGTAGAGCGCCAGCATCGGAACGACGGGTACGGCCTCCTGTAGCGGCAGGTAATGATCAACGGCGATCTTGACGGCCTGGTCGATGAGAACGGCGACGACGATGAAGAAGAGGATCGGCGCCGGGCGCGAAAACAGCGCCGGGCGTGCATGCGTCTGTTCGGTCATTTGCCCTCGGCAAGTGAGAGGAGATGGCGGCGTGCCTCGAAAAGCATGACGGCGGTGGCGACGGCGAGGTTCAGCGAATCGGCGCGGCCCTGCTGCGGAATGCGGGCAAGCGCGTCGGCCTCCCTGGCCAGCTGCTCCGGCAGGCCGGATTGTTCGTTGCCCATCAGGAGCACGACGGGCTTTTTCCGGTAGTCGATCGTCCGGTAATCGACCGCACCGGCAAGATGCGTCGCGACGACGGAAACGCCGGCCGATTTCCGCCAGGCGATGAATTCCTCGGGCGTCGCCCGCGCGACCGGAACGGCAAAGACCGAGCCCATGGTGGCCCGCACGGTTTCGAGCGAGAAGGGATCAGTCGTTTCTCCGAGAAGTATGATGCCGGAAGCCCCCGCCGCATCGGCCGTGCGGATGATGGTGCCGAGATTGCCGGGGTCGCGCACCCGGTCGAGCGCCACCCATGTCTCGCCGTCGCTCAGTCGGATACCTTTGAGCGGCGTCCAGCGCTGCTCGAAGATGCCGACGACCATCTGCGGGTTGTCGCGGCGGGTGATCGAGGCGATCACCTTTTCGCTGACCTCAAGCACCAGCCCGCCCGACGCGACGGTCTTTGCCGCCATCTGCTCGACCAGCGGCTTGCCCTTGGCGGCCTTGGCATAGACCAGCGTGCGGATCGCCCAGCCGAGTTCGATCGCATCGATGATGAGTTTCAGTCCTTCGGCCAGGAAAGTACCGCTTTCCTCGCGCGACTTCTTGTTCGTCAGCGCCTTGATGTCCTTGATGATCGGATTGGCGAGCGAAGTGACTTCCTTCACCTGCCCGACCCTGCGCGGTCCCTGATCGTGGAAGTCCTTGCTCATTTCGGCACCCAGCGGGAAAAGAGGGAGGTGGAGAGCGCGCGGCCCTGCGTCTTGCCGTCGGTGCCGGCCTCGCGGATCACCAACTCGCCGGATTCGACCACGCCGCCGGCGCCACGCATCGTCTCGCGCATCAGCTCATGGATCGAATAGAAGCTGGCGCGGATCGAATAGGCCGTCAGCACCAGGCCCACGGCCTTTGGCGACAGGATCTCGCGGCAGACGTCGAGCATCAGGGGCAGATGCTCGAAGAGATGCCAGACTTCGCCATTGGGGCCACGGCCGAATTTCGGCGGATCGGTGAGGATGATGTCGTATTGGCTGCCGCGGCGTTCCTCGCGCAGGATGAATTTCATCGCATCCTCGCAGATCCAGCGGATCGGCAACTTCTCCATGCGCCCGAGCGCCTGGTTTTCCCGCGCCCAGCCGATCGCCTTCTTCGAGGCGTCGACATGGGTGACCTCGGCGCCGGCAGCGGCGGCAACCAGCGAGGCGACACCGGTATAACCGAAGAGGTTCAGCACCTTCAGCGGCCGGCCGGCCTTTTCGACCTGCTCTTTCATCCAGCTCCAGTGGACGATCTGCTCCGGGAAGACGCCGACATGACGGAAGGAGGTAAAGCGACCGAGAAAATCGACACCGAGCAGATTGAGCGGCCAGGTCTCGCCAAGCGCCTCCTTCGGAAAGCGCCAGCGGCCGGCACCTTCCTCGTCGGTATCGCCGGTGAAGGCGGCATCGACCTTTTCCCAGACTTGGGGCGCCAGCGAAGGCCGCCACAGCGCCTGGGCTTCCGGACGGATGATGCGATAGGGGCCGTATTGCTCGAGCTTTTCGCCGTTGCCGCTGTCGATCAGGTGGAAGTCGCCGGCCCCGAGCGATTCGAGAATGACGGGCACACGCTCAGTCGGCCGCTCGCCGCTGCGTGTCATCAGAGGACGCACGACGGCGGCAGGCACAGCAGCCTCACGCACCGCCTCGCGGGTTGCCGCGGGCTGCGCGACCGGCTTCGGCGGCCGGCCTGCCCGATCGTCCCTGCGATTTTCACCGGAAGGACCTGATGTTTTCTTCTGGCCCGGCCGGCCTTCTCTCTGTTTCAACGTGCTCTTCCGCGTCTCTGTCGGGGTGTGGTATCGGCTTTGTCCGCTGCAGCGCCGCGCGTCTTTTGAAACGCGCAAAGCACATTGCGGCACTTTGAATATGCAGTAGCCCAGAAAAGCGGGGCGGATCAACTGCGCTGCCGGCCAAGCCCGGGCAAGCGGAGAGGGTTCTCCCGGCACGGCGCCTATTTTACGCCTTCGGAGGCCTGTGTGCGAAGCCAGCTTTCCGCCGCATAGAGGGCCGCGACATGCATCGACTGCATGATGACGGCGCCGGACTGCAGGTCGCCAAGGATGGCAGCTAGATCCGTAAACAGCAGCTCGACCTTCTCTCCGGGGTCGAAAGATGGTTCGCCGGCCCGGCTGAGACCCAGCGCCAGCCAGCTCGTCACCACGTTGCTGTGGCTGGCGGCATTTGGATAGGAGGTGAGCAGCTTGACGAAGGTCGAAGCTTCATAGCCGGTCTCCTCCCGGAGCTCGCGCCGGGCCGCCGCCATCGCCGCATCGCCGGTCTCGCTGTCGCCGGGTTCGAGGCTGCCGGCGACCAGACCGAGCACGATCTCGCCGCGGCCGTGCCGGTATTCCCGCGTCAACAGCACGCGCCCGTCAGGCATCACAGGGATGACGTTGATCCAGTCTGGATAATCGAGCACATGGAATGGCGCGACGACGGTTCCATCGGCGGTGACGCAATCGTCGCTCCGGACCCGGATCCAGCGATCCTCATAGGTGATCCGGCTTGCCGTCACGCTCCAGGGCTTCAGTTCGTCGTTCATCGGCCCATCCCTTGTGTGTCAGATGTGTGTCAGATCGGAACCCGGCAGATAACATTCCGTCCTGCCTTGGCAAAGCGCTTTCGCGCTGGGATAAGATGAGCGAATCGAAGATGGGGCCATCGAATGGATTTCACCGGCGAAGAACGCATCGCCGCGCCGCGGGACATCGTCTGGGCAGCACTCAACGATCCCGAGATCATGCGCGGCTGCATTCCGGGTTGCCAGAGCATCGAGCGGCTGTCGCCTGATGTCTTCGAGGCGACGATCAAGGTCAAGTTCAGCCTGTTGTCCGCCACCTTCCACGGGCTGCTGACGCTTTCCAACGTCGATGCGCCGAAGAGCTATACGCTGTCGGCCGAAGGCAAGGGCGGCCTTGCCGGCTTCGCCAGGGGCAGCGCCGATATCGTGCTTGAGGAAAGGGGTGCCGAGACCATCCTGCACTACCGGTCGAAGGCCGAACTCGGCGGCAGGCTCGCCCAGCTGGGTGCCCGCCTGCTCGATTCGACCTCGCAAAAGCTCGCCGAAGGGTTCTTTTCGGATTTCAATGCCGCGGTCGTCGCGAAGATGGCAGCGGGTTAGGCTTGGCGCGGGCGCAGGGTTTGTTTAAATCGGCATGATGACGTGGACCATCAGGCCGCCGCGGGCGGAAGACCAGGAAATACTCGCGGAGATTTATCTTTCCGTACGCCGCGAAACATTCGTCTGGGTCGATCCCGGCAAATTCCATCGCGAGGATTTCGCTGCCCATACCAATGGCGAGACGGTCTTCGTCTGCACGCATGAAAACGGCCGCGTTGCCGGCTTCCTGTCGCTCTGGCCAGCCGATGATTTCATCCACATGCTCTATATCAGCCCTGAATTTCAGGGCCAGGGTGCCGGTAAGGCGCTGCTGCAGGCGCTGCCGGAATGGCCGCAACACCGGTACCGGCTGAAATGCCTGGTGAAGAACCGGCGGGCAAAGGCGTTCTACCTTTCCCACGGTTTCCACGTGACCGGCAACGGCACCTCGCCGGAGGGCGACTACGAGGAACTGAGCTTTTTTCCGGCTTGACAGCCGCCGAAAGCCGGCCGCCGAATCCGAGCCAATCGAATATTGACCGGTTTTACCGCGCCGGCAGCTGCCCGGCGATTTCCTCGGCGCGGTTCTTGTGGCGGTCGGCCTCGCTTTGCCAGCGGATGGCTTCCTTGGCCTCGGTGCGGGCGCGCCTGCGGTGTTTGCCCTGGCTGAACCAGGTCGCGGCCGCCCCGATCAGCATGCCGGCGATCAGCACGACGACCAGGAAGACGAAGAAGGGCGCAGAAACCGCCAGCACCTGATCATCAGGCCGGAACGGATTGAAGGCGAGCGTGACGCTCTGCCGGTTGGCGACGCAGAAGACGATGAGGATGACGCCGAGCGGCAGCAGAATCAACAGGTTGACGATCTTCTTGGCCATTTGAGGTCTCCACGCGGCAGATTGCGCCGGTCTTTTTGAGGGGCGCGTTTCATGCTTGCAGCGCTATGTGTCCTTGATAGGACACGCAAAGCACGATGCGTTACCAGAATAGGAAAACGGCCCTCGAGTTCAAGTGCGGTTTCGCCGCAGGCAGCGACGGTTCAATCCTCTTCGTCGGCCTGGCCGGGATTGAGCCGCTCGCGCAGCTCCTTGCCGGTCTTGAAGAAGGGAACCCACTTCTCCTCGACGAAGACGGTATCGCCGGTCCGCGGGTTGCGGCCGGAGCGCGACGGGCGGTTCTTGACCGAAAAGGCGCCAAACCCGCGCAATTCGACTCGGTTACCCGCAGCCAGTGCATCCGTGATCTCGTCGAGAACCGCGTTGACGATATTCTCGACGTCGCGATGATAGAGATGCGGGTTGCGTGCCGCAACAATCTGCACCAATTCAGACTTGATCACTTTCGCCCCCTTAAATTATTGATTTCTTATCAATCGTGGCCAACCTGCCAAACTGAAAGCAGCCCGTCAAGAAGCAACTTTGGGGGCAGGATTCCATTGATATCCTGGGTTTTCATGAGATCATCATAACCGAAGATCGTAATCAACCGAGAAACAGCCCCAGCGAGCAGAAAGGGCGTATTGCTCTTCTTGTCCCAGTCCACCATGGGCAGATCACTGTCGACGCCGCGTGACGTCAGATAGGCGCGGATCTCAGCCTCGCCGCCGATTGCATCGACAAGTTTCACCTTCAGCGCCTGGCGGCCGGTATAGATCGTGCCGTCGGCCAGTTTCAGCACCTCGTCGCGCGGCAGCTTGCGCCGGTCGGCGACCAGGTCGACGAACCAGTTATAGCTGTCGACCACCATGTTGCGGATCATCGCCTTGGCTTCCTCGCTTGCCTCGTGGAAGGGCGAGGGCTCGGCCTTCAGCGGCGAGGACTTGATTTCCTGCAGCGAGACGCCGATCTTGTCGAGCAGCGGCTGGATCTGCGGATACTGGAAGATGACGCCGATCGAGCCGGTGATCGAGCTGTCGCCGGCAATGATCGTATCGCCGGCGGTGGCGATCATGTAGCCGGCGGAGGCGGCAAGCGTGCGCACGTCGGAGACGACAGGCTTCTTGGCAGAGATTGCACGGATCGCCTTGAAGATTTTTTCGCCGCCATAGGTCGTGCCGCCGGGCGAGGAGATCGAAATCACCACTGCCTTCACCTGATCGCTGATCTCGACCTTCTTCAGCCGCTCCAGAAGCTCGTCGTCATCGACGATCAGCCCGGATATCGTCACATGGGCGATGTGCGGGCGCTCCGTCCCGGCATCGCCGAGGGCAAAGCGGTAGAAGGCGAAACCAAGTGCCACGATGAGGGCCACCGCGATGACGCGCCAGAAGCCGAGCTTACGACGCAGCCGCCGGCGATCGGCGATGATCGAACTGTCCATAGAAACCTCCAGCGCTGGCACCAGCTTCGGCATGCCGCCGATCGATCCGGTGAAATAGGGTGGCAGCGGCCCGTACGAATGCCACTTTTGAATGTTTTTCCGTTTTGTTGCTTGTTGCAGAAAAAATTCCATATTGGCAAGCCAATGTAATAATGCGAAACGAACTGTGATTGGCGGCCGGCTTTGTTATGAAGGCGCGGCGATCACCGCACATGGACGAGGCCTATGCTCGATACCCTGAAGAACAACGGACATGCCGCCTATTCAGGGTCCGGCAAGAATGCCTATGGCGATGCGTTGTTCCATTCCGCCCGCGTGCGGCGGCTGAAGATATTGCTGCCGGTGGCGGCCCTCATCGTCGCGGCAAGCCTCACCGCGGTGGCGTTAGTCAGCATCTATCTGCCCGAAAACATCAAGATGGAAGGCGCCAAGATCGAGAACGGCAAGGTCGTGATGGAAAAGCCGGCGATATCAGGTCGCAATTCCGACGGCATCAATTATTCGATGCTGGCCGAAAGGGCGCTGCAGGATATCCGCAATCCCGATCTCATCACGCTCGAGACCATCAAGGCCGCCGTGCCGATGAATGACGGCCTGATCGCCCGTGTCGTCGCCTCGACCGCCGATTACAATCGTGCCACCGACAATCTGCATATGACGGCCCCCTTCACCCTGGTGCTGAGCAGCGGCCTCAATGCGAATTTCCAGTCGGCACAGCTCGACATCAAGGGCGGAAACATGCGGAGCGACGACCCCGTCACCATCACCAAGGACAATGCCTCCATTGTTGCGAAGACGCTTCAGATAACCGATAAGGGGCGGGTGATCACATTCGAGGGGAATGTTCGCATGAATGTCGATCCATCCACCATCCATAAACAGGGCACTTAACCAGCCGGGTCATCCATGACAAAAGATTGTCGCTTTTCCACTTGCAAGACAGGCATGGCATTCATTGCCGGCGCATTTGCCCTTATTCTGACGGCCTCGGGCGCGGGCGCGCAGCAGGCGACGGCCACGATGCCGGGCATGAAGCTGTCCAACGACCAGCCGATCCAGATCGAAAGCGACAAGCTGGAGATCCACGACCAGGAACACACCGCTCTCTTTACCGGCAACGTCAAGGTCGTCCAAGGGGCGACGACGATGCAGTCCGGCAAGATGACCGTCTATTACAAGGACAAGGCGGCAAAGCCGGCCGCTGACGGGACGCAACCGGCGGCCCAACCCGCAGCGCAGCCGCAGCAGTCTGCCTCGCTTGCATCGGGGAGTGCCGATATCGACAAGATCCTGGTGACGGACAAGGTCTTTTTGACCTCGGGCACGCAGACGGCGACCGCCGATGACGGCAATTTCGACATGGCCTCGCAGACATTCATCCTCACCGCGGATGAGGGAAAAAAAGTTATTCTGTCGGACGGGCCGAATGTTTTTACCGGCTGCAAGCTGACGGTTCACATGCAGACCGGCCAGGCGGAGCTTGAAAGCTGCGGCGGGCGTGTCCAGATTCAGCTCGATCCGAAGTCGAAGCCGAATACACCGCAGCAGAAGCAGAACTGAGAAGCCGGCCTCCCACGTGAAATTAACATCGCTATCCACCATGTTCGGCAAGCCCGGGCCACAAGCTGCGGGCGCCGCCGACAAGAGCCGCTATCAGGGAACGCTGATCGCACGCGGTCTGACGAAGACCTATGCGACGCGGCGCGTCGTCAACGGCGTCTCGCTGGTGGTGCGCCGCGGCGAGGCCGTCGGCCTGCTCGGCCCGAACGGCGCCGGCAAGACCACCTGTTTTTACATGATCACCGGCCTGGTGCCGGTCGATGAAGGCACGATCGAGATCGACGGCAACGACGTCACGACCATGCCGATGTACCGCCGATCGCGCCTCGGCGTCGGTTACCTGCCGCAGGAAGCCTCGATCTTCCGAGGGTTGACGGTGGAAGAGAATATCCGCGCCGTCCTCGAAGTGCATGTCAAGGACAAGGCCGAGCGCGAGCAGAAGCTGAACGAGCTGCTGGAGGAATTCCATATCCAGAAGCTGCGCAAGAGTGCCGCCGTCGCCCTTTCCGGCGGTGAGCGCCGCCGCCTCGAAATCGCCCGTGCGCTTGCGACCGACCCGACCTTCATGCTGCTCGACGAACCCTTCGCCGGCGTCGACCCGATCTCGGTCGCCGACATCCAGAATCTCGTTCACCACCTGACGGCACGCGGCATCGGCGTTCTCATCACCGACCACAATGTCCGCGAGACGCTGGGTCTCATCGACCGCGCCTACATCATCCATGCCGGTGAGGTACTGACCCATGGCCGGGCGAACGACATCGTCAACAATCCGGAAGTGCGCCGGCTCTACCTCGGCGACAATTTCAGCCTCTGACGTCAGATCCGGATGATTTTAGGCCGGATCGGCAGAAATTCACTATGCCGGCATAGTTCCGCTTGACCAAATACAATAAAAAAGCAATTTTTGGGCCAACTTGGATTTCCGTGGCCTGAAGCCTTGATCGGACGCGGTTTCCCGGAGGAATCGAGGGGAGTTTTGCGTCCGTCATGGCACTGTCCGCCAATCTTTTCCTGCGCCAGACTCAGTCTTTGGTGATGACGCCGCAACTGATGCAATCCATCCAGTTGCTGCAGATGACGCATTTCGAACTCAACCAGTTCATCGCCCTGGAAGTGGAGAAGAACCCGCTGCTCGAATTTCCGTCGAATGACGGCGAGGCGGGCGGCGAACGCGGCGAAGCCGAAGATGGAGAGTATGCTCATCAGCCGGAGGATGCCGGGTCGGACGACGGTTACGATAACCGCACCGAGGCGCTCTCCAGCGACTGGTATGACAATGGCGGCAGCGCCAGCACCAGCCGGCTGAACGACGAGCTCGACGCCAATTACACCAATGTCTTTCCTGACGACGGTGCCCCGCAGCGCCTCGATGCGCCGGAGCTCGTCAGCCAGTGGAAGTCGATGCCGGGCAGCGGCGAGGGCGCCGACTACGATCTCGACGATTTCGTCGCCGGCCAGGTGTCGTTGCGCGATCATCTCGCCCAGCAGATCCCCTTCGTCCTGCCTGACATGGCCGACCGGCTGATCGCGCAGAATTTCGTCGACCAGCTCGACGACTGCGGTTATCTGCAGGCCGATATCGTCGAGGCGGGCGAGAGGCTGGGCACGAGCCTCGCACAGGCAGAGCGCGTGCTCGCCACCCTCCAGAGCCTCGATCCGCCGGGTGTTTTCGCCCGCAGCCTCGCCGAATGCCTGGCGATCCAGCTGAAGCAGAAGGACCGATATGACCCGGCCATGCAGGCTCTGGTCGAAAATCTCGAACTGCTTGCCCGGCGCGATTTTGCCACGCTGAAGCGGCTTTGCGGCGTCGACGAGGAAGATCTTCTCGACATGCTCGGCGAGATCCGCCAGCTCAATCCGAAGCCCGGCAGCGGTTTCGAGGCGGGTATTTCCGAAGCGATCATGCCCGATGTGGTCGTCAGAGCCTCCTCGGATGGCGGCTGGCTGGTCGAGCTCAATCCGGATACGCTGCCGCGAGTGCTGGTCAACCAGTCTTATTTTTCCCGGGTGACAAAGAACGGCGAGGATCACGCCTTCCTCTCCGATTGCCTGCAGACCGCCAACTGGCTGACGCGCAGCCTCGATCAGCGGGCTAAAACCATCATGAAGGTGGCAAGCGAAATCGTCCGCCAGCAGGACGCCTTCCTGCTGCACGGCGTCGACTATCTGCGCCCGCTGAACCTGAAGACGGTCGCCGAAGCGATCAAGATGCATGAATCCACCGTCAGCCGCGTCACGTCGAACAAATATATGCTGACGCCGCGCGGCCTCTTCGAACTCAAATATTTCTTCACCGTCTCGATCAGCGCCGTCGCAGGCGGCGACAGCCATTCGGCCGAAGCCGTGCGTCACAAGATCCGCGCGCTGATCCTGCAGGAGAGCCCGGAGGCGGTGCTTTCCGACGACGATATCGTCGACATGCTGAAGAAGGGCGGGGTCGATCTCGCCCGCCGCACGGTTGCGAAATACAGGGAGGCGATGAACATTGCCTCTTCGGTCCAGCGCCGCCGCGAGAAGCGGGCGCTCGCCAAGGTCGCCGGTTTCTAACGCGGCAACGCTTCGGCCTCGATCGAAGCATCCGGCCCGCAAATCCCGTTATTCCTCTCCAGCGCCCTGCGTCTTAGACATGCAAACGGCGCCGAAACCCTGTGAATTGTCTTCAACGAATATCGAAATGCCGACCATGATGCCGCAAAATTCCAACCTTGCCAGGGAGCTTTTCCTGCTGCTGGTGCTGGCGACCCTTTGGGGTTCCTCCTATAGCTTCATCAAGATCGGCGTCGAGACGATCCCGCCGATAACGTTGATCGCCGCTCGCACGCTGATTGCCGGCGGCATTCTGCTGGCCGTCCTGCGCCACCGGCGTGTCCACCTGCCGCGCGATCTCGCCACCTGGCGGCGGTTTTTCGTTCAGGCCTGTCTGAACAGCGTCGTCCCCTTCACTCTGATCGCCTGGGCGGAACAGTCCGTCGATGCCGGACTGGCGGTGATCCTGAATTCGGCAACGCCGATCTTCACCTTCCTGCTGACCGTGCTGATCACCCGCCGTGAGCAGGTGACGTTGCGAAGGCTTTTTGGCGTCATGGCCGGGCTTGCCGGCATCTGCCTCGTCATCGGCGTCGAAGCGCTCGGCGGTCTCGGCGAAAGCCTGATGGCGCAGCTTGCCATCATCCTGGCGACCATCTGCTATGCAGGTGCCGCGATTTTCAGCAAGAACTTCAAGGGGCTCGACCCCGCGGTGCCGGCGGCCGGCTCGTTGATCTCAGGCGCGGTTGTTCTCTTGCCGATGAGCCTCGTCGTCGATCGGCCGTGGGAAATCGATCCTTCGCCGGCATCGATGCTGGCGCTGCTGGCCCTCTCCGCCTTTTCGACGGCGCTCGCCTTTGTGATCTATTTCCGTCTCGTCCAGACGCTGGGTTCGGTCGGAACCACCGCGCAAGCCTATCTCAGAGTGCCGATCGGGGTTGCGATCGGCATCGTTTTTCTCGGCGAAAGGCTGAGCCCGACGGCCTGGATCGGGCTCGTCTGCGTCATAGCAGGTGTCGCCGCCATGACGATCCCTGCAAGGAGGGGCACAACGCAGGCACGAAACGCCTAAACTGTATGGGGTGGCGATCGGCGGCATGCCTTGCCCGACTGGGTATCCGCCACACGTTGACCGAGTGCCGCCGACGGTGATTCGGCGCCCTATTGACTTTTCGGCAAGCTCTGGCTAGAAGCCCGCCGCAATCGATGCCGTGAACGGCGTCTGGAGTTATCCCCAGCATCAGAAGGGCACTAAGGACCCGCAGGCCTAAGCCGATCTTGCTTGAGATTGTGCGAAGTGCTTGGATGAACCTGAGGCTTGGCGTAAACTGATACCCGCAAACGACCATAAGAAGGGAAACTCCATGAGTGTGCGTGTATCCGGGAAACATATGGAAATTGGTGAATCTTTCCGTCAAAGGATCGAGGACCAAATTGGTATGGCCATCACGAAATACTTCGACGGGGGATATTCCGGCCAGGTGACCGTGGAAAAGGCGAGTTCTCGTTACTCGGCGGATTGCAAGCTTCATCTCGACAGCGGGGTGGTGCTGCATGCGGCCGGCGAGGCGACCGACCCGCAATTGGCTTTCGACGCCGCCTCCCAGCGGATCGAAAAACGGCTGCGGCGTTACAAGCGCAAGCTGAAGGACCATCACGCCGGAAACCATCTGAATGGTTTTGCAGAGGTCTCCTACACGGTTATGGATTCCGTTCCTGATCACGATGATGAAATCGCTGACGATTTCGCTCCGGCGATCGTCGCTGAAAGCACGAAGCAGCTGAAGACCATGTCGGTCGCCACCGCAGTGATGGCGCTCGACATGACCGACGAGCCGCTTCTCCTGTTCCGCAGCCCCGGCAAGGAACATCTGAACATCGTTTACCGTCGGCACGACGGAAATATTGGCTGGATCGATTCAGCCAGTATCAAAGGCTGAGATCAGGGTGGTGAGCGGCGGTATTGCCGCCGCTCCTTGCATTTGATCCCGGCGACAGAAGGAAAAAGAAATGGCATTGGCAGATTTGCTCCATCAGGATGCGATCATTCCCGCCCTCAGAGTAAATTCCAAGAAACAGTTGCTTCAGGAATTGGCTGCAAGAGCCTCCAGGATCACCGGGCTTTCCGAACGGGAGATCTTCGACGTCATCCTGCAGCGCGAACGCCTGGGCTCGACCGGAGTCGGCAACGGCATAGCCATTCCCCACGGCAAGCTGGGAAACATCCATTCGATCGTCGGCATCTTCGCCCGGCTGGAGCAGCCGGTCGATTTCGAGGCGCTGGACGACCAGCCTGTTGATCTCGTGTTCCTGCTGCTTGCGCCGGAGGGCGCGGGCGCCGATCATCTCAAGGCTCTGTCGCGTATCGCCCGCGTGCTACGCGATCACGATCTGGTCGCCAAGCTGCGCGCCACCGAGTCCGCCTCGGCGATCTATGCCTTCCTCAACGAAGAGCAGACGTCGAACGCTGCCTGAGCGGCATTAATCCCCGAAATGCAAAGGCGCCTGATTTCCCAGGCGCCTTTTGCATTATGAGGGGCTGAACGATCAGAACTCTTCCCAGCTGTCCTGCGCTACGGCAGCGGATCCACGCGATGAGGCAACGGAGCGACGGGGCACTCGCGCGAGGCGAAGGGGCTGCCGGCACCGCGTTGACCGATCAAGCCACAGTCTCCGCGGTCCCATCACTATATGAGACAGCACATCGGCGCTTGTCGCCGTCTATCCTTCAAGATTTATATCCTGTCTGCGACTTCCTCGCTCAAGGGGATCGACGGTTGCGCTCCGGCCTTGAGGCAGGCGAGCGAACCGGCGACTGCCGCACGGCGCAACGCCGAGACAAAATCGAGGCCGTCGTCGAGGCTGGCGGCGAAATAGCCGCAGAAAGTGTCTCCCGCACCGACCGTATCGATAGGTTGGATTTTGAGACCCTGCGCCCTCGAAATCGACCCGTCGCGAATGGCGATGACACCGTCGGCGCCGAGCGTCACGATCAGCGTCTGCCCCGTCTCCGCATGCAGACGCACAAGGGCTGCCTCCCGCGCTTGGGCGTCCATGCCCTCTTGTCCGGCGAGCCGCTCGAACTCGGTCTCGTTGGCAATGACGATATCGGCGAGCCGGCCGAGACGCGGGGCATCGGGGATCAGCGGCGCAAGGTTGAGGATGCTGGTGACGCCCTTGGCGCGGGCGGCCGACAGCGCGCCTTCGACGGCAGCAGCCGGCACTTCGAGCTGCAGCATCAGGACATCGCCTTCGTCCATGCGGCCGATCGCGGTCTCGGCATCGGCAGGCGTGACCTGGCCATTGGCGCCGGGAACGACGGCGATCATGTTTTCTCCGTCGCCGCCGACGAGGATCAGCGCCGTGCCTGTTGGACCGTCGACATGTTTGATCAGAGAAAGGTCGGTGCCTGCATCATCGAGCAGGGCCAGCGCTTCCGCAGCAAAAGCATCCTTGCCGACGGCGCCGGCCATATGCACGTACCGGCCGGCGCGGCGCGCGGCCAGCGCCTGGTTGGCGCCCTTGCCGCCGGCGGCCGTGGCAAAGCCGTTGCCGGCCACCGTCTCGCCGGGCTTCGGCAGGCGCTCGGTCGTGGCGATGAGATCCATGTTGATGGACCCGAAAACTGTGATCATGAATGTGTCCCGTCTTCTGGAGCATGCTGACGACATCATGCTCCTAGTGTTTCATGCGGGCGCGACACTGCCCGAAGCGGTCACTCCTCGTCAACCACCCGCAGCTTCAGAAGACCAGTGCGGCTCTCCACCGATTTGGCTGCGGCTTCGCTGTCGCGGGCAGGCTTGGCATCGCCGCCGGCCTCGAATTCCAGCGCTTCGATCCTGGCGCCGCGCCTGGTGAGCTTGTCGGCTGATGTGACCACCATGTCGATATCCTTCTGCGCCATGGCGAAATGGCCCTGCAGCTTGCGCACCCGCTCGTCGAGGCGGCTGAGATCGTCCATCAGGATCGCCACTTCGCCCTGGATCAGATGCGCTTGCGCCCGCATGCGCTGATCCTTGAGCACGGCCTGGATGACCTGGATCGACAGCATCAGCAGCGACGGTGAGACGATGACGATGCGCGCACGGTGCGCCTTCTGCACCACCGGCTCGAAGTGCTCATGGATCTCGGCGAAGATCGATTCGGACGGCACGAAGAGAAAGGCCGTATCCTGGGTTTCCCCCTGGATCAGATATTTCTCGGAAATATCCCTTATATGGACCTCCATGTCGCGGCGGAATTGCTGGCCGGCGATCTTGCCGGCCTCGGGGCTGCCGGCGTCTCGGATTGCGTTCCAGGCTTCGAGCGGAAATTTTGCGTCGATCACCAGCGGCGGCGCGCCGTTCGGCATGCGGATCGTGCAGTCCGGCCGCGAACCGTTGGACAGCGTCTGCTGGAAGGCGTAGGCGCCCATCGGCAGACCGTCGGCGACGATCGTTTCCATTCTCGACTGGCCGAAGGCGCCGCGCGTCTGCTTGTTGGACAGAATGGCCTGCAGCCCGACGACATCCTTGGCGAGCGTCTGGATATTGTTCTGCGCGGCATCGATGACCGCCAGCCGCTCCTGCAGCCGCTGCAGGTTCTCATGCGTCGATTTGGTCTGCTCGGTGATCGTCGAGCTGACTCGCTGCGACATGCCGTCGAGGCGTTGGCTGATCGTCTGGTTGAGTTCGCTCTGCCGCGCGCCGAAGACCTCGGTCATCGCCGCGATGCGGCCCTGCATCTCTGCCTGAATCTTCAAAAGCTCGCCCATGCGCGCTTCGTTTTCCTCAGCGCGAAAGTTCGCTTCCTCCGCCTGCTCGCGGCGAAGGCCGGAGCCGCGCAGCAGAAGCACGATCACCAGCAGGACGAGGACGGCGAGACCCCCGCCGACAAGCGCCAGCATGGCCGGGCTGATCGAGGCAAGGGAAAGGGCGAGCGATTCGGAATGGACGGTCATGCCGCAAGCATAACAGAAGAAGCGGCGATTTATAGATCAAAACGTGAACAGAATGGACGATCCTCAATATCTTCGCAAGCCGTTGCTCTTCCGCGTCCACCGAAAAGAAATGTCGCCGCGGCTTAACGATTGCTCAACCATATTGGCCAAAACCTGCGGCGCTGAAATCCCCTCCCGCGCGCGTCGCGCCAAGTACAGAGATCCCCATGACCGCCCAGCAGACCGACAATGCCCTCAGGCAGCGCCTCGATTTCATCGAGCTGGATGAAGCGGCGCGCAAGTCGATGCGGGATCTGCGCCCTGTCATATCAGAGCTGATCGGCGGCGCCCTCGATAAATTCTACGCCAAGATCGCCAAGACCCCCGCTGTCGCCGACAAGTCCCAACTGGGCCATGCCAAGAAGCGTCAGCAGGATCATTGGGTCAATCTTACTGGCGGCACGTTCGACGAGAGCTATGTCGACGGCGTGACCGCCGTCGGCCGCATGCATGAGCGCATGGGGCTGGAACCGCGCTGGTCTATCGGCGGTTACGCCATCGTCATGTCCGAACTCGTCAAGGGCATCATGGAAAAGCAGTGGCCTTCGATCTTCGCGCGCCAGCAAGGCAAGCTGTTGGCCGAGAAGCTATCGGCGGTCGTCAAATCGGGCATGCTCGACATGGATTATTCCATCTCGGTCTATCTCGAGACGCTGGAAGCCAAGCGCCGCGCCTTGGAAGAGCAGCGCGCTGAGGCCCAATCCGACCAGGCGATCGCGCTGGAGCAGCTGCGCCGCGGTCTGGAAGCGCTGTCGAACGGCGATCTCGAAGCCACTTTACCGTCCGATCTGCCGGGCAATTTCCGGCAGATGGCCGAGGACTATAATCGCGCCGTCAGCGCCCTTCGCCAATCCTTCGCCTCCGTGCGCGAGACCTCCGGCCATATCAAGACCGGCGCCGACGTCATCTCCAACGCGACCAACGATCTGGCGCTGCGCACCGCCCAGCAGGCGGCAGGCGTCGAGGAGAGCTCGGCCGCGCTGCAGCAGCTGTCCGTCAGCGTCGGCCAGACGGCCGCCAATGCCGAGAAGGCGTCGGATGCCGTGCGCGAGACACAGCAGAAGGCGAAGAACTCCGGCGAACTCGTCACCAGCGCCGTCTCGGCGATGGCCGGCATCGAGAAATCCTCGACCGGGATCTCCAAGATCATCGGCGTCATCGATGAGATCGCCTTCCAGACCAATCTGCTGGCGCTAAACGCCGGTGTCGAGGCGGCCCGTGCCGGCGATGCCGGCAAGGGTTTTGCCGTCGTCGCCCAGGAAGTTCGCCAGCTCGCCCAGCGTACCGTGGAAGCAGCCAAGGAGATCAAGAACCTGATCTCGCAGAGCTCGACCCAGGTCAATCAGGGTGTCGGCATCGTTTCCAGCACCGGCGAGGCGCTGAACGACATGATCAGCCGCATCGACATCATCAACCGTTTCGTCGCCGATATCGCCGCCGCCGCCCGTGATCAGGCGACCGGCGTCAACGAGGTCAGCCTCGCCGTCCGCAACATGGGTGCGATCACCCAGCAGAATTCGGACATGGTCGAGCACTCTTCGGCGGAAACCCGCCGCCTGAAGGACGAGGTGGAGACCCTGATCGAGCTGCTGCGGCGCTTCCGCGCCCGGCCGGAGGGCCGTTCCGCGGGTGCTGCCCGCCGGGCGGCCTGAGGCGAATATGGCGAAATTCCAGGCGGGGATGCAAAAAAGCGTATTCCCCGCCTGCCGGATAATTCCATAGTCGGAAAAGATGGGTTATGGGAACGCCATGACCATCAAGCCACTCATCATTCTTCCCGATCCCGTTCTCCGCCAGCTGTCCAAGCCGATCGAGCGGGTGGATTCCGACCTGCAGCGTCTTGCCGACGATATGCTGGAAACCATGTATGACGCGCCGGGCATCGGCCTCGCTGCCATCCAGATCGGCGTGCCGCGCCGTATGCTCGTCATCGACATCGCCCGCGAGGGCGAGGAAAAGCAGCCGCAGGTCTTCATCAACCCGGAGATCGTCAAAGCCTCCGACGAGCGCTCCGTCTATGAGGAAGGCTGTCTTTCGATTCCGGATTATTATGCCGAGGTGGAGCGCCCGGCTGTCGTCTCGGTCAAGTATCTCGACCGGAACGGCAAGGAACAGACCGTGGAAGCCGACGGCCTGCTCGCCACCTGCCTGCAGCACGAGATCGACCACCTGAACGGCGTGCTGTTCATCGATTACATCTCGCGGCTGAAGCGGGAGATGGTGATCAAGAAATTCACCAAGGCGGCGAAGTCGAAGGCGCTCTGACGCTGCGTTGAAAATCCAGCGGCGACGCACTATGATATCACTGATATCATGATGGAGGTGCCGAAATGGGCGACTTGCTTATTCGAGACGTTCCGGATGCGATGAAGCGGCAGCTTCAGGAAAGCGCACAACGCAACGGCCGCAGCCTTTCGGAAGAGGCGATTGAAATCATGCGCCGACAGATTGCGGTGGAGCGCTCGAGGGATTCCGCCGGGCAGCGCCTGCGTTCCCTGATGAGTGAGGAAAGATTGAGCGAAGATGAGGTGGAGGCCATTGCCGCATCCCGCCATGAACGGGACCGTGAACCGCCGCGTTTCGACACATGATCGTTCTCGATACGAATGTGATTTCCGAAATGCAGGGGAGGATCCACAGCGATCGGATATTGAACTGGCTGGACGCCTATGACGTCGAGACGCTTTTCCTGACGACGATTGCCGTCGCGGAAATGCGTTACGGTCTTGAACTCCTTGATGATGGCAGGCGAAAGACAGCACTGGTGTCCGACTTCAACCGGATCGAGTCTGAATTTGCCGGCCGCATACTCGGTTTTGCCCTCAGTGCAGCGCATCGCTACGGCCTGCTGGCGGCCGAGCGTAGAAAGGCGGGACGACCGATGGAAACCAAGGATGCCATGATTGCCGCCATCTGCCTTGCAAACGGCGCGACGCTTGCGACCCGCAACACCAGAGATTTCGAAGGGCTTGATCTCAAGCTCGTAAACCCGTTTGAAGACGGTTGATCCTCAATTGGCGAGATAAAATGTCTCTTCGCATCATCTTCATGGGAACGCCGGAGTTCTCGGTTCCGACCCTGCGCCTGCTCGTCGATGCCGGCCACAGGATCGTTGCGGTCTATACGCAGCCGCCGCGGCCGGGCGGGCGGCGCGGCCTCGATCTGCAGAAATCGCCGGTGCATCAGGCCGCCGAACTGCTCGGCCTGCCGGTCTTCACCCCGGTCAATTTTAAGGACCCCGAGGAGCGCGAGAGGTTTCGTGGCTTGAATGCCGATGTCGGCGTCGTCGTTGCCTACGGGTTGCTGCTGCCGGAGGCGATTTTGAACGGCACCCGCGATGGCTGCTACAACGGTCATGCCTCGCTGCTACCGCGCTGGCGCGGTGCGGCACCCATCCAGCGGGCGATCATGGCCGGCGACGCAAAGACCGGCATGATGGTGATGAAGATGGACAAGGGTCTGGATACCGGCGCCGTGGCACTCACCCGCGAGGTCGAGATCGGCCCGAACATGACGGCTGGCGAGTTGCACGACCGGCTGATGCTCGTGGGCGCCAAGGCGATGGCGGAAGCCATGGTGAAACTCGAAATGAACGACCTGCCGCTGACGCCGCAGCCGGAAGACGGCGTGCTCTATGCGGCCAAGATCGACAAGGCCGAGACGCGCATCGATTTTTCCAGGAACGCCGGCGACGTGCACAATCACATTCGCGGCCTGGCGCCGTTTCCGGGTGCCTGGTTCGAGCTCGAAATCGGCGGCAAGCCGGAGCGGGTCAAGGTGCTGGCGTCCGAGCTGGCTGAAGGGCAGGGTGCTGCCGGGCTATTGCTGACGGACGATCTCGTGATCGCCTGCGGCTCGGGCGCGCTGCGGCTGACCAGGCTGCAGAAGGCCGGCGGCAAGCCGCTGGCGGCGGCCGATTTCCTCAGGGGCACGCCGCTTGCGGCGGGCACGAGGCTCACCTGATGCCGCGTTTCCGCATGACCGTCGAATATGACGGCGGCCCCTATGTCGGCTGGCAGCGGCAGGAAAACGGCCACTCGGTGCAGGGCGCGATCGAGGCGGCGGTGCTGTCGCTGACCGGTGAGACGGTCTTGGTGCGCGGCGCGGGCCGTACCGATTCCGGCGTCCACGCCATGGGGCAGGTGATCCATGCCGATCTTTCGAAGGAGTGGTCGCCCTACCAGTTGCAGAATGCCTTGAACGCGCATCTGAGGCTCGCCGGCGAGCGGGTCTCCATTCTCGAGGTCGAGGCGGCTCCCGAGTTCTTCGATGCCCGTTTTTCGGCGCTGCGGCGCCATTACCTCTATCGCATCGTCAGCCGCCGGGCGCCGCTGGCGCTCGAAGCCGGCAAGGCCTGGTGGGTGCCGAAGGTGCTCGACCACGAGGTCATGCATGCCGCCGCCCAGAGGCTGGTCGGCAAGCACGATTTCTCCACCTTCCGCGCCGCCCATTGCCAGGCAAACAGCCCGGTGCGCACCCTCGACCGGCTGGATGTGACGCGCAACGGCGAACTGATCGAGATCCGCGCCACGGCGCAGAGTTTTCTTCACAACCAGATCCGCTCCTTCGCCGGCACGCTGAAGCTCGCCGGCGAAGGCAAATGGACGCCTGATGATGTCGAGGCGGCGCTTGAAGCGCGCGACCGCAAGGCCTGCGGCCCAGTGGCGCCGCCGGACGGGCTCTATTTCATGCAGGTGGATTATCCCGACGTGATCCCCGATCGCCGAAGGCCGGTCACCGATACCGATGCCAATGACGGGGATGCTGACGATCCCTCGTAAACTTGGTCAGACGGGATAGATGCCGAGGAAGTGCTGCAGATATTCCGAAAGGATCATCGATGGCACGAGCAGCACCAGTGTCAGCGCCCCGGTCATCAGCGCGTGACCGTGGCAGATCATCCGGATAATGCGGGCCAGCACGAAGACCTGCGCCAGCATGAAGGCGAGCAGCAGCAGCGAGACGAGGCCGATGGATCCAGGCAGGAAGAACACCAGCGCCAGCAGCAGCCCGTTGATATAGGAGAGCGGCACGCCGAGCCAGTTGACGCTGACGACGACGGGCGCGAAACGCTCGCCCATCCGGAAGGCAAGCAGCAGAACCCCTGCAAAGACCAGCGGCACGAACCAGTTGGCGACCTCGACGAGGCCGAGCCTGATATAGAAGGGAAAATCGACATCGGCTTCCGGCGGCATCGACCGCAGGAAGGCCTGCCGCCACCAGAGCCAGGAAATACCCATCGGCGGCAGGCACCAGAGCATCGCCCAGAACGAGCGATTGACGCCGCGCTCGGACATATCGAGGTAGCGGAAGCCGCGCGGATCCAGCCGGATCAGCAGCCAGAGGCCGGCCAGGTAATATTGAACCTCCCTAAAGCCCGGCATTGGCGAACCAGCGGGCGATGAAAGTTTCGTAGATTGCCGTCAGCGTCTCCAGATCAGCGACAGCGACGCGCTCGTCGACCATGTGCATGGTCTGGCCAACGAGGCCGAACTCGACGACCGGGCAATAATCCTTGATGAAGCGCGCATCCGATGTGCCGCCGGTGGTCGAAAGCCGCGGCGACTGGCCGGCAACACTTTCGACGGCTGAAGACAGTGAGGCGATCAGCGCATTGTTGCGCGTCAGGAAGACATGGCTCGGCCGGTCGGCCCAGACGATATCATAGGCCACCGGATCGCGGCCCGGCCGCAATGCGCCGTTGCCGGCGGCGGCTTCCAGACGGCGCAGGATTTCGGCCCGCAGCGTTTCGACGGTCCAGCTATCGTTGAAGCGGATGTTGAAGCTTGCCGATGCCTTGGCCGGAATGACGTTGGTCGCCGGGTTGCCGACGTCGACCGTGGTCACTTCGAGGTTCGAAGGCTGGAAATCGCCGGTGCCGGCGTCAAACGGCGGGTCCATCAGCGCCTGCGTCAGCTGCAGCATGCCGCGCACCGGATTGTCGGCAAGATGCGGATAGGCGGCATGGCCCTGCACGCCGTGCACGGTGATTTTACCCGACAGCGAGCCGCGCCGGCCGATCTTGATCATGTCGCCGAGCCTGTCCGGATTGGTCGGCTCGCCGACAAGGCAGGCATCCCAGCGCTCGCCGCGCTCGGCCGCCCATTGCAGCAGCTTGATCGTGCCGTTGATCGCCGGGCCCTCTTCGTCGCCGGTGATCAAAAAGGAAATCGAGCCGTTGGGCGGCCCGTTTTTCTCGATATGGCGGGCGACGGCGGCGACGAAACAGGCGATGCCGCCCTTCATGTCGACGGCGCCGCGGCCGAAAAGCTCGCCCTTCGAAATCTGGGCCTCAAACGGTGGATGCGTCCAGGCGGCTTCGTCGCCGACCGGCACGACATCGGTATGGCCGGCAAACATCAGATGCGGGCCGTCCTTGCCGAGGCGGGCATAGAGGTTTTCGATCTCGGGTGTTCCCTCTTCGCTCGCCTTCACCCTGTCGACCGCAAAGCCGAGCGGCGCAAGCATCGCCTCCAGCGCCGTGAGCGCGCCGCCTTCGGCGGGCGTCACGGACGGGCAGCGAATCAGCGTCTGGAGATTGGCGACGGGGTCGGTAGCGGTCATGGCGGTCGAACTATCCGGCGGGAATGGCAAAGACATGGCAAGGCGGGGCCGCCTCGCGTAAAAAGACGCCGTCTGTTTACCGGATCAATGTCCCGGTGTCATCAATCTCTGAGCAGCTCGTTGATGCCGGTCTTCGAGCGGGTCTTTTCATCGACGCGCTTGACGATGACGGCGCAGTAGAGATGCGGCGCCGGCTGGCCGTTGCCCATCGTCGCATTACCCGACGGCATTGAGCCGGCGACGACGACGGAATAGGGCGGCACTTCGCCGTAGCTCACCTCGCCGGTGGCGCGGTCGACGATCTTGGTCGACTTGCCGATAAAGACGCCCATGCCGAGCACCGAGCCTTCGCGGATGATGCAGCCTTCGACCACCTCGGAACGGGCGCCGATGAAGCAATTGTCCTCGATGATCGTCGGGCCCGCCTGCATCGGTTCCAACACGCCGCCGATGCCGACACCGCCGGAGAGATGCACATGTTTGCCGATCTGCGCACAGGAGCCGACCGTCGCCCAGGTATCGACCATCGTGCCTTCGCCGACATAGGCGCCGAGATTGACGAAGGAGGGCATCAGGATGGCGTTCGGGGCGATATAGGCCGAGCGGCGCACGACGCAGTTCGGCACGGCGCGGAAGCCGGCGGCGCGGAAATGGTTCTCGCCCCAGTTTTCGAACTTCGAGGGAACCTTGTCCCACCAGGTCGAGTTGCCCGAGCCGCCCTCCACCACGTCCATGTCGTTGAGGCGGAAGGACAAGAGCACGGCCTTCTTCAGCCACTGATTGACCGTCCAGGCGCCGTCGGCGGAGCGTTCGGCGACACGGGCCTTGCCGGCATCGAGCAGATCGAGCGCTGCTTCGACCGCATCGCGAACCTCGCCCTTCGTCGACGTGTTCACATTGTCGCGATTGTCGAAGGCGGATTCGATGATCTTTTCGAGGGATGCGAGGTCGGTGGCGCTCATGAGAATTCCTTAAACTTCGATCTTTATCGTGGAGACGGGGTGTCTCCGGAATTGCGGTTGGCGGGGTTTACCCTGCTCTACAGCATGAAGCCGTAGAACGGAATGATTTTTCCGACAAGATCATACCTGGATTCAAGGCGTTATAGCGACATATCCGGCTTCGTAGCCGGCAATACCGAAAGGCATTTCGACATGGCGAAGGGACGAAACGGCGGTTCGAGGCGCAAGGATGGCGTATGGGACCCGCTGAAGAGCAGCTCGACCGACAAGCAGCGCGCCGAAGCCGTGCCGAAGACGCCGCAGACGATGTCGCCTGCCTACCGCCTGGCCTATGTCGACCAGGATTTCCTCTGCCGCGAGGAGTTGCGGCCGATCCGTCTGCAGCTGGAGCTGTTGAAGACGGAAATGATGCTGACCGAACGCGGCATCAAGTCGACCGTCGTCATGTTCGGCGGCGCCCGCATTCCCGCCCCCGGCCAGAGCGCCTGGGCAGCCCGCAACGACATCCAGCGCGTCAACCTGGAGGCGGCCTCGGTCTATTATGACGAGGCGCGCAAATTCGCCCGGCTCTGCTCGAAATATTCGGCCACCTTCAATTTCCACGAATATGTCATCGTCACCGGCGGCGGCCCCGGCGTGATGGAGGCCGGCAATCGCGGCGCGGCCGACGAGGGCGCCCCTTCGATCGGCCTCAACATCGTGCTGCCCCACGAGCAGGCGCCGAACGCCTATGTGACGCCGGAGCTCAGCTTCAACTTCCACTATTTCGCCATCCGCAAGATGCATTTCATGGTGCGCGCCAAGGCGATCGCGGTCTTTCCCGGCGGCTTCGGCACGCTCGACGAATTCTTCGAATGCCTGACGCTGATCCAGACCGGCCGCATGGAGCGCCTGCCGCTGATCCTTTTCGGCGAGACCTTCTGGAGGAGCATTATCAATTTCGAGGCATTGGCCGAATTCGGCACGATCGCGCCCGACGACGTCAAGCTGATCAGCTTCGTCGATACGGCAGAAGCCGCTTGGAAGATCGTCCAGGATTTCTACGAACACCGCGAATAGGGGCCAGAACGCGGCGTTTCGACGAATCTCCCACTCTTTCCCCGCTGGAGCAGGGAAAGAGTGGAGATACATCGGCTCGTTCGGCCTTACAGAAGTGGCCGGTCCGGCATGTCGTCGATCGAGATGACGCCGTCCTTGTTGCAGTCCATCCGAGTGAACAGCTTGTCCATGCCGGCTTCAGCTTCCTGTTTGGAAATCTGGCCGTTCTGGTCGGTGTCGACCCGGTGCATCACGATCGAGGCACGCATGATGTTGCCGCCATGGCGCATCCAGCGATGTCCGTCACGACCCTCGTGACCACCCTGAGGCGGCCGGCCCTGGTCGTTATTATCAGGCGTCGCGTCTGCGGTCTTCGCATCCTTGTTATTGCTGGCATCCTGCTTGCGCTGATCTCTCATCGCCTGCATCTGCGCTTTCTGGTATGCGCCGATTTCGCCTGGGGTCAGCGAGCCGTCCTTGTTGGTGTCGATCGCAGCGAAGATCTTGTCGATGCCGGCGGTCGCCTCGTCCTTGGAGATCTGTCCGTCCTTGTTGGTGTCGAACTGCTTGAGCATGCGGACATAGGTGATTTCGCGGAAGGCGGCAGGCCCCGGACCGTGCATGGGACCGTGCCTGCCGGGGTGCTGACGCGGCCCGTCACCGGGCGCTGCATAGCCGGCTCCGGCGGCTGCGCCGAAGATGAGGGTGGAGGAAAGCGCTGCCAGTATCAGCTTGTTGCGGTACATCGTGTTTGCCTTTCGTAAGGTGTCCCCTCACGAAAGAAGCTATGGCAGCAGGCCCGCAAGACCCAGTTAAACATCGGTAAGCTAAGTGAAAACTTGGTAATGCTTCAGCCGGTAATCTTGCCGAGAAAAGCGGCAAGGTCGTCGGTGACAAAATCGATGTGATCCTCATCGCCGCTGGTCTTTTCCCACCATTCGACGACCGTCTCTTCCAGATTGCGCGGCACCAGCAGCACAGTCTGCATGCCGAGCGCCTTCGGCACCGTCAGGTTGCGCGGTAGATCTTCGAACATGGCGGCCTTGGTGGTTTCGACCCGCTTCAGCGCCATGAACTTGTCGTAGGTCGCCTGCGCCGGCTTCGGCACGTAGTCGGCGGCGACGATATCGAAAATGTCGTCGAAATGCTCGAGAATGCCGAGCGCCTCCGCCGTCATCTCTGCATGTTTGACGCTGCCATTGGTGAAGATGAACTTGCGCCCCGGCAGCGCCTTGATCGCCTCGCCGAGTTCCGGCTGCGGCGTCAGCGCCGTGTAGTCGATCGCATGCGCCTTTTCGAGAAAGTCGTTCGGGTCGATGCCGTGATGGATCATCAGGCCCTGCAATGTCGTGCCATGCTCGAGATAATATTGCTTCTGCAGCTTGCGCGCCTCTTCCCGCTCCATCTGCAAGAGTGCCGCGACATAGGCAGTCATGTTCTTGTCGATCTGCGCGAAGAGATTGACATGATGCGGATAGAGCGTGTTGTCGAGGTCGAAGACCCAATCTGTAACGTGCTCGAAATCGGCTTTATCAGGCGTGCGGTCGATCTTGGTCATGGCGGTCTTATGGCACGGCTTATCCGCCAAGGAAATCGGCAAGAAAGAATAGACGCCCGATTTTCGGCGGACGGCGCAGGCACGGAATGCTAGAAAGCGCTCATGCTTTTCGAACGCCCCAATGACGATACGCTCTATGATGCCCTGATCGCGCGCAGCGCCGATTATGAGGGCCAGGCCTATGTCTGCGTCAAGACGACAGGCATCTTCTGCCGCCTGACCTGCCCGGCGCGCAAGCCGAAGCGGGAAAACACGCTCTTTTTCGATACGATCGCCGCCTGCATGCATTCCGGCTTCCGCCCGTGCCAGCGCTGCAGGCCGCTGGAGCAGCCGGGCAGGGAGCCGATCGTCGACGAGCTGCTTGCCGCGCTCGACCGCGAGCCGCAGTTGCGCTGGAGCGAGGATGAGCTTGTGCGCCGGGGCCACGATCCCTCGACCGTGCGCCGCGCCTTCAAACGCGGGCTCGGCATGACCTTCCACGATATCGTCCGCTATCGCCGACTGGGCGAGGCGGCCCGGCAACTGGCCGATGGCGCGCGCGTTATCGATGCTCAGCTTGAGGCCGGATATGACTCCCCAAGTGGTTTCCGGACGGCTTTTCAGCGGCTCGTCGGCAAGGCGCCGGCGCTGTCGCAAAACCGTGAATTTCTGTTTGCCGACTGGTTCGAGACGCCGCTCGGACCGATGGTGGCCGTTGCCGACCGGACGCATCTGCACCTTCTCGAATTCCACGACCGCAAAGCGCTGCCCACCGAACTCGAGGCACTGCAGAAGCGTGTCCGCTCTTCGGTCGCAATCGGCCGCACGCCGGCGATCGACCAGATCGAGGCAGAAATCCGGGATTATTTCGAAGGGCGGCTCACCGTCTTCAAGACGCCATTGGCGCTTGGCGGCACGCCCTTCGAAAAACATGTCTGGGCAAAGCTCATGGACATCCCTGCCGGCCAGACGCGCGCCTATGGGGATCTTGCAAGGGAGATGGAAAGGCCGGAGGTCGTGCGTGCCGTCGGCCGCGCCAATGGCGCCAACCAGCTTGCCATCATCGTGCCCTGCCATCGCATCCTCGGCGCGGATGGTTCGCTGACCGGCTATGGCGGCGGGCTCTGGCGCAAGCAATGGCTGTTGCGGCATGAAGAGAAGATCAGAGCACAAGCACCTAACGTGGAGGAGACGGCATGAACCAGAGTGAAAAGGCCAAGGCATTCGGAGCATTGCACCGCAAGGGCGACCCGGTTGTTCTTTACAATATCTGGGATGCCGGCACGGCCAAGGCGGTGACCGATGCCGGCGCCAAGGCGCTTGCAACAGGAAGCTGGTCGGTCGCCGCTGCCCATGGTTATGCCGACGGTGAGAAGCTGCCGATGTCGGTGCTGGTCGAGACGGCAAAATCCATCACCGCTGTCGTCGATCTGCCGCTTTCGGTCGATTTCGAAGGCGCTTATTCGGCTGAGCCTGAGGGTGCCGCCGCCAACGTCGCCAAGCTGGTGGAGGTCGGCGCTATCGGCATCAATTTCGAGGATCAGGTGGTCGGCGGTGGCGGGCTTTATCCGGCCGAGAGGCAGGCGGCCCGCATCCGCGCCATTCGCGCCATGGCGCAAGGCAAGGGCATTCCCTTCTTCATCAACGCTCGCACCGATCTCTTCCTGGCGGAGAGCGATCTTTCCAAACATGCCGGTCTGGTGGAAGAGGCGATCGAGCGGGGCAAGGCCTATGCGGCCGCCGGCGGCAGCGGCTTCTTCGTTCCTGGCTTGATCGATCCCGCCTTGATCGAGAAGATCTGCGCCGCATCGCCGCTGCCGGTCAACATCATGATGCGGACAGGCGCCCCTGACGTGAAGACGCTCGCCAAGCTCGGCGTCGGCCGCATCAGTTATGGTCCGGGGCCTTACCGATCGATGATGGAAAAGTTGAAACAGGAGGCGGCGGCGATTTATAGTCTGCTCTGACGTCGAATGCCCGAGGGCCGCAGATCTAAAGCATGTCGCGCAAAAGTGTGCAGCGGTTTTGCGACAACGGCATGCGTAAAAACAAAAAGCTAAAGCGCGACGAGCGAATCCGAAAGATCGCGACGCACTTTAGTACGAAAGGCTGCGGCCCGCAATGAAATCCCGTTCCGCTCAGGAACGGAAGCGCAGATTCCGCCGGCTGAGCTGGCTGACCGAGGTGCAGCCCATCAGCTTCATGCCGCGCTCGATCTCGGTGCGCATCGTCTCCAGCGCCCGTTCGACACCGGGCTGTCCGGCCGCGGCAAGCGGGAAGAGATAGTAGCGCCCGAGCCCGACGGCCTTCGCCCCCAGCGACAGCGCTTTAAGAACATGCGTTCCCCGCTGCACGCCGCCATCCATCATCACGTCGACCCGGTCGCCCACGGCGTCGACGATCTCGGCCAACTGGTCGAAAGCGCTGCGCGAGCCGTCGAGCTGGCGCCCGCCATGATTGGAAAGCACGATGCCGCTGCAGCCGATCTCGGCCGCGCGCTTGGCGTCTTCGACCGACATGATGCCCTTCAGGCAGAATGGCCCGCCCCATTCGCGCACCATCTCCGCCACGTCGTCCCACGACATCGAGGGGTCCAGCATCTCGGTGAAGTATCGGCTGATCGACAGCGCGCCGCCATCCATCTTGACGTGGTTTTCGAGCTGCGGCAGCCGGAAGCGCTCATGCGTCAGCCAGTCGATCGCCCAGGAAGGCTTGATCGCGAACTGGGTCATGCCGGCAAGATTGAGCTTGAAGGGAATGGCAAAGCCCGTGCGCTTGTCGCGCTCGCGGTTGCCGCCGGTGATGCTGTCGACCGTCAGCATCATCGCCTGCACGCCGGCATTTTTCGCTCGCGCCATCATCTCGCGGTTGAGGCCACGGTCCTTGTGGAAATAGAACTGATAGACCTGCGGCCCGTTGCTGATCTGTCTGGCTTCCTCCAGGCTGATCGTGCCGAGCGAGGAGACGCCGAACATCGTGCCATGTTTTGCCGCCGCCGCCGCGACCGCCCGCTCCCCCTGGTGGTGAAAAAGCCGCTGCAACGCCGTCGGCGAGCAATAGACCGGCATTGCGAGCTTCTGGCCCATGACAGTTACCGACATGTCGACATCGGCCACACCGCGCAAAACGTCGGGCACCAGATCGCAGGCCTCGAAGGCCGCGGTATTGCGCCGGTACGTCACCTCGTCGTCGGCACCGCCGTCAATATAGTCGAATATCGGTCCGGGAAGACGCCGTTTGGCCATGCGCCGGAAATCGTGAAAATTATAGCAGTCTGTCAGGCGCATTTCTTTCCTCGATACCCTGTTTCCGCGTCAGGAAGATCCGCCCTTCGCAAGTGAAGGGCGCAGCCTGGTTCAGGGAACGATCAGCGTTCCGACGCCGTGCTCGGTGAAGATCTCGAGCAGCACGGAATGGGCGGTCTTGCCGTTCAGGATGACGACGCCCTGCACGCCGGCCTTGATCGCATCGATGCAGGTCTCGACCTTGGGGATCATGCCGCCCGAAATCGTGCCATCGGCGATCAGCGCATGTGCTTCGGCGACAGAAAGCTCCTTGATGAGCTGGCCGTTCTTGTCGAGCACGCCCGGCACATCGGTCAGGAACAGCAGCCGGGTGGCGTTCAGCGCACCGGCAATGGCGCCGGCGAAGGTATCTGCATTGATATTGTAGGTGGCGCCGTCGCGGCCAGGCGCCACGGGGGCGATGACCGGGATCATCTCGGAGCGGGCAAGCAGATCGAGCAGCGTCCGGTCGACCTCGACCACTTCGCCGACGAAACCGAGATCGAGCACGCGCTCGATGTTCGAATCCGGATCTTTGATGGTCTTGCGCGCCTTTTCGGCGAAGACCATGTTGCCGTCCTTGCCGCAAAGGCCGATCGCCCATTCGCCGGTCTGATTGATGAGCGCGACGATTTCCTTGTTGATCGAGCCGGCGAGCACCATTTCGACGATCTCGACCGTTTTCTGGTCGGTGACGCGAAGGCCGCCCTCGAATTTCGATTCGATGCCCATCTTGCTCAGCATGGCGCCGATCTGCGGGCCGCCGCCGTGAACGACGATCGGGTTGACGCCCGATTGCTTCAACAGCGCGATGTCGCTGGCAAAGGCCTTGCCGAGCTCGGGATTGCCCATGGCGTGGCCGCCATATTTCACGACAATCGTCTTGTTCTCGTAGCGCTGCATGAAGGGCAGCGCCTTGGCCAGAAGCCGTGCCTGCATTTCGCTTTCGGTTTCGTTCATGGGAACCCCGCAGAATTGTTCGCGGCCTTTTATCGCAAGTTTCTGACAGAGGGAATAATCCAGAGGGCAATAGTTTTTCGTATCTGGCGCGGAGCCGGACGCCGTTACGGTCTGGCGCACGTAAGCTTGAGATGAGGAACGGCATGCAAGGCGATGACATCGCAGACCTGATCGGCCGCGTCGCACTCGGCGACCGCAGGGCTTTCGTGGCCCTCTACAATCAGACCGGACCGAAACTTTTCTCGATCTGCCTGCGTATCTTGAAGGATCGCACGGAAGCCGAAGAGGCCCTGCAGGAAGTCTATATCAGCATCTGGCAACGCGCTCGCAGCTTCTCCGTCGCCTCGGGTTCGTCCTCGGCATGGCTGGCGGCAATTGCCCGCAACCGGTCGATCGATGCGCTGCGGGCGCGCAAGCCCGTCGCCGACGAATTGGACACGGTCTATGATCTGGCCGATGCCGGACCCGACCCGGAAATGCAGACGGTGACGAAGGATGAAGGAAGGCGGATTGACACCTGCATGGAAGAGTTGGAAGCTGATCGTGCGGTCGCCGTGAAACGGGCTTATGTCGAAGGGCTGAGCTATCAGGAACTGGCCGATCAGTTTGGTATCCCGCTGAACACGATGCGGACCTGGCTCAGGCGCAGCCTCTTGAAACTGAGAGAGTGCATGGAACGATGACATCGCCCGACAAAAGCAAGGGAGACCGCTCCCGCGACGAGGTTCTCGCCGGCGAATATGTGCTTGGCGTCCTGTCGTTGCAGGATCGCCGGGTGGTGGAAGAGCGCATGCGCCACGACCGGCCCTTCGCTGCGATCGTCAGCCGCTGGGAAACCAACCTCTCCGCCTTCAACGACGAGTATGAAGGCGTTGCTCCGAACCGGGAAACCTTCAAGCAGATCGAGGCGCGGCTGTTCGGCGATGGCCAAAAGCCCCCGTCCTTTTCCCAAGGGCTCTGGAATTCCGCCGTTTTCTGGCGCTCGCTGAGCTTCGCCTGCATCGTCGTCGCCGTCAGCGCCGTCATCTTCGCCTCCGGCGTGGTGCCGGAGCCGCAGGGACCGGCACCGCTGGTAGCCTCGCTTTCGGGCCAGAACAGCACCATCAATCTTCTCGCCTCCTATGAGCTGCAGAGCGGCCGGCTGAAGATCGTGCCGGTCGCCGCCGGTAAGCCGGAGGAGAAGTCGCTGGAACTCTGGCTGGTACCGGGCAGCGGCATGACGAGATCGCTCGGCGTCTTCCAGCCGGGCGAGAGCGGTGAACTTGTCATCCCCGCCGATCTGCGCAGCCAGGTCGCCGATGGCGCAACGCTTGCCGTCAGCCTCGAACCCTTCGGCGGTTCGCCGACAGGCCAGGCGACCGGTCCGGTGATCGCAAGCGGTCCCCTGCACCGACCATAACCGTCTCGGCCATAAATCATGTCTCCTCACTGAAACTCTTCGGCGCGGCCCTCCGTAGTTCGAAATGTCCGGACGACGCTCAGGCATAAAGCCCGCGGATGGTGTCCGGTGAGGAGAAAATCATGATCAAGTCCGTATTGCGCGGCGTCGCGCTCGCCACAGCCATGTCCGCCGTCGCCTTTGCCGCCGCCAAGAATCCAGTGGTCGGCGGCGCTGCGATGTTCGATAGCAAGAACATCATCGAGAACGCCGTGAATTCCAAAGATCATACGACGCTGGTCGCAGCCGTCAAGGCGGCAGGCCTGGTCGGCACGCTCGAAGGCAAGGGCCCCTTCACCGTCTTTGCGCCGACCAACGAAGCTTTCGCCGCCCTGCCGAAGGGCACCGTCGATACGCTGCTGAAGCCGGAAAACAAGGCGACGCTCGCCAAGGTTCTGACCTGCCACGTCGTTGCCGCCGATGCGATGGCCAAGACCGTTGCCAAGATGATCAAGGATGACGGCGGCGAGCACGACATCAAGACCGTCGGCGGCTGCGTGCTGAAAGCCAAGGAAAGCATGGGTAAGATCACGCTGACCGATGAAAACGGCGGCGTCTCCCATGTGACGATTGCCGACGTCAAACAGTCGAACGGCGTCATCCATGTCGTCGACAAGGTGCTGCTGCCGAAGATGTAAGCCCGCTCGTATCGCCAGACGCATTGGGGCGCTCCTAGAGCAATTCCAGGAAAAGTGCAGAGCGGGTTTCCGTCCGGAATTGCGCAAAAACAAAAGGTTAGAGCGGTTCTGCGCTTCCATAAAAAGCTGAACGCTCTAAGGGCGCCCCAAACACAAATTGATGAGGTGGCTATCGCATAACCCCGAAATTCGGCATCGATTTTCGGAAAGGATTACGCGCAGATTCAAAATGATAGAGCGTCCCTAGTGCGTCTGAAAAGGCGCGCGGCGCTCTATTGGGCCGCTTCAGCTCTCGGGAAGACGAGGGAGACACTCATGCCGGTGTCAGGGGATGAGCTGACTTCAACCTCGGCGCGGGCATTCTGTTTCAGTGACTGTACGATCATCGCGCTCAGCTTTCCCGGCTGCGGCCAGGTCACATCCGGGGGAAGACCGACCCCGTTATCAGCAACGGTGATCCTGCAGCCTGTATCGCTGACGACACAGCGGAGTGTGATTTCGCCGCCATCACGCCCCATGAAGGCATGCTTCAGCGTATTGGTGAGGAGCTCGTTGATGACGAGGCCGGCCGGCATGGCGACATCGACCGAAACCGGCCAGGTGTCGACCTTCATGTCCAGCCGGATCCCTTCCACGGCATGGGCCGCCATCACCGAGGCGGCAATCTGGCTGACATAGGTGCCAAGATCGACAGTGGCGCCTTTCTCTTCGTCTGACAGCGAGCGATAGAGCAGGGCCAAGGCTTCAATCCGCCCGGCAAGCCGTGCAAACCTTTCGCTTTCCTCATTCTGTTGGGCATTGCGCGCCTCCATTCGGATGAGCGCCGTGATCATCTGAAGATTGTTCTTCACACGATGCTGTAGTTCCCGCAGAAGGACATCTTTCTCCGTCAGCAGTTCGCTGAAGCTCTCAGCGGCCGTCGCCTCATTGCGGGCAGCAAAGGCCACCAGTCGGAAGAGTGGGGTGTCATCATCGTCGACGATCGTATTCGACCAGACATCGATAATGACGGTGCTCTCGGGTTCGGCGGCGAGCGAGAAGGCGCCAATATATTCCTCCGCAGAGGTCACAGCAGCTGTGAGCGGCACCTCTCCGGAGACGGCGGTGGAGTTCAATTTAATGTCCGGCCAGGGTTTTCCCTGGACCTCGGTTGCCTCAAGCGCCGTCAGCCGTTCGAATTCGAGATTGACGTAAACCAGCGGCTCGTCGCCACCGAGTTCGGAGACAGCCACCGCGAATGGCACATGATCGAGAAAGTGTCGAAACCGGTCGTCATCAAGGGCTTCGGCAAGATGGGGCAAGTTGCCGACGCCTTCTGGCGAAATCGGCTGGTCTTTGCTATCGGTCATCAAATATTACTCTTGGACGCGGCTTTTCCCGCACAGCAGGAGAACTAGGGTTGCTTTAAAAACTGCTGGGACGCAAGCGTTGATCGGCGGCACGTCCATCGATTTCCGGCCACAGGGTGATTTAAGCCCGGTCATAGGTAAATGACGTCAGCAGGGTCGTGACGAAATTGCTCGCCCTTTCCTTGACCAGCACTTCCGTCCATTCATCAGTCCCGCGCAGCCGCAAATCCGTGTAAATACTGTCGACGGCCGCTTCTTCGATACGCTTGATATGCGTCTTGAACGAAGCCTCGCCGCCGCCGTGATACATGTCTCTGATCACCATGCGCAGAATTTCCTGAATGGCGATCTGCCAGGCCGTATTGATCGACTGAAGTTCCTGCGGAGTCTCTGCCATTGATGCTTCCTTGATGCGAGTGAATATCAGCACGCTTTGGGTCGTGTGCAGCGCGCGATCTGTAAGCCCGTCATTTCAGACGCGTTTTAAGTCTCGAGCCTTGGCGATCGGGTTGTGATCTCAGCGGGCCCTGGCGCGTTTTGCAATGAGGGCAGAGGTTGCCGACACCCGGTCACTCTGTTCCCTGGCAAGCCGGGCCTCCCGAAGCCGCAACGTCTTTGCCTGTTGCGACTGGGCGTCGGATTCGAGCTCTTCGGCCGCCTGGTTCTTCGCGAAGAACTGGGTCTGGACGTTGCCGAAGGCAATCTCCGCCCGCTGTCGAGATTTGCTGTATGTCTCTGTCATGTTGGCTCCGATACGGGTGGGCTCGACGCGCGAGCGAAAACAAAAAAGGCCAGGCAAATCGCCTGGCCTTGGATTGATAACGTGCTTCCGGCAGTGCCAGTACATCCGTGGTCAAAGGGAAGCAGATACCGATTTAAGCGTTCTGGAGATTGCAAGCGGACATCTTGCCCGACTTGTTGTCGCGCTCGAGGTCGAAGCCGATCTTCTGGCCTTCGACGAGTTCGCGCATTCCGGCGCGCTCGACGGCGGAGATGTGAACGAAGGCGTCGTCGCCGCCATTATCAGGCTGAATGAAGCCGAAGCCTTTGGTGGAATTGAACCATTTAACTGTGCCAGTGGCCATGATGATGAACCCTTTCATAGCAATATTGAAGAACCGCAACGCCAAGGCGATGCGGATGGTGATAGCGATTTTTGAAAGGAAGTTCGTTCAGAGCGCGGTGCCAATCGCGCGATAACCAAGCCAGCAAGCAAAATTCGATGCTCGCTATCTAGCTCATTAAAGCTGCTTCGTCAACCTTTAGTTTTCAACTGTAAGCAGATTCAACTGTTGGATGTCGCTGAGGCCTTTACACCAGACAAGTCGCCGCGTCCGGCGCGCGTACGCCCTCTACTTCCAGCGGGCGATACCGACGGTTTCGGCGATCGCCTGGCGCAGTTCGTCCAGTCCATCGCCCTTTTCCGAGGAGGTGGACAGCACGCCGGGATAGGCGGCCGGGCGCTTGCGGATCTTTTCCGCCGTTTCGGCAAGCAGCTTCGGCACGCCAGCCGCCTTGATCTTGTCGGTCTTGGTCAGCACGATCTGGTAGGAGACGGCGGCCTTGTCGAGCAGATCGAGCACGTCGTCGTCGTTCTTCTTGATGCCGTGGCGGCTGTCGATCAGCACATAGACGCGCTTCAGCGTCGCGCGGCCGCGCAGGTAATCGAAGACGAGCTTGGTCCACTTGTCGACCTGCTCTTTCGGCGCCTGCGCATAACCATAGCCCGGCATGTCGACGATCGCCGTCGGCGGCAGGTCTTGGCCTTCGCCGGAATAACCGTCCGGAACGAAATAGTTCAGTTCCTGCGTGCGTCCCGGCGTGTTCGAGGTGCGCGCCAGGCCCTTCTGACCGACCAGCGCATTGATCAGCGAGGATTTGCCGACATTCGAGCGACCGGCAAAGGCCACTTCCAACGGCCCTTCCGGCGGCAGGAAGTTCAGGGACGGTACGCCGCGGATGAAGATCCACGGGTGGCCGAAGAGCGGCTTTTCGGTTTCGGGCATGCGGGCTCTGCAATCTCTGGGTTGGGTCTTTTACCGGGCTTCGTGGTTTTGCAGGCGGATGTCAAGCTTCGAGGCCGTTTGCAGGCTATGGCTTTGCCTCCTTCTTCCGCTGCCGCAAAAGAAAAGCCCCGCCGGAGCGGGGCTTGGCAGGCATCATTTCGACGGTGCCGTTTTTCGTCGGAACAGACCCTTCAGATTGTCGAAGAGTTCGACCTTGACGCCGTGGCGCTTCATGATCACCGACTGCTGCGCCACCGAGAGCGTGTTGTTCCAGGCCCAGTAGATGACCAGGCCGGCCGGGAAGCTTGCCAGCATGAACATGAACACCAGCGGCATCCAAGTGAAGATCATCGCCTGCGTCGGATCGGGCGGCGTCGGGTTCATGCGCATCTGCAGGAACATCGTGACGCCCATGATCAGCGGCCAGACGCCGAGATGCAGAATGGTCGGCGCCTCGAAGGGCAGCAGGCCGAACAGATTGACGATCGTCGTCGGATCGGGCGCCGAAAGGTCCTTGATCCAGCCGAAGAACGGCGCATGCCGCATTTCGATGGTGATGTAGATCACCTTGTAGAGCGAGAAGAAGATCGGGATCTGCAGCGCCACCGGCCAGCAGCCGGCGATCGGATTGATCTTCTCTTCCTTGTAGAGCTGCATCGTCGCTTGCTGCAGCCCCATGCGGTCGTCTGCGAATTTCGCCTTCAGCTCCTCCATCTTCGGCTGCATGCGCTTCATGTTCGCCATCGAAGCGTACTGCTTGCTGGCGAGCGGGAAGAACAGGAGCTTGACGACGATGGTGGTGCACAGGATCGCCACGCCGAAATTGCCGAAGTAGCGGAAGAAGAAGTCCATCAGCTTGAACATCGGTTTGGTGATGAAATAAAACCAGCCCCAGTCGATCAGCCGGTCGAACTTCGGGATCGAGTAGCTGGCCTCATAACCGTCGATGACGGGCACTTCCTTGGCGCCGGCGAAGACGAGGTTCTTCAGCTCGATCGATTGGCCAGGCGCAACGGTGAAGGCATCTTCCTTGTAGTCGGCCTGATAGCGCGGCTGACCGTCGGCAAAATGCGAGAAGCTTGCCTCATAGGGAGCGCTCTGCGGTGGAACGATCGTCGCGGCCCAGTATTTGTCGGTGATGCCGAGCCAGCCACCGGTAGATTTGGCCGGCTTGACGGCTTCCTTTTCGGCGGCGGTATATTTCGTTTCGACGAGGCCGTCGTCGCCGATGACGCCGATGAAGCCTTCATGCAGCACGTAGACCGAGGGCGTCGTCGGCTTGTTGTAACGCGTGACACGGCCGTAAGAATTGAGCGAGGCGGGAGCCTGGCCGGCATTCTCGATCTTGTCGGCGACGGTGAACATGTAGCGTTCGTCGACGGAGATGGTGCGGGTGAAGGTCAGACCCTTGTCATTGGTGTAGGAAAGCGTCACCGGCGTCTTTTCGGTGAGCTTGGCGCCCTCCGGAGCCGTCCAGAGCGTCGAGGGACCGGGAACGCTGCCTGTCGCGTCACTACCGATATAGCCGAGCTCGGTGAAGTAACCGTCCTTGGTTTCGGCCGGGCTGAACAGCGTGATGATCGGGCTCGAGTCGTCGACGGTCTCGTGGTAGCCCTTGAGCTTCAGGTCGTCGAGGCGGGCGCCGGCAAGATTGATCGAGCCGGAGAGGGCAGCAGTGTCGATGACGACGCGCGGGCTCTTTGCCAGCGCCTGCTCGAGCGTCGCCGTTGCGGCCGCCTGGCTGGTAGGTGCCGCACCGCTCGGCTGGGCCGGCGTCTGACCTGCCGGCTGCTGCACCTGCTCGGTCTGCTGCTGCGCCTTCTGGGCTTCCTGCACCTTGCGCTGGGCCTCGATGCGCGGATTCATATAGAGAAATTGCCAGCCGAGGACGATCAGCACCGAGAGAGCGATCGCAATGAAGTAATTGCGGTTGTTTTCCATCATACGTTCCTGGGGCGTCCGTCTCCGGAGCGCCGGTGTTTCGGCCTGGTTTCCACGCGGGATTTCAGTTCCGCGGCCAATTCCTGGAAGGACGCGTCAAGCACGTCCCTGCGCGCGACAACCACATAGTCGTGTCCGGGCTGCATTGCAAACCCCGCATGAAGCCGCACCGCCTCTTTCAGGCGGCGGCGCATGCGGTTCCGTTCGACCGCGTTGCCATGTTTTTTGGTGACTGTAAAACCGACGCGTGCCTGGCTGTCGGGTTCCTTCCGGTCGAGGACTTCGAGAAGGAAGAGGCCGCCCCGGCGTTTTTCGCCCTCGCGCGCGGCAAGAAACTGCGGGCGGCTCTTCAGCCGCCCGACAGTGTGTTTTTTCTCACTGATCGTCAATTCGCCCGCCATCTCTTACCGGGCAGCCAGGCTTACGCCGACAGACGATTGCGGCCCTGCGCGCGGCGGGCTGCGATGACCTTGCGGCCACCCTTCGTGGACATGCGCGCACGGAAACCGTGGCGACGCTTGCGAACAAGCTTGGATGGTTGGTAGGTACGCTTCATTTATTTTAAACACCGCGGAGTGCGGCCCTTCTTGAATTTGCATAGTGCAAGGAGCGTTGTTTTTCGAACGGGCGGGCCATGAAAGGCTTAAGTGACCGAACGTGCGCGGGCTTATAAGGATGAAGCCTGTAAAAGTCAATTATGCCAGATAATTTCGCTCTGCGCTGCCGGCCCCTAAAGTAATTTCGCACCCTGGTGTTAAGAAATGAGGCATGCCCCGAGTGGTTGTAGTTTTCGTCGTGGCAGATCGATCGCCCCTGTTTTCAGGCGCTTAGGTCGGACAACCGTATTCGGCATGGATCATTTCAGAAGCCCCAATCGTAAATATTAGAAATCGAACTTTAATAAATTTCGCCGATATTCAACGCATCGACTGGGAATTTGCTTTCCAGGCAGTAGCGTAGCTAGGAGGCATTGCATTGAAGATCCGGGGCAAAATTAATCTGCTGGTTTGCGTGATGGGCGCGGTGGCGCTTTTGATCGGCGCAACGGCGTTGTCCGCCATGCACGAATACAGTCGCAACCTGACGGCTTACGAGCATGCCGCAGCCCGTGCCTATGCAGGCGAACGCCTCAACCGTTTCGTCACGGCGGTGGTCATGGAAGCGCGCGGCATCTATGCCGCCAAAACGATCAAGGATACGCCGAACTTCGCCAAGGGCCTGATGGCCGATCTCGACGAGATCGACAAGGTCATCTCGGGCTGGGCGCCGCTCGTTCCCGAGAGCCAGAAGGCCGACTTTGCCAAGCTCGTCGCCCGCGCCGCGGAATTCCGCACCTTCCGCACGGAAACGGTCCGTCTCGGCACGGAAGTCGGCCCCGAAGCCGCTGGCCAACAGGGCAACAATGACGCCAACCGCGCCAACCGCAAGGCGTTCCAGGCGGAAATCGATGCGGTCGTCGCCACCGACAAGGCAGCGCTGGAGACCGTCAACGCCGAGATCGAGAGCTTCCGCTCCTGGGTGCTGATGCTTGTACTCAGCATCACCGGCATCGGCATCGCGGTCGGCGTCGGCATGGGCTTCTATATCGGCACCAGCCATCTCAGCCGCCCGATCAAGCGCGTCACCCATGCGATCAAGGAAGTTGCCGACGGCAATTTCGACGCCGAGGTCCCCTTTGCCGGCCGTCCGGATGAAATCGGCGAGATGGCCGCAGCGGTTGCGGTCTTCAAGGCGAACGGCCTGGCCATCAAGCGCCTGAACGCCCAGGAGGCGGCGATGCGCGCCAAGAGCGACGACCTGCAGTCGAGCATGTCTGTCGTCGTGGCAGCGGCAGCAGCCGGTGATTTCGGCCACCGCATCAGCAAGGACTACGAGGACGATAACCTCAATCAGTTCGCCGGCAACATCAACATGCTGCTGTCGAGCGTCGATGCCGGCATCGGTGAGACCCGCCGCGTCATCGCAAGCCTTGCCGAAGGCGACCTCACCCAGACGATGAGCGGCAACTTCCAGGGCGCCTTCGCCGAGCTGCAGCAGAACGTCAACAATACCTTCGTTACCCTGCAGGCGACGATGCGCGAAGTGCGCGAGACGACGGAAGCGATGAACGGCAACACCGCCGAGCTGCGCAATGCCAGCGATGACCTGTCGAAGCGCACCGAGCAACAGGCAGCCGCCCTCGAGGAGACCTCGGCGGCCCTCGACGAGATCACCGCCGTCGTCCAGAATTCCACCGAGCGGGCGCATGAAGCCACCATCATGGTGTCCGAAGCCAAGGAGAATGCCGGCCGCTCCGGCGTCGTCGTGCGCAATGCCGTCGAGGCCATGGGCCGGATCGAGCAGGCCTCGCGCGAAATCAGCCAGATCATCAACGTCATCGATGAGATCGCCTTCCAGACCAACTTGCTGGCGCTGAATGCCGGTGTCGAGGCGGCACGCGCCGGCGATGCCGGAAAGGGTTTTGCGGTGGTGGCGCAGGAAGTGCGCGAACTCGCCCAGCGTTCGGCGACGGCTGCCAAGGACATCAAGGCGCTGATCACCAAATCCGGCAACGAGGTGCAGGTCGGCGTCAAGCTGGTCCAGGCGACTGGCGAGGCGCTGGCCGAAATCGGCACCCGCGTTATCGCCATCAATGACCATATCCATTCGATCGCGACGGCTGCGACCGAACAGTCGACCGGCCTCAAGGAAGTCAATACCGCCGTCAACCAGATGGACCAGGTGACACAGCAGAACGCTGCGATGGTGGAAGAGACCTCCGCCGCCACGCACAGGCTTTCGGCCGAAGCCGGTGGCCTGGTGCGCCTCATTGCCCGCTTCAAACTGTCGGATGATGCGCCGGCACCCGCGGCGCTCGTCCGCAACGAGCCGCATCGGCCGGTCGCCTCGCCCGCCCGCCGCGCAATCGCCAAGGTCGCACGCGCCTTCGGCGGCAATGCCGCCGCAGCCGAACAGAGCTGGGAAGAGTTCTGATCTTTCCTGATCACGTGCCTTCAAACGCCGCCTCCGGGCGGCGTTTTCTTGTGGCGACATGACGCTGCTCGCAAAGATTTGAAAGCGGAGCATCTTGGTCTAATATAGAGCTCAACGGTAAGGGCGGCCTGGGTGCTGCCGATCGGGCGAGACCAGAATGCCGATTCAAGATCAGGGCGATAATCCTTCGGCGGAAAGCCCGGCTGCCGGCGAGGCTGCAAGGGCGCCGTGCCCGTCTGCCGGCCTGTTCGGCGGCCTTTCCGGCAAGCTGCTCTGGCTCACCGTCTTCTTCATCATGCTCGCCGAAATCCTGATCTTCTTTCCCTCGGTCGCCAGCATGCGCGTGCGCTGGCTGCAGGACAGGCTGAATACGGCCGCTGCCGCCGCCATCGTCATCGATGGCCTGCAGCCGGTCGAGCTGCCGCGCGCGCTGCAGAAAGAGACGCTGGAGGCGACCGGCACCAAGGCGATCGTACTGCGCAAGGACGGCACCTCGCGGCTGCTGGCGACGACCGATATGCCGACCTCCGTCGATGAGGCCTACGATCTGACTGACGTGCCGCCGGTAACGGCAATCCGCGATGCGCTCGACACGCTGGTTTTCGGCGGCGGCAGGATGATCCGCGTCTATGGTCCCGTCGGCGACACCAATACCGGCGTCGAGGTGGTGATGAAGGACAGGCCGCTGCGTAGGGCGATGTTCGTCTATTCCCGCAATGTCCTGTTGCTGTCGGTGCTGATCTCGTTGTTCACTGCGACGCTGATCTTCTTTGCGATTAACCGCATCCTCATCGGCCCGATCCGCCGGCTGACCGGCAGCATGCAGCAATTCTCCTCCGATCCTGACAACCCGGCCCATATCTATATCGGCGACGGCGGCCGCGACGAACTGGCGGTCGCCGGCCGCAACCTCACCTCGATGCAGATGGAGCTGCAGAAGACGCTGAAGCAGCAGAAGAACCTGGCAGCGCTCGGCCTCGCCGTTTCCAAGATCAATCACGACATGCGCAATATCCTGGCGTCTGCGCAGCTGATGTCGGACCGGCTGGTCGATGTCGATGATCCGATGGTCAAAAGCTTTGCCCCGAAGCTCTTGCGTACCATCGACCGCGCCGTCGGTTACACCACCGAGGTGCTGTCCTACGGCAAGGCGAGCGAATCCGCCCCGCGCCGCCGCCATATCCGCCTGTTGGAACTGACCCAGGACGTCAAGGACATGCTGGCGATCGATCCGCAAAGCGGCATCGAATTCGCAGAGCAGATCGGCGCCGAGCTTGAGGTCGATGCCGATGGCGAGCAGCTCTTCCGCGTCATCCACAATCTCTGCCGCAATGCGCTGCAGGCGCTGACCTCGCCGGGCGAGGGCGGCCCGGGCTCCGTCAGGCGCATCACCGTTTCCGCCCAGCGCGTCGGCAGCGTCGTCAGCATCACGGTGGATGATACCGGCCCCGGCATGCCGCTGAAGGCGCGCCAGAACCTTTTTGCCGCCTTCCGCGGCTCCGCCCGTTCCGGCGGTACCGGCCTCGGCCTCACCATCGCCCGCGAGCTGGTGCTCGCCCATGGCGGCACGATCGCGCTGGTGGAAAAACCGACGGTCGGCACCCAGTTCCGCATCGAGATCCCCGATCGCCCGGTTTCGCTGGAGGATTACCGCAGCCGGACGCATGTTGATAAGTGACGGGGTTTGGCAAGGCGCGGCTGCGGACAGACAAAGACGCGATTTTTTCAGAAATGCTCTTGCATTGTCCCGAAGGACGTTTTAGAGGATCGCCACGCAAGCGGCACCGCCGCATTTTGCACGCACCCGTAGCTCAGCTGGATAGAGCACCAGACTACGAATCTGGGGGTCAGGAGTTCGAATCTCTTCGGGTGCGCCATTTCTCTTTTCATCGAAAGTCTGCCACGACCTGTTGAACCGCGGGAAGAAATTTGCCGTTCCAGGTGCTTTGCCGACGCTATCCTTCGTTCGGGCGATCAGGTGGAAGTTTCATTAGCAACAGAGCGAGCAGCGCTGCTCGATTGATTGATTTGGGTTTTTGGCTTTGCAGTAATTTGCCTAAGGATATCTTCAACCCCGCGGAAAATGCCTAAACACCGCTATCGCAGGTGTTTCGGAAAACGATATTACATATAGAATTATTCTAAAGCTAACCGGCAATAAGCTGGTTTGCGAAAAATCTATTCGTAATGGCGAGGATCTCAAGCATAACGCAACCTTTGCGTCTCTCGCGCATATTGAGTTTCGTAGGACATTGGGACAAAGTGCCCGCCGCATAACGAATTCGCGACTTTATTATTGCAATGCGTGCATTTCACTTTTCTTGTGAATACCCGGGTACGTGGTGACGTAAAGGCAAAATGGCTTTTGTTCTAAACACCTTTGGCAGGTTGCAGCTCGTTGACGGGGAGGGAAGCCTCGTTGCCTTTCCCGAGAAAGGTTTGCTGCTTCTCGTCTTTTTGTTGACGATCGGTGAAGGGTCGGCGGATCGAACGACCTTGGCGCGTTTTCTGTGGGGCGATGCCGATAGGGACGTTGCGCTTTCGACGTTGCGTAAGCTGATTTCGAGAGTGAAGGCCCGCCAAGCCGAACTCGGAATAAACATTCTCTCATCCCAGGGCAACATGGTCTCTCTCGACCGAAAGTCCTTGTCTTCCGACCTGCTATCCGAGACCGACGAAGCGGTCGCGCCGTTCTCTCTGCTTAAACATCTTGTGAAGCTGCTGAACCAACCCTTTCTGGGGCCGGTTCACTGCCACAGCCGCGAGTTTCAACAGTGGCTTGCCGAGCGCGAAAAATGCCATATCGACCTTCTCGCAAATACATTGAAAACGGTATCGCGACGAGCGCAGTCGAGAGCGGAATCAGAACTCCTGCGAAAGGCCGCCATTATCCTGTTTCGGACGGAACCGAAGGATCCGGATACGCTGCAGTTGCTGATAGAGATATTCAAGGCGGAGGAAGAGGTTGAATCGCTTCGGACCTATTTCGAACAGCGGCGCAATTCGATTTCGCGAGGGATCGCGGTACGCGGCGCATCCGACGGTGCTGACACAAAACCCGTTCGCCCGGCGTTAGTGCCGTCAAGGGAAAAACACGTAACCGCTGCTTCCCTTGAGCCCGAGGACGTCAGCATTGCAATTCCTCGCCTGGTGCTGCTTCCACCCAGAAATCAATCCATTCATCCCCAAGCCGGTTTTTTAGCTGCGTCTTTGGTGGAGGATATCACGATTGGATTTTGCGCCTTCAACAGCCTGCAGGTCATAGCCCCATATTCGGCGGTGCAAATTGGCCACCACATGGAGACCCAGAAGGCCTTCTTTGAACGACATCACGTCAATTACATTCTCGACACTCGGATCAGCAATGCGGGCGATGACGTCACCCTGTTCGCCCAACTGATCTTTTTTGACCAGAATCAAATTGTCTGGGCAGAGAGGTTCAGCCTTGATCATCGGGATCTTGTCAAAGACAGGAGGACTGTCTCTCGACGGATTGCTCTTTCCATATCCAGCGAAATCGAGCGCCATGAGGCGTTGCGCGAGGATTTGAACCCGGCGGCTTACCATCGATATCTCGTTGGCAGGCGGCATCTGGCGCGGCTGACGCTTCCGAATCTACGGCGTGCGCGCAAGGAGATGAAAGCCGCGCTCAGCCTCAGCCCCGATTTCGCACCGGCGCTGAGTTCAATGGCGCGGACTTACTCCAAGGAATGGCTGTTGACCGCGCGGGGTGATATCGATCTGTTGAAAACGGCAGAGACCTTGGCAAAGCAGGCCACCGAAACGCGTCCGGATTTTGCCGATGGATATCGCGAGTTCGGCGTGGCGAAATTGTTGCAGGGTGCATTTGACGAAAGCGCCGAGGCAATGGAAGTGGCGGAGAGCCTCGCCCCGCACTATGCGGATGTTATTGCCGACTACGCCGACACTTTGGTTCATTGTTCGCTCCCTGCCATCGCCTTGCGAAAGATCGAGCGGGCAATCGAGCTGAACCCGCTCAGCCCCGACACCTATTTCTGGACCGCTGCCGGCGCAAATTATGCCCTTGGCGAATTCGAAGCTTCGCTGGATTACATTGGCCAGATGGCCGATGCCAGTTTGGCCGACAGGCTAGCGGCCGCAAGCTGGGCCATGTTGGGCCATCAGGACAAGGCGCGGATCTTCGTCAGGAGGTTTCGCGAAGTCAATCCGGACTTCGACGTGGACAAATGGCTGTCTGCGGTTCCGAGTAAGGAGCAATGGCATAAGGATCTTTACCGAGAAGGCCTGAAGAAAGCTGGATTTTAAACACCAATCATTAGAAGAGGGAAAAAGCATGGCTAGAGTTGTTGTTATTAGTGTTGAAGGCGACGATGCTCTCTGGGTCGCTGATCTGGACGCCGGCACGGTGGTGCCTCTTCCGTCTCCCAAGTCGGGCGGGCTGAAAGCGGTAACCGACCTTCGAGCAACCGGGGCAATCGTGACAAAGGGCGTCAATCTGGCCGTGGTGGTCAAGTCTGCGGACGCGGCATTGTCGGGCCATTATGATGGCTGATCGCGCATAATCTCTGCATCATCACGCTGGATGGCGGGCCGAGATGATCGCTCGCCTTCCAGCGCCAGATAGGCGCCGCACGGGTCGTGGCCTCATTCCTTAATCGGGATTCCGGCTTCGATCGCAGCGTCGATGAACGCCTGCCGCGCCTCTTCCCGGTTTCGTTTGCCCGACATCACATCGGCGCAAACCGCACAGGCTCTATCCAGGGCAGGACCCTCTTCGGTCGGCCAGTCTTCGACCAGCGCCCATGTCGCGGCCTGGGTCGTCTGGATCACCACCCACTGATCCGGCCCTTCAAGGGCAAGCGTCACCGGCTTCTTCCAAATGGTTTGCATGATCTCAGCACCTCCGCTGCGTGCTCTCTATAGGCTGCTCACATAGCGCGGTTCATCCAGCGTGGCGAGGTGAGCGGGTGAACGAGATAGCTTCTCCAGCAGCGAGGACATCGTCGCCCGCCTTATAGGACCCATGTCTTGCCCGGAAACTCATGGCCGCCCCCACGACAGTCTCTGTGTGAGCCCTCGAAGCAATGAAACCCGCAGTCGAATATAACCGCGCATTTGCATGCGACGCCTAGAACTCCTGAACGAATTCACACGCCAGCAATGTCTTTCCTGGCAAGGCGTTGCCTTGGCGGGCAACGATGGAGACCTTTCCAGGCCCGGCCATTCCTGGTTCCGGCTGCAGATCTGCCGGCAGCTCGCGCGAATAGCCCTTGGTGGATGTGCCCAGTAGATCCGAGGTCTCCGGCTTCAAACCGTATTTTGCGGCCAGATCGTCGGCGCGTTCGCCCTCGACCAAAATTCCGACCGCGTTGCTTGCAAAGAAAACCTCGGTCGATTTAAAGCCGTCGCGGCCTATCTGGTTCGGGAGTTTGTAGATCGCCGCGCCCAAGGATGACGTGTCCGGCTTGGCCAAAGCTTCCACGACATCATAGACCTTCATTGCCGATGTCATCGTATAGGGTGGTTTGCAAAGGGCTGCGTCAAAGAATTTGTCATTGGCCGAATCGGCCAGAACCTGCCCGGCCTGAAATGCCGCAAAAGCGACGCATGCGGAGACGGCAGCGTGGCGAATGAATTTGGCGTTGTGCATGGAATATTTTCCCGAGAGAGTGGCTGTCGCGGATTGGCGCGTTGCGAGTTTCGAATGCCTAGGGGATTCGAAGTAATTATGCTACCCCAAGTTTAATCTCTCAGCTCCACTCTTCTCTTCCGTCTGGCCGTGCTGATGGGTAGGATGAGTGGCATCGGGCGCGGAGACGGAGATATCGTCGAGCCCTTCCGAAGGCAGGAAAGTCATGATCGCAGCCTATATTGATGAAATCATCATGTTTTGCGCCGGCCTGTGGATGACATCAGTCGGCTTTGGTTATCTGCCATATCCAGGCAAGCCGGCCAGCCGGCCACCGTTGATTCGCCATTTCAAGTGGATGGGTCCCTTGCTGCTCGCGATCGCAGTGGTTCTGGTGGCTGCCTCATAAGCTGCGTGCTCAGGCTGGGGTGAAGCAATGACCGATATGTTGGCCTGCCCGTCCTGCGGATTGGACAAAACAGAATCGATCGTCCACCGCGGTTCCTACATTCTCCGATGCGCCGCCTGCGGCGAAGCGATTGTCGCCACATCATTCATGGCGATGCGCGACTCGGATCACCTGTGTTCGGCCTTTATCGATCCGGGTCCCGGAAAACCTCCTCCGCCAGAGATGCTCGTCGCGCGTGGACCGCTCCGGCAGATCGCAACGGCAATTAGCGCTGCGGCGAATGATGGAACTCTGATACGTCTGATTTCTGAAGTGAAAGATTGAAGCCCGCCTTTACACAGCTGGCGCCCTCATGGGCGTAACCGGACGAGAATCTTCGCCCCGGGAACTCTCAACTGTTCCGCCAGCGGCGCCTTCCGGCTGCCGGCCGCGAGCTGATTGGCTGACGAAGAGGATGGGTAGTGCCGACACTGTGATAATCGTTTTGCGCGAAACTGCTTCAGGTTTTCAAGATGGAGATCGGGAGATCAACGATAAGCACTTCTCGTCGGCCGCTCCAGTCTCACCAAGGCAGCGAAGGGAAAAACTATTGAGCGGTCGGGTGGTCTCTCAAATAGTCTTCCCTTTCTTCCTTCCCGACCAAAGATGAGTAATAGCCGCTGCAAACCAGATATGAGCACTCATCCGGGTTGCCCGTTTGCCATCCCGGCTGGCAGAGTACGACGTGATGGAATTTGGCGTTGCAAAGTCCGTGGTTTGCTAGGAGCCGCGGATCGTTTCCGAAATACGCGCTTATGGCTTTCTCGCGAGTCCAGGCAGGAACGACTTTCCAATCAGCGTCGCCGCCCTCTTCGCTCACGTTGGCGAGCGCACAGAACGACCAATTGGATATGACAATCGGCTGATCGCAGGAAAAAGCCTGGACGGCGCTTCCCAGCACGATCGAAATCAATGCCAACAATCGCCGGACGCAAACGGCCACGCTCTTCTCCCCCATACAGCTTATTCGCATCGCGCTTCTACCCCCGAGATTCATTGCAGGGATCCTATCAGAAGGGACTGGATAATAGAAGATCATAACTAAGAATATTTTCCTAGTTCACGGATCGTTCTTGCGCTAGGTTTGCCGCAATTGCAACCACGGACTGTTAGATGTTGAGCAAATTTTTTCTCCGAGGTCAGGTGATGGTGTGGACGAGCTTTGGCCGTCACGCGCGGCATGAACGGAGTTCCCGCAACAGGCTCCGGAGGGCGGGCGGATACCGATCGACAACACGGGCGAGGGGCTGATGGCGGAATTCAACCCTCGCGACAAAAGCCGAACCAGTCAAGGAAAGACGCGGGCGATGGTGCGCAGGCATACCGCTCCGCCGAGCGGCATGGATGACGGCAGTCTTCGCTGGCAATGGTTCACCATTCAGTTGCTGGAATCTGCGGCCTTCACGACATTGAGTGCAAATGCCTGCCGCGCCTTCTTCCGCATCGTCATCGAGCACACGTCGCACGCCGCCTTGGAAAACGGCAAGCTTGTCGTGACCCATCCTCAGTTCGTGTCTTACGGCGTGACTGGCGAATATGTGGCCGATGCGATCGATGAGCTCGAATATAAGGGGCTGATAAAAGTTCGCCGCGGCCGGGCGGGCAGCGGTGTCGCGCATCCCAACCGGTTCACGCTGACTTTGTCGGTGACCATGAAGGTGCGCCGCCCACCGACGAGTGGAAGCGATGCACGGCGGAAAGGTGCCGGAAATGGTCCGAGACCGACCGCAAGATTGCCGCCGACAAACGCGGACGCGTCGGCAGGAAGAAAAAAACCCCACTTCGGAATCCCGAAATCCCCCCGCTTCGGGATTCCGAAATTCGCCGCGCTTCGTGAGCTGCGCAGGTGAAGAAACAGGCAATGATTTCAATGCCGCAACCAATTTCGGGATTCCGAAGTGCTATATAGATCTTGGTGGGGCTGTCCCTAACGAAGGCACTTTGCCACGATCAGGAACTCCGTCTCCCGCCCCCCGATCTTCCCAGCCGAAGTCGTGCGAAGCAGAAGGCCGAAAGCTTCATAGAGCCAATAAAGTGGGGGAATTCGGTCCTTGAGCGCGTGCACCTGTGTCGACACATATTCGCCGACGAAGACGACATCCATGCCGAGGTCCTTCAATGTCCCGGCAATCTCCGAATGGGATGCCTCTGCGGCGTGCTCGACGCGGAATGGGGCGTAGCCCGGCTTTCCGGCGTTTTTCTGCCTGAGAACGTAGCGATAGAACAAGACGTGGGTCCACCAGGGCGTCAGATCGGTGAAGATCCCCTTGGCTGAGTTCAGGATCGGACCCTTGACGAACACCAGACCACCGGGAGACAGGGTGTCATGGGCTCTCAACAAGGCAGAGCGCGGGCTTTCCAAATGCTCGAGAACGTCCCAGAAGACGCAGGCGTCGAAGTGACGATCTCCATAGTCGATGGTTTGAGCATCGCCGAGGATCCGCTCGGCCGCGTCCCTGTTCTTCTCCAGCTGCTCCTTGGAGATATCAACGACGGTATATCTCGCACCTTTCAAGGGGATATGCGTGCGGGAGCCGCCTCCAACCTCAAGGATATCTGTGTTGTTGTTGCCGGAAAACGCGGATTGTGCGTGCGACAGCGCGTCGTTTACCCACGGCGAAGCCATAATCCTTCCCTCCCGAAAGATTAACGTCTACGACTATAAGTAAGCATTAATATACTATTTTAGAAATATTTTAAACATCTCTGGGACGGGCGGCGCCGTCCGGCCGGAATTGAGGCAAGCCGTCAGCCTAGTTTCGCGCAACCTTCCTGATGTATCCGCAGGTTTGATGATCTTTGAGGCGCTTCAGCCGGAGGAATGCATGACGGTGGGAATTTTTCGGGCTCTGGCTGCCCTGGCGATGATGACGGCCCTTGGCGGCTGCATCGACCATGCCAATGATCCCGTACTCCTGGCGGTCGGCGTGCCGGTCAATCCGCCTGTTGTTGCGCACGGCATTTGCATGACCGACGGCAACGCCATGTATGACGAGGCAAGGAAGCAGTATCAGCTGCGCGCCCAACTGACCGGATATGCCGGGGCCGATGAGCTGGAGGCCGAAACGATAGCGCGCGCCGCCGCCCATCGCCAATATGTCGCCTGCCTCTCCGGCCAGGGCTACCGGACATTATACGCGAATTGAGAACAGAGAATTCAGCTTTCCTCACCAGCGCCGTTTGAGCCCTCTTCCTGATCGCGACTTTTCACGTTTTTCGGCGATTTAGTCACGCCGGATCGCCTGCAATCACGAGTTTTGGAAGTTGCAGGCAACGGCGGAACTCCGCACGCGGGAAAGGCATTCTCTCGAGATAAATCCAGTAAGGAGGGTTTATCATGAAAATGCTCAGACTTGCCCCTTCCACCGTCGCGCTTAGCGCCCTTCTCGCCCTCACATCGATCATCCCCGCGCAGGCGGCGCCCGCCCAGGCGGTTCGGCCGCCTGCTGTCTCGGGCGTGAAAATGGTGCAATATAAACCACATCCCGGGTCCTGGCATGGCTATCAAGGTTTCCGCACCGAGCGCCCCGGCACCCGCCGCCATTCCGATGGCTACTGGTATCCGCTTGCTGCTTTCGGCGTCGAGGCCGGCACCACAGGCTCCATCGTCCGCCCGCCGGTGAACAGGCCGGCAGCTCCGGAAATGTGCAACCCTACGTTTTCTGGATCGATCGGTCCCGGTAGCATGCCTTGCGATAACGGCTATTGAGCCGGCAAATGAAAAAGGCGGCGATGAGCCGCCTTTTTCTCGATCGGGCCGCCGCTCACATGTCCGTGACCTCTGCTTTGGCACCGTAGTATGTGACAGATCGCCTTCCTAACTCCGGGGCGTAAATTCCCCGAATCCTCCCAAGGAGACGATGATGACCACGACTTTCAAGAACGGCCTGATGGCCGCTGCCTTCGGCACAATTCTCGGCCTCTCGGCCTTCTCGGCAACGGCAGCTCCCCTTCAGTCGAGCGCGACGGAGCAGGGTGCGACGACGCGTCCGGTTGCCCAACAGGAAACCAAGGTTGAGCACGACAGGCGCACCACCGGTTCGATCGGCGAGCGCGCCTCGGAAACCACGGGCTCGACACATTATATGATGAACCCGAAGAAGCCGCTCAACCAGGATTGCAAGCTCGGCTTCAACCCGACGAGCAGCTCTAGCTGCAACTACTGACAAGGCGCTTCGGCGTTTTCGCGATCGTGAGCGGCCCGCAATGGGCTGAAGGGGCGGCCTCAGGGTCGCCCTTTCGCATGCGGGGTGACTGGTTGCGCTGGGTCCATTGTCGCCCGTTTGGAAAATGTTGCATCGAATGCAAAAATGCAATAAGTACAGAATCATGCAAACTGGTGACAGTGGGTGTTGCGAAAAGCCGCAGCCAAGAGCGATTGACGCGTCTGCCTTGGAATTGCCATGCTCGCCGCGATGGTCGCATTTTATAATCAATCGAATTTCAGACAGGTGGGATAGTCATGACTGCAAAGGCCGCATGCTCCGATTTCCTGCATTTTTTCCGCTCCTGGATCAGCAACCCGCTTCGGGTCGCGGCCATCGCGCCGTCGGGGGATTCGCTTGCCAGGATCATGACCAGTGAAATTGCCGCACTCGACGGTCCGATCATCGAACTCGGCCCGGGAACCGGCGTCTTCACCCGGGCGCTGCTGGCGCGCGGCGTCAGCGAAGCGGATCTGACCCTGATCGAGTACGGCCCGGAGTTCATCACCTCGCTGCAGGCACGGTTCCCGACGGCGCGCGTGTTGCAGATGGATGCCGCCCATCTCGCCCATGCCGATATTTTCGAGGGCGAACCGGTCGGCGCAGTCGTCAGCGGCCTGCCTCTGCTCTCCATGTCGCCCCGCAAGATCGCCTCGATCATGGCCGGCGCCTTCGCCTATATGCGCCCGGGCGGAGCCATTTATCAGTTTACCTATGGTCCGCGCTGCCCGGTGCCGCGGCCGATCCTCGATCGTCTCGGCCTGAAGGCGGTGCGCATCGGCGGCACGGTGCGCAACCTGCCGCCGGCCTCCGTCTACAGGATTTCACGCCGCAAGCCGCTGGAACTGTCGCGCGAGCGCATCAGCTATCGCCAGAGCGAGACTGAAATCGACGACGTCGCCGCCTTTTCCAACGAAACCGGCGGCTGAACGATGATGCCGGGCCGGAATGGCTGAGAACAAGCGGACGGAGACAACCGAAGGCAGGCGGGAACGCAAGCGGCGGCAGACGCGCGAGCGCATTGAGCATGCGGCGATGTCCCTCTTTCTGCAGCGCGGCTTTGAGGGCACGACGATCGAGGACATCACCGAGGCGGCCGATGTATCCAAGCGCAGTTTCTTCGATTATTTCCCCTCCAAGGAAGAGGTGGTTTTCGCCTGGCAGGATGCCTTCGCCGATCGCTTGATGGCGGCGGTCGCCGCAAGGCCGGCGGCAGAATCCTCGGTCGCCGCCGTCGAGGCGGCGATCACGGCAACCGTCATCGCTGCCGTCGACGAGCCTGGCCTGGCGCTTGGCGAACTCATCCATCGCACGCCGGCGCTGAAGGCCCGCGACCAGCTGAAATACGCCAGGCTCGAACAGAAGCTCGCCGAGGCGCTGCTGCTGCGCAAGGGAGGTGATCCGCTTGAGCGGCCCCGCATGCGCGTCCTTGCGGCCGTCGTCATCGGTGCGCTGCGCGTCGGGGCGGAACTCTGGCAGCAGCGCCCGCCGGGCGCCTCGCTTGAGGATTTCGCCCGGGAGATCTTCGCCGACCTCTGGAAGATGCTGGCGGAATTCGGCGACGAGGCGAAGACCAGGCTTTGACCCAGCCCGCCTGAGGATCACTGCGCTCGCCCGATGCGTCGGTTCGATGTCGATGTTTCCACTCATCCCTGTCATCGGGCCCTGTTATCGGGACTGGGCCGTCCTATATCTGCAAGCGTCGTAGCGGCCACATTCTGCTGATCCCGCGATAGGCGGATTATCACCATGCCGGGCATCGCTTTCGATCAGGGCAGACATTCGCGCTCGAAGGCATCTCCGAAAGCCTCGGCATTCGTGCCGCCGCTGTTTAACCGCCTCCGACCGTTCCACCGAATTTCAATGATTGATTGATAAGAGAGGAAAGACCATGTCCAATTACAACGCAGCAAAGTCAGGCACCTTCAAGATCGGCGGCAATATCGAGATCAATCGTCTCGGTTTCGGCGCCATGCGCGTCACCGGCAAGGGCATCTGGGGCGAGCCTTCCGATCATGCCGAATCCATCCGTACGCTGAAGCGCCTGCCGGAACTCGGCGTGAACTTTATCGATACGGCCGATTCCTACGGCCCCGATGTCTCTGAATGGCTGATCAAGGAAGCGCTGCATCCCTATGGCGGCAAGTCGGTCATCGCCACCAAGGGCGGCCTGACCCGCCACGGACCCGATATCTGGCTGCCTGTGGGACGTCCGGAATACCTGATCCAGCAGGCGCATAAGAGCCTGCGCAATCTCGGCGTCGAGCAGATCGATCTCTGGCAGCTGCACAGGATCGATCAGAAGGTGCCGGCCAAGGAACAGTTCGATGCGATCAAATCGCTGCTCGATACCGGCCTCATCCGCCATGCGGGTCTCAGCGAAGTGTCCGTTGCCGACATCGAGGCCGCCTCGAAGCACTTCAAGGTCGCGACCGTCCAGAACCGCTACAATCTCGTCGATCGCACCAGCGAGGACGTGCTCGATTATTGCACCAAGCACAATATCGGCTTCATCCCCTGGTACCCGCTCGCCGCCGGCGATCTCGCCAAGCCCGGCTCGCTGCTCGATACGATCGCCAAAAAGCACAATGCCGCACCCAGCCAGATCGCGCTCGCCTGGGTGCTGAAGCGCAGCCCGGTCATGCTGCCGATCCCCGGCACCTCCAAGGTCAAGCATCTTGAGGAAAACGTGGCGGCGGTTGATATCGTGCTGTCAGACGAGGAATTCTCCGCCCTCGACGCCGAGGGCAGCAAAGTCTTCAAGGCTGCTTGACGGGCAAACCGGCGAAAGATGTCTGTGCCGATGGCAGCCCCTCACCCTCACCCTCATATGCGCTAGGTTAAGCGAGCGTGTAGATCGTCGCATTGTTTTCGGCGTCGTCGCGGCGGCTCACAGAGGTGGCGACGACTTCGCGTGACGAGATTACAGACGGCCTGCCACAGAAGTGGTCCG
>NZ_JBLYZH010000006.1:0-400502 GCF_048551595.1 Rhizobium sp. CRRU65 | reverse complement strand
GCCACCACCTCCGCCGCCTCCGCCTCCGCCGGCCAGTAAGACTCCCGAGCAAGCTAAGCCGAGGCCTATGCCGACTCTGAGCCCTGTCATCGAGTTTGGCGACAGGAATAGCGGCCCCGAAAAGTCGCTGGCGGGAAATTCTCCTCAGGGCGAAACCAAACCCGCAACAACTCCGCCGCAGCACGATGCCGAACCGGCGCAGATGCCGACAAAGACTGCTGCAGAAAAACCAAAAACTGAGGAGCCTCCGTCAAAACCGGTGCCGGACGACGTGATGCTTCCTGAGGTCGCGACGACTGACGTTTCCCCAGAGCGAAATGGGCCACCGACAGACGTCTCTGGCGAAGCCAATACAAGCATCGAGGAGGCCAAGCGGCCGGAGCAGCAGACGGCTGCGAAACCGAAAGTGATAGCTAAGGACGATCTGCCCAAGGCAAAAACTCTGTTTTCACGGACGGAAGATGGCAGTTTGTTTGCGCAAACTGCGGTCAGTGGTCTTCCGCGCAAAGAGCGAGTGGCCACGCTTTGCACCACCGAGCTTCAGGGCCAACTCGTTCACGGTTCGCCGCCTTATTTCCCGTCCGCATTGCCTAGTTTTGGATTGCGAACCGGTACCATCCTTGATGTAAGAGATGCCGCCTTTGGCACAGTTAAGGGCTGGTACCAGGTTCGTTTCCGCTGCGAGGTGGATGAGGAAGCGACGAAAGTCGTGTCGTTTGCCCACGAAGTTGGTGGATTGATCCCCCGCAGTCAGTATGCGAAATATGAAATTCGTGACTAGTCCTCGTGATCCTGGATTGCGTCTCACCGGCAACAGCCACGCGCAAGCAACCCTGCCTAGCTTCCTCCCATGGCCGTGATGATCCGGTGAAGAAGAGGACAATGATATGTCGAACGAAATCGAGCGTTTCTTTGAGCGTCAGGACGAAGCCGTCAGCGCGCTGTTCCTGGAAAACAAAGGCGACGAGCTGACCGATATTCTGGTGGCTGCTCTGGAAGAGGCTTTCGAAATTCTTCTCGAAGCCGCGCCCGCCGAAACCGTTCATTGAGGTCGGAGAAGGCGTCGAGCACCGATATGCGCTGACTGATCGTGCCGCTTGCGCTGTCCCACCCTGTCGGGATAATGCGGCTGCATCAATGGCCTAGATATCATGTCGATTTTCCAAGAGGATCAACCGCCGTCGGCGGGCGCGCTTGATGCCCGTCTGGCCGGCTACCGGTTCGAACGCGATGCGCTCGGCCGTTCCGCCGCGAGCGTCTTCCGGCTGGAAGCTCTCGGATTGCCGACGCTTTACTTGAAGGTCGAACAAGCCGGTCCTTTTGGCGAACTCGCTGACGAAGCAGCGAGGCTTCGCTGGCTCCAGACTTCCGGCCTGCCCTGTCCTGATGTCATTGCAGAGGACAGCGACGGTGTGCACAACCGGCTGCTGATCAGCGCGCTACCCGGGAGTGATCTCACCAGCGCATCGGCGCTGACGCCGCCTGCGCGGGTCGAACTGCTGGCTATAGCCCTTCTTGACCTGCATCGCTTGCCGATCGCATCCTGCCCGTTCGATCATCGGCTGGAGAGGCGTGTCGCGGCGGCAAAAGCGCGGATGCAGGCCGGCATCGTCGATGAGACCGATTTCGATGAGACGCGGGTTGGAAAGAGTGCCGAGGCTCTGTTTGCCGAACTCGAAAGCGGGAAGCCCAGTCGCGAGGATCTCGTCGTTATCCATGGTGATGCCTGCCTGCCGAATTTCGTCGCGTCGGAAGAGGGATTTTCGGGTTATATCGACTGCAGTCGTCTCGGCGTCGCCGACCGCTATCAGGATATCGCGCTCGCCTGCCGCAGCATCGCCCACAATTTCGGCGAGGCGCTGGTGCAGCCCTTCCTTGATCGCTACGGCATGCCGGCCACGGATCCGGCAAGGCTCGCTTACTACCAGCTGCTCGACGAGTTCTTCTAAGCAGCCGGTTTGGCCGCAATGATTGCGTCATCTCGCTGTGGCTGGCAGAGTGTCCGGCGATCGGACCTGCGGGCAGACAATGGCGAAAAATCAGTTCAGGATGCTGCGCTCGGCGCTGGCAGGCGTCGAAGCGGTAGAAGCGGAAACGCATCACAGCTTTGCGCGGCATACGCATGAGCAGTTCGGCATCGGTTTGATTTCCGCCGGGGCGCAGTCGTCGCTCAGCGGCCGCGGCATGGTGGAGGCAGAGGCCGGCGACATCATCACGGTCAATCCGAACGAAGTGCATGACGGCGCGCCGATCGGCGAGGGGCGGTCGTGGCGCATCCTCTATTTCGATCCCGCCATCGTCAGCGGTCTGTCACGAGAGATCACCGAAAGCGGGGTAGGGCGATCGGAAATCCCGCATCCCGTTATCCGCAATGCGGCGATCGCCGCCCGCTTCGAAATGCTGTTTGGCGCGGTGACCGGCGGCGGGACGGCGGAGGGGTTGCTCTGCGACGAACTGCTTCTGCAACTCGTCGCCGATGTTATGCGGGAGCGCTCTGGTACCGAAGAGCGGCCACTGGTGCCGGCGTCGATCCGCGCGGCTCGAAACCTGATCGACGACGATCCGCTTGCCGCCGTCTCGCTTGACGATCTCTCCAGGGAAAGCGGGCTCAGCCGTTTCCAGGTGCTGCGCGGTTTTGCCAAGGCGACCGGATTGACGCCGCATGCCTATCTCGTCCAGGCCCGCATCCATATCGCCCGACGAATGATCGCTCAGGGCGTGCCGCTTGCGGAAGCGGCCTTTGCCAGCGGCTTTGCCGACCAGAGCCACATGACGCGGGTCTTCGTGCGCAAATACGGCCTGTCGCCGCGTCTCTATGCCGGCGCCTTTCTCTGAGCGGCTGCTTTGCACCTGCAATTTCGTTCAAGACCCCGACAGGCTCCTGCTGTTTTCTCGGCGCATGCAACAGGAGACGCTGAATGTCGAGGCAGGTTCAAGGTTATGTCTATCTGGCGCTGGCGATGCTGACGGTCGGAAGCACTGTGATCGCAAGCAAGCTGATCGCTTCGGGCCTGCCGCCGTTCAGCGCCACCGCATTGCGCTTCGCTATCGCCTTTCCTGTCCTTCTCCTGCTAATGCGGGCGACCGGCGCGCGGCTGCCGAGGTTTTCCCGGCATGACCGCCTCATCCTCATCATTCAGGCCGGGGCCGGCAGTGTTGGTTACACGACGCTGCTGATCTCCGGCCTCAGCCTGACCTCGGCGGCCGATGCCGGCGTCATTATCGGCACGCTGCCGGTGGTGTCGGCAGCAATCTCCATCCTGCTGCTGCGCGAACGGCCGCAGCGTGCCCTGCTTCTCGCCGTGGCGCTTGCGACATCAGGCGTGCTGTCGATCGCCTTCACGCCGGATGCGGCCGGCGGATCATTGGCCGGCAATGCGCTGATCTTCTGCGCCGTCGTCTGCGAAGGGCTGTTCATCCTGCTGAATAAAAAGCTGAAGACGGAGGTTGCGCCGCTTACCCTGTCGACGCTGATGGCCGGCATCGGCTTCATCGTTGCCGCCATCCCGGCTATTTTCGAAGCGCCTTTCGCAGATGGCATTTCAGCAAGCGCTGTCGCCGCCGTCGTCTATTATGCGCTGGTGCCGACCGTCGGCGGATTTCTGCTGTGGTATGCGGGGGCAGAAAGAGTGAGCGGCACGGAGGCCGCGCTCTTCACGGCGCTGGCGCCGGTTTCCGCCGTCATGCTTGCCGTCATCATCCTTGGCGAGCCGGTCGGGCTCAGCCAGATCGCCGGCATCGCCTGCGTACTTGCGGCCGTGCTCGGGCTTGCCTTTGCCGGGAGCCGTTCATTGAAACCTGCCGGGGGAAGATAGACCATGCAGTTCAGCCATTCCCGTGCCATGTGGCAGGCCTTTCCGGAGCTTCGCGCCGGCGCGCTCCATTCCGAAGGCATCCATGCGGATGCCGATGTCGAGGCGGCGATCGCAAGCTTCAGCGCAATCGCCGAGGCCCGGCTGGCCAAAGCGCAGGAAGGCGAATTCCCCGAAATCCAGGCCTGGCGGCGCGGCTTTTCCCGCATGGGCCTGAAGCCGACGCAATATCGCTGCGCTTCCGAGGCGCTACTGCGCCGCTTCCGCCAGGAACATGCGCTGCCGCGCCTGCATCCGCTCATCGATCTCTGCAATTCGATTTCGCTCGCCTTCGCCATTCCGATCGCCGTCTTCGACACTGAAAAGATCGCTGGCGATCTCGAGGTCCGGCGAGCCAAGGGTGACGAGACCTATCTGACTTTCGCCGGCGAAAGCGAGCATCCGGAGACGAACGAAGTGATCTTTGCAGACGCGGAGGACAGGGCACATGCACGGCGCTGGACGAACCGGCAGAGCGGGCTTTCGGCGGTGCGGGAGACGACGCACTCGGTGCTGATCGTTGTCGAGGCCCTGCACGTCTCCGCCGGCGACGACATCGCCAGGCTGGTCGAAACAGTTGCGGATGCGCTTGCGCGACACTGGCCGGCGGCGCCGAAAACGGCGATGCTGAGCTTTGTATCGCCGCGTTTCGAGTTCTAAGGGCGCGCAGCATTTCAGGGAAAGCTGCGTTCGAGGCCTTGGGCTGGCGGCATGCCCGCCCTATCTCCATGCGATCGATATCTCCTGGAGACGAACCCCATGTCAGATAAGTCGTTCAAGATTCCGGGGCCGGATCATCCGATCACCGTCGAGCACAATCCCTCCCGCGTCGTCGTCACGCTCGGCGGCAAGACGATTGCCGATACGCACGATGCGCTGACGCTGTGCGAGGCCTCCTATCCGCCGGTGCAATATATTCCGCGCAAGGATGTGGACATGTCGCTGCTTCAACGCACCGACCATAGCAGCCATTGCCCCTATAAGGGCGACGCCTCCTATTACAGCATCATTCCGGGCGGGGAGCGCTCGAAGAATGCCGTCTGGACCTACGAGGCGCCGAATGCCGCGGTCAGCAACATCAAGGATCATCTCGCCTTCTATCCCGACCGCGTCGACGGTATCGAGGAAATGGCCTCTCCGGAAGCCGGCGCCTTTTGACGGTGCGCACGACCTGAAACCCGTTCCGGCGGAACATGTTGTCCGCCGGTCCGTTAGGGTTATCTAGCGGGGGATATGCCGTGCCGAAATTCTACTTTCAACTTTTCGATCGTGATGGCGCCGGGACGACCGAGACGGCCTATGATTTTGAATCCATCGAAGCCGCGAAAGCGGAGGCGCGGCGCGTGTTGGCGGAGATGGCCACCGAAGGCTTGCCGACTGCACCTTTGAATATGATGTCGGTGGAACTCTTCGATGAAAGCCGTAGGCCGCTCGCGGAAATCCGGCTCATTCTCGAAGAAATCGCCAAATAGCCGCGATAAGGATGCCGGCCCTGTGAATGGCCGTCGATCGCACGCAAAGCAATCAAAAGACTATGTCAAATTTAATTGCCGGCTATGAAGGCGGGTCTTAGCGTCGCGCCCATCGACCGAGTCGGATTGATGCGTAGGAGTGACCGCGGCAGCCCTTAAACGGCGGCCGCTATCGTAAGACGTCGAGCCATTCATTGTTGAAGACGAGGCTGGCAACCGTGACCGGATCGCCGCTCTCGTCGCGAACGGTGATGGCGATGGTCATGCGATCACCCGCGGGCAGTTCGTCGCGGGCCACATCCAGCAGGATGCGGGTCAGCTCTTTCGGAATGTCTTCGCGAGATTTGAGCTCGGTGCCGTGCTCGTCGCGAGTCGGACCTTCCCCATTGTGTAGATCGAAATAGTAGCGAGCCATGTTCTTTCCTGCGCATCCCAGGGAGAAATCACAGATGAAGACAATTGTTCCCGGGGCTAGGCATTGATTCTTATAGAAAATACAGGTCGCATCGAAATGATCAGGAACTCTTGTGATATCGGCGGGCAGGCTCGTGATTGAATCCCTGCTGTTGAATCTTGGAAGCCGAGATGTGCTGTCGGCTGAAGAGGAAAGTCATCTCAGAGCGATCATCGTCAAAGACAGGTATTTTGCTGCCGGGGAGGATCTCGTCTCCGAAGGGAGCCGACCGGCCTACAGCACGCTGCTGCTCGATGGTTTTGCGGCGCGCTATAAGGTGATGGCGGATGGCAGCCGCCAGATCACCGCGCTGCATGTCGCCGGCGATTTCGTCGATCTGCATGCTTTCCCGATCAAGAAGATGGATCACGGCATCGTCGCGCTGTCGTCCTGTCATGTTGCGTTTGCCGATCACGCCGATCTCAAGGCGATCACCGAGCGCATGCCGCACCTGACCCGGCTGCTCTGGCTCGATACGCTGGTCGATGGCGCCATCCACCGCGAGTGGATCGTCGCCATGGGCCGGCGCTCAAAGCGCGCCCATATCGCCCATCTCGTCTGCGAACTCTTCGTGCGGCTGCAGGTGGTGAAGCGGACGCGCGGCGCAAGCTTCCAGTTTCCGTTGACGCAGATCGAGATGGCCGACGTGCTCGGCGTTTCCGTCGTCCACCTGAACAAGACTTTGCAGGCGCTGAGGCGCGAGGGCGTGTTCACCTGGGAGAACCGGACGATCACCATCGTCGACTGGGAACGCCTGCAGGAAATCGCCGAATTCGATCCCGGCTATCTCAGCATCTTCAGGGAACCACGCTAAGACCGAGGTATCACACAATCCGGTGACACCAGCTCATTGCGATTGACAATTCGACCATTCGGGCAGAACACCGCCTCGACCTTCTTAAAACTCTTATAAAGGCTGGCGGACCCGCGCTGCCGGCCGGTGACATCGCAATGGACATATCCCAAGGACCGGGGAGCGTTCTTCGCCACCCCGGCTATCTGAACTTCGCTGCCTCCCGCGTTTTTTCCTCGCTCTCCTTCCAGTCCATTGGCATCGCCATGGGGTGGATGATCTACGATCAGACACACAGCGCCTTTGCGCTCGGCCTAGTCGGCTTGTGCCAATTCCTGCCGATGGCGGTGCTGACCTTCGTCGTCGGCCATGTCGCCGACCGGTTCGACCGGCGGCGCATCGGGCTCGTCTGCCAGTTGATCGAAGCGGTGACGGCGCTGGTGCTGGCGGTTGCCACCTGGCAGCAATGGCTGACGCCGGCCGGCATCCTTGCCGCCGTCACCGTGCTCGGCGCCGTCGTCGCCTTTGAACGGCCGACCATGGCGGCGCTGTTGCCGAACATCGTGCCGGCCTCGATGTTGCAGAAGGCGGTCGCAACCTCGACCTCGTTGATGCAGACGGCGATGATCATCGGCCCCTCGCTCGGAGGCCTGCTTTATGGCCTCCACCCCGTCGCGCCTTTTGCTATATCGGCGCTGCTCTTTGCCGTCGCAAGCTTCAACGTCATCTCGATCCGCATGCAATGGAGCCCTGCCAAGCGTGAGCCGGTGACGCTCGCCTCGGTCTTTGCCGGCGTCTCCTTCATCCGCAGCCGGCCGGTGATGCTCGGCACGATCTCGCTCGATCTCTTCGCGGTGCTGCTCGGCGGCGCGACTGCGCTGCTGCCGATGTTCGCCAGCGATATCCTGCATGCCGGTCCCTGGGGCCTCGGTTTTCTGCGCGCGGCCCCGGCGGTCGGCGCGCTTGCCATGTCGATCATGCTCGCTCGCCGGCCACTGAGCAGCAATGTCGGTCGCAAGATGCTCGCCGCCGTCGCCGTGTTCGGCGTCGCCACCATCGTCTTCTCGCTGTCGACCAATATCGCGCTTTCCGTCGTCGCGCTGCTCGTCATCGGCGCGTCCGATACGGTGAGCGTCGTCGTGCGCAGCTCGCTGGTGCAGCTTTTGACGCCGGACGAGATGCGTGGTCGTGTCAGTGCCGTCAACTCGCTGTTCATCGGCACCTCCAACCAGCTCGGCGAATTCGAATCCGGCATGATGGCGGCGGCGCTTGGGCCGGTCGCCACCGGCATCGTCGGCGGCTTCGGCACGATCGTCGTCGTGCTCCTGTGGATGCGGCTCTTCCCCGATCTTACCAAGGTCAAGACGCTGCAGGGTTAGCACATGCATGACGCGTTGAAAGCGGCGACCGCTCCCGTTAGGTTCGGCCCGAAACATCATTCGGCGGAGCCGCGCGTGACGACAAATTTTCTATCCTGTGTGCTTGCGGCGGTTTTCACGTCGGTGCCGGCCGTGGCGCTGGCCGAGTGGCAGGCGGTCGAAGAGGTACGGCCCTATTCGATATCAGGCACCTCGGGCGCCGGGCTTTATGAATCGATCGGCGAGCGTGGCCCGAAGGCGGGCGGCTTCGGCCGGGCAATCGCGCATACGACGTTCAAGCTGACCTGGACCAGGAAATACGAACCGCAGGGAAATGCCTGCGTTATCGTCACCAACCGGCCGAAGCTCATCATCACCTATACGCTGCCGAAACCATCTGCTGCTCTGCCAGCTGCCGTGAAGAGCAGCTGGGACGCCTTCATATCAGGTGTGCAGGCGCATGAGCGGGTGCATGGCGAGACCATCAAGGAGATGGTCAAGGACATCGAGGCGACAAGCATCGGCCTCACCGTTGCCGATGATCCCGATTGCAAGAAGATCAGGATCGAGCTGACCCGCCGGCTCGGCGAGATCTCCCAAAGACAGCGCCAGCGCGGCCGCGACTTCGACAAGATCGAAATGGGTGACGGCGGCAATATCCAGCAGCTCATCCTCAAGCTGGTCAATGGTCCCTGATCACCAGGAGGACGATAAGCGCGCGCGGTAGCCGCTCGGCAGCAGACTGGACCCGTTTGGCAAGTCTCCTATCTCTTCCGTGATAACCGGGCGCAGACACGCAGAGGAGGAGCGAGATGTCCTATGTCGATGGTTTCATCGTGGCGGTTCCGAAGGCGAATATCGAGGCCTACAAGGAATTCTCGACCTTCGCCGGCTCGATCTGGAAGGAATATGGCGCGCTCGAATATGTCGAATGCATCGGCGACGATGTGCCCTATGGCGAGCTGACGTCCTTTCCCCGCGCCGTGCAGGCGAAGGAGGACGAGGTGGTGGTGTTTTCCTGGATCGTCTATGGCTCGCGCCAGGAGCGCGACGATATCAACGCCAAGGTAATGGACGATCCCAGGCTCAAGGGCGACCAGTGGCAGATGCCGTTCGACGGCAAGCGGATGATCTACGGTGGCTTCGAGGTGCTGCTCAGGCTCTGATCGCCCGCGCAAGCTTGACTTTGCCCGGGCAAGCTTGACTTTGCCCCGTCAAGCTTGACTTGCCCGCGCAAGCTTGACTTGCGCCGAGCAGCGCGCCAACTCGCGAGACATTCATCTCGAAGCAGGAGAGCGCCTTGCCCCAGACGATCCTCACCTTGTCCACACGCGGGCAGGGCCTTTACGAGTTCACCCACCAGGCCGAGGCCTTCGTCAGCGCGTCGGGGCGGGAGGAGGGGCTACTCACGGTCTTCGTGCGCCACACCTCCTGTTCGCTGCTGATCCAGGAAAATGCCGATCCCGATGTGCGCACCGATCTTCTCGCCTTCTTCCGCCGTCTCGTGCCGCCGGCCTCCGATCCTGACATGGGCTGGATCGTGCACAGGGCCGAGGGGCCGGACGACATGCCGGCGCATATCAAGGCGGCGCTGACGCAGGTCTCGATCGGCATTCCTGTTGCCAGGGGGCGGCTGATGCTTGGCACCTGGCAGGGGCTCTATCTTTTCGAACATCGCGACCGCCCGCATCGGCGCGAAATCGTCCTACATCTCAGCACCTGAAACCGGGTTAACTCTTGTGAATGCAAACTGAATGCCCGGTTCGAACGCCATTCAGTTTGCTGGGTCTACTGTCGAGGCAATCCCTGAAGGGAGAGCTTGGAATTCAATCGACGGAGACACAACATGACGCATTTCCTGACCAAGGCTTCGCTTGCCGCTCTGCTCGCCCTCTGCACTATTCCGGCCACTGTTTCCACGGCGGCCGCCGCCGGACCGCAGACGAACTTCGTCGTCGAGGCGCAATATCATCGTCCGATCCGCGGCTGCTCGCCGATGCACGCTGTGCGAAAGGCGCGTGATTTCGGCCTGCGGAGAGCCCACATCACCCGCATGTCGCCGCGGGTCGTCGTCGTTGCAGGGCGCGACCGCCGCGGCTGGGACAGGATCACCTTCGCGAATGTCCGCGGCTGCCCGCTGATCCGGCGCTGAGGACTGCAGCCGGAGGCGCCGATGCGGCGCTTCCGGTCTGTTTTGCCTTGACGGTGACACTTTCAGCCGTCTTTTCTCTGACCTGTATGAGTGATTCCCAAATGACGCTTCGGCGTGATGCGGACCAATGGGGAGGGCGGCTCGACCGCACCGACTTTCAAACGAAAGGTTTTTCGATGATGCAGTTTCTGGCAAAGGCGGGTCTTGCCGTCATGCTGACAGCCGGCACCCTTGCCGGCACGGTGGTCCCGGCCGCCGCCCAGTTGAATATCATTATTGGCGATCAGGACCGTGGTCCGCCGCAGGATTACCGCCGTCCGCCTCCGGGGCCGGGCTATGGCCGGCCGTCGCGCGGCTGCAATCCGCAGCTCGCCGAAAACCTTGCTCGGGATTACGGCTTTCGTCGCGCCCGGGTCGTCGACATCACGCCGCGCCGCGTGATCGTCCAGGGTTGGACGCGTCGCGGCCAAGATGAAATGAGCTTCGGCAATGTGCGCGGCTGCCCCGCTCTGCGCCGCTAATCGTTAGACGAAAACGCCGCCCCGTCTCCCCGATGCGGCGGCCAAGAACCGCCTTTGCCCGTCTCCCCGGATCGGCAAGGGCGGTTTTCTTTTGCGCTCAGTTTGACTGCGCTCTTTCCTCCGGCATCATCCGGTCTTGTGTATGAATCCAAGACCCCTCCCCAACCCCTCCCCACAAGGGGAGGGGCTAAGCTGTGGCCCCGGCGGGACCAAAAAGCAGACGTGTCGCTGGCTGTTACCGCTCTACTGATTGCTACGATGGAGGTCATGTGAAGTGGGGGCGGCATGTTAGCCCCTCCCCCTTGTGGGGAGGGGTTGGGGAGGGGTCTTGCTTTGTGAGCGGCAGCCGCCGGCGCCAGACGGACAGGATCGGCCTGATCTGCTGCCTATCAACCGGAGGCAGATGCTTGGGGCACAAGCCGGATGATGACGAAGGTAATTGGCACACATTGTCAGCAATCCGAGCCCCGCGCGTCTCAAATGACGCGCGGGGCTTTCAATTTACTGCTCGATCGCGAAGGTCACGGTGACGCTGACATTGTAATTATTCTCGCCGCCCTGGACGGGAACGGCAGCGTCGGAGGCCTCCTTCATCATCGTGGCGCGATAGACCGGCTGCGGCATTGCGCGCGGCACGTTCTCGTTGATCTCGAGAATGCGGCCGAGCTTGACGCCGGCGGCTTCGCTCAGCGTCTTTGCCCTCTTGACGGCATCGGCGACGGCGGCCTTGCGTGCCTCTTCGATCGCGGCGTCCGGCTTGTCGTTGGTGAACTGGATTTCGCCGCCCTGGTTGATGCCGAGGGTGACGGACTGGTCGATCACCGCGCCGAGCTTGGCGAGATCGCGCAGCCTGACGGTGACCGAATTGATGGTCTGGTAGCCGATCAGCTGCGGCGGCGGCTGCTGGCCGTCGATGGGCTGCGGGTAGTTGTATTGCGGCTGGATGGAAAAGCCGGAGGTCTGCAGGTCGCGCTCGGCAATGCCGCCGCTCTTCAGCGCGGCAAGCACCTCGTTCATCGCCTTGTTGTTCTCGTCGAGCGCTTCGCGTGCGGTTTTAGCCTGCTTGACGACGGCGAGATTGACGATGGCCATATCGGGAGCGACGGAGGATTCGCCATCGCCGGTCACCGAAATCACCGGCTCGCGCGGCTTTGCCTCCTGCGCGAAGGCGGGCGCTGCGGCGGCGAGCGGCAGCGCCAGAAGGGCGGTCATCAGGACAGTTTTGGTATAGATCGGCGCCATGTTTTCATTCCTTGGTTGTCGTTTCCCGGAACAGCTTTCTGTCGGTTGATTGTGAAGCTATTACGGCGGAAAAGACAGGCGCATGCGTAGCGAGAGAAAAATCTGCGGGGTGCATGCGTTGAAGCTTGAACCCGGAGGACGTCCGCCGACCTTAAAAGCCGAAACGGCTGGACCGGAACCGACGGCTCGCTATCATATGGCGACCATCGACGACGAGGAAGCAATGTTCGAAACGCTCGATCCCGTCCCCCCCGAGATCGCCACCGCGATTTCCGACGGCCTGAACGCCTTCAACGAGAGCGCTGAGATCAGACGCGAGGCCTTCGCCATCGTCTGGCGGGAGAACGGAGGGCTTGCCGCCGGGATAACGGCGTCCGTTTCCTTCTCGGTTCTTTTCATCGGCAATCTGTGGGTCGAAAAATCGCTGCGCCTGAGCGGCATCGGCAGGAAGCTGATGGCGGCGGCGGAAGAAGAAGGGCGCCGCCGCGCCGCCGTCACGGCCTGCGTCGACACACTCTCGACCCAGGCCCCGGATTTTTACCCGAAGCTCGGATATGTCGAATTCGGCAGGGTCAGCGGGCATGCCGGAGGCCGGCCCGTCGACCGGATCTGGTTCCGGAAGGAGTTGTCCGCCGCAATATGATCAGGAGCCGCTGGCGGCTTCAACATCCGATGTCATTGCAGGGATATGTGAGGTCGCTCTCGCGCGGGACGCCGGTCGATTGACCGCGCCAATCGTCCGGCTAGGCGCCGAAATCGTCCATGAAGGACGGATGGATGGCGGGCTTCCGCTCCTCGCGTGCGTTCCGAATACGCTGGGGAACAGCACCGAGACCGGCGACGAAACGGGTGAGGATATTGCGGTTGAAAAGTTTCTGTATGGCACTCATGGCAGTTCACTCATTCTTTTTTTTGTTAGCCGGCAGCATATATTTTGCCCAGCCTGCCATAACAATGGGCAATTTTGCATGACAGTTATGTGACGGTGCATGGCTTGGCCGGGGGCTGGCCTAAAAGGTGATCACATTGGCGTTAGAACGGGCCGCCGAGGGCCGTAAGCCACGATAAACCCTCGTCTCTGGTCGCCGTGGCGTGGTAGATTGCCCGCTTGGGTGAAACCATGCCCCTCCGAAGGAGAAGCTCAGATGAACCGATTTTTCGCATTTATCGCGACCGGAACGCTGATCAGCCTTGCCGCGATCATTTCGGGCTGCACTTCGTCCGGAAGCCTCGACCAGACGTCGTCGATCGGCGGCGGTTATTATGAGCGTCAGCCGCTTAATCCGGCGTGTGGGGGTGGGTTCAGGCCGAGCGATGGGCGCTCTTGCAGTTATTAGGATGTGCGCCGATCGGGCATGATGCCGCCGGACGAAGTCGCGTGATCCTGGCCATCGCGGGAGGCGAACTATCGCGCAATCAGACTTCTAATTTTCCAGCGCTAATAACTGCACGGACGATCGTTGCCGAATCCATCGCGGCAGGCAGGCCGAAGGGCAAAGTCAGCGCTCTGCGCGGTATAGCCGACCGAGCCTGTCTGCACCGAGTCGTTTGAGCTCGTGGTGCACGACGATGCCGACACGGCAATGACGAAGACGGCTGCCGTGGCCGCCGATAGTTTGCGAGCTTGAAGCATCTCCCCATCCCTCACTGTGCAGAGTGTCCGAATAATTCTGACAAGTAGGGCCGATGAAGCCTCCCGATAACGGACGGTGTCGATCAAGATTTTGTCATTGGTTGAAAAACCCTTCGCCGGCACTCGCTGCCACGATCAAGGCTGTCTCGGCCACGCCTACAGATGTTGTTGGCGCCTCGAGGCGCGGATGCCATATCCAGCGCGCACCGGGTCAGGTCGCATTGAAACGCTTGGGTTCCACGGTAAAAGAACAGCAAGCGGCAACGAACAGGGCTTTGGAAAACAAGGTAGAAGTCCTGTCGCAAGTCCTTCCAACCAGTAGAGAACTTAAGTTTATGGGGAGAACAACCTGCGACAGGGAAATTCGGCTTCTGCGCCGGGGCCATCAATTAGAATAGCCGCCCGGAAACTGAGATATTGCGCCCAGACGATCGGAGCAGGGGAATGTGCGGATGACGGCAGCTAAGGATTCTCAAAGGAAAGTTTATTCTCTCGCCTAACCATCGCTCGGAGGTGCGCAAAGCCTTTTCAGCGTTCAAAATAAAAGAGGTGCAATGACTTATTCCGTCGCGGGCGGTGAATGTGTGCCGGCCAGGCAGCTGATTATAGGTGAGCAGTAAAGATTGTCGGAGCGTCATCGGAATAGTTGGCCCGCCGATAGCGGTGGAGAAAAAATTGTGCGTGTTGGTGCACTGCTTGCATCTGTGATCCTTTTCGTTGTTTTCCTTTATCTCGTCCTCACTGGCGCAGAACAGGTTCGCTACATTTCTGTAGCGTTCGTTCTTGTTTTTGCCGTCCTAGCCACGCGCTTAGACGACATCCAAGACCTGACATTTGGTCCAACAGGCCTGGCAGCAAAACTGGCGAAACAATTGGAAGAGGCTCGGGCCACAGTGAAGCAGCTGCAAGACTTTGCTGAAGTGTTTGCCGCTCGTAGTGTCCAGCAGATCGCGGGTGATAACCGAATGAGCGGCCTATCACCGAAGCAAAAGCGTGAAGCGATCGCAGAAATCGTGGGCGGGTTGAAATCCCTACAGCTGCCGGATGACCGCATTAATCGGGTGCTGTCGTTATCCGACCCCTATGATGACTACGACTATTGGAGCTGGACAATGTCTCCGATCTACAGCGCCAATGATACAAAAGTGAAGGACCTAGCGAACCAGTTTTTCAACTTGGGCGCCAGCAAAGGTATCGGCCACAATCCGGATGCTGAGACCACCGAGAAGTTCCTCAAGGACCACGATCTTTATCAAGGGGGAAATCGCAGAGTGCATGACTGACTGGCAATATTGGAAAGCCAACCACAAACATCGTCGTCTCGATGAATGGGAGGCGCGCCACGAAAGGCGGAATCAAGCGAGAAGTTTTGAAGATGTGCTCAATATCGAGTCGAAGCCAGGAACAAAGGGCTAACCAGATGGCTAACCTTCCTGGCTAACCACTCCCTAAGCCCCTTGAAACAAGGGAAGAGTGGTGGGCCCGGAGGGACTCGAACCCCCAACCAAGCGGTTATGAGCCGCCGGCTCTAACCATTGAGCTACAGGCCCTTGGCGCCGGGTCGCCGGCGCTTGGGTGCCGGGGCAATGGTTCCCGCAGCACGGGTTCCGCTCTAACGCAAATCCGGGGGAGCCACAAGCGGGGAGCGCAAGCATCTGTGGACGATGCATATTTCGTGGGCAGCCACTGGAACCTTCTCGTGCGGGCTACACTTATTCAAGTCACATTCCGCATGAAGAGGGCGATCGCAGATGGTGGCTTTGAACAGTGCCGTGGTGCTCATCGTAGAGGACGAGCCGCTGATCCGGTTCAATATCCTCGATGTGCTGGAGGAGGTCGGCCATGTGGCGCTGGAGGCGGCAAATGCCGACGAGGCTCTGGTGGTGCTGAAGGGCAGGCAGGATGTCGATATCCTGTTCACCGACGTCAACATGGCCGGGTCGATGGATGGTCTCCAGCTTGCCAAGCGGGTGAGGGCGATGCGGCCGAATATCGGCATCATCATCACCTCGGGCATGGTGCGGCTCGATCCGATGGCGCTGCCCGCCAATACCGCTTTCCTGCCGAAGCCCTATATGCACGACGCGCTGATTTCGACCATCAATTCCCTGATGACGTAACGGTGATGCCCTGATGAGATGACGGGGGCGCGCAGCCGCAAAACGGGGACTGTTTTTGCGGCTGCGCGCGAGGCGCCGGGAGACATGCTCGTCTTCAGGCGGCGGAGGGGAACCGGCCCTCAGCTGAAGCTGCTCCTCAGCGCCTCGTTCTCATGATGGGCCTTCTTCTCGTAGATCGTGAACAGCGCCATCGAGAGGAGATAGGAGAGGAAGGGATCCCCTATCTGCGTGGCGATGTCGCGGGATGCGAGAACATGGCGCTCCAGCGCGCCGATATCCTTCTGAATTGCGGTCTGCGTAGCGGTTTCAGCGAGGCGGTTCATGCTGCCATCTCCAGGAATTGGGTCACGACCGAGCGGGCCGGCACGTGCCTGACATAAAGGGGTAGGGTGAGGCCGAGGGCGGCGCGCATCTTGCGCAGCACGCGGTCCGATACTTCGAAGGCGCCGCAGCAGACGGGGTATTTGCCGTAACCGTCTGCGCGGCCGAGTTCTTCCACTTCGGCGCCGGCGCGCTTGTAGACGCGCTTGAGGTAGGGCTCGTAGTTGGAAATCATCGTATGGATGCCGTGATCGAGCGCGCATTCGCAAAGCGCAAGCAGCATCATGGAGAAAGCGCGGCCGGCGTCGACATTGGAGAAATCCTTGGCGATCGCCTCCTCGTCGATGCACATGCGTGTGCCTTCCCAGATGCCGGGGGCGATAAGATTGGCGGCGTCAGGAAACGTCTCGCGGAAGACGTCGTAGAGAAGGGTCGGGCCTGTCGTCGGCATCAGGCGCATGCCGCCATAAAGACGGGTGCGGCTGTCGTTGCACCAGACGAGATAGGCGGGGGCGAGCGAATCGTAGCTGTCGCGTTCGTAGGGGCCGATGACGGGAACGTCCCAGCCGAGCGTATCGGCGAAGACCTTCTTGCGCAGGCGAAACATCTGGTCGAGTACGGCAGCGTATTTCTGATACTCATGTGCCTGAATGATAACGAACATTTTGCCCTCCAGCGTTTTCAAGTTCGTGGAAAGCAGGATGGTTCATGCGGGCCGGATCGGAAATTCCCTCAGATGGGCCCCCCCAGATGAGGGGGGCAGAGCATGTCGCGCAAAGCCGCGGTTTTGCGGGCCGATGCGCTAGGGATTGATAATGCGCAATTGAACGGCCCGGGAGGCGGCCGCCGAAATGGTGGCGCAGCCGAGCTTGAAGCGGGCAGTCTTCAGATAATCGCGCGTGGTGTGCTCCGATATGCCGAGGATGACCGAAATATCCTTGTAATCCTTGCCCAGCGCCGTCCAGTGCAGGCACTCGATTTCGCGCGGCGACAATGACGGCACCGGATCGTTTTCGCCATGCAGCTCGTAGACGGCCTTGCGGTGGATCAGATGGGCGATCTCGATCCATTCGTTGCGGCAGCGGCGGACGAGTTCGGTCCATTCCTCGGCCGGGATGCGGGCATTCAGCGACAAGAGCGCACGGCGTTGCGCTTTGTCGGCGACGGGAATGGAGTAGCCGTTGCCGCCGATGCCGTGCTTTTGGGCGTCGACCAGCATGGCATAGGCCTCGGGCGTCGGCTCGACCTCGCTCCAATCGAAGGGCAGCTGGCGTTCGAAGCCCTGTTTGACGATCGGATCGACCTTCACATAGCTGTTCAAGAGGTAGCGGGAGACCCAGGCATCCGGATAGGTGGTGCGCACGAAGGGCGAATCGATCTTGGCCGCGATCGTCTGGGCGAGATGGTAGGTGACGAAATCGAGGCCATATTCCGTCTGGAGAATGCGGATGGCGGCATCCACATTGGCCGCGGCCTTGATCTGTTCGAAAGCGGACTCGAACTTTTCGCTGTAGGTGTTCTCAATCATTTCCACTGCCCCAATCCCCTCAATCCTACCGCGAGCGCTGTCATAAATACAAGGCATCCCCACATATGCGGGGAATGACAATCCGGGTCCCACCTGCTAGCGCCTGTCATGAGGAGACCTCATATGGACAGCAAGAGACCATTCGAGATTGCCGAATGCCAACAGGCCGCCAAGGGCCTGAAATCCAGCTGGCAGGACATGGCAGGCTCCGAAGCGCTGATTCGCGCCCTCGTTGCCGAACGCAACGGTGACACGCCGCTGGCGCTGTTCTGGACCGAGGTCCACCGGGCGCTCTGCCAGGAAAGCAACGCTTTCTGACGATCGGCCTTCCCCGAACGACCAGCCTTTTCTCCGCAATCTGGGCGGGGCACCCGCGCCAGTCGGCAGGGAAATCCCACCGCCTTTCCTCCAAAATTGCCGATGAACACGTCTTCATTCATGTCGTGATTCGATTTGATGGCGAAAGGATCGGACGCTGCGTTCTGGATCTATGGTTAAGAAATCCGCATTATTTCATAGATCTGTTCCAAAACGGTTGACGGAGCGTTTGTGGCAGGAGCAATGGTGTTTGTGGAAACGGTTACATTCCGTCGCGCCTTTGTAGCGCTGGCAGAATTTCGGGTATCATCACCGATGTGTGGAATGGAATGACTGAAAAGCGTGTGCATCTGGTCTTCAAGACCCACCTCGATATCGGCTTTACCGACCATGCCGAGAAAGTCCGCCGGCAATATCACGAGCGCTTCATTCCGCAGGCGATCGAGACCGCCAAGCATTTTCATGCCGAAAATCCCGACGAGCCGAAATTCATCTGGACGACGGGCGCATGGCTGATCTGGGACCATCTGAATTCGCGCTCGGCGGGAGAGGTGGCAGCGCTGGAACAGGCGATTGAGCGCGGGCTGATCCGCTGGCACGGCCTGCCGTTCACCACGCATACGGAGCTGATGTCGCCCGACCTTTTCCGGGCCGGGCTTTCCTATTCGCACGAGCTCGACCGCCGCTTCGGCAAGACGACGATCGCGGCGAAGATGACCGATGTGCCCGGCCATACGCTCGGCATGGTGCCGCTGCTTTCCGAGGCGGGCATTCGCTTCCTGCATCTCGGCGTCAATACGGCCTCACCACCGCCCGATGTGCCCGACATCTTCCGCTGGCGGGCGCCCGGCGGCGAGGAGGTGGTCGTCATGTACCAGCGCTCCTATGGCGAGACCTGCTTTCCCGACGGTTTCGAGGACGGGCTGAGCTTTGCCCATACCAACGACAATATGGGGCCGCAGAGCGTGCCGCAGACGGCCGAGGCCTATCGCGAATTACGCGCCCGTGAGCCGGATGCGGTCATCCGCGCGGCGACGCTCGAGGATTACGGCGCCATTCTCTGGAGCAAGCGTGAGCGTTTCCCGGTTGTCGAACTGGAACTCGGCGACAGCTGGATCCATGGCAGCGGCAGCGATCCGGTGAAGACGGCGCGGTTCCTGGCGCTGCAGCGGCTTTATGACCGCTTCGCGAAGGATGGGCTCGACGCGCGGCGTCTCGCCTTCGGGCGCGGGTTGGCGATGGTGGCCGAGCATACCTGCGGCGTCGATATCAAATCCTATCTGCGCGACGATAAGGCGTGGTCGCGGGCCGATTTTGAGGCCGCGCGCCGATCCGATTATCGCTTCGCCTATACCGAAGCCTCGTGGGACGAGCAGCGGGCCTATCTCGACCAAGCGGTCTCGCAGCTTGACGAGACGGACCGGCAGGCGGCCCAGGCGGTGCTTGCCGAATTCGCCACGCCTGCCGTGATCGAGGGCGGCGGGCGGGAGCTCCGCCTGCAGGCCGGCGGCTGGTCGATCGCGCTCGACGGTGCGAGCGGCGATGTCGCCGAAATCACCTCGCCCTCCGGCCGGACGATCTCCGGCCGCAACGGCTCGCTGATCGCCTATCGATATGAGAGCTACGATGCCGGCGACGTTAACAGGCACATGGAGACCTACCTGACCCATCGCCAGGAATGGGCGGTGCTCGACCATGACAAGCCGGGGCTTGCGCGGTCCGGGGCAGCACTTTCGAAGGTTTCTCTGCCGGCGCTGGAAGCGACTGATGGGGCGGGCATCCTTCTGTCGATGCCGGCAGTGGCGGTGCAGAAATATGGCGCACCGCCGCATGTGATGCTGCATTTCATCGCCGAGGGCGATCGCCTCGCCCTCAGCCTGACATTGCACGACAAGCCGGCCAACCGCATGCCGGAGGCAAGCTTCCTCTCCTTCACGCCTGAGGGTGACGGGGACTGGAATTTCCGCAAGATGGGCCTCTGGCATCGATCCGGGAACATTGCGACGAGCGGCGGCGGGCAATTGCAGGCTGTGACCGCAGCACGCGGTGATCTTGTCGATGGCCTGCTGACAATCGAAACCTTCGATGCGCCGCTCGTTGCGCCGCAAGGCTCAGATTTCATGACGTTCTATAGGACGCGGCCGGACTTCGGCTCTGGCATTCGCTTCAATCTGCACAACAATAAATGGGGAACCAATTTCCCGATGTGGTGGCAGGGAGATTTTCAGGCGCGCTTCCGGTTAAGGTTCGACTGAGTTGCTCGATCTGGCATCGAGCGGCGCGATCCCGCAGGGGATTGAGCCACGGGATTCGCCGCGATTGGGCCGCTTCATCCTGTACGGATTAAGCGGCCCGGTCCGGTGTGAGAAAGGGTTCAGCCGACGTTTGCGGTTGGGCTGAACCAGCCGGCGCATGGCGCTTCGGGCCGTTGCGGCTTCGGGCGAAACTTCACCAGGACCTCGCGACCATCGGACGAGGCCTGCGTGCGCTCCAGCGCGTCTCGTTCGGCAACGGCCTGGCGCCAGTGCTCGTCGCCGCGGCCATCAGGCCGGCCCTGTTCCTCCCAGATCGCGTAAGCCCGTTTGCTGATCCATTCGTGGCGTCTATCACTCATCTCTCTATTCCATTCGTCAAAAGTGCTATTCGGCAATTCCGTCCTGCAGAACCGGCGGCCGGCGCTTGGCTGCCATCAGCAGGTCGAGTTCGATCGAGGACGGCCCGAAACGGGTGAACAGGCTTTCTGCCTGCTCGTTTCGGAGGCCATATTTGGAGGCGAATTCATCAAGGCTATAGGGGCGGCCGCGCAGGATCCTGCTGCGGCGCTCCGGTTCACGGATTTGCGTCATTGGTGGTAACCCCAGTGTGTGTTGCGAATTGTGAGAACAAAACAAATTACAGCTACAAAAGTTCCGTGAGTTTTCAGGGTTTTTTCGCCCTCGCCGTGCCATTTCGGAGCGATCCTAGGCGGGTGGCATAGATTTTTAAGGCTGGTGTGCGCGGAGAAAATTTCGTCTAAAACACGCAAGAATATCAGGGTGTTATGGAAATCGCTTCCGCGGTGGCGGATAAATGGGCTTTACGCCGGCGCGTTACTCTATAGAATCAATAGTGTTATTCGGTTCGCAGGGGCAGCGAAATGTTCCGTTCCCCGCGTTGGCGCGACCGAGACCGGAGGACTTTGGCTTCAACCCATCAAGAGGAGACAGACATGATGAATGCACTGCCGCCACTTCATGACGGCCACGCGCCGTTTAACCTCCAGCAGCTGTTTCGCGAAGCGCTCTATGCCTTCGAGGAATGGGACAGCGAATTGACCGAACCGATCGTGACCTACGAAGGACGGGTCATGCCGATCAGCTTCGTTTTTGAAGCCATGCGCGAATGCACCGACATCGTGCCGATGAACATCGTCGGCGCCGTCACCGAACGGCTGACCAAGCCGTGGGAGGGCGAAGGCCCGCTCGACCAGATGACCTTCTCGACGGCGGCGCGTGTCATGCGCGTTTTGGTGCGCAAGCGCCTTCTCGTCACCGGGGCTGCGGATCTCGTCGCCGTGTCGGCCCACGCGTCCGAAGACCAGGGCCGCGACTGATAGAATAAGGATCGCGGCCATGGCTGCGATCCTTTTCCGCTTTTGGCGGAACCTCGCTTATTGCCAGCCGTTTAATCCGGCAGGCACGGCCACATCAAGCGATGGCCGAGGAATGAGCACCATGCTGAAATCTTTTGTTCATGAAATCATCGGTACTCCCAGGCGTGAGCCTGAGCTTCCGCAATCGCTGGAGCAGTTTCGCGACAGAAAACGAGTGCTGATCATCTTCGCCGATGCGCAAGATGACCGCGCGCTCATCCAGGATGAATGGCTGCGCAAGGCGCATATGCGCCTGATCGAGGAAGACGTCGAGGTGTTCAGTATTGCTGGCGGCGGCGCGTTTGCGCTGTTCGACGATGACTGGGACCTCGATGCCGACGATATTCGCAATCGGCTGCAGGGACCGCCGTCCGGCGAGTTCGGGCTGATCCTGCTCGGACGGGACGGAATCGTGAAGCTGCGCTCGAGCGAGCCAATGACCGCCGAGGATATCTTCGCGGCTTTTGAATTGCTGCCGAAGAAGACGCCCTGGTAGCGTTTCGAGAGTCCGTTTGAAGCGCGGCGCGGGAAGCATCCGCGCCCGCATCTTTTGCATGTTCAGAGTTCGAAGGCTTCCTTGAGACCCAGGCTCTTGCGTTCGCGCAGGTCGAGATCGGCCTCGATATGGGTGATGTGGTGCAGCATCAGCTGGCAGGCGCGGTCGAGTTCGTCGGCTTCGATTGCCGAGATTATGTCACCATGTTCGGAATGGCCGCAGCTCGATGCGGTCGATTGCCCGTAGAGCGCAATCACCAGCGAGGAGCGGGCGACGAGCTCTTCCATGAAGCGCTGCATGATCGAATTGCCCGATATGGCCGCCAGCATCAGATGAAAATCGCCCGATGCCTTGATTTCGGCGCGGCGCGCCGTCTGACCGCGCTCGCTCATCAGGCGGCCTTCTTCCAGCAGAAGCTGTCGCAAATGGCTAATATCGTCAGGCGTGATCCGCGCCGCCGCCTCGCGCAATATGCCTGGCTCGACCAGGCGGCGGGCGGAAAAAATCTGGCGAGCCTCTTCGGGCGAGGGATAGGCGACGAAGGCGCCGCGGTTCTTCTCGACGCTGACAAGGCCTTCATAGGAGAGCGCCTGCAGGGCGGCGCGCGCAAGCGTGCGGCTGACGTTGAAGAGATTGCCGACATCGCTTTCTGAAAGCTTGGTGCCGGGCGAGAGCCTGCGCTCGACGATCGCTTCGCGAATGGCATCGCGAATCTGTTGCGCGCCGGTTTCGGCGGAGTCTTCGGCCTGCTGAGCCTTGGCGGCGGATTTCATGAAATTTATTTCCTGATGGTCGGCAAACCATACCCGGCTTCGTGGTAAAGTTAAACAGAATTTGTCCCCGAAATTGCAATCAGATTGTATACGATGTTTTGCACAAATTGCGCACGATAGCCTAAATCATGTGCAGATCGTTTTGCGCCTATAATTTGCTCTCTCCATTGCGGTGTTGATAAAATCATTATTTCGCAATGGCTTGCTGCAAGCATCGGAGTCTGGCACGGCAGATGCATCGTCTTTTCCGAACAGGGGAAGGCATGATGTCGAAAGCGGCAGAGATCGATATAGTATCCGTTTCGAAGGTTTATGGCGCGACGACGGCGGTCCATGCGATCAGCCTGAAGATCCCCGCCGGCTCCTATTGCTGCTTTCTTGGCCCATCGGGCTGCGGCAAGACCTCGACACTGCGCATGATCGCCGGCCACGAGAGCATCTCGTCGGGCGATATTCGCCTCGGCAATGTGGTCGTCACCGATTTTCCGCCGGCCAGGCGTGGCACGGCGATGATGTTCCAATCCTACGCGCTTTTCCCGCATCTCGATTTGATCGACAACGTCGCCTTCAGCCTGAAGATGAAGGGTATCGATAGGCAAGAGCGGCAGGCCAAGGCGCTCGAAATGCTGAAGCTGATGCAGATGGAGGCCTATGCCAATAGGCGTCCGGCCCAGCTTTCCGGCGGCCAGCAGCAGCGCGTGGCGCTGGCGCGCGCGCTGATCACCGATCCGGAAGCGCTGCTGCTCGACGAGCCGCTGTCGGCGCTCGATCCGTTCCTGAAGATCCGCATGCGCGCCGAACTCAAGAAGCTGCAGAAGTCGCTCGGCATCACCTTCGTACACGTCACCCACAGCCAGGAAGAGGCGATGGCGCTCGCCGACGTCATCGTCATCATGAATGACGGCCGGATCGAGCAGGCGGCCGCCCCGCGCGAGGTCTTCGAGCGGCCGGCGACGGCCTTCGTCGCGCGGTTCATGGGCGACCACAATGTGCTGTCCGGCCGGGTGATGTCGAACGAGAACGGCGTGCTCGTCATGACCGTGCCGGAAGGTCAGAGCTTTTCCGTGCGCGGGACGGGCAGGGAAGTCGGCGAGCCCATCGATATCGGTATCCGCACCGACCGCGTGCGCCTGCAGGTGGCGACCGAATGGACGCTCGGCTTCGATGGCATCGTCTCCAACATCGAATATCGCGGCTCTTCCGTGAAGATTACCGTCCTCGGCGCCGGCAGCGACGACTTCACCGTCATTGCCGACGACGGCGACTATTTCGCCCGGCCGGTTGCCGTCGGCGACACCGTCTCGCTCAGCTGGGCGCTCGACGATGCCGTGCTTCTCGGCCGCTCTTCCGCATGAGCCATCACCATCAAGAACACTGAACCTTCCATCCAAGAAAAGGGGAACTGACATGACGACTGAAACGACATCGACCAAGGCGGAAAAGGGGCTTTCCCGCCGCACGCTGCTGAAGACGGGTGCTGCTGCCGTCGGCGCCATCGCCGGCTCCGGCGCCATCACCGGCTTTCCCACCATCTGGGCGCAGACGAACATCACGCTTCGCCAGTTCGGCACCGGCGTTTCGAACATCAATGCCATCGCCGAGAAGTGCAAGGCCGATCTCGGCATCACGCTGGAGATGACGGCAACCGATTCCGACGCCGCCGCCCAGCGCGCTGTTACCCAGCCTGACAGCTACGACATTGCCGACGTCGAATACTGGATCGCCAAGAAGGTGTTCCCGACCGGCGTGATGCAGCCGATGGACGTCAAGAAGCTGAAATATTACGACAAGATCGTACCGCTGTTCATCAACGGCAAGCTAAAGCCGGAGAGCGTCATCGCCCAGGGCACGGCGCCACACACGGTCGGCTTCGTCGAAGCGCAGGATTCCAAGAAGTTCGCCAAGGAGCCGACGCAGTGGATGACGATGGTTCCGACCATCTACAATGCTGATACGCTCGGCATCCGTCCTGATCTCACCGGCCGTCCGATCACCAGCTGGGCCGATATTCTGGATCCCGCCTTCAAGGGCAAGACCGCGATCCTCAACATCCCGTCGATCGGCATCATGGATGCGGCGATGATCATGGAAGCCTCCGGCAAGATCAAATATGCCGACAAGGGCAACATGACGAAGGAAGAAATCGACAAGACGATCGAATTCCTCATCAAGGCCAAGGGTGACGGCCAGTTCCGCGCCTTCTGGAAGAGCTTCGACGAGTCGGTAAACCTGATGGCGTCGGGCGAAGTGGTCATCCAGTCGATGTGGTCGCCGGCCGTCGCCGCCGTCCGTTCGAAGGGCATTGCCTGCACCTTCCAGCCCCTCAAGGAAGGCTACCGCGCCTGGGGTGGCGGTCTCGGCCTTGCCTCGCACCTCAAGGGCGCGCAGCTCGATGCCGCCTATGAATACATCAACTGGTACACGTCCGGCTGGGTCGGCGGCTATCTCAACCGTCAAGGGTACTATTCCGCCTGCATGGACACTGCCAAGGGATTCATGTCGGCCGACGAATGGGGCTACTGGATCGAAGGCAAGCCGGCTGCCGGCGACATTCTGTCTCCCGAGGGCAAGGTCATGGAGAAGGCCGGCGCCGTTCGCGACGGCGGTTCCTTCGAAGCCCGCATGGGAGCGGTGGCTTGCTGGAACTCCGTCATGGACGAGGACCGCTACATGGTCCGCCGCTGGAACGAGTTCATCGCGGCCTAAGCGATTGCCGTTTTTCCCCTCCCCAACCCTCCCCACAAGGGGGAGGGAGTCCGGAGGGTGCGGCAGGACACTCCTTCCTCCTGCGGGGAGGAGGGTTCGGAGGCGGCGCGGCAAAGATACTCCCTCCCCCTTTTGGGGAGGGTTGGGGAGGGGTCTTCTCGAGCCCTCTCTCTAACGACCGGACGAATGACGAGCTTCCGAAAGGGTAAGGAATGGCGACCATCGCAGCGGAAACGGAGGAGGATGGCCAGGGCGCGCGCGGCGGGCGCGGACTGAGGCTTTCCCCATCGGCGATCTCCTATCTCCAGGCGACGCCGCTGTTCGTCATTCTCGGCTTGTTCTTCCTGCTGCCAATCGCCATGATCGCGGTCGTCAGCTTCTGGGACTACGACTTTGCCGGTCTCTATCCCGATTTCCTGACGATGAACTACACCGACACGCTCGGTTCGTGGGTGACGTGGAAGATCTATCTCAACACGCTGAAATTCACTGCGATCGTCTGGGCGCTGACGCTCGTCATCGGTTTCTGGGTCGCCTATTTCCTGGCCTTCCACGTCCGCAAGACCTCGACGCAGATGATCCTCTTCCTCGTCTGCACCGTGCCGTTCATGACCTCGAACATCATCCGCATGATCTCGTGGATCCCGGTGCTCGGGCGCAACGGCCTCGTCAATTCGACGCTGATCAAGATGGGCATCATCCCGCAGCCGATCGAATGGCTGCTCTATTCCGATTTCGCCGTCGTGCTCGCCATGGTGCACCTCTATACGCTGTTCATGGTGACGCCGATCTTCAACACGCTGATGCGCATCGACCGATCGCTGTTCGAGGCGGCGCGCGATGCCGGCGCCTCCGGCTGGCAGGTGTTGTGGAACGTCGTCTTCCCGCTCGCCAAACCCGGCATGGCGATCGGCACGATCTTCGTCGTCACGCTCGTCATGGCTGACTTTTCGACGGTGCAGGTGATGTCCGGCGGCCAGAGCGCTTCGGTGGCGCTGATGATGAAGAACCAGATGTCGCTGCTGCAATATCCGGCCGCTGCCGCCAATGCAGTGGTGCTGCTCGCCGTCGTGCTGTTGATGGTCGCGGCCATCCTGCGCGTCGTCGACATCCGCAAGGAGCTTTGAGATGAGCCACGAAAAACGCGGCCTGGAATTCTATCTGCTGGCGCTCTTTTTCATCATCTTCGTGCTGTTCCTCTACGGTCCGCTTTCGGCGATCCTGATCCTCTCCTTCCAGGGGCCGGACGGCGGCCTGACCTTCCCGATGAACGGCATTTCCACGCACTGGTTCTTCAACCTGTTCGAGAAGCAGGCGGTCGGCGATTTCGGCGCCTCGTTCCGCCGCTCCTTCACCCTCGGGCTGATGGTAATGGCGGTGACCGTCGTCGTCTCGCTGCTCGCCGGCCTTGCCTTCCGCCGTCGTTTCCGCGGTTCGACCGCGCTGTTCTATGCCACGGTCGCAAGCCTTGTCGTGCCGTCGATTATCATCTCGCTCGGCATCGGCGTCGTTTTCCAGGAGGGAGGGCTGAAGCCCGCCTGGTATTCGTCGGCCTTCGGCGCGCATCTCACCTGGACGCTGCCGTTCGGCGTGCTGATCATGTTTGCCGTCTTCAACCGCTTTTCGCCGGCCTATGAAGAGGCGGCGCGTGACCTCGGCGCCAGCTCCTGGCAGACGTTCCGCCATGTCGTGCTGCCGATGATCGCGCCGAGCCTCATCGGCGTCGGCCTGTTCGGCTTCACGCTCTCCTATGACGAATTCGCCCGCACGCTGATGACATCAGGCACCTACAACACGCTGCCGCTTGAAATCTACGGCATGACCACCAACGTCACGACGCCGGTGCTCTATGCGCTCGGCACCGTGACGACGCTGTTTTCCTTCACCATCATTCTCATCGCACTCGGCATCATGACGATGCTCAGCCGGCGGCAGGCAAAGATAGACTGACATGCGCATCCTCATCGTCAATCCGAACACCACGGCCTCCATGACCGAGAAAGCCGCCACCGCCGCGCGTGCGGTGGCGGCATCCGGCACGGAGATCATCGCCGCCACCTCGCGCATGGGGCCGGTTTCCATCGAAGGGCACTACGACGGGGCCTTAGCGATCCCCGGCCTGCTCGCCGAACTCAAGGAGCGGCAGGCAGCGGGTTATGACGCGGCTGTTATCGCCTGTTTCGACGATACCGGGCTCGAAGCGGCGCGGACCTTTGCCGATGTGCCGATCCTCGGGCTTTGCGAGTCCGCCGTGGTGACGGCTGGTTTCCTGGCGCAGCGCTTCACCGTGGTGACGACGCTGGAGCGCTCGCGGGTGCTGATCGACAATCTGGTGCGCCGCTACGGCATGGGCGACCGCGCCAAGGTGCGCGCCTCAGACATCCCTGTGCTGGAACTGGAAGATCCGGCCTCGGGCGCGATCGGCAAGCTCAGGGCCGAGATCGAGCGGGCGCTTTTGGAAGACGGCGCCGAGGCGATCGTGCTCGGTTGCGCCGGCATGACCGATCTGGCGCGCGAACTGCAGCAGATCTACGGCGTGCCTGTCGTCGACGGTGTCGCCGCCGCCGTCAAGCAGGCCGAAGCGCTGGTGTCGCTCGGGCTTTCCACCAGCAAGCGCGGCTCCTACGCGTCGCCGCTGCCGAAACCCTTCACCGGGGCGATGAGCGGTTTCTCGCCGGTCCTGAAGGTCGGCTGAACGATGTCCGTTTCCTTCGATTTCCAACAGCTCACCGAGCGCCAACGCTACAAGCTGATGATCGGCACGATCATTCCGCGCCCGATCGCTCTGGTGACGACGGTCGACGAAAACGGCCGGATCAACGCCGCACCCTTCAGCTTCTTCAACTGCCTCTCGGCCGATCCGCCGATCCTTGCGATCGGGGTCGAGAACAATGTCGACATGTCGTTCAAGGATACCGGCCACAATATCCGCATGACCGAGGTGTTCACGGTCAATATCGTCTCCTTCGCGATCGCCGAGGCGATGCATGTCTGCGGCGCCAAATATCCGCGCGGCGTCGACGAGTTGAAGGAAGCGGGCTTGACGGCGATGCCGGGCGAGAAGGTGGCCTCGCCCTTTATCGCCGAGGCGCCGGCCGCCTTCGAATGCAAGCGGCACGTGACGCTGGAGCTCGGCCGGTCGCGGCAGATCGTCATGGGCGAGATCGTCTACGCGCATTATCGCGACGGCGTGGTCGATCCTGAACGGCTGCATGTCGATCCGGCCGCGGTGGATGCCATTGCGAGGCTTGGCGGCGATACCTGCGCCACTACCCGCGACCGCTTCGAGATGCTGACGCCGAAGCTCTGACATAGAGCATTTCCGTTTTCTTCGGAGTCATGAAAATGCTCTATCTCTTTGTCTTCGCGCAATTGCGGACGCAAAACCGCGGCGCAGTTTTGCTGGAGTTGCTCCAGGGATAGGTCCAAGTTTTTGCTTTACTTTTTTGCTCCCCGCGAGAATGGTCTGCACGGATCATCGCGCAAGAGGAACGCTCATCATGACAATCGAGGACGATCTCAGCCGGATCGCGGAGCAGGAGAAAGTCCTAAGCTTCGACGCTTTTGATCTGACGACGGCATGGCAGCTCGGCAAGCTCCTGCAGGAACTCGCCACCGAGCGTGGCCTCGGCATCGCGATCGACGTGACCCTGCATTCGATGCCGGTCTTCTATGCGGCACTCCCGGGTGTGACGCCCGACAACGTCAACTGGGTCCGCCGCAAGCGCAATATGGTGCTGCGTTATTTCCGCAGCAGCTATGCCTCCGGCCTGAAGCTGCAGAAGGATGGCAAGACGGTCGAGGATAACGGGCTTTCCGGCGCAGACTATGCGCCACATGGCGGCAGTTTCCCGATCAACGTCAAGGGCACCGGCTGCATCGGCGCCGTCACCGTCTCAGGACTGCCGCAGCGCGATGACCACAATCTCGCGGTCGAGGCGCTGGCGCTGATGCTCGCGAAGGATCTGGATACGCTGCGGCTCGCCCCGCCGCTTTGATGCGGCCTCTTTCGCCGTAATTTTGACAGAAAAAAGCCATGAAAACTGCAAATTCGCGTCGCTGCTCCGGTGACGCGGACTTGCCCTGCGGCTAAGCTGCGGCATCGCTCCTCATTTACCCCCCGGGACGCCATGATCCGCTTGTTCCTTGCGCTTGCCGCCACCATCGGCTTCGGCCTTTTCCTTGTCTCCTGCAACACGCTGTCCAAAGAGGAATGCGTCGCCGCCGACTGGCGGGTGATCGGCGAAAGCGACGGGGCGGTAGGCTACGAGCCGCAACAGCGCTTCGCCGCACATGCGAAGTCCTGCGAGCGGGTCAAGATCGTGCCCGATCAGACGATCTGGTTTCAGGGGTATCAGACTGGCCTGGTGCGCTATTGCACGCCGCTCAGCGGGCTTGCGCGCGGCCAGGCGGGCAGCAGCTACGCCAATGTCTGCCCGCCGGAGGCCGCGCCCGGTTTCCTGCGCGGCTTCGGCCTCGGCAGCAAGCAGCACGAGCTGCAGGCGCGCCTCAGCTCGATGCAGAACGATTACAGCTTCAAGGAAACTGAAATCGACGATCTTTCCGACAAGCTGCGGGATGCTAAGGACGGCGACCGCTCGGAACTGCGCCGGCGGATCGAGGATCTCGAAGACGACATGCACGATATCCGCCGCGATCAGCGCGATGTGCAGGACGAACTCGACCGCGTCAACGAGGATGTCGAGTGGTTCCAGCGAAACCCCAACGCCGCACTGCCGCCGCCGGGCTACTGATCTTCGGCCTCAGATCCTGCCGCCGGCCTCAGGGATGCCCTTTGTCAGGCTGCCCGTTGCCGGGAAAAGCGGGATGAGGCAGGCCTGCAGGGCGTGATAGATATCGCCCTTGCCGGGGAACAGCGAGTGCGAGGGAACGAGATCTTCCGTCAACTCCTCGTGCCAGCCACCGTTCTTGTGGTCGATGAAGGCGCGCTCGATCACGTTCCAGATCTTGCGATAGCTCTCTTCATGGAAATCGCTCGGCAGGTGCTCGTTGAGGAAATGTGCAGCGGCCGCAGCTTCGCAGGCTGGCCACCAGAGCTTGTTGCGCTTGGCGGGCTTGTCGTCCCAATCGAGCGTATAGAAGAAGCCACCCTTGTCGTTGTCCCAGCCGAGCGCCATGGATTGGGCGAACAGCGCCTTGGCCGCATCCGGCATCCATTCGATCCGCTTGCCGCCGAGCGTCCAGAGCTGCAGGATGAGGCGAGCCCATTCCAGCCAGTGGCCGGGCGTCGTGCCGGCCGGGCGGAACATTTCGTTCGGATGGTAGTACGTCTTGTCGAGATTCCATTCGGCGTCGAAATGCTCTGCGACGCGCCAGTCGACCGAACCGGCCGCACGGCGGATGACGAGATCGGCGATGCTTTCGGCCTTGATCAGATAGTCCCGATCGCCGGTGGCTTCGAAGGCCGCCATCAGCGCTTCGGTCAGGTGCATGTTGGAGTTTTGGCCGCGATAGGTGCCGCCATCGAGCGGCTGCCAGTCGGCGGTGAACTCCTCGGCGATCGCGCCGTGCTTCGCTTCCCAGAACTTCGTGTTGAGGATCTTGGTGATATCATCAAGCATGCCATCGGCAAGCGGATGGCCGATCGTCTTTGCGGCTGAGGCGGCGAGCAGCACGAAAGCATGGCCATAGCCCTGCTTGTTGGAATCGACAGGACCGTCATTGTTGAGCGACCAGAAATAGCCGCCGTTTTTCCGGTCGCGATGATGGTTCCAGATATAGTCCATGCCGTGGTCGACGACATCTGCAGCGCCGGGGCGGCCGAGCAGCGCGCCGATCGAGAAGCAATGCACGGCGCGCGCCGCGATATGGATGCCGCGAACCTGGCCCTCGGCGTCGAGAGGCCTGCCGGCGTCGTCGAGATCGTAGAAACCGCCCTTGGGATTGACCGAATTGTGCTGGAAGAAATCGAAGAGACCGTTCGCCTGGGTCAGCAGCCAGCCGCGATGATAGGCGCGGGTCGTCCAGTTTCCAAGCACGGCGTTGCCGGTTGCGGGTGCCATGATGCTCCTCCGATTTCGTGCACAAGCGTCGCAAACGCCTATATAGAGGTCGGGCAAGCCTGTCATCTGGCTATCGCATCGGCTGGAAAATCGGGGTCGATTTTCAAAAAGCACGATGCGAAGATTCAAACTGCTGCAGCGTCCTTTGCGTGTCTTAATAGACGCGCGGCGCTGTAGACTTGCAAAGCACGAAATCGATTGGCATATATTGACATAAAGATATCTTTATGTGATTTGGACTGTCTGGTCTTACGACGTCAAGGAGCCCTCCCGTGTTTGACAATCTCTTTGGTCCGGAAACGGGCAAACGTGACGGCAGTGAAGTTTTCGCAGCTTTGAAACAAGCCGCGAGCGAGCGCATCCTTGTTCTCGACGGCGCCATGGGTACGCAGATCCAGGGGCTGGGCTATGACGAAGACCAGTTTCGCGGGACGCGCTTCATCGGCTGCGCCTGTCACCAGAAGGGCAATAACGACCTCCTGATCCTGACCCAGCCGGACGCGATCGAAGAGATCCATTACAGATACGCCAAGGCCGGCGCCGATATTCTCGAGACCAACACCTTCTCCTCGACCCGCATCGCGCAGGCCGATTACGAGATGGAAGGTGCAGTCTACGACCTCAACAAGGAAGGCGCCGAAATCGTGCGGCGGGCAGCACAGCGCGCCGAGCGCGAGGACGGCCGCCGCCGTTTCGTCGCCGGCGCCATTGGGCCGACCAACCGTACCGCCTCGATCTCGCCTGACGTCAACAACCCGGGTTTTCGCGCCGTGACCTTCGACGATCTGCGTTCCGCCTACGGCGAGCAGATCGACGGGCTGATCGACGGTGGCGCCGACATCATCCTCATCGAGACGATCTTCGACACGCTGAACGCCAAGGCTGCGATCTTCGCCTGCGAGGAGCGCTTCGAGGCCAAGGGCGTGCGCCTGCCCGTGATGATCTCGGGCACGATCACCGACCTTTCCGGCCGCACGCTGTCCGGCCAGACGCCATCTGCCTTCTGGAACTCGGTGCGCCATGCCAATCCCTTCACGATCGGGCTCAACTGCGCGCTCGGCGCCAATGCGATGCGCCCGCATCTGCAGGAGCTTTCGGGCGTTGCCGACACCTTCATCTGCGCCTATCCGAATGCCGGCCTGCCGAACGAATTCGGCCAGTATGACGAAACCCCGGAGCTGATGGCGGCGCAGATCGACGGCTTCGCCCGCGAGGGCCTCGTCAACATCGTCGGCGGCTGCTGCGGCTCGACGCCCGAGCATATCAAGGCAATCGCCGAGACCGTTGCGAAATACAAGCCACGGCCGATTCCCGAGCATCGCCCGTTCATGTCGCTGTCGGGTCTCGAACCCTTCGAGCTGACCAAGGACATTCCCTTCGTCAATGTCGGCGAGCGCACCAACGTCACCGGCTCGGCCCGCTTCCGCAAGCTGATCACCAATGCCGATTTCACCGCAGCGCTCGATGTCGCCCGCGACCAGGTCGAGAACGGCGCCCAGGTGATCGACATCAACATGGACGAGGGGCTGATCGATTCCGAAAAGGCGATGGTCGAGTTCCTCAACCTGATCGCCGCCGAGCCTGACATTGCCCGCGTGCCTGTGATGATCGACTCGTCGAAATTCTCGATCATCGAATCCGGCCTGAAGCGGGTCCAGGGCAAGCCGATCGTCAACTCGATCTCGCTGAAGGAAGGCGAGGAGAATTTCCTCGCCCAGGCGCGGCTGCTGCACAATTATGGTGCCGCCGTCGTCGTCATGGCATTCGACGAGACGGGGCAGGCGGACAGCTACGAGCGCAAGGTGGATATCTGCACACGCGCCTACAAGCTGCTGACCGAAAAGATCGGCTATCCGCCCGAGGACATCATCTTCGATCCGAATATTTTCGCGGTCGCGACCGGCATCGAAGAGCACAATAATTACGGCGTCGACTTCATCGAGGCGACGCGGACGATCCGCGAGCGCATGCCGCTGGTGCATATTTCGGGCGGCGTCTCCAACCTGTCCTTCTCGTTCCGCGGCAACGAGCCGGTGCGCGAGGCGATGCACGCCGTGTTCCTCTACCACGCCATCCAGGCGGGCATGGACATGGGCATCGTCAATGCCGGCCAGCTTGCCGTCTACGATAATATCGATCCCGAGCTGCGCGAGGCCTGCGAGGACGTGGTGCTGAACCGCCGGCCTGATGGTACCGAGCGGCTGCTCGAAGTGGCGGAGAAATTCCGTGGCGGCGCGGCACGCGAAGGCCGCGTCCAGGATCTTTCCTGGCGCGAATGGAGCGTCGAGAAGCGTCTCGAACATGCGCTGGTCAACGGCATCACCGAATATATCGAGGCCGATACCGAGGAGGCGCGCCAGCAGGCTGTCAGGCCGCTGCACGTCATCGAAGGGCCGCTGATGGCCGGCATGAACGTCGTCGGTGACCTGTTCGGCTCGGGCAAGATGTTCCTGCCGCAGGTGGTCAAGTCGGCGCGCGTGATGAAGCAGGCGGTGGCCGTGCTGCTGCCCTACATGGAAGAGGAAAAGCGCCTCAATGGCGGCGAGGAACGCCGGTCGGCCGGCAAGATCCTGATGGCGACGGTCAAGGGCGATGTGCACGATATCGGCAAGAACATCGTCGGCGTCGTGCTTGCCTGCAACAATTACGAGATCGTCGACCTCGGCGTCATGGTGCCGGCGACGAAGATCCTCGAAACGGCGATTGCCGAAAAGGTCGATGTCATTGGCCTTTCCGGCCTGATCACGCCGTCGCTCGACGAGATGGTGCATGTCGCGGCCGAAATGGAGCGGCAGGGCTTCGAGATCCCGCTGCTGATCGGCGGGGCAACGACCAGCCGCGTGCATACGGCCGTGAAGATCCATCCCGGCTACAACAAGGGGCAGACGATCTACGTGACCGATGCGAGCCGCGCCGTCGGCGTCGTCTCGGCCCTGCTGTCACCGGAGAACCGCCAGGCCTATGTCGACGACATTCGCGCCGAATATGCCAAGGTGGCGGCCGCCCATGCGCGCAGCGAGGCCGAGAAGGTGCGCTTGCCGTTGCCCCGGGCTCGCGAGAATGCGCATAAGGTCGATTGGTCTGCCTACCGGCCGGTGAAGCCGCAATTCTTCGGCACACGGGTGTTCGAGGATTATGATCTGGCCGAGCTTGCCAAATATATCGACTGGACGCCGTTCTTCCAGACCTGGGAGCTGCGCGGCCGGTACCCCGCCATTCTGGAAGACGAGAAGCAGGGCGAGGCGGCGCGTGCGCTCTGGGCCGATGCGCAGGCCATGCTGAAGAAGATCATCGATGAAAAGTGGTTCCGCCCACGCGCCGTCATCGGCTTCTGGCCGGCCGGCGCCGTCGGTGACGACATCCGACTGTTCACGGACGAGAGCCGGAAGCACGAGCTTGAGACCTTCTATACGCTGCGCCAGCAGCTTTCGAAGCGGGACGGGCGGGCGAACGTGGCGCTCTCCGACTTCGTGGCGCCTGTCACAAGCGGTGTTCAGGATTATGTCGGCGGCTTCGTGGTGACGGCGGGTATCGAGGAAATTGCCATCTCCGAGCGTTTCGAACGGGCGAACGACGATTATTCCTCGATCCTCGTCAAGGCGCTGGCCGACCGCTTCGCCGAAGCTTTTGCCGAGCGCATGCATGAGCAGGTGCGGCGCGAATACTGGGGCTACGCCAAGGACGAGACGCTCAGCAAGGAGGATCTCATTACCGAAGCCTATGCCGGCATCCGCCCGGCGCCCGGTTATCCCGCCCAGCCTGACCACACCGAAAAGGCGACACTCTTCAAGCTGCTCGATGCTGAAAAAGCGGCCGGCGTAAAGCTGACGGAGAGTTATGCGATGTGGCCGGGTTCCTCGGTCTCGGGCCTCTATATCGGCCATCCCGACTCCTATTATTTCGGCGTCGCCAAGGTGGAGCGCGATCAGGTGGAAGACTATGCGGCCCGCAAGCAGATGGCGGTGTCTGAAGTCGAGCGCTGGCTCGGGCCGGTGCTGAACTACGTGCCGCGCAAGACGGACGAGCAGATCGAAGACGCGGCCTGATTGCCGAGTCTTCACGGTCGCTTAGGGCGGCGTCCTCAGAGATTGATTCAATAAATGAAAACCGGAAGGGATTCACCTTCCGGCTTTATGATTTTGATGCGGCTCAATAATTACCCGCATTCAGGCTGGTTGAATTTGATAGCGGAATTGACGATGAGGCGGTATACTTAGTCAAGTTAGCTAATGAGGGCGACGATGCAGGTTACCATCCATGCCGCAAAGACCAATCTGTCGAAATTGATCGACGCCGCCCTTTCCGGTGAGGAAGTGGTGATCGCCAAGGGGCGCAAGCCTGTCGTGAAGATCATTCCGATTGTGCAGTCTTCCTTCAAGATCGGGCTGCTCAAGGGGCAAGTTGTTGGAAATGGCCCCGACTTTTTTGAGCCCATAGATCAGGGCGAACTTGCGGCTTGGGAAGGGGGCGAGTGAACTCGCTTCTGCTCGACACCCATGCCTGGGCATGGTCGCTGACCGGCGACGAGCGGCTCTCGGCCAAGGCGATCGCTCTGATCGAAAAGGCGGAGACGATTTTCGTCAGCCCAATATCCCTATTTGAAATCGGGCAGAAGGTTCGTCTCGGCAAGTGGCCGGAGATGGAGCCTTTCATCGGCCGGTTGCCGGAACTGCTGCATGAACAGGGTGGCATTGCCGCGGCATTGACACCGGAAATCTGTCTGACCGCAGCCATGATGGACTGGACACATCGCGATCCGTTCGACCGGTTTCTTGCCGCGACCGCCATGCAGAATGGAATACCACTTATCTCCGCCGATGCGATCTTTGATAATCTTGTCGGAAATCAGCTTTGGATCGCCCGCTTCTGGTAGGGCTTACGTCACCGCGATCGTCAGTTCCGCGACAAAGTCATAGGCATCGCCGCGATAGAGCGAGCGGGTGAATTCGACGGCGCGGCCGGAGCCGAGATAGGAGATGCGCTCGATCGACAGGCCAGCCGCACCCGCGGAGACGCCGAGAAGCTGGGCGTCGGCTTCCTTCATATTGGTTGCCGAGATGCGCTGCACGGCGCGCACGGGTCGGACCTGGAGGCGTTCGAGCTCGGCATAGAGCGAATTGGTGACGGCCGAGGGATCGGGCAGGAACTCGCCGGAGACGCTGGCATTCTCGATCGCCAGCGGCTGGTCGTCGGCGATGCGCAGGCGCGAGAGGCGCGAAACCTTGACGTCGGCACCGAGGCCAAGGATCATCATCTCGTCGGGCGAGGGCGTGTGGATGCCCTTATGCAGCCATTCGGAGCGGGAGGACATGCCGCGGCGCGCCATGTCCTCGGTGAAGGAGGTGAGCTGCGACAGGCGCTGCTCGACCTTGGAGACCGGCTTGGCGACGAAGGTGCCGGAACCGTGACGGCGCACCAACAGGCCATCGGCGACGAGTTCGTCGATCGCCTTCCGCACGGTGACGCGGCTGACGGCGGCCAATTCGGCGATGTCGCGTTCCGGCGGCAGCGCATCGCCGTGACCAAGCGTGCCGGTGCGCACGGCTCCTTCGAGCGTGCGGCGCAGCTTGACGTAGAGCGGCCCTGTGCCGGCTGCCTGCAGGCGCTCCAGGGAAAGGAGGGTGGCGAGGTCGTCGGTCATGCCGCACCCCTCTGCCTGTCGTTCAAGAGCTTGACTGCAAGTTCAACCGCGCCCTGCAGGGCATCGCCTTTTGGCTTGGCAAGCAGGGACCTGTAACGTTCGGATAGCCAGGGCTCGTAGGCTTCGGAAAGGCCGCCGAGCAGGCAGATCGACGGGCATTCGGGCCAGAGCAGTGCTTCGAGACTTTCGCCGATAGCCGTTGCCGCATCCGTGACGATGCCAACTGCAACGGCATCGTCCTTGGCGGCATGTTCGAAGACGATCGGTGCGTAACGGGCAAAATCCTTTGGTCTTGCCGAATGGGCGAATTCGACGATGCGCTCTGGATCGTTGCCATATTGGGTCATGACCGCTTCGGTGATCGGCGATGCCGGGCGCACCCCGTCATGGGCGAGCAGCGATTGTTCCAGGAGGTCGCGGCCGAGGCGGGCACCGCTTGCCTGGTCGCCGACGACGAAACCCCAGCCACCGATGCCGTTCAGTCGGCCATCCCTGCGGGCATTATAGACCGAGCCAGTGCCGAAGGCGCCGACGATGCCGTCGGCATCGCCGAGCGCCCCCTGCAGGGCGATCAGCGCATCGGTGACGACGCGGCCTTCGGTGAAAGGCAGGGCCTTTTCGATTCGTCTACCATAATCGCCGACATTGGCGCCGGCGACGCCGACGACGGCTGCGACGGAGGAAATGGTTTCAGCGGCAAGCCCGGCATCGCCTAGCGCCTGCCGGGCGGATTCGACGATATTGAGAAGGGAGTTTTCCAGATCCGACAGGATGTTGGCAGGGCCGGCTTTGCCACGGCCGATGACATTGCCGTTCCTGTCCGCGACTGCGGCCCGGCAGCTCGTTCCGCCGCCGTCTATGCCGATTGCAAGCTCCGTCATCGGGCCTCCGAATATGCCGTTCCCTATGTTTTTTAATACAATACCAAAAAAATACCATTTACCAAGTGGGAATGACGTGGAAAATCAATCTTTTTATCATATTGATTTTGCTAGATTAAATTTTTTAATGAGTTTTATCAGGCCGAAAAGTTAATTTCGGCTGGACAATTGGTATTTTTTTGGCATTAATTCGGCAAAAGGGAACAGCACTTCGAAGCCCACGAAAACCGGCAGTTAAGTCAAGCCGGAACCGCTTCGAGGATGATCGAGAGAACGACCCCCGGCCCATCAAGCTGGGGGCGAATTCGGCCATCCATCGGCTTTCCCCGCCATTTCGCCACCCCGGTGCAGTCGCCGGGAAGGCGCGCAGTTCGGCCGCAGGCGTCCGCCTTCGTGTCCGTCGAGCTTTCGGGACCGGCATTGCTGGCGGTCCTCCAAGGGGCGTTGGGTGTTACCTCAAACACGCCAATTGCTTGTTTCAGATCGAAAACAGCGCTTCGCGGCGCTTAAAACAGGAGAGGGAAATGAAAAACACTGCTCTGAAAAGCCTGCTGCTTGCCTCCAGTCTGCTGAGTTCAGCGGGCCTCGTCCACGCCGCCGACGTCACGCTGACGGTCGAAAGCTGGCGTAACGACGACCTGCAGATCTGGCAGGAAAAGATCATCCCGGCTTTCGAAGCGAAGAACCCGGGCATCAAGATCGTTTTCTCGCCGACCGCGCCGACCGAATACAACGCCTCGCTGAATGCCAAGCTCGATGCAGGCTCCGCAGGCGATATCATCACCTGCCGTCCGTTCGATGCCTCGCTCGAACTCTTCAACAAGAAGCAGCTCACTGACATTACCAGCCTGCCTGGCATGGAGAACTTCTCGCCGGTCGCCAAGGCCGCCTGGAGCACCGACGACGGCAAGTCGACCTTCTGCGTGCCGATGGCTTCTGTCATCCACGGCTTCATCTACAACAAGGATGCCTTCGACAAGCTCGGCATCTCTGTGCCGAAGACCCAGGACGAGTTCTACGCAGCGCTCGACAAAATCAAGGCCGACGGCACCTACATTCCGCTCGCCATGGGCACGAAGGACCTCTGGGAAGCCGCTACCATGGGCTACCAGAACATCGGACCGAACTACTGGAAGGGTGAGGACGGCCGCGCGGCTCTGATCTCCGGCAAGCAGAAGTTGACGGATGCCGACTGGGTCAAGCCTTATGAAGAGCTTGCCAAGTGGAAGCCGTATCTCGGCGACGGCTTCGAAGCCCAGACCTACTCCGACAGCCAGAACCTGTTCACGCTCGGTCGTGCCGCGATCTATCCGGCCGGCTCATGGGAAATCTCGCTGTTCAACAGCCAGGCTCAGTTCAAGATGGGCGCCTTCCCGCCGCCGGTTCCGAAGGCCGGCGACACGGGCTACATCTCCGACCATCCGGATATCGGTGTCGCTCTGAACACCAAGAGCACGCATGCCGAGGAAGCCAAGAAGTTCCTCAGCTGGGTCGCTTCGCCTGAGTTTGCCGATATTTACGCCAACGCGCTGCCGGGCTTCTTCAGCCTGAACTCCAACCCAGTCAAGATGTCCGATCCGCTCGCTCAGGAATTCGTTTCCTGGCGCGGCCCGTACAAGTCGACGGTGCGCTCGACTTACCAGATCCTGTCGCGCGGCACGCCGAACCTCGAAAACGAGACCTGGGTCGAATCGGCCAATGTGATCAACGGCACGGATACGCCTGCGGTTGCTGCCGAAAAGCTCCAGAAGGGCCTCGACAGCTGGTACAAGCCGGCCAAGTGATGTGATCAGGGGCGGCGTTTGCAGCCCCTCATCCGGCCTGCCGGCCACCTTCTCCCCGCTCGCGGGGAGAAGGAGACTCGCAGCGACCTCCCAGCCCGATATAGCATCTCAACAGGGCGTGTTCCCTCTCTTCCCAGGTGGCAGAGAGTTAGGGTGAGGCGCAACGTTTTCCACCTGTGCTGCCCTTGCGGCCAGTCGACAAGAACAGGCAAAAGCCATGAGCGAAACCGACAACACGGCCGATATCGTCCCGATCAGGCGCGCGGTGCGCTGGCACATCTTCGTCTTCATGCTGCCGGCCCTGATCGTCTATTCGGCGGTCATGGTGCTGCCGCTCATCGAAACTCTTCGGCTGTCGCTCTACAATACGGTCGACGGGCAGCCGGCCTTCGTCGGATTGGCGAATTTCAAGGTGCTGTTCGGCGATGCGCGCTGGGCGCGCGATTTCTGGAATGCCCTTGTCAATAACCTGATCTTCTTTGCCATCCACATGTGCGTGCAGAACCCGATCGGGGTGGCGCTTGCCGCCCTGCTTTCGGTGCCGAAGCTGCGCGGCGTCGCCTTCTATCGCACGGCGATGTTCCTGCCGACTCTGCTCTCCTTCGTCATCGTCGGCTTCATCTGGAAGCTCATCCTTTCGCCGATCTGGGGCGTGGCGCCCTGGATGCTCGATCTCATCGGTTTGAAATTCCTGTTCGCACCCTGGCTCGGCAAGTCCGGTTCGGCGCTGATTGCGGTGTCGCTGATCTCGAACTGGCAATATATCGGCATTCCGATGATGCTGATCTATGCCGCACTGCTCAGCATTCCCGAAGAGGTGATTGAGGCGGCCGAATGCGACGGCATCACCGGCTGGGCCCAATTCTGGAAAATCAAGCTGCCGCTCATCCTGCCGGCGATCGGCATCATCTCGATCCTGACCTTCGTCGGCAATTTCAATGCCTTCGACCTGATCTATACCGTGCAGGGGGCGCTTGCCGGACCTGACATGTCGACCGACATTCTCGGCACGCTGCTCTACCGCACCTTCTTCGGTTTCCAGCTTCAGCTCGGCGACCGCTCGATGGGCGCGACGATTGCCACGGTGATGTTCCTCATCATCCTCGCCGGCGTCTCGCTTTATCTATTCGTCATCCAGCGGCGCATGCGTCGCTACCAGTTCTGAGGAGCGGGCATGTCCAAGGCACGCACATCTCCCATCCGCACCGGCCTCGTGCATCTGGCGCTGAGCGCCTATACTCTGGTCGCGCTGTTTCCGGTCTTTCTCACCGTCATCAACTCGTTCAAGGATCGCGCCTCGATCTTCCGCGAGCCGCTGATGATCCCGACGCCGTCAACCTTCAGCCTCGTCGGCTATCAGACAGTGCTCGGGCAGGGCGATTTTGCCACCTATTTCCAGAACAGCTTCATCGTCACGATCGTCTCGATCCTGCTGGTGCTGCTCTTTGGCGCCATGGCGGCCTTTGCGCTTTCCGAATACCGTTTCCGCGGCAATATGCTGCTTGGGCTCTACATGGCGATCGGCATCATGATCCCGATCCGCCTCGGCACGGTGGCGATCCTCCAGGGCATGGTGGCGGCGGGCCTCGTCAATACGCTGACGGCGCTGATCCTCGTCTATACCGCGCAGGGCATACCGCTGGCGATCTTCATCCTGTCGGAGTTCATGCGCACGGTGTCGGACGATCTGAAGAATGCCGGCCGCATCGACGGGCTTTCCGAATATGCGATCTTCTTCCGCCTGGTGCTGCCGCTGGTGCGCCCGGCCATGGCGACGGTCGCGGTCTTCACCATGATCCCGATCTGGAACGATCTCTGGTTCCCGCTGATCCTGGCGCCCTCCGAGGCCACCAAGACGGTGACGCTCGGCTCGCAGATCTTCATCGGCCAGTTCGTCACCAATTGGAATGCGGTGCTGGCGGCGCTGTCGCTGGCGATCCTGCCGATCCTCGTCCTCTACGTCATCTTCTCGCGGCAACTGATCCGCGGCATCACGTCAGGAGCCGTCAAGTGACCGAAAAACCGATCCGCGTCCTCGTTGCCGGCCTCGGCAACATGGGCCGCAGCCATGCGCTCGCCTATCACAACAATCCGGGCTTTGAGATCGTCGGTCTCGTCAACCGCTCGACGCCGCAATTGGAGCCCGAGCTGCAGGGCTATACGATCCATCCCGACTTCACGACGGCGTTGGCCGAGCTGAAACCGGACCTCTGCTCGATCAACACCTATTCTGACAGCCATGCCGATTATGCCGTCGCCGCCTTCGAGGCCGGCTGCGACGTCTTCGTTGAAAAGCCACTGGCGACCACCGTCGCCGATGCCGAGCGCGTCGTTGCTGCGGCCGGGAAGGCCGGGCGCAAGCTGGTGATCGGTTATATCCTTCGCCATCACCCTTCCTGGATGAAGCTGATCGAAGAGGCGCGCAAGCTCGGCCCGCCTTACGTCTTCCGCATGAACCTCAACCAGCAGTCCAGCGGCCCGACCTGGGCGACGCATAAGTCTCTGATGCGCACGACCTCGCCGATTGTCGATTGCGGTGTGCATTATGTCGACGTCATGTGCCAGATCACTGACGCGAGGGCCGTCGAGGTGCGCGGCATGGGGCTGCGCATGTCCCACGAGATCGCCGCCGACATGTATAATTACGGTCACCTCCAGGTGCTGTTCGAGGATGGTTCCGTCGGCTGGTACGAGGCTGGCTGGGGTCCGATGATTTCGGAAACCGCCTTCTTCGTGAAGGATGTGATGTCGCCGAAGGGCGCCGTGTCGATCGTCATGGATCCGAACGCCAAGTCCGACGATATAGACACGCACACCAAGACCTCGGTGATCCGGCTGCACACGGCAGAGACCGGGCCTGACGGCAAGTTCATCCGGCCCGACCAGGACATGACGATGGAAGGCGAACCCGGCCATCAGGAACTCTGCGACTTGGAACAGGCCTTCATGCTGAGGGCGATCCGCGAGGATCTGGACCTCGACCGCCATATGGCGGATGCGGTGGCGTCGCTGCGCATCTGCCTTGCCGCCGACGAGAGCGTGCGTACCGGCCAGCCGGTCAGATTGTAAGGGAAAGACAGTGGGATCGCTTCAACTCAAATCCATCCGCAAGACCTATGGCACGCATGAAGTGCTGAAAGGCATCGACCTCGAGGTCAAGGACGGCGAATTCGTCATCTTCGTCGGGCCTTCGGGCTGCGGGAAATCGACACTGTTGCGCAGCATTGCAGGCCTCGAAGACGTTACGTCGGGCGCCGTCGTCATCAATGGCCGCGATGAGACGCTGACGCCGCCGGCCAAGCGCGGCATCGCCATGGTGTTTCAGTCCTATGCGCTCTATCCGCATCTGACGGTCAAGGACAATATGGGGCTCGGGCTCAAGCAGGCCGGCACCGCCAAGGATGAGATCGAAAGGCGTGTCGGCAAGGCGTCCGGCATGCTCTCGCTGGAACCCTATCTCGCGCGCCGGCCGGCCGAGCTCTCCGGCGGCCAACGCCAGCGCGTCGCCATCGGCCGTGCGATCGTGCGCGAACCGGAACTCTTCCTGTTCGACGAACCGCTGTCGAACCTCGATGCGGCGCTGCGCGTCCAGACCCGCCTCGAAATCGCCCGGCTGCACCGCAGCCTGAAGGCGACGATGATCTATGTCACCCACGACCAGGTCGAGGCGATGACGCTTGCCGACAAGATCGTTGTCCTGAATGCCGGGGCGATCGAGCAGATCGGTTCGCCGATGGAACTCTATAAACGCCCGGCCAATGTCTTCGTCGCCGGCTTCATCGGCTCGCCACAGATGAATTTCATCGCGGCCGAGAAGGTCGGCGATCACAGCGCCAAGACGATCGGCGTGCGTCCCGAACATATGACGCTGTCGCGCGAGCAGGGGACTTGGGCTGCGAAGGTCGTGCATGTCGAACATCTCGGCGCGGACACGATCATCTATCTGGAATCCGACCAGTGCGGCCTGCTGACCGCACGTCTGTTTGGCGAGCATCAGTACGAGCCGGACGAGATGGTCTATGCAACACAGGACCAGGCGCACGTGCATCGTTTCGATGTCGACGACCAGGCGATCCGCTAAGCGCATGACAGAACGAAAAACCCCGCCAGCCAGCCTGACGGGGGTTTCATTTCCCATCGCGCGCGGTTCGCTCAGCCGAGCACGGGCCGCACGAAGCTGCGTTCATAGCTGACGATACTGCGGTTGCGTTTGTCGAGCTCAAAAGCCGCCTGACATTCCGGATCGCTTGCCATACGTGCGCGATAGTCCTCGTAGGCGGCAAGGCTCGGGAAGGAAAACAGCGCAATGGCGATGTTGCTGGCGCCTTCGGACGGCAGGAAATAACCGTGATGGGTGCCGCCCATTCTGTTGACGATCGGAATCCAGAGCCGGGCATATTCCTCGAATTCGGCAAGCTTGTAAGGATCGATCACATAACGCAGGTGGCAGGTAATCATTGACATATCCTATCGCGTAAACTGCCGGACAGAGGGCTACCCGGCGCATTTGGTTCGCTCAACTTCTGGCACTGAGCTGGCAGAGTTCAAGTGCTTTGCGGTGATGGCTGCATCACGTTTGCTGACAGGTCGGCCGGCCTGAAATCAAAAAAAAGCGCCGCTTCGGCGGCGCCTTCCGGGCGAGATCGCGATACGCTGGTTAGTCGCGGATGATGAGCAGGTCGGCTGCCATGAAGCGCAGGGTTACCGTTTCGCCGGCCTGCGGCGGGGTGGTGCCCGGGCTGTTAAACATGTCGAAGGAGATGACGTTGCCGCCGACATTCATGCGGGTGCGGATGACCGACCCCAGGAAGTGGGCCGAAACGACCTGGCCGGTCAGCGCCGTGTCGCTCTTGACGCTGTCGGAGAGCGAGCCGGCTTCCGGGCGTAGCGCCAGCGAGATGGTTTCTCCGGCCTTGTGGGCAGCGACCGACTGCTTCAGCGTTATGCCCTGATCGCCGATCTGGATGCGGTTGGTATCGGGATCGACGACTTTGGCCTCGATGAGGTTCAGCGTGCCGACGAAGGAGGCGACGAAGCGCGTCGCCGGCGTGTTGTAGATCTCGAAAGGCGAACCGATCTGGTCGGCCTTGCCGGCATTCATGACGACGATGCGGTCGGAGATCGAAAGGGCTTCTTCCTGATCATGGGTGACGAAGACCGTAGTGATGCCGAGCTGCTGCTGGATCTGGCGGATTTCCTCGCGCAGCGACACGCGGATCTTGGCGTCGAGTGCGGAGAGCGGCTCGTCGAGCAGCAACACTTGCGGCTTGACGGCGAGCGCACGGGCAAGGGCTACTCGCTGCTGCTGGCCGCCCGACAGTTGATAGGGGAAGCGGTCGGCCAGGTGATCGAGCTTGATCAGGCCGAGCATTTCCTTGACGCGCGCGTCGATCTCAGGCTTTTGGGCACCGGCGACCTTGAGACCGAAGGCGACATTGTCGTGTACCGTCATGTTGGGGAAGAGTGCGTAGGCCTGGAACACCATGCCGATATTGCGCTGGTTCGGCTTCAGCGCGCTTTGGTCCTTGCCGTTGATGGTCAGCGTGCCGCCGGTTGGCGTTTCGAAGCCGGCGATCATGCGCAGAACGGTCGTCTTGCCGCAGCCCGACGGACCGAGGAATGAGACGAACTCACCCTTCTCGATGTTCATGTTGAAGTTCTTGACGACCTGAACCGGGCCGAAGGATTTTTGAATGTTGTTCAGCGTGAGAAAAGACATGAGCCAGATACCTTAAGCCTTTGCCGGGCGGGCTTTGCCGACGCGGGAAACGATGTTGAGCAGGCCCATGCTGAGCCAGGTGATCGAGAAGGCGATGACGGCAAGCGCCGAAGGCTCATAGGCCTTGTTGGCGCCAACGAGCTGCAGGTAGGGACCGAAGGCCGGACGGTTCAGAAGTGCGGCAAAGGTGAATTCGCCCATGACGATCGCGAGCGTGATGAAAGCGCCTGAGAGCACGCCGCTCATGACGTTGGGAAAAATGCATTTGAACATGATGGTCGTCCATCGGGCGCCGAGGCTTTCGGCCGCTTCCGTCAGCGTGCGGACGTCGATGGCGCGCATGGCGGTATCGACGGCGCGGTACATATAAGGCAGGGACAGGGTGATATAGGAGAAGACCAGCAGGATGTTGGTGCCGGTCGTCGAACCCGTCAGCGGCAGGTAGGATGAAGAATTATACATCCTGAGGTATCCGAAGACGATGACGATCGCCGGAATGACAAGCGGCAGCAACGTGATGAATTCGACGACCGGACGCATCTGTGGCAGCCGCAGCCGCACCCAATAGGCCGTCGGCACGACGAGCAGCATGCCGAAAACGATGGTGAGCAACGCCATCAGCATCGAATAGCCGAAGGTCTCCCGGAACTGAATGTCGGAGAATACCGACTCATAAGCATCGAGGCTGTATTCGCCGCGGCGCATGCGCAATGAAAACTCGATTGTGCCGATCAACGGGATGACGAAATAGGATGCACCTAGAATGACGGCGATCCAGGCTCCGAGACGCTGAGCTTTCATTTCTGCCACCGTTCTGCGCGCATGCGCAGCATGAGATAAAGGACGTTGGAGACGCCGGTGATGACGATCATGCCGAGCGCGATGGCGTAACCGAGGTTGGCATTGTGCAGAACGTCGCCGCGGATCTGCGCATAGAGCAGGATCGGCACGATGTTCAGCGAGCTGCCGGTCAGCGCGAAAGCGGTGGCAATGGCGCCGAAAGCGTTGGCGAAGAGCAGCAGCGTCGTGCCGAGCAGGCTCGGCCAAAGGATCGGCAGCGCGACCATCGTCCAGTACTGGCGGTTGGTGGCGCCAAGAATCTGCGAGGCTTCGCGCCATTCCTTCTTCATACCGTCGAGGGCCGGCGTCAGAATCAGCACCATCAGCGGGATCTGGAAATACATGTAGGTGATGGTGAGGCCGAAGAAGGACAGGAGATTAAAGCCGGTGCCGTAGAGATTGAAACCGAACCATTCACGCAGGAAAATCGTCACAAGCCCGGTGCGGCCGAGCGTTGCGAGAAAGGCGAAGGCGAGCGGCACGCCGGCAAAATTCGAGGCGACGCCGGAGAAGGTCAGCAGCGTCGAGCGCACGGAGGCGGGCAGGCCGCCGAGCACGACGGCCCAGGCGAGGAAGAAGCCGATCAGCGCACCGCCCAGAGCCGACGCCACCGACACACGGATACTGATCGAGTAGGCGCTCATGATGGATGGGGTAAAGAGATCACCGATATTCTTCAGCGTCAAATCGCCCTCGGGCGTCAGGAATGCGCCCGCCACGAGATAAAGCGTGGGGATGATCAGGAACAGCAGGGAGAATATGATGAATGGTGCAATGCCCAGCCAGTCGATCACGCGATCTCTGTTGATCAAGGGGGCACTGCGCACCATAGGCGTTGAAACGGTGCTCATGGAAAAGCTCATCCTGGGGCGTCGGAGTGAGAAAACCTCCCCGCCTTGCGGCGGGGAGGCCGGATCAGAGATTACTTGACGGCGGCGCCGACGACGGAATCCCAGTTCTTGGTGATGGCTTCCTTGCCAGCAGACTGTTCTTCGAGCGTCGGGAAGACAGCCTTTTCATAGGATGCAGCCGGCGGCAGCTTATCGAGCAGTTCCTTCGGGATCTTGTTGTTCTTGGCAAGATCGTTGAAGCGGATCGGGTGGCAATAGCCCTTCAGCCAGCCGAGCTGACCTTCGTCGGAATAGAGGTATTCCATCCAGAGCTTCGCAGCGTTCGGGTGCGGAGCGAAGGCGGAAATCGCCTGGACGTAGACGCCGGCAACGACGCCTGTCTTCGGAACGACGACCTCGAACGGAGGATTGCCCTTCAGGCTTTCGCCCCAGGAGAGGGCGTTGTAATCCCAGGCAACGATGATCGGCGTGGAGCCCTGGGCGAACGGAGCTGCCTTGCCGACGACCGGCACGAAATTACCGCTCTTGTTCAACTCGGCGAAGAACTTCAGGCCTTCTTCGCCTGCCTTGGCCGCGTCACCGCCGGATGCGGAAAGACCAGCGGCATAGACGCCCTGGACAGCCTGGTTGGCGGCGCGCGGATCGCCCGCGAGGGCGACGCTGTTTGCGTAGTCGCTCTTCTTCAGATCGGCCCAATCGGCCGGCGATTCCTTGACGAGATCCTTGTTCACGAGGAACGAGAGAACGCCGTAATAATCGCCGTACCAGTAGCCTTCGGCATCCTTGGCGGTATCCGGGATGGAGTCCCAGGTGGAGACCTTGTAAGGCTGGATCAGGCCGTCTTTCTTTGCGGACGGGCCGAAAGAGAGCCCGACGTCGATGACGTCAGGAGCCTGCGGGCCGGTGTTGCCCTTGTTGGCCTTGATGGCTTCGACTTCGTCGCCCGAACCCGCATCTGGGTTGAGCTCGTTGACCTCGAGGCCATACTTGGCCTTGAAGCCGGCAATGACCTCGCCGTAGCCGCACCAGTCGTGCGGAAGAGCGATCGTCGTCAGGGTGCCTTCCTTCTTGGCGGCGGCGATAAGTTCAGCGCTCGGCTCGGCAGCGGCAATCGCGGTCGAAGCCACGATCATCGCAGTAGAAAGCGACAGTAGTCGAGAAATGTTAGAGATCACTGTTGTTCTCCTTCGGGTTTTCAGTGTCTGGCGATGCTGTTAATGAGATTACATGAAGCTTGTGTGACAGTTGGATGACGTTAATTCTGCTGTGAATAGCGGTGGTTGTGGCAAATGTTTTATTTGCGACAACGCCGTCTGTTTCCGCGAAAAATCCGTCATTGTTTTCTTTTGTTTTAGTCTTGTCCTCCTAACCCGGTTTGCGGAAAAGCCTGGTCTGCTCGAACAGGCCTTCCAGTGTCTTCATGCGCTCCTTCGTCTCGTCCCAGGTCGAATTCTGAACGGCCTCGATCAGCGCTTCGACGATGTACAGGGTGACCACGGAGGAATCCCAGGCCGACGGCGCCTCGATCCGGACGCGGAAGGCATGCCTGGCGAGCTTGGCGGCCGGCGAGCCCCACTGGTCGGTGAAGACGATGATTTCGGCGCCGCGTTTGCGGGCGGCGGTTACAAGGCTCACCATCTCCTGCTCGTAGCGTCGGATGTCGAAGATGATCAGGATGTCGCCGGCATTCATGTTGAGGACATATTGCGGCCAGCTGCTGGAATTCGACGATAGCAGCGTCGTTGCCGGCCGGATCACCTGCATATGGGTGAAGAAATACTCGGCAAGCGCGCCGGTGATGCGGCCACCAACGAAATAAAGGCCGCGCTTGCGGTCGGAAAGCAGCGCGGCGACGCTGTCGAAAGTCGCGGTATCGAGATCGGTCAGCGTCTGGCGCAGATTGCCCATGATGGCATCGGCGAAACGGTTGAGAATGTGGGTGCCCGGCGCATTTTGCGCCCAGCGGTCGTGCTTGGCGATCGGGTTCGAGATCGTCGCCTCGACTTCCTGATGCAGATGCGCCTGAAAGTCCGGATAGCCCTTGAAGCCGAGCTTCTGCACCATGCGCACGACGGTCGGCGTCGAGACGCCGGCATTCTCGGCAATCGTAGTGATGCTGCCGAGGCCGGAAACCGGATAATTGTCGAGAAGGCTTTCGGCCAACTGCTTCTCGGCGCGCGTCAACACCCCCAAATGCGAGTGTATGACGTCCGAAACCGTCTTCGACGCAACTGTCACGTAACTATGCTCCCCGGGATGGTCTGGCGCCACTTTCCCACTCAAAGTTAACAACGCTGTCATAATCCATGTCAACCACTGTCATGAAAAGAAATTTTCAGTGGATGCTTGACACCGGCCGAAACCTGAAGAATTCTTTTCTTCATCAAGAATTTGTTAAGGGATAAGGAGTGGCGCCTTTGGTGCTGGCCCGGCCGAAAATCCTCAGTGAAGCGGACGGTGACTGCGTCGGGATCGAACGTATCCACGGCCGGAGCCCGGTGCTTCTCATCTGCGAGCACGCTTCGAATGCGCTTCCAGTCGTTTTCGGCGATCTCGGCCTGCCCAGCGAAGCGCTCTCCAGTCACATTGCCTGGGATCCAGGCGCGCTTGCGGTCGCCCGCAGCATATCGGAAGCGCTCGACGCGACGCTCGTTTACCAGAGGTTCTCGCGGCTTATCTACGACTGCAACCGACCGCCCAGTTCACCCGGCGCGATGCCGGAGACCAGCGAGATCTACGCCATTCCCGGCAACAAGGATTTGAGCCCCGAAGAACGACTTGCGCGCACCGACTCGCTCTACGTGCCTTTCCATGACGCCATTCGCGGGCTGATCCGCGATCGCCGGGCGAGGGCACAGGACAGCATCATCGTGACGATGCACAGCTTTACGCCGGTCTATCATGGCCGCGAACGCGCGGTCGAACTCGGCATATTGCACGATGAGGACAGCCGGATCGCCGACCGTATGCTGGAGGCAGCGGCCGAGGCGCCGCTTTACAGAACGGAACGCAACGAGCCTTACGGGCCCGAGGACGGCGTGACCCACACGCTGATCCTGCACGGGCTTTCGAACGGCTTGCGCAATGTGATGATCGAGGTCCGCAACGACCTCATCGCTGACGATATCGGCCAAGGGGTCATGGCCGATTATTTGAAAGGGCTGCTCCAGCAAAGTCTGGACGGCTGAATAAAAAGAAGACCCGAGGGAGCAGTTTAACTGCGAACGTCCGAATGGCGCAAATGCCGCGGGCAATTGGCACTGAATCGGCCCGCAATCCCGCGGCCGATCGTGAACAGGGGGAAGTCATGTCGGACTATACCGAACTGGACAAGAAGCAGGATGTGCACATCCTGCATTCCATGGGTTATGCCCAGGAACTCGAACGGCGAATGAGTTCATTCTCGAACTTCGCCGTCTCATTTTCCATCATCTGCATCCTTTCCGGCGGCATCAATTCGCTGGCACAGGCGACCTCCGGCGCCGGCGGCGCGGCCATCGGCATCGGCTGGCCGGTCGGCTGCTTTATCTCGCTCGTCTTTGCCGTCGCCATGGCGCAGATCAGCTCGGCCTATCCGACGGCCGGCGGTCTCTATCACTGGGGTTCGATCCTCGGCAACCGCTTCACCGGCTGGCTGACCGCCTGGTTCAACCTGCTCGGTCTCGTCACCGTGCTTGGCGCCATCAATGTCGGCACCTATTATTTCTTCATGGGTTCGTTCGGCACGACCTATCTCGGGCTGACCGACTCGACGACGGTGCGCATCATCTTCCTCGTTGTCATCACCGGCGCGCAGGCGCTCGTGAACCACATGGGCATCGGACTGACCGCGAAGCTGACCGATTTCTCGGGTTATCTCATCTTCGCGACCTCGATCGCGCTGGCGGTCGTCTGCCTCGTCGCGGCGCCCTCCTACGAGATCGGTCGCCTCTTCACCTTCGCCAACTATTCCGGCGAAGTCGGCGGCAATGTCTGGCCGACCACCTCCGGTGCCTGGGTCTTCCTTCTCGGCCTGCTGCTGCCGATCTACACCATCACCGGCTATGACGCCTCGGCGCATACGTCGGAAGAGACAGTCAAGGCTGCCGAATCCGTTCCGCGCGGCATGGTCGCGTCGGTGCTCTGGTCGGCGCTTTTCGGCTACATCATGCTGTGCGCCTTCGTTCTCATGCTGCCGAACATGGACGATGCCGCAAAGCAGGGCTGGAACGTGTTCTTCTGGGCGATGGACAGCCAGGTGAACCCGATCGTCAAGGACATTCTCTATTTTGCCATCCTGATCAGCCAGTGGCTGTGCGGCCTTGCGACCGTCACCTCGGTCTCGCGCATGATCTTTGCCTTCTCGCGTGACGGCGGTCTGCCGGCATCGAAGGCGCTGTCGAAGGTCAGCCCGCAGTATCGCACGCCGGTGGCCGCGATCTGGACCGGCTCGATCCTGTCGGTTCTGTTCGTCTGGGGCTCTTCGCTCGCTACGATCGGTGACACGCCGGTCTATACGATCGTCGTGTCGTGCACGGTCATCTTCCTGTTCTTCTCCTTCGCGATCCCGATCACCCTCGGTCTCTTTGCCTGGGGCACGTCGAAGTGGGACAAGATGGGTCCGTGGAACCTCGGCGAAGGCGCCTTCAAGCTCTTTGCGGTGCTGACTGTCATCGCGATGATCCTGATCTTCATCCTCGGCATCCAGCCGCCGAATGAATGGGCGCTTTACATCACCGTCGGTTTCCTGGTGCTGACGGCAATCGTCTGGTTCGGCTTCGAAAGCCGCCGCTTCAAGGGGCCGCCGATCGGTGCCGAAGTGGCAAAGCGCCAGGCCGAGATCGCGGCCGCCGAAGCCGCCGTCGGCGAAAGCGGCGAAAACTAAGCATCGAGCTTCCCTCTCAAATGGCGGGGCCGCATCCTGCGGCCCCATCACCGGTTCAACGAAAAGGCATCAGGCCGCAAAGTCCGGCCGAGCGCATGCGATTTCGTTGCCCCGATTTTCTCAATTCAATTCAGGCGGATCAATCATGAGCAGCTACACAATCGAAGATCTCAGGAAGGATGTTGCCGAAGGGCGCATCGACACGGTTCTGGCCTGCCAGGTGGATATGCAGGGCCGGCTGATGGGCAAGCGTTTCCAGGCGGAATATTTCGTCGAGAGCGCCTGGAAGGAAACGCATAGCTGCAACTACCTGATCGCCACCGACATGGAGATGGAGACCGTCTCCGGCTACAAGGCGACGAGTTGGGAGAAGGGCTACGGCGATTACACGATGAAGCCGGATCTTTCGACGCTGCGTCGCATTCCCTGGCTCGAAGGTACGGCGTTGGTGCTGTGCGACATGCTCGACCACCATACGCATGAAGAGGTCGCCCATTCTCCACGCGCGATCCTCAAGAAGCAGGTAAAGCGGCTCGAGGATATGGGCATGAAGGCCTATATGGCCTCCGAGCTCGAATTCTTCCTGTTCGACCAGACCTACGAGTCGGCGCAGGCTTCCGGCTACCGCAATCTCAAGCTCGCCAGCGCCTATAACGAGGATTATCACATCTTCCAGACCACCAAGGAGGAAGAGGTGATGCGGGCGATCCGCACCGGGCTGCAGGGCGCCGGCATTCCGGTCGAGAACTCCAAGGGCGAGGCTTCGGCCGGCCAGGAGGAGATCAACGTGCGCTACGCCGATGCGCTCGCCATGGCCGACCGGCACGCGATCATCAAGAACGGCTGCAAGGAGATCGCCTGGTCGAAGGGCAAGGCCATCACCTTCCTCGCCAAGTGGAATTACAATGCCGCCGGCAGTTCCTCGCATATCCACCAGTCGCTTTGGAGCCTGGAGGAAAAGCCGCTGTTCTTCGACCATACCGGCAAATACGGCATGTCGCCGCTGATGCACAATTACGTTGCCGGGCTTCTCGCCCATGCGAGCGAGATCACCTATTTCCTGGCGCCCTACATCAACTCCTACAAGCGCTTCATGGCCGGCACGTTTGCGCCGACCAAGGCGGTCTGGAGCAAGGACAACCGCACCGCCGGCTATCGCCTGTGCGGCGAAGAGACCAAGGGTATCCGTATCGAGTGCCGCGTCGGCGGCTCCGATCTCAATCCCTATCTCGCCTTCGCCGCGCTGCTTGCCGCCGGCATTGACGGCATCGAGAACAAGCTCGAACTCGAAGCCCCCTTCGTCGGCGACGCCTATGGCGGCAAGGGCGTTCGCGAGATTCCGCGCACGCTGCGCGCGGCCACGGCGGCGATGACGGAATCGGCGATGCTGCGCAAGGCCTTCGGCGACGACGTGATCGACCACTATACCCGCGCCGGCGAGTGGGAGCAGGAAGAATACGACCGCCGCATCACCGATTGGGAAGTGGCGCGCGGTTTCGAAAGAGCTTAATAGGCATTTCGCGTGTGTTTGCCCCTCACCCTAACCCTCTCCCCGTAAAAACGGGGAGAGGGGACGTGCCAAACGCAGCGTCGAGGTTAAGGAAGGCGGTGCGGCATATCCCTTCGCCCCGCAGGCGGGGAGAGGGTGCCGGCAGGCGGATGAGGGGCTGTCGCCCACCCAAATATTGACCAATACGAGGACAGGAAATCGATCATGGCAATGATCCAATGCATTTCACCGGTGGACGGGTCGGTCTATGCCGAACGCGCAGCCCTTTCTTTCGATGCCGCCAAGGACGTGGTGGCGCGCGCCCGCAAGGCACAGAAAGCCTGGGCGAAACGGCCGCTCGAAGAGCGTGTGCAACTGGTGCTGAAGGGTGCTGCGCGGCTGAACGAGATGTCCGACCTCGTCGTGCCGGAGCTTGCCTGGCAGATGGGCCGGCCGATCAAGTACGGCGGCGAATACAAGGGTTTCAACGAGCGCTCCAACTATGTCGCCTCGATCGCGGCGGATGCGATGGCGCCTGTTGTCGTTGAGGAGAGCGATCGTTTCGAGCGGCGCATCGAGCGCGAGGCGCATGGCGTCGTCTTCGTCGTTGCGCCATGGAACTATCCCTACATGACAGCAATCAACACGATCGCGCCGGCGCTGATGGCCGGCAATACCGTGGTGCTGAAACATGCCTCGCAGACGCTGCTGGTCGGTGAGCGGCTGGTGCAGGCCTTTATCGAGGCCGGCGTTCCGGAGGATGTGTTCCAGAACGTCTTCCTCGATCATGAAACGACGTCGGCGCTGATTGCCGCCGGCAGCTTCAATTTCGTCAACTTCACCGGATCGGTCGAAGGCGGGCGGTCGATGGAGCGGGCGGCTGCCGGCACGTTCACCGGCCTCGGCCTCGAACTCGGCGGCAAGGATCCGGGTTATGTCATGGAGGACGCCGATCTCGAAGCGGCGGTCGATACGCTGATGGACGGGGCGACCTACAATTCCGGCCAATGCTGCTGCGGCATCGAACGTATCTATGTGCACGAGTCGCTCTACGACGCCTTCGTCGAGAAATCGGTCGCCTGGGTGTCGAACTACAAGCTCGGCAATCCGCTCGATCCGGAAACGTCGCTCGGACCGATGGCGCACAAGCGCTTCGCCAAAGTGGTGCGCGAGCAGATTGCCGATGCGGTTTCCAAGGGCGCCAAGGCGCTTGTCGATCCCAAGCTTTTCCCCCAGGATGACGGTGGCGCCTATCTCGCGCCGCAGGTCCTCGTCGATGTCGACCACTCCATGGCCTTCATGCGCGAAGAGACTTTCGGCCCGGCAGTCGGCATCATGAAGGTGAAGAGTGACGAGGAAGCATTGGCGCTGATGAACGACAGCCAATACGGATTGACGGCTTCACTCTGGACCCAGGATGTTGGGCGGGCGGCACGGCTCGGCCGCGAGATCGAAACCGGCACCGTTTTCATGAACCGCGCAGACTATCTCGATCCAGCGCTCTGCTGGACCGGCGTCAAGGAGACCGGCCGCGGCGGCTCGCTGTCGATCATCGGCTTCCACAATCTGACGCGTCCGAAATCCTTCCATCTGAAGAAAGTCACAGCATGAGCAGCAACATCACTGCAAACTGGAGCTACCCGACATCGGTCAAGCTCGGCCGGGGCCGCATCAAGGAACTGGCCGATGCCTGCAAGAGCCTCGGCATCAAGAAGCCGCTGCTCGTCACCGACCGCGGCCTTGCCTCGATGGCGATCACCAGGAACGCCCTCGATATCCTCGAAGATGCCGGTCTCGGCCGGGCGATTTTCGCCGATGTCGATCCGAACCCGAACGAGAAAAACCTCGAGGCCGGCGTTAGGGCCTTCAAGGACGGCGGCCATGACGGCGTTGTCGCCTTCGGCGGTGGCTCCGGCCTCGATCTCGGCAAGTGCGTCGCCTTCATGGCCGGCCAGACGCGGCCGGTCTGGGACTTCGAAGATATCGGCGACTGGTGGACGCGTGCGAGCCTCGAGGGCATCGCCCCGATCGTCGCGGTGCCGACAACAGCAGGCACCGGTTCGGAAGTCGGGCGCGCCAGTGTCATCACCAATTCCGAAACGCATGTGAAGAAGATCATTTTCCATCCGAAGTTCCTGCCTGGCGTCGTCATTTCCGATCCGGAACTAACGGTCGGCATGCCGAAGATCATCACGGCCGGGACCGGCATGGATGCCTTCGCCCATTGCCTGGAGGCCTATTCCTCGCCCTTCTATCACCCGATGTCGGCCGGTATCGCGCTGGAAGGCATGCGCCTCGTCAAGGAGTTCCTGCCGCGCGCCTATAGGGAAGGCACGGATCTGGAAGCTCGCGCCAACATGATGTCGGCCGCCGCCATGGGTGCGGTCGCCTTCCAGAAGGGGCTCGGCGCCATCCACGCGCTGTCGCACCCGATCGGCGCCGTCTACAACACCCATCACGGCATGACCAATGCGGTGGTGATGCCGGCGGTGCTGCGCTTCAACCGCAAGGCGATCGAGGAGAAGATCGGCCGCGCCGCCGCCTATCTCGGCATTTCGGGTGGTTTCGACGGGTTCTACGACTATGTGCTGAAGCTCCGCTCCGAACTCGGCGTGCCGGAGACGCTGTCGGTGATGGGAATCGCTGCCGACCGCATCGACGAATTATCGGCCATGGCGATCGAAGATCCGAGCGCGGGCGGCAACCCGGTTGCACTGACGCTTGAAAATACGAAGGCTCTATTCAAAGATTGCTTCTAACGACATAAGAGCGGACCAACAGACTGGCCTGGAAAGCCGCGGGTTCCCAGGCCTTTTTCGTTCCGGTGGCATCCCTATTTTTAGGGATGTGAAAAATACCGGCTGCAATTTCGCCGCGCGTCTTTCGAATTTGTTAACCATGATTAGAAAGAATGAATTAACCGCACGATGCTCCGACGGTGCGTAAAAGAGCGATTCCGGCTCGCACTATTCCTTCCGAGGACCGAACATGCCTGTCATCACATTCGCAAATACCAAGGGCGGCGCCGGCAAGACGACCGCTGTTCTGCTGCTCGCGACCGAGCTTGCCCGCAAAGGTTATCGCGTCACCATTCTCGATGCCGATCCGCAGCACTGGATTTCGCGCTGGCACGAAATATCAGGTCATGTACCCAATCTTTCGGTGATCGATTTCGTCACAACTGCGTCGCTGCCGGTGCATATCAGCGAGAACAAGCACAATACCGACTATTTCATCGTCGACCTGCCGGGTGCGCGCAATCCGCTGCTTGCCACTGCCGTTGGCCTTTCCGACCACGTGCTGATCCCGATCCAAGGCTGTGCGATGGATGCGCGCGGCGGTGCGCAGGTGCTCGAACTGCTGCAGTATCTGGATGAGAAGGCCGGCATCAAGATCGGCCATTCGGTGGTGCTCACCCGCGTCAATTCGATGGTGACGACGCGGGCGCTGCAAGTCGTAAAGTCACTGCTCAGCGAGCGGCATGTGCCGGTGCTCGATACGGCGATCATCGAACGCTCCGCCTTCCGCGACATCTTCGACTGTGGCGGCACGCTGCACACGATCGATCCGACGCGCGTCAGCAATCTCGACAAGGCGCGTGAGAACGCGACCTGTTTTGCCGAGGAAATGATGCGCAAGCTGCCGGTGAGGCTGACGGCATCCGCCCGCGTGACGAGCCCGATGGTCCGCTCGGCCGCTTGAATATAGCCCCCACCTGAAACGACAAGGCCGCCGGAGCGATCCGGCGGCCTTGTCGTTGTTGTCGTCAGAATGATTTCAGTCGACGAATTCGACCGTCACTCCCGGCTTCACCATCTTGGCAAGCTCGGTGGCATCCCAGTTGGTCAGGCGGATGCAGCCGTGGCTCTGGGTGCGGCCGATCTTCGAGGGCTCGGGCGTGCCATGAATGCCGTAGGTCGGCTTGGAGAGCGCCATCCAGACGGTGCCGACGGGGCCGTTCGGGCCGGGCGGAATGTTGAGGATCTTGTCGTTGGCGCCCTGCTGGAAATTGATCTTCGGATTGTAGGTGTAGCCGGGATTGAGGGCGACGCGCTCGACGGTGACCGTGCCTGACGGCGAGGGGGTGTCGGTGGAGCCGATCGATGCCGGATAGGCGGCAAGCAGATTGCCGGCGCCGTCATAAGCGAAGACCTGCTTACGGCCCTTGTCGGCGATGATGCGCGCAACCGCGCCGCTCTTCGGCTCGCCTGGATTGACGACCTTGATGACGGTGCCGGCAACGGTGAAATCGGCGCCGGGGTTCATCTCCTTGAGGAAAGCCTCATCCATGTGGAAACGCTCGGCGAGCATCTCGGTGGTCGAGGTGTAAGCCAGCGACGGCAGCAGCGCCTTATGCGAATAATCTTCCGGAATCTCGGCGACGAAGGGGCCGGCCGCATCGGCGGGCGTGATCGTGTAGCTGACCACAGGCAAGCCGCCGGTCATGCGCAGTTCTTCCAGAATGGCGTCGGTGTCGTTCGGATCGAGCTTGGAGCCTGTCATCTGGTCATATGCATAGATGCCCTTGGTGACGTTCGAGCCCATATGGCCGTCGATGACGCCCGGAGAGATGCCGGCGCGATCGAGGAAGACCTGTAATGCGACGATCTCGGGCTTCGACTTGTTCTTCAGCGTGATGACGGGCTCATCAGGTGCTGCCTTCGGCTGGTCGGCGGGCGGGATCTGCTGGCCGGGGTCGATCGAGGCATAGTCGTCGCCGGGTTGCGGATTGCCGATGCTGTTGTCATCGGGATAGGGCTGGTCGCCGAGCGGCCGGCGTTCGATCGCCGCATCGCGCGGTATGCCGCCGGTGACGGCGCCGCGCTCGGAATAACGCGTATCGCCATCGGGATTGTTGTCGGAATAATAGGGGTCGTTGCCATACTGGTCGTTATAGACCTCGCGAGGGCCCGGCCGCGGCGGATAGTAGCCCCGCGCACGCATCTCGGTGGCGACGACGTTGCCATAGTCGTCGATCAACACGCGATTGCCGCTACGGTCGCGGGCGTAGATATAGCCAGCTGGAACATAGTCGAGGATTTCGCCGCTCGGCGTCACAAGCACGATATCGCTCTGGCGGCGATCGCGGAACTGCTGCGCGCCTGCCTCCGGCGCTGTAGCCGCAAGAGCAGCCAGGACGGCTGCGAGGCAAAATGCCGACTTCAAAAAGCGATTCACGTCTCATACCTCGAACAGTGACTGGGCAGACACACACATGCCAATTTTGACGCTAGTGTGGAATTTATGAAACCGTGCTGAACAAAATATGAAAATCACTAAGATTTCCTTTTACTCATAAACGTTTGCGTCCTTGTGTCAGTTCCGCAAAATCCATGGTTGCTGCAAAAGCACAAGATGGAGGCGACGCCGATTGACGAATGGCGACGCGAAACCTAACGCTAGCGCATCCTTCTTTGCGAAAATCGATTCCGTTTTTCGGAAAGCATGATGCGCTGATTCAAAGTGTTAGAGCGTCCTTTGTGCGTCCGAAAGGACGCTCGGCGCTCTAAGGGGCCGACAATTCCCCAAGGAGACCGTGATGATCGAATTTGCCGCCGCAAGCGGGCCGCGCCTGATGCTGGACGAAACATCTGTGCTGGATATTGGCGGATGCATCGTCGACGGCGTCGACATCGCGCCGAAGCGCGCCATTCCCGATGACGGCGATCCACGAATCGATCACTCGCTCGAGGGCTTCCTCTTCACCTGCGGGCCGGACCATATCCGCCACCGTCAGCCGATCCCCGGCCGGGACGACGGCAAGGTCTATCCGCTGCATGGATCGGCCTCCGGCCACGCGGCAAAGGTGCTGTGGACAAAGTTCGAGAATGGCAATGCCGAATGCCGCGCCGATATCGACATCACCACTGTCGAGGGACTGCCGCAGCGCATCGAGCGGCTGTGGCGGATCGATGGGGCGACCGGCGAGGTGCGGCTTGAGGATCGGGTCATCAATACCAGCGATCGGACGGTGCCGACCTTCCTGATGTACCACATGAATACTGGTGGCAAATGGCTGGACGACGGCACGCGGCTCGAAGGCCGGATGCTGGAAAATGGCGGTTTTCCCTGGACATTCGGCGAGCAGCCGGGCGGCATCTTCTGCGTCGCGGCGCCGGCGATGGAGAAGGGGTTCGCGGAGGTCCGCCTCGGGCCGATCGCCGCAATCGGCGACAGGACGCTGCGGGTGCGTTTCCGCGCCGACACGCTGCCGCATCTGCAGGTCTGGCGGAACCAGAAGGCGCCGGCCCATATCATCGGCATCGAGCCAGTTTCACATCGGTGGATATCGCGCGACGAGCTAGAGGCCGCCGGTGAGTTCAACATGCTGGCGCCGGGCGAGAGCCGCAGCTATGCGCTGACCTTTGCCTTCCTGTGAGCGAAGTGTTGTTGACGCTGGCAGACCTCCGTCGTAGACCTTCAGCCCACGATTTTTGAGGAGACAAGACGATGGATATTCGCCAGATCGACGATGAATATTCGGTTTCGGGCCAGATCACGCTTGAGGAGCTCGACGAGATCAAGGCGCTGGGGTTCAAATCGATCGTCTGCCACCGCCCCGACCACGAAAGTCCCGACCAGACGTCGTTCTCTGTTATCGAGGCGCGCGCCAAGGAACTCGGCCTTAATATCGCCCACGTGCCTGTCGGGCCGATGGGCGTGACCGAGGAAGCCGTGCAGGGCATGGTCGACGCGCTCGACGAATTCCCGCGGCCGATGCTCGGCTATTGCCGTTCCGGCGCACGCTCGACGGCGATTTACCAGAAGACCCACCATATCCGTAATTGAGTCCCGTTCCGGGCGCCGATTTTCCGGCGTTGAACCTCAGCGCCGCCACCTTCCATTCACTCAGGAGACTATGATGAGCATCAAGCGTATCGACGTCGGCTCGCGCATGAGCGGCGCCGTCATTCACGGCAATACAGTCTATCTCGCAGGCCAGGTCGGCGAGGGCGAAAGCGTCACCGATCAGTGCAAGTCCTCGCTTGCCGAAGTCGACCGCCTGCTGGCTGCGTCGGGCAGCAGCAAGTCGAAGATCCTGCAGACGATCATCTACCTCGCGGACATCGCCGATTTCGCCGAGATGAATGCCGTCTGGGAAGGCTGGATCGATCCGGCCAATCCGCCGGCCCGCGCCACCAGCGAAGCCAAGCTCGCAGCTCCGAAATACAAGGTCGAGTTCATCGTCACGGCTGCGATCTGATTTGGGGACACGGATGTCGACGAGGCGCCTGCTGATGTTTTGTTTTGCCGGTAGCCTTGCGGCTTCCGTGGCTTCCGCGGAAGAACTTCCGCCAATCCCCAAAGGGCAGGGGCTTGGCGTGGCCTCAGTGAGCATGGTCATCGCATTGACTTGCGACATCCATTATAAGCGTCCACAGGTCGTCAGTGACGCGAAAGCTCTTTTTCTGAAGTTTGCCCGAAAGGAACTCAAAGACCCGGAATCTGCCACAGAACGGGCCTTTAGTACTGCTCGCCGGGGTGTCACGCGGCAGTCAACCAAACAATATACCAAAGCAAGCTGCGATCAGTTGGGCAGAATGCTGAGGCGCGAACTCGCCCGCTGAGGTTCACGCTGCCTCAAATGCTGCTTTTCAATCAGGATTTCTCGCGGATTTGCGTCAGTGTCCGTGCGGGCGTGATTGCTTCGGGATCGAGCTTGATTTCGACAATCGCCGGCTTGCCGCTTTCGCGCGCTCGCTCGAACGCCAGGGCGAAATCCTCGGTCTTTTCCACTGTCTCGCCGTGGCCGCCATAGGCGCGGGCAAGGGCTGCGAAGTCGGGATTGGTCAGATCTGTGCTGCTGACGCGGCCGGGATACTCGCGCTCCTGATGCATGCGGATCGTGCCGTAGATGCCATTGTTGACGACGACTGCGATGATCGGCAGGCCGTAGCGGATGGCGGTGGCGAATTCCTGGCCGTGCATCAGGAAGCAGCCGTCGCCGGCAAAGCAGATGACCTCGCGCTCGGGAAAAAGCCGCTTGGCGGCGACGGCGGCCGGCAGGCCGTAACCCATCGAGCCGGAGGTGGGGGCGGCTTGGGTGTTGAAGCGGCGAAAACGATGGAAGCGGTGCACCCAGGTGGCGTAGTTGCCCGCACCATTGGTGAAGATCGCGTCCTGCCCGGTATTGGCCTCCAGCCATTCCATGATCGGCCCCATATGGACGGCGCCCGGTCCGCTCAAGGGCGGCTTCGACCAGGCGAGATAGGCCTGGTGCAGGCGGGCGGTGCGCTCGGCCCAGAGCGGTTCGGCCGGCGCTTCCAGATCGGCGAGTGCCGCGACGAAATCGGCAGGTGCCGCGCAGATGGCAAGATCCGGACGGTAGATGCGGCCAAGCTCGGAAGCATCGGGATAGATATGCACCAGCGATTGCTGGGGGTAGGGGATATCGATCAGCGTATAGGACGAGGACGGCATTTCCGACATGCGGCTGCCGAGCAAGATCAGCAGGTCGCTCTCCTTGATCTCCTTTGCCAGCGCCGGATTGATGCCGATGCCGACATCGCCGGCGTAGCAGGGATGGAGATGATCGAACAGCATCTGCCGACGGAAGGAGCAGCCGACGGGCAGTTGGAAACGCTCGGCGAAACTTTGAAAATCGGCGACGGCATCGGCGTCCCAGCGCGTGCCGCCAAGGATCACCATCGGCCGCTCGGCCTTCAGCAAGCGGAGATAGAAATCGTCGATCTGGCGGCGGCCGGGATGGGCCTCGACGCTGGCATAGTGCCTGGCGCGGGGTGCCTCGACCTCATCGCGCAGCATGTCCTCCGGCAGCGTCAGCACGACAGGGCCGGGCCGGCCGGAGGTTGCGACCGCAAAGGCGCGGGTGACGAACTCGGGAATGCGGGCGGCATCGTCGATCTCGCCCACCCATTTGGCGAATTCGGTGAAGGCGCGGCGGAACTCGACCTCCTGGAAGGCCTCGCGCTCACGCGCTTCGCGCTGCACCTGGCCGATGAACAGGATCATCGGGATAGAGTCCTGCTTGGCGATATGCAGGCCGGCGGAGGCGTTGGTGGCGCCGGGGCCACGGGTCACCATGCAAATACCAGGTTCGCCGGTCAGCCTACCCCAGCAATCCGCCATCATCGCCGCTCCGCCCTCCTGGCGGCAGACCACGACGTCGATATCGCTGTCGCGCAACGCGTCGAGCACGGCGAGAAAGCTCTCGCCGGGCACGCAGGAGAGCCGCTTGACGCCATTCGCCTTCAGCGCCTCGACGATCAGTTCCCCGCCCGTCTTCTTCATGACAATGCCTTCTTCATGACGATGCCTTCCTCTCGCGCTCGGCGAGTTCCGCCAGAATTTCTGCCTGGTGTTCGCCGAGACGCGGGCTCGGCGTGATATAACGCAGCGGCGTCTCCGACAGCACCACAGGCGTCCTGACACCGGGGATCACGGTGCCGGCTGAATCCGCAAGGTCGATACGCAGGCCGCGAGCCTGTACCTGCGGATGGGCGAACATTTCCTCGATCGTGTTGATTGCGCCTGATGGAACCGCATTCTCTTCACAGGCCTTCAGCAGATCCGCCTTCTGCCATTTCAGCGTTTCGGTGGAGACGAGGCGGCGCACTTCGCCGCGATTGCCGACGCGGGCCTTGTTGGTGGCGAAACGCTCGTCGCTGGCGATGGTCTCCAGGCCAAGGATGGTGCAGAGGCGGCGGAACTGGCCGTCGTTTCCAACCGCGAGAATGAGATACCCGTCCGCCGTCGGCACGACCTCATAGGGCGAGATATTGGGATGGGCATTGCCGAGGCGGGTCGGCGCCTCGCCGGAGACCAGATAATTCATGTTCTGATTGGCGAGCACGGCCGATTGCACATCGAGCAGGGCCATGTCGACCAACTGGCCTTCACCGGTCTTCAGGGTATGGATCAGAGCGGCTTCGATCGCCGAGACGGCGTAGATGCCGGTGAAGATATCGGCAATGGCGACGCCTGCCTTCATCGGCTGGCCGCCCGGCTCCCCGGTAATCGACATGAAGCCGGACATGCCCTGGACGATATAATCGTAGCCGGCGAGGCTGGCATAAGGGCCGTTCTGGCCGAAGCCGGTGATCGAGCAATAGACGAGCTTCGGGTTCTCCTTGCGCAGGCTGTCATAATCGAGCCCGTATTTGACGAGGCCGCCGACTTTGAAATTCTCGATGACCACATCGGCGGTGGAGACGAGGCGGCGGACGAGGTCCTGGCCTTCGGCGCTCTTCAAGTCGGCGGTGACAGAGCGCTTGCCGCGATTGGCGGCGTGGTAATAGGCGGCCGAGAGGTTCTCGCCATCGGCGCCCTCGACAAAGGGCGGGCCCCATTGGCGTGTATCGTCGCCGGCGTCGGGATTTTCGACCTTGATGACGTCGGCGCCGAGATCGGCGAGCATCTGTCCCGCCCAGGGGCCGGCGAGCACGCGGGCAAGCTCGATCACCCGGATGCCGGCAAGCGGCGGCTTTTTGGTCACGGTCTCTGTCATGTTCCCTCCCGGCAATATCTACGGCGCCAGCGTCACCTCAGATGTATCGGATACGGGCTTTGAAGCAAAGCGGCGCTCTCGCCAGAGGATGTAGAAGCCCGATGCCACGATGATGGCAATGCCGAGCCATTTGACGGCATCCGGAAAGTCGCCGAAGACCAGCCAGGCGAAGATCGTCGCCGAGACGATCTCGAAATATTGCAGCGGCGCCAGCGTCGATGCCGGTGCCGCGCGATAGGCATAGACGCCGAGGATGCCCGATATCGCGGCCATGGCGCCGACGCCGGCGACATAGAACCAGGCGCGGCCATCCGGCATGACGGGATCGAAGAGATCGGAGCCGGTTCCCTGGCCCAGGAAAAGCAGGATGGTGCAGAAGAGCAGGCCCCAGATGCCCATTTGGAACTGCATCGCCCAGGGGTCTTCCCTGTGCGAGAGGACGCGAGTCATCAGCACGAAGATGGCGATGCAGAGCGCGCTGACGACAGGCAGAAGCGCGATGTAGCCGACCTCCTCGAAACTCGGCTGGATGATCAGCATCGCCCCGAAGAAGCCGACGCCGCAGGCGCTATAGCGCCGCCAGCCGATCGTCTCCTTCAAGAAGATACCGCCGAGGATCGTCAGCATGATCGGCTCGACGAAGAAGATCGCGATCGCGTCGGCGACCGCCATGTATTTCAGCGTGGTGACGAAGGAGATCATCGAGACGGTGATGATCGCGCCGCGGATGGCATGGAACAGGTTCTGGCGCCAGGAGAATTCGGCGAAGCTGCGCCGCCATATCACAATCGGCAGCATGCAGAGCGCCTGTACGGCGAAGCGGCCGGCGGTGATCTCCGCGGAGGGGACGGTGACGATGGCAAGCTTGGCGAAAATATCGATGAGCGGCGAGAACATCACCGAGATGAACATCAGCACAAGTCCCATCGTCACGTCGGAAGCGGACGAAACGCGGCGGGCGGAGGTGGTGTTCATGATGAAATCCCTGTCACTCAGGATATTGGTCGCTCAGGATCTTGCGACGGCCCTGTCGCACCAGTCCGCGAAGGCTGCGATCGCCGCATGCGCGCCGATCTCATTCAATGTTTCGTGCCGCATGTCCTGATATATCTCAGTGCTGATACGGGAGAAGCCTTTGCCTTTCAAATGGTTTGACAGCCAGAGCACGGCTTTTCCACGTTCCGTCGCCGGGTCTTCTCCGCCGCCGACCAAATGGATCGGCATATCCCGCGCCAGCCGGTCGAGATGGATTTTATGCGGCGCGCGGAAGGTCAGCTCGAAGAGATCGAGCCAGAGAGAGACCGAGGCGTCGAAGCCGCAGAGTGGATCGCTGACGTACTTGTCGACTTCATCGGGAAGACGCGACAGCCAATCGAACTCGGTGCGGCGGCCGGCAATGGATTTGCCCCAGGTGCCGAAGGTAAGCTTCGGCAGCAGGCCGCTCGGCACGTCGGAGCCCTTCAGCATGCGCTCGGCAAGCAGGATTGCCTGGGCGGCGCGGCCGGCAAGGCCGACGGCGAAATTCGAATTCCAGACGGCGACGGCGTCGAAGTCGGCCGGAGCTGTGACGGCAGCGTTGAGGGCGATGAGGCCGCCCATCGAATGGCCAAAGAGGATCACCGGCAGGCCGGGACGACGGGAGGCCGCATGGCTACGCATAGCGATGACGTCGCCGATCACCCTTTCAACGCCACCCCGCCTGGCAAAGCGGCCGATCGGCGCATCGGACGCCGTCGTCTCGCCGTGGCCTCGATGATCGTGGGCATAGACGTGATAGCCGCGCTCTGCCATCGCCTCGGCAAAGGAGCGGTATCGTTTCGAATGTTCGGCCAAGCCATGCGATATCAACAGGATGCCGCGGGCCGCAGCTTCGGCCTCGGCATGGTGGTAGGCCAGCGATGCCCCCGGCACGACGAGCCTTTGCGTTTCAGCAAACATGTGGATCCTCCCGGCGGCAACAGACCAGATCGCTGGGTAATTGCAACATGGGCGTTTGATTATCCGACAACAAATTGGGGCCTTGTTGCGATTCAGGGTTGCGGCCTTTCAATCTTCATGCTTATTTGTTCCTGTATTGTTCTTTTTTGGGGGTTGAAATGAGCAGCATGCAGTTGCGTACCTTGTCGTTCGCTGTGTCGATGGTTATTGCCGGCGCTGCCATGGCGCAGGAGGCTGGCGGGCGCACCCGCTTCATTCTGGCGGCAAGCTGGCAGCCGGCTTTTTGCCAGACAAACCAGAAGAAGCCTGAATGCGCTACACAGGCCACGGAGCGCCATGATGCGACGAACTTTTCGTTGCACGGGCTTTGGCCGATGCGGCAGGATTATTGTGGCGTGAGCGCCGATCAGAAGACCGCCGACAAGGACGGCGACTGGAACAAGCTGCCGGAGGTCACGCTTGCGGCGGAGACGCAGGCGGCGCTCGCAAAGGCGATGCCCGGCACGCAGTCCGGCCTGGAACGGCATGAGTGGGTGAAGCATGGCACCTGCACGAAGATGAGCGCCGACGACTATTTCGGCGTCGGCGTGCACCTCGTGGGCGCACTCAACGCGTCGGCCGTGCGCGATCTCTTCGCTGCCAATATCGGCAAACCGGTCAAGGCCGAAGCGATCAAGGCGGCTTTCGACAAGAGCTTCGGGCCGGGTGCCGGCGATCGTGTCAAGATGAGCTGCCGGCGGGCCGGCAATATCAGGATGATCAGCGAGCTGACGATCGGGCTTTCGGAAGCTGCCGGAGCGGCATCGGCGAAAAGTGCCGGGCTTGCCGATCTGATCCAGGGCGCTGGAAAAACGTCGTTCGGCTGCGACGAGGGCGTCGTCGACGCTGCGGGCTTTTGACCGGAATTCCTGAGTAAACCGGGTTTCGGCGTTGCCCGGAGGCGCTGTTTCGCCTACATAGCGGCACAATCAAAGTTTCCCGCCCGGAGCAGCGCAGCATGGCACGTCAGTTCATCTATCATATGTCCGGCCTCAACAAGGCCTATGGCAACAAGAAGATCCTGGAGAATATCCACCTTTCGTTCTACCCCGATGCCAAGATCGGTATCCTCGGTCCGAACGGCGCGGGTAAATCCACCGTACTGCGCATCATCGCGGGCCAGGACAAGGAGTATACCGGCGAAGCCTGGCTCGCCGAAGGTGCGACGGTCGGCTACCTCGAGCAGGAGCCGCACCTCGATGCAAACAAGACGGTGTTCGAGAACGTCATGGAAGGCGTTGCCTCGAAGACGGCTGTCCTCGATCGCTACAACGAATTGATGATGAACTATTCCGATGAGACGGCGGAAGAGGGCGCCAAGCTTCAGGACGTCATCGACAGCCAGAACCTCTGGGATCTGGAAAGCCAGGTCGAAATGGCGATGGAAGCGCTACGCTGCCCGCCGCGTGACGCCGATGTCACCAGCCTTTCGGGTGGTGAGCGACGCCGTGTCGCGCTCTGCCGCCTGCTGCTTTCGCAGCCGGATCTGCTGCTGCTCGACGAACCGACCAACCACCTGGACGCCGAAACCATCGCCTGGCTCGAAAAACATCTGCGCGACTATCCGGGCGCCGTGATGATGATTACCCACGATCGCTACTTCCTGGACAACGTCACCGGCTGGATCCTCGAACTCGACCGCGGCCGTGGCATTCCCTACGAAGGCAACTATTCGGCCTACCTGCAGGCGAAAGCCAAGCGGATGCTGCAGGAAAGCCGCGAAGATGCATCGCGCCAGAAGGCGATCAGCCGCGAACAGGAATGGATCGCGTCCAGCCCGAAAGCCCGTCAGGCCAAGTCCAAGGCGCGTATCAAGTCCTACGAGCAGTTGGTGGATGCCGCCGAGAAGCAGCGTCCCGGCGACGCACAGATCATCATCCCGGTCAGCGAGCGCCTCGGCCAGGTGGTCATCGAGATGGACGGCATCACCAAGGGCTTCGAGGGCCGCACGCTGATCAACGACCTGTCGATCAAGCTGCCGCCAGGCGGCATCGTCGGCATCATCGGCCCGAACGGCGCCGGTAAGACGACGCTATTCAGGATGATCACTGGCCAGGAAACGCCGGATGGCGGTTCGATCCGCATCGGCGAGACCGTGCATCTCGGTTATGTCGACCAGAGCCGTGACACCCTTGCGGCCGACAAGACGGTCTGGGAGGAAATCTCCGGCGGCGCCGAAATCATCAAGCTTGGTAAGTTCGACATGAACTCCCGTGCCTATTGCGGCGCCTTTAACTTCAAGGGCGGCGACCAGCAGCAGAAGGTCGGCAATCTCTCTGGTGGTCAGCGCAACCGTGTTCACCTTGCCAAGATGCTGAAGGCCGGCGGCAACGTTCTGCTGCTCGACGAACCGACCAACGACCTCGATACGGAAACGCTGGGTGCCTTGGAAAACGCGCTGGAGAACTTTGCCGGCTGCGCCATCATCATCAGCCACGATCGCATGTTTCTCGACCGTCTGGCGACGCATATCCTGGCTTTCGAAGGCGACGGCCATGTCGAATGGTTCGAAGGCAACTTCGAGGATTATGAACAGGACAAGGTTCGCCGTCTCGGCCCCGACGCCCTCAACCCGGGCAGCCAGGCTCACAAGCGCCTGACCCGCTGATTTCACTCATTTTTGCTTGCGGAAGCCCCGGTTCGGCCGGGGCTTTTTCATGTCGCGCCTTGTCGCAATCTGAGCAGCCAATTTCGCGGAGAGTGCGAATTGCCGCTTGCCACCGCTTTTCAAATCACATAAAGATATCTTTATATCTTGATTGGATCGAAGATGAGCGAACCCTTGAAGCTTGGACTGGATGCGCTGGTGGACGTCTTGAAGGCGGCCGGCGAGCCCACGCGCTTGCGTCTTCTGGCGCTTCTTGACGGCGGCGATCTGACGGTGACCGATCTTACCGAAATTCTCGGCCAATCCCAGCCCCGCATCTCCCGCCACCTGAAGCTGCTTGGCGAGGCCGAACTGATCGAACGCTACCAGGAGGGCGCCTGGGCGTATTTCCGCCTCAAGCAGGACGGTAAGGCAGCCATGCTGGTGCGGGCGTTGCTGAAGCATGTTTCCGAGAACGATCCGACCATCCTTCGCGACGGCGAGCGGCTTTCGCTGGTCAAGCGCCAGCGCGCCGAGCGGGCACAGGCCTATTTCAGCCGCAACGCGGCCGAATGGGACGAACTTCGCCGCCTGCATGCGGCCGATGAGGAGGTCGACGCTGCCGTCATCCGGCTGCTCGGCAGCCAGCCGATCGACTCGCTGCTCGATCTTGGCACCGGCACCGGCCGCATCCTCGAACTCCTGTCCGGGCTCTACCGCAGGGCGACCGGCGTCGATGCCAGCCGCGACATGCTGAGCGTGGCCCGCGCCAATCTCGACAAGTCCCGCATCACCAAGGCCACCGTGCGCCACGCCGATATCCTGAACCTGCCTTTCGAGGGACAGGACTTCGATCTGGTGACGATCCATCAGGTGCTGCATTTCTTCGATCAGCCGGAGATTGCGATCGCGGAAGCGGCGCGCATGCTCCGGCCGGGCGGCCGGCTCGTGGTCATCGACCTTGCGCCGCACACGCTCGAATATCTCCGCGGCGAGCATGCGCATGTCCGTCTCGGTTTTTCGCACCAGGCGATGTCCGACTGGTTACGCAAGGCCGGGCTCGACGTCGAGCAGGTCGTCGATCTTCATCCGGGTCAGCAAAGCGGGCAGGGGTTGACGGTCACCGTCTGGCTCGCGCGCGATCCGAGGCGCCTCATGGCTTCGCAGACGAGCGAAGGCGCCGAACCTACATTTGCCGGGAGGGTATAACATGGCTTTGAAAAACGATGCGCGCGGCCGCAACATCAGGGTCTCTTTCGAATTTTTCCCGCCGAAATCGGAGGAGATGGAAGGGCAGCTCTGGCATACCGTCAGCCAGTTGCAGGACTGGGACCCGGATTTCGTGTCGGTAACCTATGGCGCCGGCGGCACCACCAGAGCGCCGACGCTGACCACCGTCACGCGGTTCCTGTCGCAGACGCCGCTTGCCACCGCCTCGCATCTCACCTGCGTCGGCGCGACCAAGGAAGAGACGCATCAGGTGGTCGACACGTTCCGCAAAGCCGGTGTGACGCATTTCGTGGCGCTGCGCGGCGATGCGCCCGGTGGTGCCGGCGTGCCCTACCAGCCGCATCCCGGCGGATATGCCAATGCGGCGGAGCTGGTGGCCGGCCTGAAGGAAATCGGCGATTTCGAGATTTCGGTTTCCGCCTATCCGGAAAAACACCCGGAGAGCCGCGATACGGCGGCCGATATCGACATGCTGAAGCGCAAGGCCGACAATGGCGCCGACCGGGCACTGACGCAGTTCTTCTTCGACAACGACAATTTCGAGCGCTACCTGGAGCGGGTGCGCGGCGCCGGCATCTCGATCCCTGTCGTGCCCGGCATCATGCCGATCCAGAACCTGACGCAGCTGAAGCGCTTCGCCGGGGCCTGCGGCACTGTTATCCCCGCCTTTCTCGACGAGCGCTTTGCAGGCTTCGACGACAAGCCCGAGGAGCGGGCGAAGGTCGCCGCCGAAGTCGCTGCCGAACAGATCGAAGATCTCGTCCGGCGCGGCATCCACGACTTCCATCTCTATACGATGAACCGTGCGCCGCTGGTTTCCGCCGTGCTCGACAATCTCGGCCTCTCCCGCCCCGCCGCGAAACAAAAAGTGCTGGCGCTGCCGCCTGATCTTTGCGCGTCTGAAGGACACGCGGCGCTGTAAAAGTGAAAAGCGCATGTCGGGCGGGACATGCGCTTTTTCGTTGGCGGATTGATCAGCTATTCAGGAGTTTAGGCACTATCAGTCATTACACTTTCGTCGGCCAGCTCAGATGAAGAGCATGGACAAGACGAAAGCAAACGCTGCACTGACCAACAGAACATTCAAGGATTGCGTGAGTCCCATGTCTGTCTCCTCGCGTTAACCGGCCAATAATATGTCTGAAATATGTCGGTTGGGAAGCAGATCTTATGCTGCGCTGCAGAAGGGTTCGGTGGATAAGTCGAATAGTGCTCTCGCAAGCTTTTGAAATAAATCGATAATTCTCAACAAATTTTTGTTCACACAATTTAACATGCCGTTAAATCAGGCGATTGCGTATTTACCTATGCGCCCAAAACATGGCGGGATCGCAACCGGTTGAAAACATGTGGAATTCGCAACCGGCTTTAGGCGGCCTTGGCCAGCAGGCGATAGGCGCGGCCGTCGAGAATGACGAGGCCGAAACCGATCAGCGCCATGCCGGCAAACTCGCTCAGGGCCAGCCTTTCGCCGAGGAAGAGCACGCCGAGAAGGATGGCGCTCGGCGGCACCAGCAGGGTGACGAGCGAGGCATTGGTGGCGCCGGCCGTTGCCATGATCCGGAAATAGAGGATGTAGCCGAAGGCGGTCGACAGCAGCGCCAGTGCCAGGATGGCGAGGAGGGCATCGAGCGGCGGTGCGGCAAGCGCCCAGGGGCGATCGGCCAGCAGCGACAGCGGCAGCGCAATCAGCGAAGAGGCGGTCAACTGGCCGGCTGCGGTAACAGGGGCGGGAACATTCTTGAAGCGTTTTCCGTAAGTGGCGGCGAAACCATAGGAGATCGCAGCAAGCACGGGAAGAAGCAGCGCCCAGAGCGGGGCTTCGCCACCGGCCGACATGCCGGGGCCGATCAGCACGATCGTTCCGGCCAGGCCGACCAGGCAGCCGGCGATCTTTGCCGGCGACAGCTTCTCGTCTGAGGTGAAGTAGTTGGCGATCAGCACGGTCCAGATCGGTGTCGTCGCATTCAGGATCGCCGCAAGACCGGCGCCGATGCGGGTCTGGCCGAAGAAGATCAGCGCATGCGGCAGGGCATTGTTGATGAGCCCGAGGATCAGGAATTCGCGCCAGCGGGCTTTGAGGATCGCATAGAAGTCGAAACGGCCGGCGATATAGATATGCAGCGCCAGCGCTGCGAGCAGCAGCCTGAAGAAGACGAGGGTCAGCGGCGGCACGTGCTGGACGGCGATGCGGGCAAAGAAGAATGAGCCGCCCCAGATCAAGCCGAGCAGGACCAGCAGACCCCAGGTCCAGGCATTCATCCTGCTGTCCACGCCGATTCCTCCACCGCAAGCCGCTCGCTTGATGCTTTAGCGCAGGCGGCGAACGGCGCCACCCGTTTCTTGCGAAGCGAGCGGCGGCAGGGTGTCAGCTGGGATCAGAGGGCGTTGAGGAGGGCAGGCGTCGCCCAGCCGTCGGCCGGCATGCCGAGGCGCTGCTGTTCCTTCTGGATCGCGACACGTGTGCCGGAGCCGAGGATACCGTCGATCTCGCCGACATCATGGCCGAGCGACTGCAGTTTGGTCTGCAGCGCCTTCATCTGGTCGCTGGCAAGCCCCTGTTCCGGCACGCCCTTGAGATAGGGTTCGGCGCCCGAAAGGCGTGTCCCGAAATAGGCGGCCGAGGTCGTGTAGATGAACGACTTGTTCCATTCGAGATAGATCTTGAAATTGGGATAGGCGATAAAAGCCGGTCCCATGCGGCCTTGTGGCAGAACGAGATCGCCTTCCAAGTTGCCGAAGGCGGTATTGCCGTCGCGCGGCTTGACGCCGAGCGCGAACCATTCTCCCGCTTTCATCGTGCCGCCAAGACCGGACTTCTCAAAGGGCAGGTTATCGGGCACGGTCACTTCCTGCAGCCAGGGCTGGCCGCGCTCGAAGCCGAGGTGCTGGATGAATTTCGCCGCCGTCAGGATGGCGTCCGGGCCGCTCTGCTTCAGGCGGATATGACCGTCGCCGTCGCCATCCATGCCATAGGCAATGATGTCGCGCGGCAGCATTTGCACTTGGCCGATCTCGCCGGCCCAGGCGCCGGTATTGGTGGCGGGGTCGAGGTCGCCGTGCTGGACCATCTCAATAAGAGCGATCAGCTGCGGACGGAAGAGTTCCGGGCGACGGCAATCATGCGACAGCGTCACAAGAGCGTTGCGGGTGTTGAAATCGCCCTGGACGGCGCCGAAATCGGTTTCCATCGCCCAGAAGGCGGTGATGACGCCCGGGGGCACGCCGAAATCCTGCTCGGCGCGGGCAAAGACGTCGGCATATTGCTTCATCTTCTGGCGGCCGATGTCGAGGCGGGCCTGGCTGACGGTGCGCTGGGAGAATTCGAGGAAGGTCTGCTTGAAGACGCCCTGGGCGCGATCCCGGCTCAGGACCTTGGGGTCGATCTCGGCGCCGGCGAAGGCCTCGTCGGCGGCTGCCGCACTGGCGCCGGCTGCGACTGCGTCTTTCTTGACACCTTCGAGGAAGGCGGACAGATCGCCGCCGCAGGGTGCGGCCGGGGCTGCGTCAGGCGCCTGCTGGGCGGCCGCGACGCCGGCGAGGGCAAGCGCAAACAGGAGGGCGAGTGCAGAGCAGCTTGCGAGCGAGCGGTGCATGGATGCGGTCCTTATATCAAAAAGATTTCCCGTCGCTTTCACAGATGAATGTGACGGAAGCAAGAAACATCGCAGGACGTTACTAAGAATTTCTATCCTTGGAAACGGCTGCGACCCAATTGTTCCAGTTCTTTGCACTGCCGGCAAAGACATTGATATCGGTCGGACCGCTGATGCCGGGAATGACGCCGGTCGAGGTATATTGCCAGAAGGCCCAGCGGCGGTCGGAATAGGTCACCTCGGGGTGTTTTGCCACCGAACGAACCCAGAAATGATAATCCTGGAAGTAGCCGGCGAGATTTTCGCGGTGGAAATCGACCGAGGTATAGATGATCGGGCGCCTGCCGTAATAGGCTTCCAACCGGTCCATGAAACGCTGCATTTCGGCGCGCACCGTTTCAGCGTCGGGGCGGTAGCGGCAGGTTTTCGATTCGGCGTTCCATTCGACGTCGAGCACCGGCGGCAGGCGCATGGCCTCCTTCGGTACGTTACGGATGAACCAGTCGGCCTGCTGATCGGCCGAAGAGCAGAAATAATAGAAATGATAGGGAGCGTGGGGGATGCCGGCGGCGCGGGCCTCGCGCCAGTATTCGTCGAAGCGCGGATCGACCCTGTCCTTGCCTTCCGTTGCCTTGATGAAGGCGAAAGCGACACCAGAGTTCTTTACCGTGCGCCAATCGATATCGCCCTGCCATTTGGAGATATCGATGCCGTGGACCTGGTTCTGCTGGGGATGCTTCGGACCGAAATCCTGCGGATCGGTATCCTTGAAGCGCGTCTTCGGTTTGATCGACGCCGTTTCGAGATAGTCATAGCCGGAGGAACTGCAGCCGGCCAGCAGGATGGCTAGGGGCAAAACGCAAAACAAAAGCCGGCGCATGGGCGTCCCGTCGTAGCTCGAATGATCTTTTTGCCCCACAACCTGACCTTCGAAAAAGACGAGTCAGCAGAGGATAACCCTCTTTTCATCATATCAACGTAAAAAATCGGTTAGTTTCAAGCGAATTATGAGCGCTTGCTGATAATAGCTGCCCGCCAGGCATAACCGCCGCCGACGGCATCGAACACCAATGTCGCGTTGTTTTCATGGGCTTGCGCTTCCAGGACCTCGCGCAGATCGGGGCGCGGGGTGACGTGGAATTTCGCAAGCCAGGACTGCAGCATGCGCCGGAACCAGCCCGGCAAGCCTTCCTGCTGGCCGAAATCGACAATGTGCAGTTGGCCGCCGGGATTGAGTGCGGCGATCGAAGCATCGACGGCGCGCTCCCAGTCCGGGATCATCGACAAGGCATAGGAGATCAGGATGCGGTCGAAGCCGCTGACGCCGAATTCACGCGGTGTGAATGCCGTGGCGTCGGCGACGCGGAATTCCGGGATCGTCGCCTTGGTGGCGAAGGTCTTGCGTGCCGAAATCAGCATCTCCTGGGAAATGTCGAGGCCGAACAGCTTGGCGGTCGGGAAATGCCTGTGGGCGAAGGCCATGTTGCGCCCGGTGCCGCAGCCGACTTCCAGAAGGCTGCCGCCTTCGGCCACGTCGAGATTGCGGATCGTGCTGTCGCGGCCGAGAAGATAATATTTGCGGGTCAGGTCGTAGATGTGCCGCTGGTAGCGGTACATGCCATCCATGAGGCTGGCATGTTGGTCGCTCTGTCCTGCCGTCTCAGTACCGACCTTGCTCACGCCTTCTTCCCGTAGATGTGGAAGCCGCCGTAGATTGCCGAGCGATCGAGCGCAGTCAGTTCACGCGACTTTTCCTCGAAGTAATCCCATTGGCCGCGGATCGCCGGAGCCAGGCGGCCTTCGATGATGCTCTTTTCGGCGGCGGTGCGGAAGATCACGCGGGCGCCTTCGCGCGCCGTGCGGGTGATTTCCGTCCAGACGTCGTTCAGCTGCTCGTCCGTCATCCAGTCCTGCGCGTCGAGCAGAATGTAGCGGTCGCGCGAGGCGGCCGGCTCGCGGGCCAGAAGCTCGGTGAAGCTTGCGTGGTGAACGTTGACGCGGTCGACATTGGCGCGGATCACCTGATAGTGCTCCGACTTCAGATAGGTCGGCAGCGGGCCCTCCGCTTCGGTGCCGTAACGGCGGCCGAAGGCCTGCCAGGCGAAATAATTGTCGCTCATCGGGAAATGACAGGCGAGCTTTTCCAGGCGATGCTTCAGCACCGGTGCGATCGAATGATCGGCGGCAAGGCTTGCGAGTTCGTCATATTGCTGCGGCGGAATGCCGAGGCCGAAGAGCGAGCTCTTACGGCCGGTAATCCAGCGCACGACCGGCTTTTCGAAGAGCGGCGCGATCTGCTCGTCGAAGAACTGGCGCTGCTCGCGGATCGAGCGGGTCTTGGTCATCTCGCGCAGTTTGACGCCATGCAGGCGGGCAAGAAGGTGGGCCGCGCCGATGAAGCGGCCGAGCAGACCCGTTTCGTAAATGTTGCGATCGAAAACGGTGACGCGGCGGCGGCCGAACTTGCGGCCGTTCCAGTAGCTGCGGGTTGCCTCATCGAGGCGGGCGGCAAGATGCTGGTCGTAGGCACGGCTGTTCGACTTCTCGTTCGGCATTGCCAGGAAGCGGACGAGATCGGCGTGACCTGGAAGATGTTTGAAGGCGGCAAGCTTCAGGCGGTTCAGCGCGATGTGGTGCGGGTTGAGATCGACGACGTCGATCGAGGCCGGCGCCTTGGAGAGATAGGCGAGCATGTTGCAGCCGCCGGAGCCGATGGTAACGATGCGATGATTGGGCTTCAGCTCCATCGCCTGCATGTCGAGATCCGGATCCTCCCAGATCTGCGGATAGACGAGGCCGGAGAAAAGAAGGCCGAAGAGACGCTCGGAAAAGCCATCCTTCGAAAAGGCCTTATGGCGGAGAAGGGCATCCTTGAGTTTCCGGTTCTTGCGGAAGCCGGCATCCGGTGCAAATTCTGACATGAGTCTGTCACCTTTTTAGCGTTCAGGGCGTGTAGCGCGCCTCTGCTACAGTTTGATGACGCGGGCTGTGGGGGAGCCGTTCCTGGGAGGCTTCGGCCTCCTCCGGAGAGCGACCAGAATGGCACTCCTGGGAAAGTGATCGGGACGATGGTCCTTCTTCGCTTCGGCCCCTTTCCGGCGCGTGTGATTCCTGCTTCTCTCCCGGCATGGAGGAATGCCATGCGATTTGTCCTGCGTATCATGAAGGCGCTTGCTCTCCTTCTCGTAGTCATCATCGTCGCCGCGGCCGGCTGGCTGTTCATCCGGCCACCGGAACTGCTCAGCGTCGGCGACGGTTATGCCGCCAAGATCGTCTGCTCCAACGTGTTCATCGCCGGCCGGGAGGCGGAGGATGTGCTCCATGACGACGTCCAGGCGCCTGGAAATCCGCTACTGCGGCTGGTGCGTGTCAGCGTCGACCCCGACAACGATCGCGTGACGGCGCGCTTCATGGGACTGTTTGCGCCGAGTTATGCGCTCTATCGCGGCGCTTTCGGCTGCACGAGCGTCCCGGACGGCAATTTCGAGGCGGCTGCGAAGGCAGCGCCCTTCGATCCGCCGGCCAAAATGCAGGCGAATGACGCCTTGTGGCCGGAGGGCGAGGGGACCGGCAATCCGGCGGACGGGAAGATCGCCGCGCTGCTTGCCGATGCCGGAATTGCCGGCCCGGCAATGCGGGCGATCGTGGTGGTGCGCAATGGTCGCATCGTCGCTGAGGCCTATGGCCCCGGCTTCTCGGCGAAGACGCCGTTGATCGGCTGGTCGATGACGAAGACCGTGAATGCGGCAGTCCTCGGCCGGCTGATGCTTGGCGGCAAGGTCTCCTTCGACGATGATAACCTGTTGGCGCAGTGGAAGAACGATGCGCGCGCCAGAATCAAGGTTTCCGATCTGCTCGGCATGGAGAGCGGCCTTGCCTTTAACGAAGACTATGGCGACGTCGCCGATGTCACGCGCATGCTCTATCTCGATACCGACATGGTATCGCTGCCGGCCAATGCACCGATGGAGGCAGCGCCCGGCCAACGCTTCCGCTATTCTAGCGGCACGGCCGTGCTGCTCTCGCGCATCTGGATGGACAGGGTCGGCAATGCTCAGGCGGCTTTTTCCTATCCGCACGACGCGTTGTTTGCCCCGCTCGGCATGACAAGCGCCGTATTCGAACTCGATGCGCGCGGCACGTTTGCCGGAAGCTCCTATCTTTATGCGACGGCGCATGACTGGGCGCGCTTTGGGCAGTTCCTGCTGCAAGACGGCGTGTGGAACGGACAGCGACTGTTGCCGGAGGGTTTTGTCGGCGCCATGCGCACCCCGACGGCGGCTTCGAACGGGCGGTATACGCAGGGCCAGGCCTGGCTCGCACCCGGTCGCGGCTCGAGCGCTGAGGCCGGGCTGCCTGAGGATACGTTCTGGTTGACGGGCCACGACGGGCAGAGCATGGCGATCGTGCCTTCCGCCAATCTGGTGGTCGTCAGGCTTGGCCTGACGCCGAGCAGGCTCGACTATCAGCCGCAGACGCTGCTGAAGGCGATCCTGGCGGCATTGCCACAACCGGGAGAGCAGCAACAACAGGCCGGATCGCAACAACAGACCCAGCCGCAGCCATAGGCTGGGGCTTATTCAGCCACTATCTCTCCTGCATATTCAAGGGATGGCTGTAGTTTCAGCCGGTCTCAATAGTTACCTTGGGCGATGTCTGTCATGCCCTTGCGCTTGGCGTCATAATAATAGCCGCGCGCATAGAGGCGGACGGCATCGTCTTCCCGACTGTCGGAAACGAGCCATGCGCCGCGCAGATATTTCGCGGCATATTTGATGTTGGTCTCGGCATCGAAGAGGCCGCCCGGGGCACCGTCGTAACCCATGGACTTGGCGGTGTTGTACTTGATCTGCATCAGGCCGAAATAGCCACGCTTGTTGTAGGCCTTCGCATTATAGCGGCTCTCGCGATGGACGACGCGATGGAGAAGAGTCTCGGGAATTTCGTAGATTTTCGAATATTTCTGGATGAGCTTGGTGACAAAGCTCTTCTCGACGGTCGGCGCATCGTCTTTGTCGTCATCGCTAAACATCGGCGGCGCCGTCGGCGGATCGATCGGCCCGGATTCGTCGAAACCGTAGTCCATGCTGGCGCGCGGGGTGGTGTCGACGGCGGCAAGTGCTGCAAGCGCGCTGTTTTGCGGTGTCGCTGCAAAGGCAAGCTGCGTCGTCGGCTGGGTCGGCGTTCCCGGACGCGGCGTCGGCACGACGGACTGGATCGCCGTCATTTCGGGCGTCAGCGGGATCTGCGCATAGGCCGTCGGCTGCATGGTAAGATCGCCAGGCTGAGAAGCTGTCACGGCCGGCATCGCTGTTGCGGTCAGAGAGGAGGATGCCTGGGGAATGGTGGCGCCTGCCACCGCCTGACCGGCTGCGCCTCCGGCTGTCGGGATCGCGGCGAGTGTTGCATCTTCACCGGGTTTCGGCATCGGCACGACGGTCTGCGCGGCTGTCAGTTCGGCCTGGGACGTATATTCGACGCTCGTACATCCCGTCATCACGCCGCAGAGTATCGTCGAGACGACAAGACTGCGTTTCAGGCCGGATAATCCGATCGCTACCATTCCGCCACTTTCGTGAAATCGCGCCGCCCCGGCAGCGTATAAAAGTTACCAAAAGCCTAAGTCCCTGGTGACCCCATTAACCTATTCGTGGCATTCCGGCAACCACGGAATATTACTAGGCTGCAATACGGCGATACCCAGCCGTTACGGCCCCTGCAGCGATCAGCAGAGTGCCTCCGGTGCGGTTTACAGCGCGCTGGATGCTCGCCTTGCGAATCAGTCCGCGCGCGCTATGGGCGAGAAAGGCGTAGGTGGAAGCGTTGAGGATCGCCAGCACGAGGAAAGTCGCTTCCATGATCGCCATCTGCCCGACGAAGGGCAGGGCCGGATTGAGGAACTGCGGCACGAAGGCGACGAAGAAGATGATGCTCTTCGGATTGAGGGCGGTGACGACATAGGCGTGGAGGAAGATCTTGAGGGACTTCTCCTCCGGCAGGTTGTCGTTGTCGGCAACCGGTTCGCCAATGATGGGAGCCCGCCAGAGCTTGATTCCCAGCCAGATCAGGTAGGCGCCGCCGATCCACTTCAAGACAGTGAAGAGGGTCGCGGAGGCGGCCAGAACGGCGCCGAGACCGAAGAGGGAAGCCGTCATCGCCGTGAAGTCACCAAGCGCCACGCCGCCCACCGTCGCGAACGCCGTCCTGCGTCCATGACCGAGCGCATAGGAAACGACGAGCAGTATCGTCGGCCCCGGTATGGCCAGCATGATGGCGGATGCGGCCGCAAAAGCGAGCCAAGCTTCAAGTGACATGGTGTCTCCTCCTATTCCTCAGGAACAAGCAAAGACATCATATTAACCATCCGTCAATCACGCTTCTTTGTATTTCTGGCCTATATTGTCCATGACTTCGGCAAACCATGCCGTCGAAAGGTCAAAAGCCTTGCCGCCCTTGATGCGCGGGAATTCTATAGTGCGCAATTTACCGTTCTGGCCTTCATCATGGCCGGTGACGCCGGAGACTTTATTGAGCGCGCTTTCGACGGCGAGATCGACCATGCTCTGGATCAGCCTCAGGTCATCGGCGTTAGCGGGGGCCGAGCGGGCAAAATAGCCCGATTTCTGCACGAGGGAACGCTCGGCGTCGAGGAGATTGGCGAACTGCTTTTGGAACCAGGCGCCGACATTGATCGTGTCGATCTTCACATGGCCGAAAGCATCGCGCTTGACGGTCTCGCCGGCGGCTTCGCGCTCGGCGACGATGGCGTCGAGGCAGGCACCTTCCGAGACGAAGACCGTGGCGTGGCCGTTACGGTCCATGCTTTCCTTCAGGCGGGCGGCCTCGGCGTCGAGGTCGAAGGCCATCTCAGGCAGGTAGACGGCGTCGATGCTCTTCAGGTGCGCGTCCATCATCAGGCCGTCGACGTACTGGTTGCGGCTGGTGCGCTGGAGATAGGCGCGGGCGGTGGCGGCCGTCAGCCAGCCACAATGGCGGCCCATGACTTCATGGATGACGAGGGTGCGGGGGGCGGCCGTCTGTTCGTTGCCGACATTGTCGAAGAAATGCGCCCCGACTTCGGCGGCCGTCCAGGCGCCGAGCGACTGGCGGATCGGCACGACGTCGTTGTCGACAGTCTTCGGCAGGCCGACGACGGTGAGATCGTAGCCGTTGGCGGCGAGGTAGGCGGCAAGATCGGCGGCCGTGGTGTTGGTGTCGTCGCCGCCGATCGTGTGGAGAATGGTGATGCCGTCATTGGCGAGTCGTTCGGCGGCGATCCGCAGCGGGTTCTCGCCTTCCTTGACCAGGCCGCGCTTGACGCAGTCGGCGGTATTGGTGAGCTTGACGCGGCTATTGCCGATCGGCGAGCCGCCGTAGCGGTGCAGAAGCGGCGCCTTTTCGCGTATCGCTGGGGTGATCTCGATGCTGTCGCCGAGGAGCACACCCTGGTAGCCTGATTTGTAGGCGACGATTTCGAGCTCGGGCGCCACGTCGCTATAGCGTTCGATGAGGCCGCCGACGGCGGATGAAAGACAGGGCGCCAGGCCTCCGGCGGTCAGCATTGCGACTTTCTGTTTGGCCATGATCCCTCCTACGGTGTTTCGGTGCGGCAGCGTTAGCTAGCGCATGGATGCGGCAGGGAAAGGGCCCTGTAAAGTAAAGAATTTACGAAAAATGCGCCACTCTGCCGTGTCGGACCGCTAAGGCGACGGGAAGTGCTGATATAATCGTTTCAGGCCCGGTCTACGCGACGGGAGTTCCCATGGAAATTTCCGTCGCGCGCGCTGGAACCAGGTGCCAGGGCAATGCCGGCGACCGCCGGCCATGCCCTCATGCGAGATGAAAGTGGGCGTGATGAATCGTTTGCTGCGGTGCGACAATTACCAAATCGTGAAAACTGTGTTCGGCCCTACGACCAATAGTCGCCTTGCAAAGGCTACGATTCTTTGGTCAAGCTGTTTCTCTATAAGTTGACAAGTGTGTGAGATTTTCGATGTCCTTCTGGGAAAAACTGTTGAATGCCATTGGCAATACCGCAGGCAATGCGCTGTCTGCGGTGGTCGAGGCTATCCGCACGGTTTTTGAAGGCGATCCCGAGACCCGGCGTAAGGTGGCTTTCTCCGTGGCGATCATCGCTCTGTCGGCCAAGATGGCCAAGGCCGACGGCATCGTCAGCGAGAAGGAGGTCGAAGCCTTCCGCGAAATCTTCGAGTTTCCGCAGGATCAGGCGAAAAATGTCGCCAGGCTTTACAACCTCGCGCGGCAGGACGTCGCCGGCTACGAAGCCTATGCCGAACGGCTCTCCACGCTCTGCGTTACCTGTGCGGCCAATTGCCCAGTGTTGGAAGACGTGCTCGACGGCCTCTTCCACATCGCCAAGGCCGACGGGCTGATTCACGAAAAGGAACTGAATTTCCTGCGCCATATCGGCGAGATCTTTCAGATGAGCGAGACCCGCTTCGAGCAGATTGCCGCCCGCCACGTCTCGTCCGGCGGCGATCCCTACAAGGTGCTCGGCGTCTCGCCTTCGGATGATTTCCCGACCATCCGCCGCCGTTACCACGGCCTCGTCAGCGAACATCATCCCGATCGGTTGATCTCGCGTGGCGTGCCGAAGGAATTCCATGTGATCGCCAATGAGCGCATGGCGGCGCTGAACGCGGCCTATGAGGCGATCGAGAAGGAACGCCGCGCAGCATGACCTCTTTCGAGGCCGACTGCAGAAGCGCGCGTGTGCAGCCTTCGCCGAACCATGGCGAGCGGGCGGACGGGCGCCGTCCCGACATGATCCTGCTGCACTATACCGGCATGCCGACGGCAGATGGTGCGCTCGACTGGCTCTCTCGCGCCGAGAGCCAGGTTTCCAGCCATTATTTCGTGCATGAGAATGGCGAGGTGGTGCAGCTCGTGCCGGAAATGCGGCGTGCCTGGCATGCGGGAAAAAGCAACTGGCACGGCGAGACCGATATCAATTCGCTGTCGATCGGCATCGAGATCGCCAATGCCGGCCACCCCGGCGGGCTCCCTGATTATCCGAAAGAGCAGATCGCCGCGGTCATTGAATTGTGTCGCGACTGTGTCAAACGTTGGTCGATCGTGCCGGAACGGGTGCTCGGGCATTCCGATGTCGCCCCGATCCGCAAGGTCGATCCGGGCGAGAAATTTCCCTGGGCCGAGCTCCACCGGGCTGGCATCGGGCACTGGGTCGAGCCGGCAACGATCACCGGCGGGCGCTTCTTCCAGCGCGGCGATACAGGCCAGCCTGTCGAGGCGCTGCAGTCGATGCTGTCGCTCTATGGTTACGGCACTGAAATCACGGGCGAATTCTCCGAAAAAACGGCAGGCGACGTGGAAGCTTTCCAGCGGCATTTTCGGCCCGAACGGATAGATGGCATCGCCGATTTCTCGACGATCGACACGTTGCACCGGCTGCTGTCGGCTTTGCCGCGTTATTCCTGATTCCTCGACAATTGCTGAAACGCCGAATTTCGCACTGCAGCGCGAAATTCGGCCTGCCACATCATTTCCCTATTATCTCCTCATTGCGATGGTCTAAGAACGTCCGCCAAGGGGTGCTCGGGGTTGTTTTCGAGTTAAACCACGGGCGCTATGTGAAATGATAAGAATTACCGTGAATTCCGATCGATCCTTGATCTGGTATTCATTATGACAGCGAGGCGCGCCGTCCGGAAATTCTTTGGGTCGGAGTGTTCAAGACTACATGAGAAAACTGATTGTTGTTGCTGCAACATGCGTTGGCATGGTGCTGGCGGGAAATAGCTTTGCCTTTGCGAATGATTGGGGTGTGCGAGCCGATGCGTCGGTGAAGAAAGTCGAGCGTCCTTCGAAGAAGACAGAGCGTCCGTTGAAGAAAGCGGAGCGTTCGGTCAAGTCGGCGAAGCGTCCGCTCAAGACGGCGGAACGCCCGCTGAAGACGGTCGAGCGCCAGAGCGGTTATGCCGTCGCCATTGTTTCCGGCAATTCCTATTCCGCACTGATCAGCAAATATGCGAACCAATATGATGTACCGGTTGCGCTTGCGACCGCGGTCATCCGCATCGAAAGCAATTTCAATCCGAATGCGCGCGGCAGCCACGGTGAAATCGGCCTGATGCAGATAAAGCCTGCAACTGCCCGCATGATGGGCTATTCCGGCAGCGCCAAGGGCCTGTTCGATCCGGAAACGAACATCAAGTACGGCATGAAATATCTGGCTGCCGCCCATGATCTCGGTGGTGGCGAGACCTGCAACACCATCCTCAAATACAATGCCGGCCATGGCGCCACGCGCATGAACCCGGTGTCCAAGTCCTATTGCGGCAAGGTTCTGGCAATGCTCTGAGCCTGAAGCGATTATCCCTGACAAGCTGGATGATTCAAAATGATTGCCATGGTATCGCTGGAATTTAGCGAGGTGGGATATGGCAGTCGATTTCAGGTTCATCATCATCGGACGCGGCATGATGGGTGCAGCCGCCGCACGGCATCTCTCCTCGATGGCCGACGGCGTTGCACTGATCGGCCCGCGTGAGCCGGAGGAGCGCAAGGCCCATCACGGCGTCTTCGCCAGCCATTACGACGAAGCGCGCATCACCCGCACCTTCGACGGCAATCTTGCGTGGGGAGCCTTCGCCGCCCGCGCGCTTGACCGCTACCGAGAGATCGAGGCAAAGAGCGGCATCTCCTTCTATTCGGAGGTCGGCTGCCTCTTTGCCGGTCCAGCGCCAGAGAGCGAGCAGGACTATATCGAAAGGGCGCTGACGGTTGGCCGGACGCTCGGCAGCGATATCGAGATCATCGCGCCGTCGGAACTCGGCCAACGTTTTCCCTATCTTGCCGTCGATCCCGATTTCACAGGATATTTCGAGCGCAAGCGCGCCGGCCACATCAACCCGCGGGCGCTGGTGCGCGCGCAGGCAAAGCTTGCCGAACAGGGCGGCGTCTCGCTGATCGAGGCGACCGCAACATCGGTGCGTGATGCGGGTTCTCATGTCGAGGTAACGGCCGGCGACAGAAGCTACAGCGCCGAGCGCGTGCTGGTCGCCGCTGGCGGTTTCAGTAATTTCCATGCCCTGCTGCCGCGTCCCGTCGATATCAGGGTCATGGCGCGAACGGTCGCCTTCTACGAGATCGGCGAACGCGAGATGGCGATCTTCGGCGATATGCCGTCGACGATCGTGCTCGGTGACCGGGAAGAGGATCACATCTATATCCTGCCGCCGGTGCGTTATCCCGACGGCAAGACCTATCTGAAACTCGGTGGCGACACCGAGGCGCTTTTCTTCGGCAGGCTGGAGGATGCCGGCGCGTGGTTCCGTTCCGACGGCAGTGCTGCCGAGCGTGAGCATCTCTCGGGTGTCGCCCTGCAACTGATGCCGGAGCTTGCCGGTTGCCCGGTCACCTCAGCGCCTTGCGTGGCGAATTTCACGCCGACCGGTTATCCCTATGCCGGATTTACGCAGTCGCCACGCATCGCGGTGCTGACCGGCGGCAATTTTGTCGCGGCAAAATCCTCCGACGAACTCGGGCGGTTGGGAGCGGTGCTTCTTGCGGAAGGACGGCTCGGTGATGAGGATTTTGGTGGCGAGTTGATGCCCGTCTTCGCTGCTGCATGATTCCATAAATCGGATTTATTTCAGGAATTATTCAGCAATTCAAAGTGTTACAGCGTCTTTTGCGCGTCTGAAAAGATGCACTGTATTGTTTAGAGGAGGCTGCATGGCAGTCGATTTCAAATATATTGTCGTCGGCCGTGGGCTGATGGGGGCAGCGGCGGCGCGGCATCTGGCGCGGCAAGCGGATGGTGTCGCGGTGATCGGGCCGGACGAGCCTACCGACCGCAAGGCGCATCAGGGCGTCTTCGCCAGCCATTACGACGAGGGGCGCATTACCCGTACCATCGATCCCGACCGCAACTGGGCGCTGCTCGCCAACCGTTCGATCAGCCGTTATGGCGAGATCGCCCGCGACAGCGGCATCGATTTCTATCGCGAGGTCGGCTGCGTCGTCGTGGCGCCGACGGGCGGCGATTATATCGAGAAGACCCGGCGGGCTGCCGTTTCGCTCGGCGTCGAGGCCAGCCTGCTCGACGAGCAGGGGCTGAAGGCTGCCTTTCCCTTCTTCGCCTTTCCCGATGGGGGCACGGGCGTCTTCGAGGCGAGGGGGGCCGGCCACATCAGTCCGCGCAAGCTTGTGAAAGCCCAATCGCTGCTGGCGGAAAAGGCAGGCGCCACTGTCATCCGCGATCATGTCGTTTCGATCCGCAGCGAAGGTGGATCGGCTGTCGTTGAGACGGCCGGTGGCCTGACCTATCGCGTTGAAAAGGTGCTGCTGGCGGCAGGCGGATTTTCCATTGCGGAGAATCTGTTGCCACAGCCCGTTGCCATGACGGTTTATGCCCGGACCGTGACGCTTTTCGAGGTAAGCGATGCCGATGCGGCGCGCCTAGCCACGATGCCGTCACTCATTCTCAGGGCGCCCGGCATCGAAATCTACCTGCTGCCGCCGATCCGCTATCCCGACGGCAAATTCCACCTGAAGATCGGCGGCGATCCTGACGATCTGGCGCTCAACGGCGACACGGACATGCGCGCATGGTTCAAGACCGAGGGGCGCGATACGGTGCGCGCGCATCTCAAACGCATCGTTGAAGGTCTCTTGCCCGATATCGTGCCGCTTTCGATTTCAACGGCCGCCTGCGTCGTGTCGTTTACGGAAAGCGGCTATCCGATGATCGGCTATAGCTCATCGCCCGAGATCGCGGTGTTGACGGGCTGCGCCGGCACGTCGGCCAAGAGCTCGGACGAAATCGGCCGGCTTGGGGCCGAGCTGCTTTTGTCAGGCGGAATCGGCGAACAGGGCTACTCGACGGATTTCACACCGCAATTTCGCTAGAGCATTTCCGTTTTTCTCCGAATCACGGAAGTGCTCCCTGTTTTTATTCTTACGCAATTCCGGCAGCAAAACCGCTGCGCAGTTTTGCTGGAATTGCTCTAGGTGATATCATTTATTTCGATAGCAATTGCGATCTCTCTCGTTTATGGGAGCCCTGCCAGTTGGCTGGGCAGCCGCGCTTTACCAATGCCGAAAGGCGGTAGGGTGAGGAAAGTCCGGGCTCCACGGAAACACGGTGCCGGATAACGTCCGGCGAGGGCGACCTCAGGGAAAGTGCCACAGAAAGCAAACCGCCTGTCATGACAGGTAAGGGTGAAAGGGTGGGGTAAGAGCCCACCGCATGTCCGGCAACGGAAATGGCACGGTAAACCCCACCGGGAGCAAGACCGAATAGGGATGACGTGGCGGGCCGAAAGGCCTTCCGGCCGGTTTCCAGGCCAGTTATCCGGGTGGGTTGCGTGAGGCAGCGTGCGAACGCTGTCCCAGAGGAATGGCTGCCACGTTCCGGTTCACGCCGGAGCCATACAGAACCCGGCTTACAGGCCAACTGGCGATTAACTCTTGTGGCGCGACAAAACCCCGAATCCAGAGATCGTTTCGAGATAAGTCACTGGAATCGAACGCTTTCAAGCGGGCGCTGATGCACCCCTCCGGCGGAAATTCTTTTTGCGGAAACGTGGTTGCGCGCCTCTTGCGAGAGAGTGATCCTAACCCTTTGTTAAACTTAACGGGTTATAAATTTTTGATCATGCGTCCACTGCAAAATGGCCGCATCCCATTGACGCCCATATGGTCCCATGCTATCCCAAATGCGCACTGCACCAGGGCAATCACCTGCCCATTCATCGCAAAGCAAAGGCGTCTTCCTCTCCGGAAGCGTCGGAGGGGTTTTTGCTCATCCGGCTTGCGAAGCTGTGCCTGATATCGGGAGTTTCGGGCGTCTTTTGGTCCGGATCCCTGCGGGAACGGATGTTTCGTGTCATGAGCCGCTTCCTTTCGAACGCGACCAACAGGATCGATGCCAAGGGCAGGGTTTCCGTGCCTTCGGCGTTCCGTTCCGTGCTGGCGCAGCGCAATGTTCAGGAGCTCTATTGCTTCCAGGACTTTGTGTTTCCGGCGATCAGCGTCGGCGGTCCGGATCTTCTCGAAAGATTCGAACGGCAGATTGCTGCGGAGGATCCGTTTTCGCCGGATGCGAACGAGATGTCGCTTCTCATTCATGGAGGCGGGGTCTTCATGAAGCTCGACGCCGAGGGGCGGCTGATGGTCACGGATTTCATTCGCGGCTTCACCGGCATCTCGGACGAAGTGACCTTCGTCGGTCGGGCGGATCATTTTCAGCTCTGGCAGCCGCAGGCTTTTGTGGCCGCACAGGCGCAGGCACGAGGGGAGCGCAAGCTGGCGGGCAAGCGTTCCTGAAAGAACGAGGGAACGGAATGGTGGCGAATCCTGGCGGAGGTTCAACTGATGCCGGTGGCGGACCGGTTCGTCACATTCCTGTTCTTCTCGCTGAAGTCCTTGCGGCATTGGCGCCTGCGCCCGGCAAGCTCATCCTCGACGGTACATTCGGTGCGGGCGGTTACAGTTCGGCCATCCTTGCTGCCGGCGCCGAGGTGATTGCGCTCGACCGCGATCCGACGGCGATTGCGGCTGGCCAAGCGATGGTCGCCGCCCATGGCGGTCGTTTCAAGCTTGTTCATTCGCAATTCTCGCATCTTGCCGATCATGCGCCGCAAGGCGGGCTCGACGGCGTCGTGCTTGATATCGGCGTCTCCTCCATGCAGATCGACGAGGCTGAGCGTGGCTTCTCCTTCCAGAAGAATGGACCGCTTGACATGCGCATGTCGGCCGAGGGCGTTTCGGCCGCCGATGTCGTCAACCGCGCCAAGGTCGCCGATCTCATCCGCATCTTCCATTTTCTCGGCGAGGAAAGCCAGGCGCCGCGCATCGCCCATGCGATCGAGAAGCGCCGCGCCGAAAAGCCATTTGAAACGACCCGCGATCTCGCCGGTCTCATCGAGCTCGTTACACCGCGCAAGATGAAGGACAAGATCCATCCGGCAACGCGGGTCTTCCAGGCATTGCGCATCTTCGTCAACGACGAGCTCGGCGAACTGGCGCAGGCGCTGTTTGCGGCGGAAGCGGCGCTGAAACCCGGCGGGCGGCTCGTCGCCGTCACCTTTCATTCGCTCGAAGACCGCATCGTCAAGAAATTCTTCTCCGATCGCGCCGGCAAGGCGTCGGGCTCGCGGCATCTGCCGGTCGCGCATGAGCGGGCGGCAACCTTTGCGGCGATCGGCAAGCCGATGGTTTCGGCAAGCGAGGCGGAGGCCAAGATCAATCCGCGCGCCCGCTCCGCCAAGCTGCGCGCCGGCCTGAGGACGGAAGCCGCCGCCGAAGCCGCGGATATGTCACTCTTCGGGTTTCCCAATCTTGCCAGTCTCGGAAAGCTTGGAGGTTGATATGCTGAAGACGTTCGATCTCGTGCTCATCGGCGTCATGACGGCCACCGCCGCCGTGACCTACACGATCAAGCACCGCGCCGAATTGAAGCTCGAGGAGGTTCATCGCCTCGAAGCCGAGATCAAGCTCGAGAAGGACACGATCGACCTTCTCAAGGCCGACTGGGCGCTGCAATCGCAGCCGAACCGGCTGGAGCGGCTGGTCAAAGCCTACAATGAAGAATTGAAGCTGCAGCCGACGGAATCGACGGCGCTCGTGCATGCCAAGGAATTGCCGATGCTGAAATCCGAGGTTCCCGTGCCTGACGTGACGGAGGCTAAGGCCAGCGCCAAAGGCGCGACCGTGGCCAGCGCCAAAGGCGCGACCGTGGCCAGCGCCAAAGGCGCACCAGACACCAAGGGCGCGCAAGCCACCGCCAAGGCGCAGCCCATTCCGATGCCTGCGCCACGCGGCGAGGCAGAGGATGCAGACCAGATCGAAACCGGATCGGTGGAGGAATAATGTCGTTTCTTTCCCGCATCATGGTATTGAAGAGCCAGGCGCATTTCTCCGCCGGCGTCTATAACCGGTTCGGCGGTCCTTCCCCCGCCGGCCTGGCGATCGAGGGATCGCGAAAGAAGAAATCAGGGCAGGCAAAAAGCCGCGTCGGCCTGCTGATCCTTGGTTTCATGGGCGTCTACGCCGTCATCGGCGGTCGTCTCGTCGAATATGCGATGAAGGATCAGGAGGTCGTCTCCAGCATTCTGCCGCCCGACCGGCTGATGGCTTCGCGGCCCGACATTCTCGACCGCAACGGCGAGGTGCTGGCGACCGACATCCGCACCGTCTCGCTGTTTGCCGAGCCGAACAAGATCGTCGACGCCGACGAGGCGGTCGAGAAGCTTGCAACGGTGCTGCCCGAGCTCGACGTCAGGGACACTTACAAGAAGCTCTCGGTCAAGACCTCGCATTTCGCCTGGCTGCGCCGGCAACTGACGCCGAAGCAGCAGAGCCAGATCCTGGCGCTCGGCATTCCCGGTATCGGTTTCCGGCCGGAGAAACGCCGCTTCTATCCGGGCGGGGCGACCGCCGCGCACATCCTCGGTTACGTCAACATCGATAACCGCGGTGTTGCAGGCATGGAGAAATTTATCGACGACCAGGGGCTTGCCGATCTCGCCTCCGTCGGCATGACCAGCGACCAGCCGCTCGAGCCGGTGCGCCTTTCGATCGACCTGCGCGTGCAGAACATCGTCCGGGACGCGGTCGTCAATGCCGTCACCAACTTCCAGTCCAAGGGCGCTGGTGCCGCGGTCATCGACGTGCATACGGGGGAAGTGCTGGCGATGGCATCGGCGCCGGATTTCGATCCGAACGATCCGCAGGAAGGCGCCAAGGAGGGTTGGCTCAACCGGATGACCAACGGCACCTTCGAAATGGGCTCGACCTTCAAGACCTTTTCGCTGGCCATGGCGCTCGATAGCGGCAAGGTGAAGATGACCGACAGTTTCGATGCCAGCAAATCGATCTATATCGGCGGCTTCACCATCCACGATTTTCACGGGCAGCGCCGCTGGCTGACTGTTCCCGAGATTTTCCAGTATTCTTCGAATATCGGTACGGCGCGCGTCATCGACATCGTCGGCATCGACGCGCAGAAGGAATACCTGACCAAGTTCGGGCTCTTGACGAAGATGCAGACCGAACTGCCCGAAGTGAAGATGCCGAGCCAGCCGCGCGTCTGGAAGAAGATCAATTCGATCACGATTTCCTTCGGCCATGGCGTTTCGACGACGGCGCTGCAGACAGGGGTGGCGGCTGCTGCTCTCGTTAATGGCGGCAAGCTGATCGAGCCGACATTCCTGCCGCGCACCCGCGAACAGGCCGATGAGATCGCCACGCAGGTCATTAAGAAGACCACCAGCGACGAGATCCGCTATCTGCTCGACTTCAACGGCTACAAGGGTTCCGGGCGTGTCGCCCGCGTGCCGGGCTTTGGCGTCGGCAGCAAGACCGGCACGGCAGATAAGGTGGTGAACGGGCGGTATTCGGCAACCCTGAATTTCAATTCCTTCATCGCCGCATTCCCGATCAACGATCCCAGATATGCCGTGATCACCTTCTGCGACGAGCCGAAGACCGGCGAGAAAGCCTATGGCGGAACGATCTCCGCCGGCACCGCCGGTCCGATCGCCCGCGAGATCATCAGCCGTGCGGCTCCCATTCTCGGCATCGAGCCGAAATTCGGGGAGGGCGGATCGGCCTTGCTGGTGTCTTATTGAGTGTGAATGAATATCGACGCCGATTCGCGAGGGGTGAACCGGCTTCAAGAGAGAAAAGTGCATTCGATGAAATTGCGAGACTTGGCCGGAGATCAGTTTCCGGAACTTGAAGCACAGCTCGAAGGCCCGGCAGGGCTGCTTGATATTTCAGGCCTGTCTTCGGATAGCCGCAAGGTGGCGCCGGGCAATGTCTTCGTCGCGGTCGCCGGCACCAAGGCCGACGGCGCGGGCTTCATCGTGGATGCCGCCGGCCGTGGCGCTGCCGTCGCGATCGCCTCCCAAGCCATCGATGCTTCGATCCCCGTGTTTGCGGTCAAGGAGCCGCGCCGTTTCCTTTCCATCGCCGCCGCGCGTTTCCACGGCAAGCAGCCCGATACCATGGTCGCCGTCACCGGCACGGCCGGCAAAACCTCGGTCGCTTCTTTCACCCGGCAGATCTGGGCGTATGCGGGCCACACGGCCGCGATGATCGGCACGACGGGCGTCGTCTCGCCGACGCGCAACGAATATGGCTCGCTGACGACGCCCGATCCGGTGTCTCTGCACCAGCTGCTGGCCGAACTCGCCGGAGAAGGCGTGACACATGCCGCGATGGAAGCTTCCAGCCACGGTCTCGACCAGTGCCGGCTCGACGGCGTCAGGCTTGCCGCCGCCGCCTTCACCAATCTCGGCCGCGACCATATGGATTATCATCCGACCGTCGAGTCCTATATGGCCGCCAAGATGCGGCTTTTCGATACGCTGTTGCCGAAGGGATCGCCGGCGGTGATCTTTGCCGACGATCCGTGGTCCGCGCAGGCGATCAAGGCCGCGACCGATGCCGGTCATGACATTCGTACCGTCGGGCGAAAGGGCGATTACCTCTCGTTGAAGCGCGTCGAGCACTTCCGCCACAAGCAGATGGCCGAGATCCATATCGGCGGCGAGATCTTCGAGGTGGACATTCCGCTGGCCGGCGATTTTCAGGTGGCCAACGCGCTGGTCGCAGCAGGGCTTGCCATGTCGACCGGTGTTGAGGCGAAGGTTGCGATGGCCGCGCTCGAGAAGCTCGTCGGCGCGTCCGGCCGTCTCGAACTTGTCGGCCATACAAAAGATGGCGCGCTCGCCTATGTCGACTACGCCCACAAGCCGGATGCGCTGGAAAACGTGCTGGGCTCTGTCAGGCCCTTCACCACCGGCCGCGTCATCGTCGTTTTCGGCTGCGGCGGCGACCGTGACCGCGGCAAACGGCCGATCATGGGCGAAATCGCCTGCCGTCTTGCCGACGTCGTCATCGTCACCGACGATAATCCGCGTTCGGAGGAACCGGCCTCGATCCGGGCGGAGATCATGGCGGCGGCGGCCTGTGCCGCGGAAATCGCCGATCGCGCCTCGGCGATCCGCGAAGCGGTCAGCATGCTGAGATCCGGCGATACGCTGATTGTCGCCGGCAAGGGGCATGAGGAAGGGCAGACGATCGACGGCGTCACCCTGCCGTTCTCCGATCATGCGGAGGTGCGCAGGGCTTTGGAGGAGTTGAAATCTTGAGCTGGCTCTGGACGACGGAAGACATGATCGCAGCGATGGCGGGGCGCCCTTTCGGCACGCTGCCCGAAGGCATCACCGGCATTTCCATCGACAGCCGCTCGACTACTCCAGGCGCAGCCTTCTTCGCGATCAAGGGTGACCGCGTCGACGGTCACGACTACGCCTCGATGGCGATGGCGAACGGCGCTTCCCTTCTCGTCGTCAGCGAGGCGAGACTTCCCGCCATGGGTCGCCTGACGGTGCCGATGATCGTCGTGGAAGATGTGCTGGCGGCACTTGGCAGGCTCGGCCTTGCCTCGCGCGAGCGCTCTAAGGCCCGGATCATCGCAGTGACCGGATCGGTCGGCAAGACGACCACGAAGGAAATGCTGCGGCATGTGCTGGCTCCCTCCGGCAAGGTGCACGCCTCCGTCGCCTCCTTCAACAATCACTGGGGCGTGCCGCTGACGCTGGCGCGCATGCCTGAGGATACGGATTACGGCGTCTTCGAAGTCGGAATGAACCATCCCGGCGAGGTTCGGCCGCTGGTGGCGATGATCCGTCCCGATGTCGCCATCATCACGACGATCGCGCCAGCGCATCTCGGCAATTTCAAGAACATCAAGGAAATCGCCGCCGCCAAGGCCGAGATCTTCGAGGGGCTCGAACCCGGCGGCCATGTCGTGCTCAACCGCGACAACGACCAGTTCAATTTCCTCGACCGCACGGCGCAGTCGCTCGGTATCGAGCATATCCATTCTTTCGGCCAGCATGCCAAGGCCGAATTCCGGCTCGCAGAATTCAACGGCTCCGACGAGAATTCGACGCTGTGGCTGACGATCGGCGGCGAGACGCTGGAAGTTGCGCTCGGCGCGCCGGGACGCCATATCGCCGAGAATGCGCTCGCAGCGCTCGGCGTCGTCAAGATCGTCGGCGCCGATATGCAGAAGGCGATCGAAGCGCTTGCGACGCTGAAGCCGGAAAAGGGCAGGGGCAAGCGCCACCGGCTTTCGATCGGGAGTGGCAGCTTCACGCTGATCGACGAGAGCTACAATGCCAATCCGGCCTCGATGCGCGCGGCGATCGCGCTGCTGGCGGCCTCCGAGCCGACCGGCCGCGGACGCCGTATCGCCGTGCTCGGCGACATGCTGGAAATGGGCGACTATGCGCAGAAGGTCCATACCGACCTTGCCGTGCCGCTGCTTGCTGCCGGCATCGAGCATGTCTGGCTCGCAGGAGCGGAGATGGCTGCGCTGAAGGAATCGTTGCCGGAAAGCGTCCATGTCGAATATCGCGAGAACACGGACGAATTGACGGACTATGTATTGAACTCGGTCGCGCCAGGCGACGTGTTGATGGTGAAATCGTCTCTGGGCATCGGTTTCGGCAAGATCGTCGCCGCGCTCCTTGACAAGTTCCCGCCATTTGCCGACACGCAACGCGAATTTTGATCGGGTAAACAAGGGGCCCTGAATGCTGATCTGGCTTGTCGAACTGTCGGAATATTTCAAATTTCTGAACTTGTTCAGATATATTACCTTCCGCACGGGGGCTGCTCTCTTCACCTCAGCACTGATCGTCTTCCTGTTCGGGCCGACGATCATCAATTCGCTGCGCATCCGGCAGGGCAAGGGCCAGCCGATCCGCGCCGACGGGCCGCAGACGCATTTCAAGAAGGCCGGCACGCCGACCATGGGCGGGCTGATGATCCTCGCCGGCATCGTCGGCGCATCGCTGCTCTGGGCCGATCTTTCCAACGTCTATGTCGTCGCGACGCTGCTGGTGACGCTGGGCTTCGGTGCGATTGGTTTCTACGACGATTATCTTAAGGTAACGAAGCAGAGCCACATGGGCTTTTCCGGCAAGGCGCGTCTCGGCATCGAATTCGTCATCGCCGGCATCGCCGTCTATTTCATGATGCGCACCGCCCTTGCCTCGGGGATTGCCGGCTCGACTTTCGGCTCCTCGATCGCCTTTCCTTTCTTCAAGGACTTCATGATCAATATCGGCATCATGTTCGTCGTCTTCGGCGGCTTCGTCATCGTCGGCGCCGGCAATGCCGTCAACCTGACTGACGGTCTCGACGGGCTTGCCATCGTGCCTGTGATGATCGCCGCCGCCTCCTTCGGCGTCATCGCCTATCTCGCCGGGAATGTGGTGTTTGCGAACTACCTGCAGATCAATTTCGTGCCCGGCACCGGCGAACTTGCCGTCGTGCTTGGCGCCGTCATCGGTGCCGGCCTCGGCTTTCTCTGGTTCAACGCGCCGCCGGCCGCCATCTTCATGGGCGACACGGGGTCGCTGGCACTCGGCGGCACGATCGGCACCGTCGCCGTCGCCACCAAGCATGAGATCGTCATGGCAATCATCGGCGGCCTCTTCGTCATCGAGACGCTGTCGGTCATCATCCAGGTCGGCTTCTTCAAGATGACCGGCCGGCGTGTCTTCCTGATGGCGCCGATCCATCATCACTTCGAGAAGAAGGGCTGGACCGAGAGCCAGGTGGTGATCCGCTTCTGGATCGTCGCCGTCGGCCTTGCGATGCTCGGCCTTTCGACGCTGAAGCTCCGGTGAGGCAGCGATGATCCCGGTCACGACGCTCAAGGACAGGAAGGTCGCGCTCTTCGGGCTCGGCGGCTCCGGCTTTGCCACCGCCCGGGCGCTGGTATCAGGTGGTGTCGAGGTGACCGCCTGGGACGACAATCCCGACAGTGTCGCCAAGGCCGCTGCCGAAGGCATCAGGACGGAAGACCTGCACAACATCGACTGGAGCCAGCAGGCGCTGTTCGTGCTGTCGCCCGGCGTGCCGCTCACCCATCCGAAGCCGCACTGGACCGTCGATCTTGCCCGTGCGGCCGGCGTCGATATCGTCGGCGACGTCGAACTCTTCGTGCGCGAGCGCCGCGCCCATGCGCCGGATTGCCCTTTCATCGCCATAACCGGCACCAACGGCAAGTCGACCACGACGGCGCTGATCGCCCATATCCTGAAATCCGCCGGCTACGACACGCAGCTCGGCGGCAATATCGGCACGGCCGTGCTGACGCTCGATCCGCCGAGGGCCGAGCGTTATTACGTCGTCGAATGCTCCTCCTACCAGATCGATCTGGCGCCGACACTGGATCCGTCTGCCGGCATACTGCTCAACCTGACGCCCGATCATCTCGACCGTCACGGGACCATGCAGCATTATGCCGATATCAAGGAAAGGCTGGTCGCCGGCAGCGATGTCGCGATCGTCGGCGTCGACGACAGCCATTCGGCGCTGATTGCCGACGGTGTCGAGCGGGCAGGCGTCAAGGTGGTCCGTATCTCGCGCCGCAACGTGGTGGCCGACGGCATCTATGCCGAGGGCACGAAGCTCATCCAGGCCGCCGGCGGCGCCATGCTGCCCTTCGCCGATCTCGACGGCATCCAGACGCTGCGCGGCAGCCATAATGCGCAGAATGCCGCCGCAGCCGTCGCCGCCTGCCTCGCTGTCGGGATTTCCGCCGACGACATCCGCACCGGCCTTGCCTCGTTTCCTGGACTGAAGCACCGCATGCAGCCGGTCGGGCAGCGTGGCCGCGTCGTTTTCGTTAATGATTCCAAGGCGACCAATGCCGATGCCGCAGCGCCGGCTCTTTCGAGCTACGATCGCATCTATTGGATCGCCGGCGGCCTGCCGAAGGCTGGCGGGATCACGACGCTCGCTCCCTATTTTCCGCGCATCGCCAAGGCCTATCTGATCGGCGAGGCGGCGGCGGAATTCGCCGCGACGCTCGGCGAGGCCGTGCCTTACGAGATATCGGACACGCTGGAGCGCGCTGTCGCGCATGCGGCCGCCGATGCCGAACGCGACGAAAGCGCTGCTTCGGCTGTGATGTTATCCCCGGCTTGCGCAAGCTTCGACCAGTATAAGAACTTCGAAGTCAGGGGCGAAGCCTTCGTCGGCCACGTGGCAGCGCTTGACGGGATTGCGATGCTGATCGGTCCGGTAACAGGAGAGAAATGACATGGTAAGCCGCGCGGAACGTGGGCCTCTGGCCGATTGGTTCTGGACCATCGACCGCTTCTTCCTGGCAATGTTCATCTTCCTGATGGGCATCGGCTTTATGCTGTCCTTTGCGGCATCTCCCGCGGTCGCCGAGCGCATCGGGCTCGAGCCTTTCCATTTCGTCAAGCGCCATGCGGCCTTCATGATCCCTTCGATCGGCGTCATGCTCGGGCTGTCGTTCCTGACGCCGCGCCAGGTGCGGCGCACCGCAATCCTGATCCTGATCATCTCGGTCGCCATGATGGTGCTGGTGTTGTTCGTCGGGCAGGAGGTCAAGGGTGGTAGGCGCTGGATCTGGATTGCCGGCCTTTCCATCCAGCCGTCGGAATTCATGAAGCCCGCCTTCGTCGTCGTCTGCGCCTGGCTGTTTGCCGAACATGCGCGCCAGCCGGAGATCCCCGGCAATCTCTTTGCCATCATCCTGTTCGGCATCGTCGCGGCCCTTCTCATAGCGCAGCCGGACCTCGGCCAGACCATCCTGACCACGGCGGTCTGGGGCGGGATGTTCTTCATGGCCGGCATGCCATGGATCTGGATCATGCTGCTCGGCATCGGCGGCGCCGGGGGCCTGCTCAGCGCCTATTACGTCTTCCCGCACGTTGCGCTGCGCATAGACAAGTTCATGACCGGCGAGGGTGATACTTTCCAGATCGACACGGCGCGCGAGGCGATCATCCGCGGCAGCTGGTTCGGCCAGGGGCCGGGCGAGGGCATCGTCAAGCGCATCATCCCGGATGCGCATACCGACTTCATCTTCTCGGTCGCGGCCGAAGAGTTCGGCATCGTCTTTTGCATGGCGCTCGTCGCGTTGTTTACCGTGCTGGTGCTGCGTGGCCTCTCGCATGCCTATCGCGAGCGCAATGACTTCAACCGTTTCGCCGTCGCCGGCCTGGTGTTGCAGATGGGCATCCAGTCGATCATCAATATCGGCGTCAATCTCGAACTGCTGCCGGCGAAGGGTATGACGCTGCCGCTGATTTCCTATGGTGGCTCGTCCATGGTGGCGATCTGCGTCACCGCCGGCTTTATTCTGGCGCTGACGCGCCATCGACCGGAAAAACGCGCGCAGGACCGGAGTCTCTTCCGCGTCCCGCACGGCATGCCGGCGGAGTAGAAGACCATGAGCAAAGGCATCGTGCTGCTTGCCGCCGGGGGAACCGGCGGCCATGTGTTTCCGGCGGAGGCTTTGGCCTTCAAGCTGAAGGAGCGCGGCTATTCGGTGCATCTCGTCACGGACAGCCGGGCCGAACGTTATGCCGGCAAGTTCCCGGCCGAAGAGATCCATGTCGTACCCTCGGCGACGATCGGCTCGAAGAACCCGGTGGCAGTCGCCCGTTCGCTGTGGACACTCTGGAGCGGCATGCGGGCGGCAAAGAAGCTGATCCAGCGGCTGCGGCCCGTTATCGTCGTCGGTTTCGGCGGCTATCCCACCGTGCCGCCACTGCTTGCCGCCACCCGGCTCGGCGTGCCGTCGATGATCCACGAGCAGAATGCCGTGATGGGGCGCGCCAACAAGGCCTTGGCAACCCGCGTGCAGGCCATCGCTGGCGGGTTCTTGCCGGAGGGGGGCGCGGCCTTTCCAGACAAGACGGTGACGACGGGCAATCCGGTCCGCCCGGCGATCATCGCCGCGGCCGAGGTGCCTTACACGCCGTCGCATCCGGGCGAGGCCTTCAACCTCGTCGTCTTCGGCGGCAGCCAAGGCGCGCAATATTTCTCCAAGGCGCTGCCGACGGCGATCAGCCTGCTCGACGAGGCGCTTCGCGTGCGCCTGCGCATCACCCAGCAGGTGCGTCCCGAGGATATGGAAATGGTCAGCGGCTGCGTCGCCAAGCTGGAAATGGGGGCCGATATCGCTCCCTTCTTTACCGACATGGCCGAGAGGCTGGCGAGGGCGCATCTCGTCATCTGCCGTTCGGGCGCATCCACGGTTTCGGAAATCTCCGTCATAGGCCGGCCGGCCGTGCTCGTCCCTTACCCGCATGCTCTCGATCACGACCAGGCGGCGAATGCGGCGGCACTCGCTGCGACCGGCGGAGCGAAGGTGATCGCCCAGTCGGAGCTTTCGCCGGAGAAGATCGCGGCGATCCTGACGGCTGTCATGAACGATCCGGAAAAGCTTTCGCACATGGCGGCGGCGGCGAAACGCGCCGGGAAAACCGATGCCGCGAACTTGCTTGCCGACATGGTTGAGGCTATTGCCGCCAGACGGACAATTGCGGAATTCAAGAGGACACGCGCATGAAACTGCCGAAGACGATCGGCCTCGTCCATTTCATCGGCATCGGCGGCATCGGCATGAGCGGTATTGCCGAGGTGCTGCATAATCTCGGCCACAAGGTGCAGGGATCGGACCAGGCCGACAGCGCCAATGTCCAGCGCCTGCGCGACAAGGGCATCGAAGTGTTCGTCGGTCACCGGCCTGAAAACCTGGGTGAGGCCGAAGTCGTCGTCGTCTCTACGGCGATCAAGAAGAGCAATCCGGAGCTCATCGCCGCGCGCGAAAAGCTGCTGCCGGTGGTGCGCCGTGCCGAAATGCTGGCCGAACTGATGCGTTTCCGCAATGCGATCGCCATCGGCGGCACGCACGGCAAGACGACGACCACCTCGCTGGTCGCCACACTGCTCGAAGCCGGCGGGCTTGACCCGACCGTCATCAATGGGGGCATCATCAATGCCTACGGCACCAATGCTCGCATGGGCGAGGGCGAGTGGATGGTGGTCGAGGCCGATGAATCGGACGGCACCTTCCTGAAGCTTCCGGCCGATGTCGCCGTCATCACCAATATCGACCCGGAACATCTCGACCACTACGGCAATTTCGACGCTGTGCGCGCCGCCTTCCGGCAATTCGTCGAGAATGTGCCGTTCTACGGCTTCGGCGTCATGTGCCTCGACCATCCCGAGGTGCAGTCGCTGGTCGGCCGCATCGAGGACCGCAAGATCATCACCTATGGCGAAAACCCGCAGGCTGACGTGCGTTTCATGAATGTGCGCATCGACGGCACGCGCTCGATCTTTGACGTCGAAATCCGCCGCCGTCGCACCGGCCAGGTGATTGAGCTCAAGGGGCTGGTCATGCCGATGCCCGGACGGCATAATATCTCCAACGCAACGGCGGCGATCGCCGTTGCCAACCGGCTCGGCATATCGAGCGCCGATATCGCCAAGGGGCTTGCCTCCTTCGGTGGCGTCAAGCGTCGCTTCACGCTGACCGGCGAGTGGAACGGGGTCCAGATATTCGACGATTACGGCCATCATCCCGTCGAGATCAAAGCGGTGCTGCGCGCCGCCCGGGAATCTTGCAAGGGGCGTGTCATCGCCGTCCACCAGCCGCATCGCTTTAGCCGTCTTGCTAGCCTGTTCGAGGAATTCGCCGCCTGCTTCAACGATGCCGACAGCATCTTCCTGGCACCTGTCTATGCGGCGGGCGAAGATCCGATCGAGGGTATCGATTCCGTGTCGCTGGTCTCGCGCATCAAATCCGGCGGCCATCGCGACGCCCGCTTTCTAAGCTCGGCGGAGCTTCTGCCGCAGATGGTCGCGGAGGTTGCAAAGCCTGGCGATTTCGTGGTTCTGTTGGGGGCTGGGAGCATCACATCCTGGGCGGCGGCGCTGCCCAAGCAACTGGAAGGCCTATCGGGAAAGTCCGTATGAAACAGGTGAATGGGGAAAAGCTTCTCGCGTCTCTCGGAGACGGTGTAAAGGATATCCGCGGCCGTATCACGCCGGATGCCCCTATGGACCGTGTCACCTGGTTCAGGGCCGGTGGCCTGGCCGAGCTGATGTTCCAGCCGCATGACATCGACGATCTCGTCGCCTTCCTGAAGATATTGCCGGAAGAGGTGCCGCTGACGGTGGTCGGCGTCGGCTCCAACATCCTGGTACGCGACGGCGGCATTCCCGGCGTCGTGCTGCGCCTGTCGGCCAAGGGGTTCGGCTTCGTCGAGCTTGCCGGTGAAAACCGCATTCTCGCCGGCGCCATCTGCCCGGACAAACATGTCGCGGCGATGGCGATGGACAACGGCATCGGCGGCTTCCATTTCTTCTACGGCATTCCCGGCGGCATCGGCGGCGCGGCGCGCATGAATGCCGGCGCCAACGGCGTCGAGACGCGCGAGCGGCTGATCGAAGTCCATGCGGTCGACCGCAAGGGCGACAAGCATGTGCTTTCCAACGCCGAGATGGGTTATTCCTACCGGCATTCGACCGCATCGACAGATCTGATCTTCACCTCGGTGCTGTTCGAGGGCTATCCGGAAGAGCGCGCCCAGATCCGCGCCGAGATGGACGCCGTGCGCAACCATCGCGAGACGGTGCAGCCGGTGCGCGAAAAGACCGGCGGCTCTACCTTCAAGAACCCGGCCGGCCATTCGGCCTGGAAACTGGTCGACGAGGCAGGCTGCCGCGGCCTCGTCATCGGCGGAGCGCAGATGTCGTCGCTTCACTGCAACTTCATGATCAACATGGGGCAGGCAACCGGCTACGATCTCGAATATCTCGGCGAACAGGTGCGTCGCGAGGTCTTCGAAAAAGACGGCATCAAGCTTGAATGGGAAATCAAACGCCTCGGTGTCTTCATGCCCGGCCGAGAAGTGCGTCCGTTTCACGGCGTGACGAGCGAGTAGCGGTTACTTCACCGCAAGCTTCAGGCCCTCGCGCGGTGTGACGACGGGCGACCAGCCAAGCACGTCGCGGGCGTGGGATATATCGACCTGCAGGGAACCGCAAAGACGCTGGTAGACGGCGTCCTTTCCGGTGACGCGCGCACCCATCTGCAACAGCGCTGGGGGGAAGGGGAGCAGCATCGGCTTGACACCCAGCCCTGCGGCAATCCCTTCGATAAGCCCGGGAGTCGAAAGATCTTCTCCATCGCCCGCGAGAAAGGTCTGGCCGGCAGCACCCGGATGCTTCATCCCGGTGATGATCAGATCAACGAGATTTGGAAGGGCGACCAGGGTCCGGCGGTTCTTCAGCGACGCGAAGGGGAGTGGTATCTTCTTCCGGACAAGTCCGACGAGCAGGGCGAAGTTGCCCCTCGCACCGGGTCCATAGACGAGCGGCGGCCGAATGACGACGACTTCCATGCCTGTTCGAGCGGCGATTTCATGCAGCCCGATTTCAGTTTCCAGCTTCGAAATGCCATAGGGATCGATCGGCATTGGCGTATCGTCATGCCGGAAAGGCCGATCGTTCTCCTCGCCATTGACCTTGATGCTGCTGATGAAGACGAACCTTTTTACGCCCGCGCGGGCGGCCTGCTCGGCGAGGTTCAACGTGGCGGCGGTGTTGATCCGACGAAATTCCGCAAGCGGATCGGCTGCGCGGTCGTTCATGATGTGAACACGAGCGGCGAGATGGACGATGACATCAATGCCCTCGAGAACCGCTGTCCAATCGGTTTCGCTTGTTATCTCGATGGGGAAATGCCGCACTGATGTCGGGAAGCTGGCGGCTGCAGATCGCGTCGTCACCGCGAGCTCGGATATCCGCTCTCTATGCAGTCTTTCGACGAGAGGCCCACCGACAAAGCCGGCTGCGCCGGTAATGAGGCATCGCATGATCTTTTCCCGTTTTGCCGTGAGTGTTCCGGTTAACCGGAACTGCTCACGGCATCAATAAAAAAGCCGCGACGTTGGCAAGTCGCGGCTTGTTGTTTGCTTGCTGCTCGAGGCTCAGACTTCCTCGCGGCCCGACAGCCGGATGCAGACGAGCGAGATCACTGCCGAGGCGGCGAGATAGTAGCCGACATAGTCCAGGCTGTAATGGGTGGCGAGCCAGGTGGCGATATAAGGGGCGAGCGAAGCGCCGAAGATGCCGCCGAGGTTGAAGGTCATCGAGGCGCCGGTATAGCGCACCGTGGTCGGAAAGGGGGCGGCCAGGGCAGCGCCGATCGGGCCGTAGGTGAAGCCCATCAAGGCGAGGCCGATGATCGAGCACAGGAAAGCGCCGGTCAGACCGCTGGTCAACAGCGTCGCGTAGAAAAAGCCGAAGATGGCGATGGCAATCGTCGTCAGCGTCAGGATGGTGCGGCGCGAATAGAGGTCGGAGAGCCAGCCGGAGAGCGGGATCGTCAGGCCGAAGAACAGGACGCCGACAAGCTGGACGACCAGGAACTGCTCGCGGGAGTAACCGAGCCCACCCTTTTCCAGAGGTGTCGTACCCCAGGAGAGCGTGAAGACCGTCATCAGGTAGAACAGCACGAAGGTCGCCACAGCAATGAAGGTGCCGAGGATCAGGCTGCGCAGATGGTCGCGGAAGACGACCTCGATCGGTACGGCAACGCGCTCGTGCTTTTCGACGGCTTTGCGAAATTCCGGCGTCTCGGCGATCTTCAGACGGACATAGAGGCCGACGGCGACGAGGGCGAGGCTGGCGATGAAGGGAATGCGCCATCCGTAGTCGAGGAAATCCTCGTTGCTCATCGTTTCCGCCAGGATGAGAAAGAAGCCGGAGGAGAGGATGAAGCCGATCGGCGCGCCGAGCTGCGGGAACATGGCGTACCAGCTGCGCTTGCCGGGAGGAGCGTTTTCGGTGGCAAGCAGAACGGCGCCACCCCATTCGCCGCCGAGGCCGAGGCCCTGACCGAAACGGCAAAGGGCCAGCAACAGGGGTGCTGCGATGCCGATCGCATCATAGCCTGGCAGCATGCCGATCAGGACCGTCGAAAGCCCCATCGTCATCAGTGCGGCGACGAGCGTCGCCTTGCGGCCGATACGGTCGCCGAAATGACCGAAAACCACGGCGCCGATGGGGCGGGCGAAAAAGGCGATCGAGAAGGTGACGAGCGACTGCAGCGTTGCGGCGTTCGAATCGCTTGCCGGGAAGAAGAGATGCGGGAAGACGAGGACGGCTGCTGTCGCGTAGACGTAGAAGTCGAAGAATTCGATGGTGGTGCCGACAAGGCTGGCGATAAGGACGCGGGCCGGAGAATTGACTTGCGTGCTGTTCGAGGCAGGAGTCGGCGATGCGGAGATCGCGTCAGGCATTTTCATTCCAATCAGTATTTTTGTGAATCGCCGTGGGAGGCCGGCGGGTTTTAACGCTATTTCAGGTCTGTGAAAACGTCAAAACATGGAGTGTTTACAGGGGACGCTGCCCGCATGCGTTACCGGCTCGCGGTCCCCGGCGTCATCTCGAATCCTTGGGTTTTCCTGCCTTGCGCGAGGCTTGCCACGGTGACGCTCACATGCTTGACCGGAATCAAATTGTAACGGATTCATTGCTAACCCTCTGGTTGAGGGCGGAGGAAATATCCATGCAAAAGAGTCTTGTCGCCGAATTTCTCGGCACGTTCTGGCTGGTCTTCGGCGGATGCGGCAGTGCCGTGCTGGCCGCGGCCTATCCCGAGCTTGGAATCGGTTTTGTCGGCGTGGCCTTTGCGTTCGGTCTGACCGTGCTCACGATGGCCTATGCCGTGGGCGGCATTTCGGGCGGTCATTTCAATCCCGCCGTCTCGCTTGGCCTTACAGTTGCCGGACGGTTTCCGGCGGCGCGCCTCGTTCCCTATATCGTCGTGCAGGTTGTCGGCGCCATCGCCGCGGCGGCGCTGCTTTATCTCATCGCCAGCGGCAAGGCGGGTTTCGAACTCGGCGGCTTTGCCGCCAACGGATATGGCGAGCACTCTCCGGGTGGTTATTCACTGCTTTCGGCGCTGCTGATCGAAGTGCTGCTGACCATGTTCTTCCTGATCATCATCCTGGGTTCGACCAGCAGCCGGGTGCCTTCGGGCTTCGCGCCGCTTGCGATCGGCCTCGGCCTGACGCTGATCCATCTCGTTGCCATCCCCGTGACGAATACCTCGGTCAATCCAGCTCGTTCCACCGGCCAGGCGCTTTTCGTCGGCGGCTGGGCGCTGCAGCAGCTCTGGCTGTTCTGGATTGCGCCGCTTGCGGGTGGAGCGCTCGGCGGGCTCGTATGGAAATTCCTCGACGACGCCGACTGACTGCAAGATAGCGAGCTATCCCATTGAGCCCGCGCGGTTTTTCCGTGCGGGTTTTTCTGTTTTCGCGGATCGGCGGCGTCTTCGATCTGGCAATCCCGAAGAAGAGAAGGTTAAAAAATCAAGGGCGCGGCAATACGAAGTTAACGAAAGTAAACACTTCATTAACCATAATGATGCTCTAATGCACCCAGGTCGGACAAAGGCCCGAAACGGCGCAGACAGCTTCGCGCAAGCGTCGATTTCGAAAATGGAAGTTATTTTTTGGGGGTGTTGATGAGTCGCAAGCATGTCGCTGTCCTGATGGGCGGATTTTCCTCGGAAAGGCCCGTCAGCCTTTCCTCGGGAAAGGCTTGCGCAGAAGCCCTCGAGGCGGAGGGCTTCGACGTGACGCGCATCGACGTGGCGCGCGACGTTTCCGAGAAACTCGCCGCGCTGAAGCCCGATGTCGTCTTCAATGCGCTTCACGGCCCGTTCGGCGAGGACGGCACCATTCAGGGCATCCTCGAATATCTCGAAATCCCCTATACGCATTCGGGCGTGCTTGCCTCGGCGCTGGCGATGGACAAGGACAAGGCGAAGCTCGTTGCCGCTGCCGCCGGCATTCCGGTGGCCGAATCGCAGGTGGTCAACCGTTTCGCCTTTCCCTCGACGCATCCGATGAAGCCGCCCTATGTGGTGAAACCCGTCCGCGAAGGGTCGAGCTTCGGCGTCGTCATCGTTACCGAAGATCAGGCGCATCCGCCACAGATCGTCAGCTCGCCCGAATGGCGCTACGGCGAAGAGGTGATCGTCGAGCGCTATGTTTACGGTCGCGAACTCACCTGCGGTGTCATGGGTGAAACTCCCCTCGGTGTCACGGAAGTGGTGCCGCAGGGACACAATTTTTATGATTACGACTCCAAGTATGCGGCTGGCGGTTCAAAACACGTCATCCCCGCGAAAATTTCACCGAATATTTACCAAAAAATACAAACATTGTCCCTAAGGGCGCATCAGGCAATCGGTTGTCGCGGCGTCAGTCGGTCCGACTTTCGTTACGACGATCGTTTCTCCGAAGACGGCGAAATCATCTGGCTGGAAGTCAATACCCAGCCAGGTATGACCCCGACCTCGCTCGTGCCCGAAATGGCCGGTCATGCCGGCTATTCATTTGGTCAGTTTCTCCGGTGGATGGTGGAGGACGCGTCTTGTTTGCGTTGACAGTCAAAAGGATTGGGCGCCCCAGCCATCATGCCGTGCTTCCGATCATGGAAGCCGAAGAGCGGTTCGTGCTGCCGCGTCCGCTGCGCCGGGTCACGCGCTTTCTGATCAGCCTCTGCAGCGGCCGCATCTACATTCCTGTTCATACCGGCACGGTCTCGGCGCTCGCTTTCTTGGGCGCGACGGGGCTTTACGGCATGTCGCTCGGCGGTCACACGGAATCCGTCGCGCAGGCGACAACGACGGCCGCGGGTTTTGCGATCGAGGACGTGAAGGTCTCCGGCAATTCGGAAACCTCCGAAATCGAGATCCTGCAGTTGATCGGCCTTGACGGCACGACCTCGCTGGTCGCCCTCGACGTCGATGCCGCCCGCCGAAAGATCGCGCATCTTCCCTGGGTCGAAAATGTCGAGGTCCGCAAGATCTATCCGAAGACGATCGAGGTGAAGCTCAAAGAGCGCCAGGCCTATGCGATCTGGCAGCACGGGCAGGAGCTTTCCCTGATCGAGAAGAACGGCAGCGTCATTGCGCCGCTGCGGGACAACAAGTTTTCGGCGCTGCCGCTCGTCGTCGGCCGCGATGCCGAAACGGCGGCGGCTTCGCTCGACGATGCCTTCTCGAAATGGCCCGACGTGAAGGCCCGCGTGAAGGCCTATGTCTGGATATCCGGGCGTCGCTGGGACCTGCATATGGACAACGGCGTCGTCGTCAAGCTCCCGGAAGACGGTATCGACCAGGCACTGGCGACGCTTTCGAAGTTCGACAAGGAGCACCAACTGCTGGAGCGGGACATTGCCGCAGTCGATCTCAGGCTGGCCGACAGAACCGCGATCCAGCTGACGCCGGAGGCGGCGGTCCGCAGGCAGACGGCAGTGACGGAGCGTACGAAAGAATTGAAGAAGGCGGGGCAGAATATATGAGCTTGTTCGGTTCATCCCATTTCGGATTGCCGCGCCTGAAGCCGCTTTCGTCGAAGCGGTCACATGTCGTTTCGGTGCTCGACATCGGTTCGACCAAGGTCGTCTGCATGATCGGCCGGCTGACGCCGCGCGAGGAAAGCCAGATCCTGCCGGGCCGCACGCACAATATCGAGATCATCGGCATCGGCCATCAGCGCTCGCGCGGCATCAAGACCGGCGTCATCGCCGATCTCGACGCATTGGAAGGCGTCATCCGCCTTGCCGTCGATGCGGCCGAGCGCATGGCCGGGCTGACGGTCGAGAGCCTGATCGTCAACCTGACGGCTGGCCGCCTCGGCAGCGACATCTATACCGCGACGATCGATCTCGGTGGCCAGGAAGTCGAACTCAACGATCTGAAGAAGGTGCTGTCGGCCGCTTGCCAGCAGTCGCTGCGCCAGGACCGCTCGGTGCTGCATTCGCTGGCGACCGGCTTCTCGCTCGACGGCGAGCGCGGCATCCGCGATCCGCTGGCGATGTACGGCGATGCGCTCGGCGTCGACATGCATGTGGTGACGGCGGAGCGCTCGGCGCTGAAGAACCTCGAACTCAGCGTCAATCGTGCGCATCTGTCAGTCGAGGGCATCGTCGCGACGCCCTATGCATCGGGTCTTGCGGCTCTCGTCGACGATGAGGTCGAGCTCGGCTGCGCGGCGATCGACTTGGGCGGCGGCACGACGACGATCTCGGTCTTTGCCGAGGGCAAGCTCGTTCATACGGATGCCGTCGGCCTCGGCGGCCATCACGTCACCACCGACCTGGCGCGCGGTCTTTCGACCCGCATCGAGGATGCGGAGCGGCTGAAGGTCGTGCATGCCTCGGCCCTTTCCAATTCCTCCGACGAGCGCGAGTTGATCTCGATCCCGCCGATCGGCGAGGACGATCGCGACCAGCCGTCGCAGGTGCCGCGGGCGCTGGTTTCACGCATCGTCTCGGCCCGTATCGAAGAGACGATGGAACTGATCCGCGACCGTATCCAGCGCTCCGGCTTCAGCCCGATCGTCGGCAAGCGCGTCGTGCTGACCGGCGGAGCGAGCCAACTGACCGGCCTTGCCGATGTGGCGCGGCGCATCCTTGCCCGCAACGTCCGCATCGGCCGTCCGATGGGCGTCTCGGGGTTGCCGACGGCGGCCAAGGGTCCGGCCTTTTCGACGGCCGTCGGCCTGATGATCTATCCGCAGGTCGCGGACATGGAGACACATGCGTCACAGAGCGGTCTGCTCATGTCGCTTGGAGGAAATAACAGCCGCATCGCCCGTATGGGCCAGTGGCTGAAGGAAAGCTTCTGAAATTGCGTAATTGGCCGGCGTGGCGATGCGGCCAGAGAGAGAAGGAACAGGTACCATGACCATCAAGCTGCAAAAGCCTGACATCACAGAGCTGAAGCCGCGCATCACCGTGTTCGGCGTTGGCGGCGGAGGCGGCAATGCCGTCAACAATATGATTACCGCCGGCCTCCAGGGCGTCGATTTCGTCGTCGCCAACACGGATGCGCAGGCGCTGACGATGACGAAGGCCGAGCGCATCATCCAACTCGGCGTCAACGTCACCGAAGGCCTCGGTGCCGGCTCGCAGCCGGAAGTTGGCCGGGCGGCCGCCGAGGAGTGCATCGACGAGATCGTCGATCACCTGAACGGCACGCATATGTGCTTCGTCACCGCCGGCATGGGCGGCGGCACCGGCACAGGTGCTGCTCCGGTTGTCGCACAGGCGGCTCGCAACAAGGGCATCCTGACGGTCGGCGTCGTCACCAAGCCGTTCCATTTCGAAGGCGGGCGCCGCATGCGCCTGGCCGAGATGGGCATCCAGGAACTGCAGAAGTCTGTCGATACGCTGATCGTCATTCCGAACCAGAACCTTTTCCGCATTGCCAACGACAAGACGACCTTCGCCGATGCCTTCGCCATGGCTGACCAGGTTCTCTATTCGGGCGTTGCCTGCATCACCGACCTGATGGTCAAGGAAGGCCTCATCAACCTCGACTTCGCCGACGTCCGCTCGGTGATGCGCGAGATGGGCCGGGCGATGATGGGCACCGGCGAAGCTTCCGGCTCCGGCCGCGCGCTGCAGGCTGCAGAGGCTGCGATCGCCAACCCGCTGCTCGACGAAACCTCGATGAAGGGCGCCCAGGGCCTGCTGATCTCCATCACCGGCGGTCGCGACCTCACCCTCTTCGAAGTCGACGAAGCCGCGACCCGCATCCGCGAGGAAGTCGATCCTGACGCCAACATCATCCTCGGCGCCACCTTCGACGAATCGCTCGAAGGCATCATCCGCGTCTCGGTCGTCGCAACCGGCATCGACCGGGCGATGAACGAAGCCGCCGAACGCAACCTCCAGCCGGCAGCAAGGCCGGTTATCCGTCCCTCCGCGGCTGTTGCTCCGGCAGCGGCCGCAGTTCAGCCTGCCCCCGTGATGCAGGCACCGAAGGCCATGGATCCGATCGCGCAGACCATCCGCGAAGCCGAGATGGAGCGCGAGCTCGAAATTCCGGCCCCGCGTGCTGCCGCATCGCTGCAGCAGCCGGCTCCACAGCAGGAGGCCTTCCGTCCGCAGAGCAAGATCTTCGCGCCTGCACCGGAAGCTCTGGCAATGCGTCCGGCACCGGTACAGCAGCAGGCTCCGGCGCCCGCCATGAGCCAGCCGGTCATCAGCCAGCCGGTCCAGCAGCAGCCGATCCGGCAGGAGCCGGTCATCCGTCAGGCGCCCGAACCGATGCGCATGCCGAAGGTCGAGGATTTCCCGCCGGTCGTCCAGGCCGAACTCGACCACCGCACGCAGCCGGCGTCTGCCCATGCGGCGGAGGAGCGCGGTCCGATGGGCCTCCTCAAGCGAATCACCAATTCGCTTGGCCGTCGCGACGACGACGCCGTTGCCGCCGATATGACCGCAGCACCGCCGGCCGCTTCGCAGCAGCGCCGTCCGCTGTCGCCGGAGGCAAGCCTCTACGCACCGCGTCGCGGCAACCTCGACGACCAAGGTCGCGCGGTTCCGCAGGCCCGGATGATGCAGGAAGACGACCAGCTGGAAATCCCGGCATTCCTGCGTCGCCAGTCGAACTGATACCGTGCTTCGGCACCCGTTCATGCCCGGGATCAAGGTCCCGGGCATTGCTGTTTTTCAGCCTGCGATTCGCGAGCAATTTCAATCGCGTGACTTCGTAACAAAGCGAAAGAAACAGTGATTTGGATTGGAGCGTCGGCGCACGTAAGTATGGTCGCAAGAAAACTGCCCTGGGAGTCTTTTCGACGGCTCCTTATGCAGAATGAACGATGACCGTGCCGATCGGACAGACCGCCGGTACGGAAGAATAAAAGGCAGAGTTTATGGCAATTGGCTTGCTGGGTTTTCAAACGACGGTATCGCGTCCCGTGACGCTTTCGGGCACCGGGGTCCATTCGGGCGCGGAAGTGTCGATCACCCTGAACCCGGCCGAATCGGACACCGGCGTCGTTTTCCAGCGCCTGCATGACAATGGCGACATCACCGAACTCAAGGCCGTCTCCTCGCAGGTAGGCAATACCGACCTCTGCACCGTGCTCGGCTTCTCGCCGGCCCATTCGGTTGCGACGATCGAGCATGTCATGGCCGCCGTCTATGCGCTCGGCCTCGACAATGTGGTGATCGAGGTGCAGGGCTCCGAAATGCCGATCATGGACGGAAGCTCGCTGCCCTTCGTCGAGGCAATCGAGCAGGTCGGTCTCGTCTCCCTCGGCGTCAAGCGCCGCTATATCCGTATCACCAAGCCGGTGCGAATTGAGCATGGCGGCTCCTGGAGCGAATTCCGTCCTTATGACGGTACACGCTTCGAAGTCGAAATCGATTTCGAGTGCCCGCTGATCGGCCGGCAGAAGTGGGCCGGCGATATGACGCCCGCCGTCTTCAAGGCCGAGCTTTCCCGCGCCCGCACCTTCGGCTTCATGCGCGATGTCGAACGTCTCTGGGCGTCGGGCCACGCGCTCGGGTCCTCACTCGAAAATTCCGTCGTCATCTCGGACGACAACACCGTCATCAACGTCGAAGGGCTGCGTTACGCCAAGGATGAATTCGTCCGCCACAAGACGCTCGATGCCGTCGGCGATCTGTCCCTTGCCGGCGTCCAGTTCATCGGTTGCTACCGTTCCTATCGCGGCGGTCACAAGATGAATGCCAATGCGCTGAAGGCGCTGCTCGCCGATTCCTCCGCCTACGAAGTGGTCGAGACGTCGACGCCGCGCCAGCGCGTCGCTGCCCGCGAACTGATCGCGGTCAGTGCTTCGGAATTCGCTCCCTGGTCGGCATGACCTCCAGCATATTCTCAAGACCAGGCCGCCTCTTTCCCGGAGGCGGTTTTTTTATGTCCGGCCGTGTCTGCGACAATAGACCGATGCCTAGCCGCCACAGCTCGGGAAGAAGTTGAAAAGCCGATCATTCTGCGGCTGCTGCCACAAAAATGCGTTAATGCCTTATCATTGCGTTGCTCTTGATGCACATTTGTGGCTAGAAACGCCAGCGAGGCGTGGCTGCCGTGGAGAGAGCGGCAGCAGTGGGGTTCTTTCGAATGGGTTATGCAGGATCTGAAGGTATGATGAAGACAGCGCGCGCTTTGTTCGCATCGCTTCTGGTGCTCAGCGCAGGCGCCTCGATCTCCGGTTGCCAGTCGGATCCCGACATCGACATCACCAAGCTCGGTCTCGAAACCGATCCGCCTGACGTGCTCTACACCCAGGGCCTGGCCAATATGAAGGCAGGCAACATGGCGGAAGCGGCGCGCAAGTTCGACGCGATCGATCGCGAGAACCCGTTTTCCGAATGGGCGCGCAAGGCGCTTGTGATGAGCACCTTCGTCAAATACCGCCAAGGCCGTTTGGACGATGCGCTTGCTTCCGGCAACCGCTACATGTCGCAATATCCGAAGTCCCAGGATGCTGCCTATGTGCAGTATCTCATCGGTCTCACCTATTCCAAGCAGATCGTCGACGTGACGCAGGACCAGCGCGCCTCGGCCAAGACGATCGAGGCGATGCAGGCCGTCATCGACAATTATCCAAACTCCGAATATGTCGACGACGCACAGGCCAAGATCCGCTTTTCGCGCGACCAGCTCGCCGGCAAGGAAATGCAGATCGGCCGCTACTACATGGAGCGGAAGGAATATCTCGCCGCGATCTCGCGCTTCCGTATCGTCGTCGAGAAATATCCGAATACGAACCAGATCGAAGAGGCCTTAGCGCGTCTCGTCGAAGCTTATTACGCCATGGGCATCGTCGACGAGGCGCAGACAGCCGCTGCCGTTCTCGGTCACAATTATCCCGACAGCCAGTGGTATGCTGATTCCTACAAGCTGCTGCAGAGCGGCGGTGCCGAGCCGCGTGAAAACAAGGGCTCGTGGATCGCGGCAGCGGGCAAGAAACTTCTTCTCGGTTCCTGAGGCCAATGCTGATCCAGCTTTCGATCCGCGATATCGTCCTGATCGAGCGGCTGGATCTTGCCTTCGAGACCGGCCTCTCCGTCCTGACGGGCGAGACCGGGGCGGGTAAATCCATCCTGCTCGACAGCCTGTCGCTGGCGCTCGGTGGACGCGGCGACGGCGACCTGGTGCGTCATGGCGAGGACAAGGGCCAGGTGACGGCGGTGTTCGACGTCGGCATGGAACACGGCGCCCGCACACTCCTGCGTGAAAACGGCATCGACGACGAGGGCGATCTGATCTTCCGCCGTCAGCAATCGGCGGACGGACGCACCAAGGCCTATGTCAACGACCAGCCGGTCAGCGTGCAGCTGATGCGCCAGGCCGGTCAGATGCTGGTCGAAATTCACGGCCAGCATGACGATCGCGCCCTTGTCGACACCAATGCCCACCGCACCCTGCTCGATGCCTTTGCCGGCCTCACCGACGAGGTTTCGGAAGTCTCCCGGCTCTATCGCCTGTGGCGCGACAGCGAGCGGACGCTGAAGAACCACCGGGAGAAGGTGGAAAGCGCGGCGCGCGAAGCCGACTACCTGCGCTCGTCGGTCGAAGAGCTCGAGAAGCTCTCGCCGCAGGATGGCGAGGAGGAAGAACTCGCCGATCGCCGGCAGAAGATGATGAAGGCCGAGCGAATCGCCGGCGATATCGCCGAGGCGTCCGAATTCTTGAACGGCAATGCCTCGCCCGTGCCCCATATCGCCTCGCTGGTGCGCCGGCTGGAGCGCAAGAGCCATGAGGCGCCGGGGCTGCTCGAAGACACCGTGACGCTGCTCGATGCCGCGCTGGACCAGCTTTCCAACGCGCAGATGGAAGTCGAGGCGGCACTGCGCAAGACCGAATACGATCCAAGAGAGCTGGAGCGGGTGGAGGAGCGGCTTTTCGCGCTCAGGGCCGCCTCGCGCAAATATTCCGTGCCCGTCACCGAGCTGCCGGCGCTTGCCGTGCGCATGATCGCCGATCTTGCCGATCTCGACGCGGGCGAGGAGCGGCTTGCTCGGCTCGACGCCGAGGTCGGCCTGGCGCGGGAAAATTACGATGCGGCGGCGCGCTCGCTGTCCGACAAGCGCCATCATGCCGGCACCGCACTGGCTGGGGCCGTCATGGCTGAGCTGCCGGCGCTGAAACTCGAACGCGCCCGTTTCATGGTCGAGATCACCACGGATGCGGGCGAGGCGCTGGCCGAAGGCATCGACGTCGTCGAATTCCATGTTCAGACCAATCCGGGCACGCGACCGGGCTCGATCATGAAGGTCGCCTCGGGCGGCGAACTGTCGCGTTTCCTGCTGGCGCTGAAAGTGGCGCTCGCCGATCGCGGATCGGCCCCGACGCTCGTCTTCGACGAAATCGATACCGGCGTCGGCGGCGCGGTGGCCGATGCGATCGGTCAGCGGCTGAAGCGGCTGTCGGAGCGGGTGCAGGTGTTGTCGGTCACGCATGCGCCGCAGGTCGCGGCGCGGGCGGCGACGCATCTCTTGATTTCCAAGGGACCGTCGGCCGACGGTTCGGAAAAGATTGCCACCCGCGTCGCGACGATGGCGCAGAAGGATCGCACCGAGGAGATCGCCCGTATGCTGGCCGGGGCTTCGGTTACCGAAGAGGCGCGGGCGGCGGCGAAGCGGCTGCTGGCCGGCAACGGCTGATTTTTCTTCCGACGCTCTTTCCGCTTAGGCCGGCGGGATGACAATCATCCCGTGGCGCGATATGCGCTGAAGCTTCTCGATCGGCGGCGAGCTCAAGCCATGCGACTTTTCCATTTCAGCGACGATTCCGGGATCGCGGCGTTCGAGCCACGCCCGGTTCGCGTCCCCTCTGCTCGTGCGCCCGGCCGAGAATGGCTGAACGGTCCGCTCGTCTGGGCAATCGATGCCCATCATGATTTCCTGTATCTCTTTCCGCGCGATTGTCCCCGCATCCTGCTCTGGGCGGTGGCCGATACGCCGGAGGCCGAACGCCGGCACTGGCTCGGCGACTGGCGCGCCGTCGCCTACGTCGAGCGCCGTTGGATGGAAAGGCTCGAAGCGGAGACGATCCATCGTTACGAGATGCCAGCCGAGGGCTTCGAGGATCTGGGTGATGCTGGCATGTGGGTGGCCCGAAAGAGAGTGGTGCCGATAGAGCATGCCGCCATGTCACAGCTCGACCGGGAGTTTGCCCCGCGCAAGGTGGATCTCAGGGTGGTGGACACGCTGACGCCGCTGAAAGGGCTCTGGGGCACGAGCCTGCATGTCAGTGGTATCCGGCTGCGCAATGCGAACGATTGGGAATAGCCGGATAGGGCGGTGACAAGGATTCCACGGCATGAAAGTCGGCGCGAAAGCTCACCTCAATCTCCCTCATCCCTGTGCTCGTCACAGGGATCCAGCGCCCAAGTCCTTGGGCGCGGGAGATTCTTCTTCCCTGAAAGAGAGTGTCATTCACGGCGCAGAGGCGCCGTGGCTGGATTCCTGTGACAGGCACATGAATGAGGGAGGAGAGCTGAGCAGGCCGATCATCCCGATGGCGGATACGCGGCCTCTCTTTTCATCCGGAAATTTTGCTCTAAAAAACAATGCAGATTCTCTGGAGTGATGTTCCATGTCCACCGAAAGTTCCGCCGTCGATACGTTGACGATCGAAGAGGCTGCCGCCGAGCTCGAACGGCTGGCAAAGGAGATCGCACATCACGATGCGCTCTATCACGGCAAGGACCGGCCGGAGATTTCGGATGCCGATTACGACGCGCTGAAGCGCCGCAACGATGCGCTGGAAGTGCGCTTTCCCGAGTTGATCCGCGAAGACAGCCCATCGCGGCATGTCGGTGCGGCGCCCTCCGTCACTTTTTCGCCTGTCGTCCACGCGCGGCCGATGTTGTCGCTCGACAACACCTTCTCGCAGGAGGACGTGCAGGATTTTGTCGCCGGCGTCTATCGTTTCCTCGGCCGGCTGCCGGACCAGTCGATCGCCTTTACCGCCGAGCCGAAGATCGACGGTCTCTCGATGTCGATCCGTTATGAAAACGGCAGGCTGGTGACCGCTGCAACGCGTGGCGACGGCACGACGGGGGAGAACGTCACTGCCAACATCCGGACCATCGCCGAGATCCCCAACGAGCTGCCGAAAGGCGTGCCCGCTGTCGTCGAGATCCGCGGTGAGGTCTACATGGCCAAGAGCGACTTCCTGGCGCTGAACCGGCAGATGGAGGCGGAGGGTAAGCAGACCTATGTCAATCCGCGCAATACGGCTGCCGGATCGCTGCGCCAGCTCGACGCCAAGGTGACGGCGAGCCGCAAGCTGAAATTCTTCGCCTACGCCTGGGGCGAGATGTCGGAAATGCCGGCCGATACGCAATTTGGGATGGTGCAGACCTTCAAGGACTGGGGTTTTCCGGTCAATCCGCTGGTGAAACGATTGAACTCGGTCGCCGACATCCTGACGCATTATGACGAGATCGGCCTTGAGCGCCCGGATCTCGACTACGACATCGACGGCGTCGTCTATAAGGTCGACAGTCTCGAGTTGCAGGCCCGTCTCGGTTTCCGCTCGCGTTCACCACGCTGGGCGACGGCGCACAAGTTCCCTGCCGAACAGGCTTTCACTATCGTCGAGAATATCGACATTCAAGTCGGCCGCACCGGCGCCTTGACCCCTGTCGCGCGATTGACGCCGATCACCGTCGGTGGCGTGGTCGTCACCAATGCGACGCTACACAACGCGGATTACATCAGGGGCATCGGCAATAGCGGCGAGCGCATCCGCGCCGACGAGCACGATATCCGCATTGGCGATACCGTCATTGTGCAGCGCGCCGGCGATGTGATTCCGCAGGTGCTTGACGTCGTCATGGAGAAGCGCTCGGCCGAGGCCAGGCCCTATGAATTTCCGAAGACCTGCCCGGTCTGCGGGTCGCATGCCGTGCGTGAAAGACATGAGAAGACCGGCAAGCTCGATTCGGTCACCCGCTGCACCGGCGGCTTCATCTGCAGGGCGCAGGCGACGGAGCATTTGAAGCACTTCGTTTCGCGCAACGCTTTCGATATTGAAGGGCTCGGCTCGAAGCAGATCGACTTCTTTTTCGAAAACGAGGACGCGTCGCTGCAGATCCGCACTGCGCCCGATATCTTCACGCTGGAGAAGCGTCAGCAGCAATCGCTGACCAAGCTAGAGAATATCGACGGCTTCGGCAAGGTCAGCGTCGGCAAGCTCTATGCGGCGATCACCGAACGGCGCAGCATTGCGCTCCACCGCTTCATCTACGCGCTCGGCATCCGTCATGTCGGCGAGACCACAGCGAAGCTCTTGGCGCGCTCCTACGGCACCTATGCGGCCTTTGAAACCGCAATGCGCGAGGCCGAGGCGCTTTCCGGTGACGCCTGGAATGATCTCAACGCCATCGAGGGTATCGGCGAGGTCGTGGCGCGGGCCATCGTCGAATTCTACAAGGAGCCGCGCAATGTCGAGGTGATCACCCGGCTTATTGAGGAAGTGACGCCCGAGGAGGCCGAACAACCGAAGACGGCAGGCAGCCCGGTCGCCGGCAAGACCGTGGTTTTCACCGGCTCGCTTGAAAAGTTCACCCGCGACGAGGCGAAGGCGAGGGCGGAAAGTCTCGGCGCCAAGGTGGCGGGATCAGTCTCCAAGAAGACCGACATCGTCGTCGCCGGCCCCGGCGCCGGCTCCAAGCTCGACAAGGCGCGTGAGTTCGGCGTGCAGACGATGGACGAGGACGAGTGGCTGGCGCTGATCAGCGGGTGAGGGGCTGACGGCAAGCCGCCAGCCCGTTTGCTCAAAGCCTGAGCCGCGCCATCGTATAGGCATCGACATATTGACCGGCGCGATATCCGAAGGCCTTCAGCAGGCCTTCCTGCTCGAAGCCGAATTTCTGGTAGAGGCCGATGGCGACATCGTTATCGGTGTAGACGGTCAGTTCCAGCCGTTTGATATCGAGCCAGTCGTCGGCAGCATCGACCATTGCTCCGAGCAAGATCCGTCCGAAGCCGCGGCCGGTGAAGTCGTCATGCACACCCATGCCTATGCTGGCGACGTGCTGCCTGCGGCCGGAAAGACGGTTGAGGCCGCTATTGCCGACGATTTTGCCGTCCTGGGTGACGACGAGGTTGAGCGCGCCGGGCGACGGATTTTCCATGTGTTTGCGAACTTCCTCGACCCGCTGGTAGGGCGGCCGCAAGGTGCCGGCCCGGTAGCCCGGCAGATTTATGAGATCGGTGATCTCCTCCGCATCGGACAGGCGGACGGCGCGCACAAGGACGCCATCCGGCAGGCGCGCTCGGCCACGAGGTTCATTCTCTTCGTTTTCGGACATTCATGCTCTCCATCGGTGTCGGGAGGAGAGCCGGTTTCCGAAAACCCTGCTCGCCTCGGCAGGGTTTCGGGATGATGATCGGATCGCTGCTAACGCGCCATCGCTCCCGCGTACCCTTCAAGGGTCGTGGCGTGATGGATAAGCGCTGCCATGGTTAGGGAACCGATCATGGCAACAAGTTTCGATATGCGGGTTAAAAAGTCAATCGGGCGTCGTGTCGAATTTGCGCGGCCGGAAGCGGGGCGGTATTCCTGTTCCCGAAGAAACGATTCGGGTTGCTGATTTTGAAGACCATCGCGATTGACTTCGAGACGGCGAACGAGCAGCGCGGCAGCGCCTGTTCCGTCGGCCTTGCCTGGATCGAGGACGGCAGGGTGACGCGCGTCGAGGAGCGGCTGATCCGGCCGCGAGAGATGCGCTTTTCCGGGATGAACATCGCAATCCACGGCATCCGGCCGGAGCATGTCGAGGATGCGCCCGAGTTTCCCGAGGTGATGGACGAGTTTCACGAGGATATCAGCGGCGCGACGATGATCGCGCACAATGCCGCCTTCGATTTCAGCGTCTGGCGGGCGAGCCTCGATCTCTACCGGCAATCCTATCCGGAGCTTACCTATCTCTGCAGCCTGAAGATGGCGCAGCGGATCTGGCCGCATTTCCTCTCGCACCGGCTGAACCTGATCGCCGAGCATCTCGGCCTGCGTTTCGTGCACCACAACGCCGCTGAAGATGCCGCCGTCTGCGCAGCGGCCGCCATCGAGATGGCAAGGGCGGTCAAGGCCCATGCCGTCCACGCCATACCGTCGTTGATCGGCATGAAGCCAGGTCGGCTGACGGCGCAGGCCTATGAGCCCTGCACCTGCCGAAAAGGCTGACCCCTTTTCCGCAAACGCCGTTTTCTTGCAAAGCATGGGTGCGTGCTTATCTAGAATGCGGGTTATTCAGGGAGCCGCCATGTCCAGACTGCGCAATCTTCTCCTCGCCGCCTTCTCTTTCGCCGCCCTTTCCACAGGTGCTGCCTCGGCCGAAGTCGTCGGCAAGGTTGGGGTCGACTGGATCGGCAACGACATCATCGTCGAGGCGGTCTCCGACCCTGAGGTCAAGGGCGTTACCTGCCACGTCACCTATTTCGACCGCAGCCTGATCGACCGGCTCAAGAACGGCAACTGGTTCGAGGACCCGTCCAACAACTCCATTGCCTGCCGGCAGACCGGGCCGATCGAGATCGGCAATATCGACCTGTCCAAGGATGGCAGCGAGGTGTTTCGCCAGGGCATGTCGCTGATCTGGAAGACTCTGGTCGTCAACCGCATCTACGACAAGACGAACGACACGCTGATCTATCTCGCTCATTCGCGCGAACTGACCGACGGCTCGGCGAAGATGTCGATCTCGACCATTCCGCTCTATGGGCAAAGCGTGACCTGGAAGAACGGGAAGCCGCAATAGGGTTTCTGCGGTGAGATTTTGGAAAGAGCGGCGCCTCCCTTTTTCGCTCATTGCAAAATCAAAAAGGCCCGGACGAGCCGGGCCTTCGAATTCCAGAAATGGATAGCCCTCAGGCGGCCTGCGTCAACTCGTCGGCAATGACCGTGTCGAGGTTCAGGAAGCAGACCATGGTCTTTTCGAGCGCGACGATGCCGCGGCAGAAAGCGCGCTGGGCTTCCGGGATGATTTCCGGCGGCGGCTGAAGGTCTTCGCTCTTGATGGTCATCATGTCGGAAACCTGCTCGACCAGCAGGCCGACCAGCTTGCCGGCGATGTCGGTGACGATGATCGCCGAGCGCTCGGAGGGCTCGGTCATCTTCATGCCGAGGCGGCAGGCCATGTCGATAACGGGGATCACGGCGCCGCGCAGGTTGATGAGACCCAAGACGTAGGGCGGGGTGTGCGGCATCGGCGTCACCGGCGCCCAGCCGCGGATTTCGCGGATGGCCATGATGTCGATGCAGAATTCCTGATCGCCCAGGTGGAACGAAACGATTTCGAGATAAGCGCCCGACTGCTTGATGGCGTTATTGTTGTTCATGGTCAGAATTCTTCCCAGTTGTCCCCAGCGGGAGAGGCGATGTAGAACCGCCGTTAAATATAGATGTGACGGCTTAAGTCTTTCCTAACGATATGTATTTTCGGATTGGCCGTCTCTCCAGAGGTAAGCTATTCAAACACATGCATTTTTGATCCGTGCAGATTCCTGAGGGCGGATTTCGTTGCCGTGGCAGTTTCTACCGGTGAGACAATTCAACACGGGTTCGAAAACATATTCTTGAATTGCGCGCCTTCGGTCGAGGCTATAATCACGCCAGCAGGGGCGGGCGGCACATCCGCCTGGATTGAGGATCATGCCAATGAAGACATTCCGCATCGCCGTTTGGGTCGGTGTCCTGATACTTGCCGGGTTTCTCGGAGCGTTTACGCTCAACCTGACGAAGTCGAAGGATGTGGTGGCCGAACCGCCCTTCGGCGTACCCTTCACCCTGGTCTCCCAGAACGGACAGCCGATCACCGAGCAGGCGCTGCGCGGCAAGCCGACGGCGCTGTTTTTCGGCTTCACCCATTGCCCGGAAGTCTGCCCGACGACGCTTTTCGAGCTGAACGGCTGGATGGAGAAGGTCGATCCGAAGGGCGACAAGCTGCAGGCCTATTTCGTGACCGTCGATCCGGAGCGCGACACGCCTGAGATCATGAACGAATACGTCTCCAACGTTTCCAAGCGCATCACTGGCATTTCCGGCGCGCCTGACAAGATCGCCGAGGTTATCAAGGGGTTCCGCGTCTACGCCAAGAAGGTGCCGGTCGACGAGAAGGATCCGAATGGCGACTATACGATGGATCACACCGCCTCGGTCTTCCTGCTTGATTCGGCCGGGCGGTTTTCCGGAACAATCGCCTATGGCGAAAACCCGGACACGGCGGTAAAGAAGCTAGAGAATCTCGTCAACAAGGGGTGATGGTTTCAGCGTGATGGGGCGTTGGCTCGACCGATGGCGGGCAACGGAAACGGGAAAGACCGCCTATCGTGAGTGAAATCCGCCTTTACGTGACGACGACCGAAAGCAAGGCCGAAGAGATCCTCGACCTTCTGAGCACGGTCTTCGGTGAAGAAGACTTTGCCATCGGCACCACCGAGATCGATGAGAAGAAGGATATCTGGGAAGCCTCGATCTATATGATGGCCGAGGACGAGACTGAGGTGCAATCCCGGGTCGAGGACGCATTGAAGGCCTCTTTCCCCGAGGCCCGGCTGGAACGGGAAGTCATCCCCGAAATCGACTGGGTGGTGAAATCGCTGGAGGGACTGAAGCCCGTCAGGGCAGGGCGTTTCCTGGTGCATGGCTCGCATGACCGCAATAAGATCCGCCCCGGCGACATTGCCATCGAGATCGATGCCGGCCAGGCCTTCGGCACTGGCCATCACGGAACGACGGCCGGCTGCCTCGAGGTGATCGATGCCGTGGTGCGCTCGCGCCTGGTCCGCAACGCGCTCGATCTCGGCACCGGCAGCGGCGTACTGGCGATTGCGGTGCGCAAGCTCAGGAACATACCGGTGCTTGCGACCGACATCGATCCGATCGCGACGAAGGTGGCGGCCGAGAACGTGCGCCGCAACGGCATCGCCTCGGGCATCGTCACCAGGACCGCACCGGGCTTTCATTCGACCGCCTTTTCAGAGCAGGGTCCCTTCGATCTCATCATCGCCAATATTCTCGCGCGGCCGCTGATCCGCATGGCGCCGAAGCTTGCGACGCATCTTGCGCCTGGCGGATCAGTTATTCTCTCCGGCATCCTTGCCGGGCAACGCTGGAAGGTGATTGCCGCCTATAGTGGCGCGAGGCTTCGCCATGTCAGAACCATCTGGCGCAATGGCTGGGTGACTATTCATCTCGATCGGCCTTGATTTTTCAAGGCTGTGAGCAGGTGATTGCTCCTGCAAACGCATGCCATGCTTAAGGCAACGCGCCTCGTCCCCACCCTCATCCCTGTGCCCGTCACAGGGATCCAGCCACCGCGCGTCTGCGCGGTGAATAACTCCATACGAGCTTGAAGAGAGTTTCCCGCGCCCAAGGACTTGGGCGCACTGGATCCCTGTGACAAGCACAGGGATGAGGGCGGTGGCGGGTGCCGCACCGCCTTATCGAAACGGAGCCGCTCCGTCACCTTGTTGAAGACAACAAAAAAGGCGGTGCCGATGGCACCGCCTTGGACCGGTCTATCCGGTCAATGCCCGCGAGCTCAAGGGGAGGAGCGCTCAAGCGGGCTCTACTGCATTCCAATAGGCCGGTCCGGGAGGGAGGAGACGGACTGGCTTTCAGGCTTAGAACGCGTAGCTGAGGGCGCCCTTGTGGCGCGTGGCCCGCTGGCCGGCGCCGAGCAGCTTGAGGCTGTCCTCGTTCTGCGGGCGGCGGGCGCCGATTACGTGACGCACGGTCTGGCGTTCGCCAGCCTGCACCGGGCTGCTATATGCGAAGCGCGAGAGAGAGGCGGTCATTTCAAGAATTCCTTTGTTTACAGGTTCATCGCGAACCGTTCGATGACGCCTATATAGCTATTCTGAAATGCGGAGGCAGAGGGTTTTGCTCATGGGAGCCATGCGGCCAATGCATAAAGCGTGCCAAATTAACTTTTGGCGTCACAGTTCCGTCAAAATGTTGAGCGGCCCCAGGGGTTTCGACTCGTTTGGTCGCTTTTTCTCCCCATCGGTTGAAATTTCGCTAACATGGCCGGCATTCCATTAACCGGATTCGTCTCAATCATTCGGGTTTCCAGCATGTTCCAGTCTTTCGAGGTTACCTCCACGCCGCAATTCGGCAGGGATCGTGTATCGGCGCTGCGCGCCGGTTTCGATTCGCTCGGCATCGACGCCTTCCTCGTGCCGCGCGCCGATGAATTCAACGGCGAATATGTTCCCGCATGTTCAGAGCGCTTGGCATGGCTGACGGGCTTTACCGGCTCGGCCGGCATTGCGCTGATCCTGCGCACGCAGGCGATCGTCTTCGTCGACGGACGCTATGTGACGCAGCTTGCCGAACAGGTCGACGGTTCGGTCTTTTCGGGCGGCGATCTCGTCAACGAGCCGCCACATCTCTGGCTTGCCGGAAACGGAGCCAAGGGGCTGCGGCTCGGCATTGACCCCTGGCTGCACGCAGGGGCTGAGGTGCGCCGTCTGGAAAAAGCGCTGTCGCAGATCGGCGGAACGCTGATATTCCTGCCGCACAATCCGCTCGACAGGCTTTGGGCTGACCGACCGGCCGAGCCGCTCGGCGCGGTCAACATCCAGAACGTGGCGCAGGCCGGCGTGCTGGCGAGAGAGAAGATCGCGACGATCGCCGCTGATCTTTCGAAGAAGAACCTTGCGGCGGTGCTGATCGCCGATCCCTCTTCGGTCGCCTGGACCTTCAATATCCGCGGCGCCGACGTGCCGCATACGCCGCATCCGCTGGCGCGTGCCATCATCCATGCCGACGGGCGGGCCGAGATCTTCCTCGACAAGCGCAAGACCGGCATCGAGCCGGAGGCCTATCTCGCGCAGATTTGCACCCAGTTGCCACCATCGGTGCTGGAAGAAAAGCTCGCCGCCGTTTCCAGGGATGGTGGCCGCGTGCTGATCGACCCTGACATCGCCGCCTATGCGTTGGCCGAGATCATCCGCAAGGCGGGCGGCGAAGTGGTGGAGGGCGCCGATCCCGCCAAGCTGCCGCGTGCGGTGAAGAACGACGTCGAGATCAACGGCTCGGCCGCCGCGCATCTGCAGGACGGTGCGGCGATGGTGGAATTCCTCTATTGGCTGTCGCAGACCAAGCCCGGCACGGTGAGCGAGATCACGGCCGCCGAGCATCTCGAAGCGGCGCGCGCCCGCGTCGGCCAGAGCGTGCAGAACCCGCTGAAGGACATTTCCTTCGACACGATTTCGGGCGCCGGCGAACATGCGGCGATCATGCATTACCGCGTGACGACCGAGACCAACCGGATGATCGAGGCCGGCGAACTCTTTTTGATCGATTCCGGCGCGCAATATATCAACGGTACGACCGACATCACCCGCACCGTCGGCATCGGCAGAGTTTCGGAAGAGCATCGGCGCTTCTTCACGCTGGTGCTGAAGGGGATGATAGAGATCAGCACCGCGCGTTTCCCGAAGGGCACGCGCGGCTGCGATCTCGATCCGCTGGCGCGCATCGCACTGTGGCGGGCCGGCGCCGATTTCGCTCACGGCACAGGCCACGGCGTCGGCTCCTATCTCTCGGTGCATGAGGGGCCGCAGCGCATCTCCAGGCTGTCGACACAGGAACTGCTGCCCGGCATGATCCTTTCGAACGAGCCGGGCTATTACCGGCCCGGCAGCTTCGGCATCCGCATCGAGAACCTGATCTATGTGCGCGGGGCCGAGGAGATCGAGGGCGGCGATGCGCCGATGCTCGGATTCGAGACGCTGACTTTCTGCCCGATCGACCGCAGTCTCGTCATTCCCGAGCTTCTGACCCACGACGAGCTGCACTGGTTCAACGACTATCATCGCCGCACATGCGAGGCGCTGATGCCGCTCATCCACGATCACGATGTCAGGGCGTGGCTCGAAAACGCGACGCTGCCGCTGGAATATTGAGAAAGCGGTATTACGGCGTCGGCGACGCTGCAATGCCTTGAATTTCTGCGCCGGCTTTCGGGCCGGTGCTCAGACGCCGATCGTGTGGCGCCAGGTCATCACGACGATCCAGGCGGCGACCAGCATCCATGTATGGCTGAAGCGCAGGCCGATGAAGAGGGCGACGATCAGCGCCAGCTTCGATTCCCAGCCGCCGATGAAGAAAGCGGGGGCAACCAGCGTCGTCAGCACGGCGGCCGGCACGGCATTCAGCGCCGCCTCCATGCGCGGGGGGATGCTCTTCATTCGGGTGATGAGGATATAGCCGCCGATGCGGGTGGCGAAGGTGGCGGCGGCTGCGGCGAGGATAACGAGCGCCATGTGTAGATCGAATTCCATGGCTCAGACCTCGTGCACTTCGGATTGAAGGGCGTCGGCTTCGAGGTCTGGCTGTTGCGGCGGCAAAGGCAGCACGGCGGCGAGCACGATGCCGGCGGCAGCACCGAGGCTGACATGCCAGGGCGAGCCGACGTAACGGTAGGCGAACACGGAAGCCACTGCGCTGACGAGCGCCACAGGCAGGAAATTGTCTCGCTTGCGGAAGCCGAGGACGATGCCGAGGAAATAGGCCGGCAGCAGGATGTCGAGGCCGATGGCCTTGGGATCGCCGATGAAGCCGCCGAGCATGCCGCCGGCGACGCTGATCAGCACCCAGGGAATGTAGATGATGATGGCAAAGCCGAAATACCAGGCGAAGGTGAGTTGCCGGCCGCTCTCGGCGCGCTTTACTGCTTCGGCGAATTGCGGATCGACGAGCAGGAAGAAGGTGAAGAATTTCTGCACCGGCGTGAAGTGGCCGATGTAGCGCGCCAGCGCCGCCGAATAGAGCACGTGGCGGAAATTGACGGCGAGGATCGACAGCACAATCAGCCAGGCGTGGACATTGTGACCGAAGAGTTCGATGCCGACCATCTGGCTGGCGCCGGCATAGACGGTGGCGCTCATGAAGGCGGCTTCGGAGAGCGACATGCCATTTTCGACCGCAAGCGCTCCGAAGAGCGCGCCAAAGGGCGCCGATGCCAGCGCAACGGCGGAGCCGCCTCGCAAACCTTCAACAAAGTCGGCGCGATTCATGCGATCTTACCTGTTGGAATTCAGGTTTCCCCTTATGGTCTACGGCTTGCAACGGCAATTGAATTTCATTGATTGACCAATCGATTTCGCTGAACCATCAAAGTCCTGATCGCATTCGGTAAAGAGGCAAACATGAAGAAGATCGAGTTTTCGAAGGAAGAAAAGGCTGAGATCGTTTCGCGCATCCGCGCTTATTTCGACCGGGAACTCGATCCCATCGGTGCATTGCCGGCTGAATTCCTGCTTGACTTCTTCGCCGAGGAGATAGGGCCGTACTTCTACAATCGAGGGCTAAGAGATGCCCAGGCCGCCTTGTTGCAGAGAATGGAAGACCTAGCCGAAGACATCCATCTTCTTGAGAGGGAGGAAAAATTCTAAAGCGCGCCACGATCTTTCAGATTCGCTTGTCGCGTTTAAACCGCTGCCCAGTTTGCGCGACATGCTTCAGCGCCCCTGAAATCAAAAGATGGCCTTCACTTAACGCCAAATTATTTCTGCGCCGATATGGTCGTGACGCTTTCGTTCACCGGGTTGCGTGTTATTTGGCCGTGATTGTCTCTGCTATCGATGAACCTCGATCCGCCAAGCTTGGCAAGGCGTTGATCTTTATGGTCTGGCTTGCGTTGGCGTCTGCGCTTTGCTGGTTTGAAACGGTCTGGCGTGACGAAGTTCGTGCTTTGTCACTCGCCCTCCAGGGGGATAATTTCATCGATATGCTTCGCCAGATGCATGGCGAGGGTCATCCTGCTCTCTGGTATATCCTGCTGCGCGCCGCCTATGTTCTGGTCGGCTCACCTGTCGTCCTGAAGATCGTCGCACTGACGATTGCAGCGACCGCGGCCTATCTTCTTGTTTTCAGGCTGAAACTGCCGCTTTCCATCATGCTGCTGTCGCTGTTCAGCAGCTTTTCGGTTTACGATTATGCCGCGATGTCGCGAAATTACGGCATCAGCATGCTGGTGATTTTCCTTATCGTCCTGAGTTGGGAGAAAGGAACACGCAACGGGCTATTGCTCGGCCTATTGTTTACCTTGCAGGCAAATACCAACGTCCATTCGGTCGTCCTCGTCGGCGGCTTCCTCGCCTATTGGTTTTTCGACTTAATTCTGGCGCGGCCAAGGCCTGCTGTGACAGAATATCGGGCCTTTGCGACAGCCGCTGCCATTGCCGCGGTTGGAATTGTTCTATGTTTCGTAACAGTCTATCCGACCTTCAACGATACGGGGCAGAACGATCTCAGTGGCAAGAATTTCGCTTTGCTTGCCCTTGGTGCACTCGCCGCGCCCAGTTCCCATTTTATGGAATTCTATCCCAACAGCGTCCTTGAACTGGTCGTGGCATATCCGCTGGCCTCCCGGATTTTCGCAGCGTTGATGTCCGTGCTCATCTATGGCAGCCTGCTGGCGCTGGCGCACCGGCGGCCGGCGATGATCGCAGCCGGACTGGTTCTCGTAGGGCTTTCGCTGCTTTTTACGCTTGTCTATCCCGGTGGATACAGACATCAGGCGCTCTGGCTGGTTTTCATGATCGCGATCACCGCCTTGACCACACATACTCAGCGCGAGCGGACGCGCGCTGCCGGCATCGAGGCTGCCGGCGGCTTCGTAAAGTTCGGACGTCTCTGCTTCCTGATATTGCTGGCGCTACAGGTCGTGTCCGGTATCGAAAAGATCAATCAGGCCTTCATCGCCGAAATACCCCTGAGCCGAAGCAAGGATCTCGGTGCGTTCATTCAATCGCGCCCCGATCTCAAGGATGCGGTCATTATGGCGGATCCCGACTACCTGGTGGAAGCCTTGCCCTATTACGTCCCCAACCGCACCTATCTTCTGCGGGAGGAGCGGTTCGGCGCCATCGTGCGATATACCCGCAACGCCCGGCTTTCGCTCAGCCTTGCCGATATTCTGCAAACGGCACATCGATTGCAGCAGAGTGAACATGTGCCGGTCGTCATTCTTCTTTCGCAGCGGCTTGATCAGATTACTGCGCCCGTCTCCCTGCGTGAAAGCTACGTTTGGCGATTGTCTCTGACGCCGGAAGACATTTCTGCATTCCAGAGCGCGACAAACCTCATCAAGCGCTTCGGCACGGTTGCCGGAAGCGATGAGACGTTCGACGTCTACGTGCTGAAATAAGATGCCAGCCAGCAGCTTATTCGCACAACACGCCCACGCATTTGATCATTGTGATGCCATGCGCCGGCATCTCGCCGATCGCGGCGGCAATACCTTCGGGAGTGGTGCCGCGACTGGAGCGCGACCAGAAGAAGAAGGGCAGGAGCCTATAAGCGGGACGGGACGGCGCTCGCGGCCCCGCAACCGTGGAGGCGCGTTCAGCCTTCGCGCTTCATTCGCTCCCGGCGTTCGATCTCAGCCTCCGAGGGCTGCGCCAGCTCGAATGTGCCTGTCTTGATTGCGCCGGCACGCTCGTAGACGCTCATGATCACGCCCGTCGTCGATATCGTGTTGGCGGTGAGCTTCAGCGCCTCCGGCTTGGCGCCTTGACCGAACAGGCGTTTGCCCGGGCCAAGCACGAGCGGGAAAGTCAGAAGCCGGAGCTCGTCGATCAGGTCATGCGCCAATAGGGTCTGCAACAGGCCGCTGCTGCCCTGTGTCAGGAGGGCGGGGCCATCCTGCTGCTTCAACCGGGCGATTTCGGCAGCTGCATCGCCGCGCAGAGCGACGGAATTTGCCCAGGTGAGCGGCTGCGTGGAAGTGGTCGCGACATATTTGGTCACGGCGTTGAAGACCTTGCCAATCGGATCGTCTTTCCCTACGAAGGGCCAGTGCGCGGCGAAGATTTCGTAGGTCTTGCGGCCGAGCACCAGTTCGAAGGGATCGGTAAAGATCCCGCCCATGAACTGGCCCATCGGCTCGTCCCAATAGTTAACGGTCCAGCCGCCCTGCGTGAAGCCGCCGGTCGGATCCTCCCGCGGCCCGCCCGGCGCCTGCATGACACCGTCCAAACTGACGAAGGCTGCAGCAACAAGCTTTCTCATCTCTCGACTCCCATTGTTGGTGTGTTCAGAGCCAAGGACGGATTGGCTTGCCCCGATCCGACATCCGACGCGGTTTTTTCGGGCGGTATCCGAGCTGAACTAGCCGGCCAGGATCTTGGTGCTGTCGACGATCGCGATGCCATGCGCCCGCATCTCCTCGATGGCGGCGGCGACGCCTTCGGGCGTGATGCCGCGGCTTGCATCCTCGATGAAGCGGACGCGGACACCCGGCATCATCTCCAGCGCGTCGAGCGCGGAGAACTTGACGCAGTAGTCGGTCGCCAGCCCGCAGACGTCGAGGTCGGTGACGCCCTGATCCTCAAGGAAATCGGAAAGGCCGGTCGAGGCATCGCGGTCATTGTCGCGGAAGGCCGAATAGCTGTCGATATCAGGATCCTCGCCCTTCTGCTGAATCAGGTCGATCTCTTCGGATTTGAGCTCGGGGTGCAGTTCGGCATCGAGCGTACCCTGCATGCAGTGGTCGGGCCACATCATCTGCGGCTTGCCCGACAGTTCTCCCATCTCGAAGGGGGCGGCACCGGGATGGGCGGAGGCGAAGCTGCCGTGGCCCGGCGGATGCCAGTCCTGCGAGGCGACGATCAGATCGTATTTGCCGCTGTCGATCAGTCTGTTTGCGACGGGAACCACCTTGTCGCCCTCCGGCACCGGCAGATTGCCGCCCGGACAGAAGCCGTTCTGAATATCGACGAGCAGCAGCGCTTTCATCAAGGCCAATCCCTTCGCTTTATTGCAGTGTAAGACGCCAAGCACACTGAATGGATCAACTAGTGGATTTCCAGACGCGGACGCGCAAGTGTTAAATCTGGCACTAGCGGTAGTAAGTCGTCGAAACAGAATGCTCTAATGCAATCATTACGATAGCTGGCGGCGGTTCTCGTGTTGAAATCGAACGGAGGGGAAGGCGCGTGCATGATTTCCGCATCGCGGACACAGCCCGCGACGGCGGCAATTGCCGCGTAGGACGCTTTTGTGCGGCATCGATGGATCGAGGCTCCCCCGGCAGAGCCCGGATCTCCCGGCTAGGCCGCCGCCACGTTGTCGGCTGCAGAATCACCTGCTGCGGCGGAAGCGCCGTAGGTATTGCGGTAGGCCTGAAGGGCCGTCTGCATGTCGCTCAGCACTTTGGTCAGGAGCGGATCGCTGTCGCCTGAAGTCTTGATGCTGTTCGGATCGGCGGCAAGAAATTCAGACTCGGTCAACTTGCCGTCGCCATTCGTATCCATTGCGGCGAAGACACCCTTGGAAGCGCCCTCGCTCTGATCGCCGCCGTCGCCCTGATCGTCACTGCCGTCGGTCTTCTGCATGGACAGCATCAGCGACAGGATGTCGGCGGTAATCTTCTTGACGATATCGGTGCTGCTGTCGTCGCTGTCGGTCGACGCCGTGGCCGAAGTCGAGGACTGCGAGGCGGCGGCCAACTCGTCCGCCGAAATGACGCCGTCGCCATTCTTGTCCAGACTGGAAAGCGGAGACTGATATTGAGTTAAGGTGCTGCCGAGAGATGAAACACTGGTCACTGGAACCTCCTTTGAAAAGTTCGTCGTGAAGCCCGCCTTTCATGGGCGGGCAGCCTCTGGGCTAAGCTGATTTGCGAAAGGCGTCAAAGCGACGTTTTGACAGGGCGGAAGTGCGATTGACGATGTGAGGCAACGCACGTTAACCTCTTCGGTTACCAAAGTTTTTCATTGGATTTATTGGCTTTTTTTGGCGGTCGGTTTGTCTGGGCGCGATTAAATCCATGCCGGTGTTGGCCCGAAATTGCCGTAATGGAGCACGTGGAGGAGCTATGGGCGGAGTGCTCGGGTTTGCGCGGCTGCGGCATTTCGTCTGCTTTCCGCGAGGGGCGACTTCAGGTCGACCTTGCTCCGGGTGATGATTTCTGCCTTTCTTACCCTCAGAAGCAAGACGGAAGCGAAGCCATGCCAGAGCCGGATCTCGACGAAAAGATCGACGCGACGTTTCGCAACGGGTCGCTGACGGCGGCCGGGATCATCCTTGGTTTCTCGCTCAATTTCATCAGTGTCTGGGTTTCCAATCCTAATGACTGGACCAGCATCGATATTCTGCCGATGCTGTTCCTGACCGTGGGCATCGCCGTCCAGGTGAAAGTCTTTGCCGATCTGCTGGCGCGGGACTCCCTGTTTGCCGCCAAATATGACCGGTCTCGCCGGCTCTTTCTGATCGGATTGGGAATCGTCGCGGCGGGAATGGGCATTGCCCTGATCAACGATATTCTCGGGCTCGGAAGGATGCGGATGCTCGGGTAAACTTCGCGTCATACTGACGCGAGGTCAGACGCGCTCGACGAACCCGTCCAAGACCCGCTTCTGTCCGGCCCGGTCGAACTCAATCGTCAGCTTGTTGCCCTCGATGCCGGTGATGTTGCCGTTGCCGAATTTCAGGTGGAACACGCGATCGCCGGGGGTGAATCTCGACGGTTCCGACGATGTCGATTTCGCCACCAGCTCACCTTCGATCGTGCGCCCCTTCGGGCCGCTTTCGCCGTAACCTATGCGTTCGACGGCGTGGCCGGAGCGGGTGCCCCAATTGTCGCGTGTGGCGTCGGTCTTGTTGGCCTGGGCGCGTTTCCAGCCGGGCGTGGAATAGGAATTGGTGAAGGGTTCGGCCTTGTCGAAGCGGGACTGGCCGTAGCCGCCGCGGCCGTACCCGCCGTAGCTTTGCTCCATTTCGGCGACCTCGACATGGGTTTCCGGCAGTTCATCGAGGAAACGCGAGGGCAGGGTCGATTGCCAGAGGCCGTGGATGCGGCGGTTGGAGACGAACCAGATGTGGCAGCGGTGCTTGGCGCGGGTGATGCCGACATAGGCGAGGCGGCGTTCCTCCTCCAGGCCGGCGCGGCCGCTCTCATCCAGCGAGCGCTGGTGCGGGAAGAGTCCTTCCTCCCAGCCGGGAAGGAAGACGGTGTCGAATTCGAGACCCTTGGCCGAGTGCAGCGTCATGATCGAGACGGCATCGAGGTTCTCGTTGGTTTCGGCATCCATCACCAGGGAGACGTGTTCGAGGAAGCCGCGCATCGACTCGAAGCTTTCCATCGAGCGGATCAGTTCCTTGAGGTTTTCGAGGCGGCCGGGTGCTTCGGCGCTCTTGTCGTTCTTCCACATGTCGGTATAGCCGGACTCTTCGAGAATCTGCTCGGCAAGTTCGGTATGCGGCGTGTTTTCAAGCAGTTCCTGCCATCGGCGGAAAGATTGAATTACGTCGAAGAGCGCCTTTCGCGCCTTCGGCTTCAGCTCGTCTGTCTCGATGATGTCGGCGGCTGCCGCAAGCATCGGGATATCGCGGGCACGGGCATAGTCGTGCAGCGCGCGCACCGTCGTATCGCCGAGGCCGCGCTTCGGTGTGTTGACGATGCGCTCGAAAGCGAGGTCGTCGGCCGACTGCGCAACGAGGCGGAAATAGGCCATGGCATCGCGGATCTCGAGGCGCTCGTAGAAGCGCGGGCCGCCGATAACGCGATAGTTGAGGCCGAGGGTGACGAAGCGGTCTTCGAATTCGCGCATCTGGAAGGAGGCGCGCACGAGGATCGCCATGTCGTTCAAGAGATGCTTGCCGCGCTGGAGTTGCTCGATCTCCTCGCCGATGGCGCGGGCTTCCTCCTCCGAGTCCCAGGAGGCGTGGACCTGCACCTTGGCGTCGTCCGGATCGGAGCGGTCGGTGAACAGCGTCTTGCCGAGGCGACCTTCATTATGGGCGATCAGATGGGCGGCGGCCCCGAGGATATGTTCGGTCGAACGATAGTTGCGCTCGAGCTTGATGACCTTGGCGCCGGGGAAATCCTTCTCGAAACGCAGGATATTGTCGATCTCGGCGCCGCGCCAGCCATAGATCGACTGATCGTCGTCGCCAACGCAGCAGACGTTCTGCAGCTCGCCCTTAGGGCGCTGAGCGAGAAGCCTGAGCCACATGTACTGGGCCGTGTTGGTATCCTGGTACTCGTCGACGAGGATATAGCGGAAGCGGCCGTGATATTCCTTCAGGAGATCCGGGTTTTTGCGGAAGATCGCGATCGGATGCATCAGCAGGTCGCCGAAGTCGCAGGCGTTCAGCGTCGTCAGGCGCGCCTGATAGGCAAAATAGAGATCGCGGCCACGGCCGTTGGCAAAGGCGCGGGCATCACCCTCGGGGATGTCGGCGGGGCCGAGGCCCTTGTTCTTCCAGGTATCGACCATGCCGGCGAACTGCTTGGCCGGCCAGCGCTTGTCGTCGAGACCTTCGGCCTGAATGAGCTGCTTGATGAGGCGGACGACGTCGTCGGTGTCGAGAATGGTGAAATCGGAGCGCAGGCCGACAAGCTCGCCGTGGCGGCGCAGAAGTTTGACGCCGATCGAATGGAAGGTGCCGAGCCACGGCATGCCTTCGACGGCGCCGCCGACGAGCAGCGCGATGCGCTCCTTCATCTCGCGGGCGGCCTTATTGGTGAAGGTGACGGCGAGGATCTGCGAGGGGAAGGCGCGGCCGGTGTTGAGGATATGGGCGATGCGGGTCGTCAGTACGCGCGTCTTGCCGGTGCCGGCGCCGGCGAGCACGAGGACGGGGCCTTCCAGCGTCTCGACGGCTTCGGTCTGCTCGGGGTTCAACCCGGCGAGATAATCCGGCCGCTTGCCGCCGTCGCGAGCCGCCATGGCGCGGGCGGCGATGCCGCCACCGGCGGCGGGCGCCCGTTCGGCAGGTGCGGCAGGCGGCTGCGGCTTGCGCGCCATCTCGCCCGGCTCTTCGTCGAAGAAGGGCATATCGTCGAAACTATTGCTCATGGCGCGTAATGTAGTGATTCGGGAAGGAAAGACCAGAAAAGATGTTCTGCTTTCATTCCCAAGCCGGCGGTATTCCAGGCGGTATGTTGCGGGCGGCAATGCCGCCGCCGAACCCGGCTGTGGTCGCGATGCGGGCGGGCGGGGCCAAAAATTCCGATCGCGGCCTGTCGGAACTGGCGCCGGTGAGGCGTCCTTGGGTCATCGGACAGCAGTCCGGATCAACACCCGTCAACAAGGAGGCCGTTTCATGCCGAAGATCGTTTCAAATCTCTGGTTCGCCGAGGAAGCGCGCGAAGCCGTCGAATTCTACGTGTCTGTCATCCCGGACTCCAGGATCGGCCGCACCACCATATTGCCGGCGGAAACGCCGAGCGGGCCTCCCGGCAGCGTCGAGCTGATCGAGTTCACGCTCGCCGACCAGGCCTTCCTGGCCATGAAGGCCGGCCCGCTCGATAGTTTCAACCATTCCTTCTCGATCGCGATTCTTGTGGAAAGCCAGGCCGAGATCGATCGGATATGGGACGCTTTCCTCGGCAATGGCGGCACGCCAGAGGCCTGCGGCTGGCTGAAGGACCGCTGGGGCCTTTCCTGGCAGATTGTGCCGCGTGTGCTCTCGGAGATGATCGCCGACAGCGACCGTGAGCGGGCCAGGCGCGTGACCGAAGTGATGCTCGGCATGGTCAAGATCGATGTCGCCGCGCTCGAGGATGCGTTCAACGGCTGAGAGGCCTGCGGAGACATGATCGCAATATCCGGCGCATGATCGTCATGCGCCCATTTCTCTAAGAATATCCCAAGCTTTCGAACGTCATATGGCCCGTCGCACATCGATATTCACCGATCGAAGCTGGCTCGCCGCCTGCCGATCGCTGATTTTCGAGATCTCGAATCACGGGCGACATTGCACACCTTTTTCATCTTTCTGTCACGTCGTGAAATGTGCTGATACCGCGGTGGCGTCTTTCTCCACTATACTGACCAGCAGTTTCGTACAGTAATTAAAGAACCGGTGGATGCACAATTTCGTGCATTGCTAGAAACGGCCGGTGAGCGTGGAATAACCGACGAAACTATTGATTCTCAGGAACGTCATGGCCATCTCGATGGTTATAAGGACACCTGAAGCCTGTGGCATTAACCTTGAATGGAGGGCCCATGCTGAGCGAATCCGTATTTGATGCGTTCACCCGCAGTTATGATGCGCGTCGCGAGACCGATATGTCGATCTCGGATTATCTCGACCTTTGTAAAAAAGAACCGCTTGCCTATGCCAATGCGACCGAGCGCCTGCTCGCCGCGATAGGCGAACCGCAGATGGTCGACACCGCCAGGGACACGCGCCTCGGTCGGATATTCATGAACCGGACCATCCGGATTTATCCGGCCTTTGTCGGCTTCCACGGCATGGAAGAGACAATCGAACGAATCGTTTCATTCTTCCGGCACGCGGCGCAGGGGCTCGAGGAGCGCAAACAGATCCTCTATCTGCTCGGCCCGGTCGGCGGCGGCAAGTCATCTCTGGCTGAGCGGCTGAAGCTGCTGATGGAGCTTCATCCGATCTACGTGCTGAAGGCGGGTGACGAGATCAGCCCCGTTTTCGAAAGTCCGCTCAACCTCTTCGACCCGGACACGATGGGATCGCTCCTGCAGGAGCAATACGGCATTCCCCTGCGACGCCTAAGCGGACTGATGAGCCCTTGGTGCCTGAAGCGGCTCGATGATTTTGGGGGCGATATTTCCCGCTTCCGTGTCGTCAGAGTACAGCCTTCGCGGTTGCGCCAAATTGCGATCGCCAAGACCGAGCCTGGAGACGAGAACAATCAGGATATCTCGTCGCTGGTCGGCAAGGTCGATATCCGCAAGCTGGAGACTTATTCCCAAAACGATCCCGATGCCTACAGCTATTCTGGCGGCCTCAATCGCGCCAATCAGGGCGTGCTCGAGTTCGTCGAGATGTTCAAGGCGCCGATCAAGATGCTGCATCCGCTGCTGACGGCGACGCAGGAGGGGAACTATATCGGCTCCGAGAACATCGGCGCCATACCCTTCACCGGCATCGTCCTTGCGCATTCGAACGAAGCGGAATGGCAAACCTTCAAGGCCAACAAGAACAACGAAGCCTTCATTGACCGTATTTGCGTGATCAAGGTGCCCTATTGCCTGCGCGTGACGGAAGAGCAGAAGATCTACGAGAAGCTGATCGAGGGATCGGAACTCGCGGATACACCATGCGCTCCGGCGACGCTCGAAATGCTGGCCCGCTTCTCCGTGCTGTCGCGTCTGCGCAAGCATGAGAATTCGACATACTTCTCGAAGATGCGCACCTATGACGGCGAAAGCCTGAAGGAGACGGATCCGCGCGCCCGCAGTGTCCAGGAATATCGGGATGCCGCCGGCATCGACGAGGGCATGGACGGCATATCGACCCGCTTCGCCTTCAAGGTGCTCGCCTCCACTTTCAATCACGACACCACGGATATCGGCGCCGATCCGGTTCATCTGATGTATGTGCTGGAGCAGTCGATCCGCCGCGAGCAGTTTTCCGACGATGTCGAGAAGCGATATCTGGAATTCATCAAAGCCGATCTTGCGCCGCGTTACGCAGAGTTCATTGGAAATGAAATCCAGAAGGCCTATCTTGAGTCCTATGCGGATTACGGACAGAATCTGTTCGACCGCTACGTCGACTATGCCGATGCCTGGATCGAAGACGTGGACTTCAAGGATCCCGATACCGGCCAGCTACTCGATCGCGAGCTCCTCAACCAGGAACTGACGAAAATCGAAAAGCCGGCGGGAATTGCCAATCCGAAGGATTTCCGCAACGAAATCGTCAAGTTCTGCTTGAGATCGCGGGCAGCCAACGGCGGAAAGAATCCGTCATGGACGAGCTACGAGAAAATCCGGGAAGTCATCGAAAAGCGAATGTTCTCGCAGGTCGAAGATCTTTTGCCGGTCATTTCCTTCGGATCGAAGAAGGATTCCGAAACGGAAAAGAAGCACAGCGAATTCGTCTCGCGCATGGCCGCGCGGGGTTACACGGAGAGGCAGGTTCGGCGCCTCGTCGAATGGTACATGCGCGTCAAACAGGCAAGTTAATGTGGAGCCAATATGCACATTGTCGACCGTCGGCTAAATCCGCGCGGTAAAAGTCTGGAAAATCGGCAACGGTTTCTTCGGCGCATGAAAGGCGCTGTGCAGCAGGCGGTAAAGCGTTCTCTGCAAAACCGGAACATTCGCGATGTGCTCGACGGCGGGGAAATCAGCCTGCCGATCGATGGAATGGCCGAGCCGAACTTGAGAAGGGGCGACGGCGGCATCCGCGATCATATCCTGCCTGGAAACAGGGCCTTCGTCGAAGGCGACATTCTTCCGCGCCCGCCGGGGAGCAGGGGCGGAAAACCCAAGGATGCGGGTGAGGGCGATGGTGAGGATGGCTTCCGCTTCGTGCTGACGCGCGAAGAATTCCTCGATGTGTTTCTGGACGACCTGGAACTGCCCGACCTTGCCAAACGGCGTCTGGCCGAAACCGAGGAGGAAACTCCATCGCGGGCCGGCTATTCCGTGTCGGGATCGCCGTCCAACATCGCCGTCGGTCGCACGACGAGGCTCGCGATGATGCGCCGCGTCGCGCTTCACCGTCCGCGCCGCGAAGAGATCGAAGCCCTGCAGCGGCAGATCGAGGAATGCGAGGACGACGAGAGCCGCCTGGCGCTTGAGGCAAAACTCAAGTCCCTGACGGAAAAAAGTCGGCGCATCCCCTATATCGATCCGCTCGACGTGCGATATCGCCGCTTCGAAAACGAGCCGAAGCCTGTGGCGAAGGCGGTGATGTTCTGCCTGATGGACGTCTCGGGCTCCATGTCGGAACACATGAAGGATCTGGCGAAGCGGTTCTACCTGCTGCTCTATCTTTTCCTGTCGAAGCGCTACAAGAAAGTGGAGATCGTCTTCATCCGTCACACAGACAAGGCGGAGGAGGTCGATGAGGAAACCTTCTTCTATGGTCCGGCGACGGGCGGCACGCTGGTATCCAGTGCGCTAGCGGCAATGCGCGGGATCATCGCGGCGCGTTTCGATCCGGCAGAGTGGAATATCTACGGCGCCCAGGCTTCGGACGGCGACAACGCCCATTCGGACGGAAACCTGACCGGACAGCTGCTGCACGAGATTTTGCCGCTCTGCCAGTATTTCGCCTATATCGAGGTCGGCGAAGAAGGCGGCGACTCCTCGGTATCCCGTTCACCGCTTTGGATGCTTTATGACCGGATCCGTTCCGAGTTGCCGCTTTCGATGCGCAAGGTCTGCCGGCGAAGCGAAATATTCCCTGTTTTCCACGATCTCTTCCAAAAACGTGACGCACAGTCGAGGGTGACGCCATGACCACGACGATGAGGCCAAGAGAGCGGCTGTTGTTCGAGGGGGCTGACTGGGATTTCGCAACGCTCCAGCGCATCCATGACGCCTGCGAGGAGATCGCGCTTAACGAACTCGGCCTCGACGTCTATCCGAACCAGATCGAAGTCATCACCTCGGAGCAGATGCTTGATGCCTATTCCTCGACCGGCATGCCGCTCTTTTACCGCCACTGGTCTTTCGGCAAGCACTTCGCGCATCACGAAGCTTTCTACCGCCGCGGGATGCGCGACCTTGCCTATGAGATCGTCATCAACAGCTCTCCCTGCATCTCCTACCTGATGGAGGAGAACACGGCGACGATGCAGACGCTCGTCACCGCGCATGCGGCCTTCGGCCACAACCATTTCTTCAAGAACAACTATCTCTTCAAGCTCTGGACCGATGCGGAGGGGATCCTCGATTACCTCGATTTCGCCAAGGGTTATATCACCCGCTGTGAGGAACGTTACGGCGAGACGGCCGTCGAGCGGACACTCGATGCGGCGCATGCACTGATGTCGCATGGGGTGCATCGATACGCGGGCAAGACCACCATCGACCTTCGCCAGGAGGAGAAGCGGCAACAGGAGCGCCGCGCCCATGAAGAGCAGATGTTCAACGATCTGTGGCGCACGGTTCCCGTCGGCAAGGCCCGAAAGGCCGGCGACATCGGCCTGGAAAAGCGCCGCGCCGCCCTCGGTCTCCCTCAGGACAACATCCTATACTTTCTGGAAAAGTCGGCGCCGCGGCTGCAGCCGTGGCAGCGCGAGATCCTTCGCATCGTCCGCCATGTCGCACAATATTTCCATCCTCAGCGGCAGACCAAAGTGATGAACGAGGGAACTGCCACCTTCGTCCACTACCAGATCATGAACCGGCTTCACGAGCGAGGGCAGATCAGCGACGGAAACTTCCTCGAATTCCTGAAGTCGCACGCCAACGTCGTGTTCCAGCCGAGCTACGACGATCGGCGGTTCTCGGGCTTCAACCCCTATGCGCTTGGTTTTGCGATGATGCAGGATATCGAGCGGATCGTCACGAAGCCGACGGATGAGGACCGCGCATGGTTTCCCGATATTGCTGGGCGAGGCGATGCGATGGCCGTCCTGCGCGACATCTGGGCCAATTACCGGGACGAGAGTTTTATCAGCCAGTTCCTGAGCCCGAACCTGATCCGGCAGTTGCGGCTGTTCCATCTCTACGACGATCCTGATCAAACCGAGGGGGTGCTGGTTTCGGCGATCCACAATGAGCGCGGATATTTGCGCATCCGCCGCCAGCTCTCCCGCGAATATGATATCGGCTGGACCGATCCTGCCATCGATATTGTCGATGTCGATCTCGCCGGCGACCGCCGGCTGCTGCTACAACACATCATGATGAATGGTTGCTATCTTCAGGAAAATGACACGAAGCTCGTCCTGCAGCATCTCGCCGATCTCTGGGGCTATGACGTTTTGCTTCAGGAAATCGACAGTTCCAGCGCGGTGGCGAAAGAACACACGGCGAGCCCGCGCAAGATCGTTCAGTGATCACAGATTATGCTGACGGGCGATAATGGACAATTATCGGTGGCAACAAACACAAAGCCTTAGTAGTTTACCGCCGTTGCAATCGCCCACTTGATCTCGACCAGTTTCACCCTTTGCAGCGATCTTCCGGGGCGGATAGCGCGGAGACGAGAGACCATGAGTGAAACGCGGCGCAAGCTGACGACGATCTTCTGTGCTGACGTGCAGGATTATACGCGGCTGATGGGGACTGATGAGGAAGGGACGCTTGCGAGCCTCAAACGCTGCCGGGAAGCGATGGGACGCCTGATCGAAAGCCATGGCGGCCGCGTCATCAACACCTGGGGCGATGGGCTGATCGCCGACTTCCCAAGCGTGGTCGAGGCGGTGCGTGCGGCCGTCGACACCCAGAACGAACTCGCGGGTTTCAACGCCCGCCGACCGGCCGACGGTCGCATGCTCTTCCGTATCGGCATCAATCTCGGCGACGTAATCGTCGAGGGCGAGGACATCTATGGCGACGGCGTCAATATTGCCGCGCGGCTGCAGGCGTCGGCCGCGGCCGGCGGCATCGTCATATCAAGTACCGTTTACGATCAGGTCCGCAACAAGGTGGCGGTTGGTTTCGAGTTTCTCGGGCCGCTGATGGTGAAGAATGTCGATGAAGGCGTGCCAAGCTACGCGGTAAAGATCGGCGATGCCAGGGAGGAGACGCCGCCTGCCGAACGATCCGGCGCCGCGCGGCCGCAGCCGGCGGCGGTTATGGCGGCAGCCAAGGTTGAGACAACCCCAGCACCGGGAGGACGCAGGCTGTATGGCGTGCTCGGCGTCATCGCCGCCGTCCTGATCGGTATCAATCTCTTGTCGTGGCAGGGCGTCTTCTGGGCGCGGTTTCCGGTGCTTGCGCTTGCCGTCGTCGCGGCGCTCGCCTGGAACCGCGATCAGATCCTGTTCAACCGAAAGATCACCTCGCTGGCGATCCTGGCGCTTGGCCTTGCCGGCCTCAACATCTTCACCTGGACGGGGCAGTTCTGGGCGGTGTGGCCGATACTGGGGATTGCGGCCGTCATGGGCGTGCGATGGTCGATGCGCCGATAGACATTCAACCCGCATCGTCGGACATTTGTGCGATATCTCGCCCGATAATCGGCGGTGTCAAAGGCATGGGCGAGTGTTCGTTCAAACAAAAGTGAGCGGCCGGGTTATTTCCATTCTTTGCTGATATTACAAATCGGTAATGCCGGCTGCTTATGCTTGCCGGTAAGCTGTAAACGCGCGATATTGTCGCATCAGACGGGAATCTCGATCCCGCAGCGCCTCTTTCGACCGACCCTGGTCCAACCTCGAGTCCCTCTGGAGACGTGAATGGCCTTTTGGAAGCAGTTTATACTGTCGCTCATCGTCATTATCGCCGGCTTTGCCGCGTGGGTTTTCTTTGTGCCCGGCGCCGGCGATACGATGCGCGATGCAGGGATTCCAGACAGCATCGTTTCCAAGATCGCGCCGAAGGCTGAGGAGACGGTGGATGCCGACGCTCCAGCCCGGGCGCAGGGGCAGCAACGCGGCGACGGACAAGGGCAGGGACAGAACCCCCGTAATGGCGGCGGGCGCAACAGCGCCATTCTCGTCGCGACGCAGGCAGTCGTCCAAGGTATCGTCAACGACCGGCTGAATGCCATCGGCACGGGTGACGCGATCCGTTCGGTCGCGGTCACGCCGCAGGCATCGGGCACAATCCGCGAAATCCTCATCAAGTCGGGCGACAGGGTGAAGGCCGGCCAGGTGCTCGCCAAGCTCGACAGCGAGGAGCAGGTGATCGCCCGCGGCCAGGCTGACGTGGCGGTTAAGGCCGCCGTCGAGAAGTCCAACCTTTATCACAACATCAAGTCCAGCGTGTCGCGCATGGACGTGTTCGATTCCGAGATCGCCGAGCAGGGCGCGCGGCTGCAGCTGCAGGCCGCCGAGCTCAATCTCGCCCGGCGCAACATCACCGCGCCGATCGACGGCATCGTCGGCATCGTGCCGGTCAATATCGGCGACAATGTTACGACGAGCATCCCGATCGTCACGCTCGACGACCGTTCGGAAATCCTCGTCGACTACTGGGTGCCGGAGCGCTTCGCCAATACTGTGTCGGTCGGCCAGCCGGTCGAGGCGATGTCGGTGGCAAGGCCAGGACAGGTGTTTTCCGGCGTGGTCGAAGCCGTCGACAACCGCATCGACGCGGCAAGTCGCACGCTGCGCCTGCGCGCCAAGATCGACAACAGTTCCGACGAGCTGCGCGCCGGCATGTCCTTCAGCGTCAGCATGAAATTTGCCGGCGATAAATATCCGGCCGTCGACCCGGTCTCGGTGCAGTGGGATTCACAAGGGTCTTTCGTCTGGCAGGTCAACGACTACAAGTCGCACAAGGTGCGGGTCAGTATCGTGCAGCGCAACCCGGATTTCGTGCTGGTCAAAGCCGACATCAAGGACGGCGACGTGATCGTGACACAGGGACTGCAGCGCGTGCGCGAGGGCGGGGCAGTGCGTGTGAGCGCCGATGTCGCCGCGGCTGCGGAGATCGCCACCCAATGAGCGTGACCGAGATTCATCAGGACAGGGCCTCGGGCAAGCAGAGCTTCACCGCGCTTTTCGTTCGCCGGCCGATTCTGGCGCTGGTGTTCAATACGCTGATGGTCGTCGCCGGCCTTGCGGCCTATGTCGGCGTTGAGGTGCGCGAACTGCCGGATGTCGACCGTCCCGTCGTTACCGTGCGCACCACCTTCGATGGCGCATCACCGCAGACGATCGACCAGGAACTGACCAAGGTGATCGAGGGGGCGGTCGCGCGCGTCAGCGGCCTGAAATCGATTTCGTCGACCTCATCCTTCGGTCAGAGCCGGGTGACGCTGGAATTTTCGGATGCGATCGATCTCTCGGTCGCCGCCAACGACGTGCGCGACGCGATCGGCCGCATTACCCAGAACCTGCCCGACGAAGCGGATGCGCCGCAGATAGTCAAGGCGGATTCGGATTCCTCGGCGATCATGCGCCTTGCCGTCACCTCCACCAATCTCAACATGGACGACCTGACCCAGCTCGTCGAAAACGAGGTGATTGATCGCCTCGCCTCCGTCGACGGGGTTGCCGACGTCGAGGAATATGGCGACCAGGAGAAGGTCTTCCGCGTCGATGTCGACCAGGGCGCGCTTGCCAGCCGCGGGCTGACCATCGGCGACCTGACGAAGGCGCTCGACAATGCTGCACTCGACGTGCCGGCGGGCTCGCTGAAGAGCAATACGCAGGATATCGTGGTGCGCGCCACTGCCAACCTGCAGACGCCGGCGGATTTTTCTAACGTCATCCTGCAGGACCGCGTTCGGCTCGGCGACGTCGCGACAGTGATGCTCGGGCCACGCGACGGCGAAACGGCGCTACGCTCCAACGGCAAGCCGGGCATCGGTCTCGGCATCATCCGCCAGGCGCAGTCGAATACGCTGAACATCTCGACCGGCATCAAGGCGGCCGTCGACCAGCTGTCGAAGACACTGCCCGAGGGCACGACGATTGCCATCACCAGCGACGACGCCGTCTTCATCCAGGGCGCGATCCACGAGGTGGTACTGGCGCTGATACTCGCCGCCGTCATCGTCACCGCCGTCATCTACCTCTTCCTGCGCGATTGGCGGGCGACGTTGATCCCGGCCGTCAGCATGCCGGTGGCGCTGATCGGCACGCTGGCGGCGATCTACATGGTCGGCTTCTCGATCAACATCCTGACGCTGCTCGCGATTGTGCTGGCGACCGGCCTCGTCGTCGACGATGCGATCGTGGTGCTCGAAAATATCGTACGCCGGCGCTCCGAAGGCATGGGACCGCGCGCTGCTGCCGTGCTCGGAACGCGCGAGGTGTTCTTCGCCGTCATCGCCACGACGGCGACGCTGGCGGCGGTGTTCATTCCGCTCTCCTTCCTGCCGGGACAGGTCGGTGGCCTCTTCCGCGAATTCGGCTTCGTGCTCGCCTTCTCGGTCGGGCTGTCGTCGATCGTGGCGCTGACGCTGTGTCCGATGCTTGCCTCGCGCATGCTGACCAAGCCGATGCTCGAGGATCACGGCGTGCTCGGCCGCTTCGGCGGGGCGCTGGCCGATCTCTACAAATGGGCACTGCACGGCTGTCTCAACGCGCCCTTCGTGGTCATCCTGTTCTCGGTGATCTTTGCCGGCGCGGCGCTCATCGCCTTCTCGACGGTCAAGAGCGAGCTGACGCCCGAAGAGGACCGGTCGATGGTGATGATGCGGCTGACGACGCCGCAGGGATCGAGCCTCGAATATACCCGCGACAAGATGCAGCTCGTCGAGGAATATCTGCAGCCGCTGGTCGACCGCGGCGACATCCGCAACGTCTTCTCGATCTCCGGCCAGGGTGGTTCGCTGAACAGCGGCTTCATGGTGCTGACGCTCGCCCCCTGGGGAGAGCGTGACAGGACGCAGACGGAGATCGTCGGCGATATCAACCAGGCGGCCTCCAGGGTGCCGGCTTTGCGCGGCAATGCTATCTCATCGAACAGCCTTCGCATCCGCGGTGCCGGCAGTGGTCTGCAGATGGCGCTGATCGGCAATGATCACGAGGCGCTGACGGCGGCGGCCGCCAAGCTGGTTCAGGCGCTCGAGGCCACTGGCCAATATGATACGCCGCGCCTGACCAACGAGCCCAGCCAGGCGCAGGTGTCGGTGGCGATCGACCGCGAGCGCGCCTCGGATCTCGGCATCGATATAACCGGGCTTTCGACAGCAATCCAATCGCTGCTCGAAGGGCGCTCGGTGGTCGATGTCTTCGTCGACGGCGAATCCTATCCCGTGCTTCTGACCTCGACGACGCGGCCGATCGACGATCCGACCGATCTTGAGAACGTGTTCCTGAAAACCGGCGACGGCAAGATCGTGCCGATGTCGGTCATCGCCACGATGAAGGAAGGTTCGGTCGCGCCGCAGCTCAACCGCGAGCAGCAGCTCGCCTCCGTGGCGATCACCGCCGGACTCAGAAACGGCAAGTCGCTCGGCGATGCCGTCAAGCAGGTGACTGATCTCGCCGAGCCGCTGCTGCCGCCAGGCTCCCGCCTGCTGCCGCTTGCCGAGGCGGCGACGCTCGAAGAGAATTCGAGCGGCATGGCGCTGACCTTCGGCTTCGCCATCGTCATCATCTTCCTGGTGCTGGCCGCGCAGTTCGAAAGCGTGCTGTCTTCGCTGATCATCATGTCGACGGTGCCGCTTGGTCTTGCCTGCGCCGTCTTCGCACTTGTGATCACCGGCTCCAGCCTCAACATCTACAGCCAGATCGGCCTGGTGCTGCTGGTCGGCGTCATGGCGAAGAACGGTATCCTGATCGTCGAATTCGCCAATCAGCTGCGCGACCGGGGCGAGGATGTGCGGTCCTCGATCGAGAAGGCCTGCGCGCTGCGCCTTCGTCCCGTGATGATGACGATGATCGCCACCATCCTCGGCGGCGTGCCGCTGGTTTTTGCCCACGGCGCCGGCGCCGAAGCGCGCGTAGCACTCGGCTGGGTGATCGTTGGAGGCCTCGGTTTCGCAACGCTGGTGACGCTGTTCATTACGCCGGTCGCCTATCTGCTGCTTGCCCGCTTCGCCAAGCCGCACGCCCACGAGGAGGCGCGCCTGCACGAAGAGATGTCGGTCGCCACACGGCCACGCGCCGCACCCGATGACGAGCAGCTGCAGGCCGCCGAATAAGCTTTTCATCCGATTTCGCAACGCCGCCGTACCTCGTCCGGCGGCGTTTCTTATGGTGTATGAAACCTTGAAAAATAAGATGGATTACTTCTGACGTTTAGTCGTTTGTTAAGCATAAACGGCAATGATTGTTGCCAGTAACCGACTGGTCTTCTTCGTTTCTTGAAGGCCGCAACGCGCTGGAACGCCAGCGACCCCGGACATGACAGTCCGTGCGGACGGTTCATTTCTTGTGCAGTTTGCGTCCTGTTGTGTTTTTGGAGTTTAGTTCTGTGAGTATTTACCAGCGCGTCTCGGTGGATGCGGCGCTTCATGTGCTGCGCGATATCAACCGTAATATGGCGGTCACGCAAAACCACATCACGACCGGTATGCGTGTGGCAAAAGCCAGCGACAATGCCGTCTATTGGTCGGTCGCCACCACTGCGCGAACCGACAACAAGGCGGTTTCGGCGATCCAGGATGCGCTTGGTATGGCGGCGGCGACGATGGGAACGGCCTATACCGGCGTCCAGAACGTCATCGATGTCGTCTCTGAGATCAAGGCCAAGCTGGTTGCCGCGACCGAAGACGGGGTCGACAAGGACAAGGTCAATGAAGAGATCAAGCAGTTGCAGGAGCAGTTGCGCAGCGTCTCCGAGGCGGCGACTTTCAATAGCGACAACTGGGTGGTTCTCAACAACGATGCGACACCGACGCAGCCGCGCCAGATTCCGGCCTCCTTCATCCGCAATGCCGACGGGACCATCTCGGTCGGCATGCTGAGCTATCATATCGACACGACGCCGAGCGGGAGCACGACCTCTAAGGACGCACGCTACCTGATCGATGATCGCGCCACCGGTTCGGGCGAATACGGCGTGCTGACATCGGCCTATTTCGCCACCGAGCTCGGCGCGTCGCAGGACTACGTGCTGATGCAGAGCAAAAACGGCACCACCACAGGGCAGGTAGTGATTTCGCTCTCGGCTAGCACGACGAAAGGACAGGTCGGCGAAATGATCAGCGTCGTCGATGCCGCGCTGTCGCAGCTGACGACGGTCGGTTCGGCCTTCGGCGCGTTGGAGAAACGCATCAACCTGCAGAACGACTTCGCCACGAAACTGCACGACAACAATGCCACCGGCATCGGCCGGCTTGTCGATGCCGACATGGAGGAGGAGTCGAGCAGGCTCAGGGCGCTGCAGACGCAGCAGCAACTCGGCCTGCAATCGCTGAACATCGCCAACGCAACCTACGATACGGTGCGGCAGTTGTTCCAAAATTTCTAAGTGTGCGATCCCACTCTCTGTCATTCCTGTGACGAGCACAGGAATGAGGGAGGAGAAGTGGACGGTCATCCGCTAAAACTGGTGATATCAGCGCAATCCCGCAACATGGCTGTGTTTCGGCGCCCGAATTTGCCCTATCAGGAGAACATCTTCATTTTCTTGCCGCAATCCTTGCCATTTGCTCGGATCAGTCGAACGGAGACCGTCCTGTCCATGATCAAAAAATTCGTACTTCTCGCTATTGCCGCAAGCTATCTCAGTGCCTGCACGACGACCGATCCCTATACCGGTGAACAGAAGGTTTCCAATACGGCGGGTGGTGCTGCGCTTGGCGCCCTCGGCGGCGCTCTCGTCGGCGTGGCCGTCGGTGGTGGCGGCCACGGCAAGCGCAATGCGGCGTTGATCGGCGCAGGCGTCGGGGCTCTCGCCGGCGGTGCGATCGGCAATTACATGGACCAGCAGGAATCCGAGCTTCGCGCCCAGCTCGAAGGCACCGGCATTTCGGTGACCCGCAACGGCGACAACATCATTCTTAACATGCCGTCGAACATCACCTTCGACGTCGATCAGGACGCGGTGAAGCCGGGCTTCTATCCGACGCTGAATTCGGTGGCGATCGTGTTGCGCAAGTTCAACCGCACGCTGATCGACGTCAACGGCCATACGGATTCGACCGGCAGCCTGCAGCACAATCAGGACCTGTCGCAGCGCCGCGCGCTTTCGGTTGCCGATTATCTCGGCGGTCAGGGCATCGACCAGCGCCGCGTCTCCGCCGTCGGTTTCGGCCCGTCCCAGCCCGTCGCCTCCAATGCGAGCGAGGCCGGCCGCGCGCAGAACCGCCGCGTCGAGATCCAGATCGCGCCGATCACGCAGGGCTGAACCGAATTTTCTGCCTTTGAAACGGCCGGGCTTAGCCCGGCCGTTTCTGTTAGTGCTGCATCGTGGCGCCCTTGGTGATCTTGTCGACGATCTTCTTTTCGGCGCGCAGCGCGATGCCGACCACCTTGGCGTCTTCAGGCGCAAATTCTGCGAAGACGGCGCGGTTGGCAGCGTCGTGGCCGGTCGCAAACATCTCCTCGATGAACAGCGAGCTGGTAATATCGCGCTCCAGCGCGCGGCGGTGAACTGCTGATATCGTCGCCTCGTCGGCGGAGAGCACGATGATCGGCTGGATCGATAGCGGATTGTAGAGATTGCCGGCGCGGTCCTTGTAGGCTTCGCCGATGATCTCGGGATGCCCGCCGGCGATGCCTGTCATCAGGAAGGCGGTGACGTTCAGCTTCTGCCAGCCGGCAAGATTGTTTCGCAGGACGACGGCAATTTTGGTATCAAACATCGTACGGTCTTTCACCTATCTACGGGTTATGGAGTATCGGGCGCGTTGAACCAGGACTTACATCCGCAGGTCTTCGAAGGTCTTGAACGTTTGTGCGCGGGACCATCCGGCAACGCCATCCTGGCTGCGCCGGCCTTTCCCGGCATCGAGCGCATCGAGGCGCAGTTCTCAGGCAATGCTTTCGAGCCGCATCGGCACGACACCTATGCACTCGGCGTGACTCTGAAGGGGGTACAGACCTTCCGCTATCGCGGCGTGCGGCGCTTCAGCCTGCCGGGGCAGGTGATCGTGCTGCATCCCGACGAAGAGCATGACGGCGGGGCGGGGACCGAGGATGGGCTGCACTACCGCATGCTCTATCTGGAGCCGTCGCTGCTTCTCGAATGCCTGGAGGCGGATGGCGTCGGCCTGCCTTTTGTCGATGAACCCGTTATCGGCGATCCTGCGCTGGCGGGCGTGCTGCTGGCAGCACTCGGCGAACTTGACCGCGAACTGGACGAGCTTTTCGTCGACGATTTCGTATCGCGGGTGACGGGCGGGCTGTCACGGCATGCGCGCATGCCGCGCCGGCCGCTGGGCCTCGTCGCGTGGCGGCAGGCGCGGGCAGCGCGGGATTATCTTGAGGCACATGCGACCCGGGCAGTGTGCTCGGGGGAGCTGGAAGCGGTGACGGGGCTCGACCGCTTTGCGCTGTCGCGGCATTTCCGGGCGGCCTTCGCCACCAGCCCGCATCGCTACCTATTGATGCGGCGGCTGCAGCGGGCGCGGGCGATGATCGGTGCGGGCGAGGGGATTTCCGATGTGGCGGCGGCGACCGGCTTTGCCGACCAGAGCCATCTCAACCGCCATTTCAAGAAGGCCTACGGCATGACGCCCGGCCAATGGGTAGCACTCACGCATAACCCCAAACAGGGCATTAGACGGGATTTTCCGCAAGGCCGGAACGGCGTGCGATGAAGCGGGCGAGCATCGGGCCGATCATCAGGATCACCAGGAAACGGCCGGTCTGCATCGCCATCACGAAGGGCACGTCGACATCGCTGGAGGCGGCGATGATGGCGACGGAATCGGCGCCGCCGGGGCTGGTGGCGAGATAGGCGGTCAGCGGATCTATGCCGGCGAAGACGTGAAGCGCCACGGCCATGCAGCCGCAGAGCGCCATCAGCAGCACGATGCAGGCCGATACCCTCGGCAGGGCGCGCGCCACGTGCTTGAGGATCGAGCGAGTGAACCGCAGGCCGATGCTCCAGCCGACCAGTGCATAGGCGATGGCGAGCAGCCACATCGGTAACTCAATTTTCACGAGGCCCATGCCCTGCAGCAAGGCGCCGAGAAAGAGCGGCACGATGATCGTGCCACCCTGGAGGCGCAGGCGCCAGACGCCATAGGCACAAAAGGCGGCAAAAGCCATCGTCGCCGCAAAGGCCGGCCAGTCGATCTCGGGAAAGAGGACAAGCGGCGGCGGCTCGGCGCCATCGGCTGCCACCCACAGGCGCGAGATCACCGAGGCGCCGACGGCGACGAAGACGACGCGCAGATACTGCATGAATGCGACGAGACGGGCATCGGCGCCATAGGCTTCCGACATGATGACCATGGCGGAGGCGCCGCCCGGCGAGGAGCCCCAGACCGCGGTCGTACCCGGCAGCACCTGCCAGCGCGTCAAAAGCCAGCCGAGGCCGGTGGCGATGGCGATGACCGAGAAGATGAACAGCAGAAAGAGCGGTGCGTCTTTCGCCATGGTGCCGAGAATGTCAGGGGTGATGGTGCGCGCCATCATCAGGCCGACCAGGACCTGGCCGAACTGCAGCGGCCAGAAGGGCACGCGAAGCTTTCCCTTGCCGACGGTCAACGCCAGTGCGATTGCCGCGACCATCGGTCCGATCAGCAGCGAGGCCGGCAGAGCAAAGAGTTCGAGGAAGACGACGAGAGCAGTCGAAAGTGCCAGCAGCAGCGCCCATTTCGCCAGGCCGGAATCCCGCAGCAGGCGGCTTACGTCGCTGAATGACATGATCCCCGTGTCTTTCCTGGCCGGCGCCAAGCCCTGAGGCTGAGGGCTCCGGCATGACGAAGAAATGCCGGCTACAAGAGCCGGCTGGCGCGGGTCCGGTATAGGCGGGGGCGAGGCGGGCGGTCAATTGCGAAATCTGGCTTCTCGGTGCCCTATAATGCGAAACTGATTCATGCGACCGCTTCAAGTCGTTGTTTTTATGCATGTCACCTTTACAAAGCCGCTGCACGGTTTTGGGCGGGGTGCCTCAGAAACGTACATGGCTGGCGAGAAAATCGAGCAGTGCGCGTACACGCGCCGGTAGCGGGCCGCCCTGGCCCATATAGACGGCGTAGAACTCCTCGAGATCGTCAGGATTGGCCTCTTCGAGCACCGGCACCAGGCGGCCGGCATCGATATCGGCGCGCACGGTGAAGGCGGCGAGCCGGGCAAGGCCGGCGCCTGACAAAGCGAGGTGACGCATGGCTTCGCCGTCTCCCACCTGCAGGCCCGGGGTGATCGGGATCATCACCGTTTCGCCACCTTCGCGCAGCGACCAGCCCTCGATGGCGCGGGCGTAAGAAAAGCCGATGCGGCAATGGCGGCGGAGATCGGCGATCGTGAGTGGTTTGCCATGACGCGAGAGATAATCCGGTGCTGCGACGATGATCTTGCCGGTGGCGCCAAGTTTGCGAGCGATCAGGCTGGAATTCTTCAAGGGGCCGGCGCGGATTGCGACGTCGGCACGCTCCTCCATCAAGTCGACTATCCTGTCGGTATGGGAAATATCCAGCGTCACGGCCGGATGAAGCGCCATGAAGGCCGGCACGAGCGGCGCCAGCACATGATTGCCGAAAGAGCCGCTGGTGTTGATGCGGATTCGGCCTGAAGCCTGTTCACCTGTCGAGGCCTGACGTTCAGCCTCGGCGATATCGGCAAGGATGGTGATGCTGCGCTCGTAGAAGGCACAGCCTTCCGGCGTCAGCTGCAGCTTTCGGGTAGAGCGGTTGACGAGGCGGACGCCGAGGCGGGTCTCCAGCCGGGCGACGAGCTTGCTGACAGCCGACGGCGTCATGCGCCGGGCCGTGGCGGCGGCGGAAAAACCGCAGCGCTCGACGACACTGACGAAGACTTCCATTTCGCCGGAGCGGTTGATGTCCTGACGGCTCATGATGAATTCAAGTCACAGATGATTTGCTTAAGGGCAATCTATATCATCGGGCGACCAAGGTCTATCTCATAGGAAATACAGGAGACAGATCCATGGACTACAGAAATCTCGGCGCCTCCGGCCTCAGAGTGCCGGTCTTGAGCTTCGGCGCCGGCACATTCGGCGGCAGCGGGCCGCTGTTCGGCGCCTGGGGCAATACCGATGCCGAGGAAGCGCGGCGGCTTGTCGATATCTGCCTCGAAGCCGGCGTGAATCTCTTCGACACGGCCGACGTCTATTCCGCCGGCGCTTCCGAGGAGGTGCTCGGCCAGGCGATCCGCGGCCGGCGAGACGCTGTGCTGATCTCGACGAAGACGGCGCTGCCAATGGGCGAGGGGCCGCAGGACTGGGGAACGTCGCGAGCACGGCTGATCCGCGCCACCGAGGATGCGCTGCGCCGGCTCGGGACCGACTATATCGACCTCCTGCAGCTTCATGCTTTCGATGCCTCGACGCCGGTCGAGGAGGTGCTGTCGACGCTCGACGGGCTCGTCGCCGCAGGCAAGATCCGCTATACCGGCGTTTCCAATTTTGCCGGCTGGGAACTGATGAAGTCGCTCGCCGCCGCTGAGCGCCACGGCTATCCGCGTTATGTCGCCCATCAGGTCTATTATTCGCTGGCGGGGCGCGATTACGAATGGGAGCTGATGCCGCTCGGCGCCGACCAAGGTGTGGGAGCCCTCGTCTGGAGCCCGCTTGCCTGGGGCCGGCTGACCGGCAAGATCCGCCGTGGCCAGCCGCTGCCCAAGGCAAGCCGGCTGCACGAGACGGCGCAATACGGCCCGCCCGTCGACGACGAGAAGCTGTTCGACATCGTCGAGGTGCTGGACGCCATCGCGGGTGAGACCGGCCGGACGATGCCGCAGATCGCCATCAACTGGCTGCTTAACCGGCCGACGGTATCGAGCGTCATCATCGGCGCCCGCAACGAGGAACAGCTTCGGCAGAATCTTGGTGCGGTCGGTTGGAGCCTGTCGAAGGAGCAGGTCGAAAGGCTCGACGCCGTCAGCACTGTCACGGCGCCCTATCCCTATTTTCCCTATCGCAGGCAGGAGGGTTTTGCGCGGCTCAATCCGCCGATTGTCTGAGGTGCGAGGGCGGCGGACTTGGCTATAGCAGCCTGCCTATAACAAAGTGGGAATGAAATCTTCTGCCAATCTTAACTGGACAGCCGCTTTGACTTGCCGCATACCCAGCCTGACCTGCGGAACACGATATGGTTTCTGCGGAATGGCAGGGAGATCAACGGGATGGCGCTGAAGGACGCGAAGGCGGGCACACGCAACGAGGCGGGAATTGCCGCGGTGCTCGGCATTCTCAAGCAGAGCTTCGGCGAGCGTTTCCAGACCGGCCAGTCCTTCCGCGAACAGCATGCCCATACGACCACTTATATCCCGCCGCAACTGCCAGACGGGGTGCTTTTCGCTGAGAGCGCCGAAGATGTGAAGGCGGCGGTCAGAGCCTGTGCGACCCACAAGGTGCCGGTGATCGGTTTCGGCGTCGGCACCTCGCTGGAGGGGCAGGTCAATGCCGCCAATGGCGGCATTTCGATTGACTTCAGCCGCATGGACCGGGTGCTTGAGGTCAACCCCGAAGATCTCGACTGCACCGTCGAACCGGGTGTGACACGCGAGGCGCTGAATATCCACCTGCGCGATACCGGCCTGTTCTTCCCGATCGATCCCGGCGCCAACGCCTCGATCGGCGGCATGGCCTCGACGCGGGCCTCCGGCACCAATGCCGTGCGCTACGGAACGATGAAGGACAATGTGCTTGCCGTCACCGCCGTCACCGCCAATGGCGAGGAGATCCGCACGGCCCGGCGCGCCCGTAAATCCTCGGCGGGCTACGATCTGACGCGGCTCTTCGTCGGCGCCGAGGGCACGCTCGGCATTCTGACCTCGGTGACGCTGCGCCTCCAGGCGATCCCCCAGAAGATTGCCGGAGGGGCCTGTGCCTTTCCGAGCATCAAGGCCGCCTGCGATGCCGTCATCATGACGATCCAGATGGGCATTCCGGTGGCGCGTATCGAGCTGCTCGACACGGTACAGATGCGGGCCTGCAACGCCTATTCAAAGCTCTCCTATGCCGAAAGCCCGACATTGTTCCTCGAATTCCACGGCACCGACGAGACGGTGCCGCTGCAATCGGCAGCCTTTGCCGAGATCGCCGCCGAATGCGGCGGCGGCGAGTTCCTGTGGACAGCCAATGCCGAGGAACGGACGAAGCTCTGGAAGGCACGCCACGACGCCTATTGGGCCGCAAGGGCGCTGGCGCCCGGGCTTGCCGCACTTTCGACCGATGTTTGTGTTCCGATATCGAGGCTCGCCGATTGTGTTTCCGAAACGCAGGCGGATATCGAGGAACACGGGCTGTTGGGGCCGATCGTCGGCCATGCCGGCGACGGGAACTTCCATGTGCTGCTGTTGTTCGACGACAAGAGCGCCGAAGACATCGCCATGGCCGAGAGCTTCGTACAACGGCTCAACCGGCGGGCGCTCGACCTGGACGGGACATGCACCGGTGAACACGGGATCGGGCAAGGCAAGATGGCGTTTCTGGAACAGGAGCTCGGCGGCGCGGTGGATCTGATGCGACAGGTGAAACAGGCGCTCGATCCGGACGATATCTTCAATCCCGGCAAGATTTTCCACCATGGCTGAAACGGAACATTCTCATGAAGTTGGGTCTTGCCCCCGGCATGATTAGCGCTAGAACAAGATGATGTTAGGCAGGCTCGCCCTGAAATCTGAATCCTGTTCTCAAATAAAGAGTTAGAGCATGATGTCGTCCGAAAACCGCTCACACTTTTCGGCATCATGCTCTAGTGTCTGCAACAGAATCCCGAATGGAGACGCTTTGCATTGGTAGGCCGGTTCCTCGTCTTTCTGGGGGGAGTGATCGTCGTAGTGCTGTTTGTGGCGCTGCTTGCGCCGCTGTTCATCGACTGGACGGACTTCCGCAAGAATTTTGAGGATCAGGCAAGCCGCATTATCGGCAAGAAAGTCACCGTCTACGGCACCGTGGATGCGCGCCTCTTGCCGTTTCCATCGGTGACGCTGCATGACGTGCGCGTCGGCCAGGAAGCAGACGGCACGCCGATCGTCAAGGTCGAGCAGTTCTCCATGGATGCGGAGCTCGCACCTTTCCTGTCGGGCGAAGCGCTGATCTTCGACATGCGTATCGTCAATCCGAAGGTGCGCTTGAGATTGCTCAAGGACGGCACGCTCGACTGGATGCGCGGCAGCCGCGCGGAAATACCGGCAAGGACCGTCGTCCTCGAAAACGTGCATGTCAGCGGCGGCGAGGTCGAATTCATCGACGATCAGTCGGGTCGCTCGCGTCGCATCACCGGCCTCAACGCGGAAATGTCGGCAAAGTCGCTGGCTGGTCCCTGGCGCATCGAGGGCGACGCTGCGCTCGACGGCGAGCACGGCGGCTTCTCGATCTCGAGCAGTCAGCCGGACGAGAACGGCGTGCTGCGCATGCGCACGAGGCTTTCGCCGGACAAGCACCCTGTCAGCGTCGATCTCGACGGCGAGCTGAAGCTCGTCGACAGCAAGCCGAACTATCAGGGCCAGCTTTCGGCCGCGATCGAAATCCGCAACAGCGCCAAGCCCGCCAACAAGAAAGAGCAGCCGCCGCGCGTCAAGGGCCGCTTCGAGCTCACCAATGAACGTATCCGCATCCCCGAATACCGGATGGAGATCGGCCCGACAGACGATCCCTACGTCATAACCGGCGAGGCGACGCTCGATACCGGCAATGCGCCGGAATTCCTGTTGACCGCCGACGGCCAGCAGATCGATGTCAACCGCATCGGCAATCAGGGCTCGGCCGGCAAGACGACACGGGATCCCGCTGTTTCGGCGCGCCAGCGGTTGAATTCGCTGATCGATATCGTCGCGCAGGTGCCGATCCCGCAGGTGCCGGGCAAGGCGAGCGTCAAGCTGCCGGCAATCGTCGCCGGCGATACGACGCTGCGCGACGTACAGCTGGAGCTCGAACCGGCCGGCACCGGCTGGCTGATCGACAGCGTCACCGGCACGCTGCCGGGACGCACGCAGGTAGAGGGCAAGGGCAAGCTCCTGCTTCAGGGCGAGCCTTCGTTCAACGGCCAGATCCTGGTGGCCTCCAGCCAGCCGACGGGGCTAGCCTCCTGGCTAGCCGGCTCGGTCGATCCGGCTATCCGGCAATTACGGCAGGCGGGCTTTTCCGCCAATGTCAGCCTGACGCATGAATTGCAGCGTTTCGAAAATCTCGAGATCGCCATCGGACCGGCGACGCTGAAGGGCCGGCTGGAGCGCCAGGCGATCTCCGGCCAGACGCCGACGCTATCGGTGGCGCTGAACGGCGATACGCTCGATCTTGACGCGCTACAGGCGCTGAGCGGGCTCATGACCGGCCAGGATGCCGGCGACAACGTGCTCGACCACAAGATCGCCGCCCAGCTCAAGGCCGACAAGTTCACCGCCTTCGGCGTCGACGCCGAGAATGTCGAGACCACCTTTACGATTGCCGATGGCGCGCTTGCCGTCGACCGGCTGTCGATCAAGAATATTGCAGGCGCAGAGCTGACGGCGACGGGCAGGGCGGAAGGTTCGCTGCTCGACTACAAGGGCGCGGGCGAGATCACCTTCAAATCGGCCGATCCCGGCGGCTTCTTCACCATGCTGCGCGAGCACCTGCCGCATCACCCGGTGCTTGACCGGCTGGTGCGCAATGCCGGCTGGTACGGCAATACGGCGCTTCGCGGCGCGCTGACGCTTGGCGGCGACGAGGGCAATGCGCTGACGGTGACGCTTGCCGGCGTGGCGAACGGCAGCCGCGTCAATCTCGACTACCGCATGTCCGACCTCCTGGCGCTGACCGGCAATGGCACGACGAGCCTCGAGGCTACGCTCGAAAACGCCGTGCCATCAGTCCTGTTCGGCCAGGCCGGGCTCGATCCGCTGCCGGTCGATGTCGGGGCCAATGGCCGCCTGACGCTGAAGGTGAAGGCATCGGGCAACGATCCCGCCGATGCGGCGCTGACCTTTGCGACCGACCGGACCTCGTTCATGGCCAACGGCAAGATCGATGTCCGGCCGGAGACCTTCATGAACGGCGAGATCGCCCTTTCGCTCGACAGCGCCGATATCGACCCCTATCTCATCATGAACGGCATCGCCCTGCCGCAGACCGGAACCGGGCTGCCGTTCGGCCTGCAGGTCAATGCCGCCGTCAATAGCGACAAGATCGTCTTTTCGGATCTCAAGGGGCATGCGGCCGACAACGAATTTTCCGGTGCGCTGACCTTCGACCGGAAGGCTGCGAAGACGACCGCGAGTGGCGGGCTGACGCTCTCCAAGGCCGATGCCGGCTGGCTCGGCGAGGCGGTGTTCGGCCAGATCGTCGATCCCGCCAACGGTCAGCTGACGACGGCGCCGCTGGGGCTGCCCGTCTTCAAGGATCTCGACGTCAACGTGAAGCTGACGGCCAAGCAGTTCTGGCCGGGCCTTCCGGAAACGGCGGTGTCGGACTTCACCAGCAACGTTGCCTACAAGGGCGACGAGCTGCAGCTCAACGACATGGCCGGTAATTGGGACGACGGAAAGCTCTCCGGCAACCTGCTTTTCACCAATGCCAACGGTACCGGTTTCCTGCAGACGAAGCTTGCGCTTGCCGATTCCGATCTTTCCGGCGTCGTCTGGCTGCGCGACGGAGCGCCGATCGCCAACGGCAAGTTCGGATTGTCGCTGTCGATGGAGGCTTCGGGCAAGACGATCGGCGAGATCGCCAGCTCGCTCAATGGTTCGGGCGAACTGAGGCTCGGCGATACCAGCATACGCGGGCTTAACCTTGCCGTCCTTCCGCCGCTGCTTGCCGCAACCGATACGATGCAGGAGCAGATCAATGCCGGCAAGGTGCATCCAATCATCGAGACGCTGCTCAGCAACGGCGAGGCGAAGCTGCCGCCGCTCGGCATCCCCTTCAACATCGCCGACGGGACGCTGAGGGTGCAGAATGTCACCGTCGCCAACGATCTGGCCCGCATCACCGCCGATGCCCAGATCGCACTGCCGGAAGAGCGGATCAGCGCGACGCTGGGCGTCGGGTTCAATCCTGGCACGGAAGCGCTTTCCGGCGCCGAGCCGGCGCTCCGGCTGAATTTTTCCGGCATGCTGCCGTCGCCCGGCAAGACGATGGATGTAAGCGATATCACCAGCTTTCTGTCGCTGCGCGCCTTCGAGCGCGAGCGCCGGCGTGTCGAGCGGCTGCAGGCGGTCGTGCTCGAAAAACAGCGGCTGCGCCGCGAGGTGGCGCTCTACCGGTTCAACGACGCTGAGCGCATCAAGGCAGCCGAGATCGAGAAGCAACGGCAGGCGGAGGAAGAGCGGCTGCGCGCGCTGGCGCAGAAAGCAGCCGCTGAGAAGGCTGCTGCCGAGGCGGAGGCCGCACGCGCGGCGGAAGCCAAAGCGAAGGCGGATGCGGATGCGCAGGCGAGGGCCGCCGCAGAGGCGGAAGCAGCACGGCGCAGCGGGCAAGCGCAGCCCGGTCCGCTCAATTTCGACCAGTTGCCGGGCGTTCAGGCGCAGTGAAAGTGCATAGAATTTGATTCATGCAAGACGCTTCAGGCCTTTGTTTTCATTGATGTCGTCCCAAATCGCTACGCGATTTTAAGCAACATGCATCAGGGCTGGTGGCTGGCGCCGGCCTTCAGCCAGGAAAGCACATGCAAGCGCAGCGCTGAGGACAGGTTGCTGTCCGGCGGGCGGTGGTCGTCGATTTCGGAGATCAGGGCGGCGAGCGGTATCGAACGGGCTGCGGCAATCGTCTTCAGCTCAGTCCAGAACTCATCCTCCAGCGAGAAACTGGTGCGATGGCCGTGCAATGTCGCCGAATGCTTGCGGATCATGGAGCGCCTTCACATTCCGATTGGAGCGCCTAGAGCGCCGCGCGTCCGCGAGCACGCGCTAAGGACGTTCTGTCAAAGCATGCGTGGGTCGGCAGATCGATTCAAGGAAACCGCGCAAGTGGCTGATCGCAGGTTCCATTCCGGCTCTTCGAGTTTTGCGTGAAACCGTCACGCGCCGTCGTCATCGGTCTCGATCCGGCCGTCGCGATGGGATTTGTCGGCCTTGTCGTTCAGGCTGCGGGTCAGTTGCTTTTCGGCCTTGGTGCGGCCGAAGGAGATGCGGTTCTGTTCGGCCTGCTTCTCCTGTTCGGAGCGAGCCTGCTTCTTGCGGAACTGGCGCAGATTGATGATTTCGGCGCTCATGCGGTTGCCTGGATTCCCTATGAAAAAGGGAGGCTTGGCCTCCCTTCAAATCACTGCTTCTTGCGGAAGGAGTCGAGCGAGACGACGGAGCCCGGTTTCTTCTCCTCGCCGTCGGCGGATTTTGCACCGCCGGCGTCATCGGGCTTTCCGGCCGCATCCACCGGATAGGCGGTGATTTCGCCGGACGGCAATTCCTCGCCATCGGCGAGTGGCACGTCGAACTCGAGCTCGAAGTTGACGGAGGGATCGTAGAAGCCGCGGATCGCATTGAATGGGATGACCAGCTTTTCCGGAACGTCCGAGAAGGAAAGACCGATCTCGAAATGCGTCTCGGTGATCTTCATGTCCCAGAACTGGTGCTGTATGACGATAGTCATCTGCTCGGGGTATTTCGACTTCAGGTGCTGGGAGATGCGCACACCGGTCGCGCCAGTGAGGAAGGTGATGAAGAAGTGATGATCACCGGGCAGGCGGCCCGTGGCTGCGACTTCCGCCAATACCTTGCGGATGACGCCGCGAAGTGCATCCTGTGCCAGAATGTCGTAGCGGATATGATCCTGCCCCATGCTTTTCCTGTCTTTCGTCGGTTCGGAGTCTTTTCACAAGGTTGTATGCCACGTCCGGGCGCCTTGGGAAAGACCGGAGCCGAGTCACGTTTTTAAGCAGCATACATGATTTCGGCGGCAGGGAGAAGGTGAAGGCTTCTGTTGCCAGGTGCCTTCGGACCCCGCCTAGAGGTGCGAACCACTAGGACTTTATTTGAAGTGTCACACCGCGATTAAGCAGCGAGACGAGCTTCCGCATAGTTGTCGTTTGCAACTACAATTTTAGCCCGATAACGGCGGTACAATGCCGAGCAAAAAGACGATCTTTACACCCTTGTCGATCCTGTTTCGCCCCCATCAAAAGCCGGCCTTTAAGACCGCCGGTTTTTGGTGGAGGCGCCGGGTACCGCCCCCGGGTCCAATAGGTTTATTACACCGCTCATTTATCGCCATAGCCGGCCCGAAAGCCGGCAGGGTTGATATAGGGGTTTCCTCAGCACAAGGAAAGGGCAAACGTCATAAAAGCGTTATGCGCCCCATCAGAAACATTGGGAAAATACCCGGCGGTGATTGGTTTCCCGGTTCCGAAGGCTTAAATTGGCCGAAACGGAATCAGCGCGACATGAAGCAATATCTCGATCTCTTGAATCATGTGATGGAAAAGGGCTCCGACCGGGGCGACCGCACCGGCACCGGCACGCGCTCGGTCTTCGGCTACCAGATGCGCTTCGACCTCGAAGAGGGCTTCCCCGTCCTCACCACGAAGAAGCTGCATCTGCGCTCGATCATTCACGAGCTTCTCTGGTTTCTGAAGGGCGAGACGAATATCCGATATCTCAAGGAAAACGGCGTTTCGATCTGGGACGAATGGGCCGACGAAAACGGCGATCTCGGGCCGGTCTACGGCGCCCAGTGGCGCTCCTGGCCAGCGCCGGATGGCGGCCATATCGACCAGATCGCCAATCTCGTCAAAGGCATCGTCAACAATCCGAATTCGCGTCGCCACATCGTTTCGGCCTGGAATCCGGCCGAAGTGGACGAAATGGCGCTGCCGCCCTGCCATTGCCTGTTCCAGTTCTATGTGGCTGACGGCAAGCTTTCCTGCCAGCTCTACCAGCGGTCGGCCGATATCTTCCTCGGCGTGCCGTTCAACATCGCCTCCTATGCGCTGCTGACGATGATGGTGGCTCAGGTGACCGGGCTGAAGCCCGGCGATTTCGTTCACACGCTCGGCGACGCTCATCTCTATCACAACCATTTCGACCAGGCGAAGCTGCAACTGGCGCGCCGACCGAAGCCGCTGCCGTTCATGCGCATCAAGCCTGATGTGAAGGACATTTTCGGATTCACCTTCGACGATTTCGAGCTGATCGGCTACGAGGCCGATGCCAGCATCAAGGCGCCGATCGCCGTCTGATCCGGGACATTCCATGGCCGACATCCGCAGGACCATTATCGCCGCCGTTGCCCGCAACGGCATTATCGGCCGTGACGGCGACATGCCGTGGCGGCTTTCGAGCGATCTCAAGCGCTTCAAGGCGCTGACATTGGGAAAGCCTGTGGTGATGGGCCGCAAGACCTACGACTCGATCGGCAAGCCACTGCCGGGACGGCCGAACGTCGTCATTTCGCGGCAGGCAGCGATAGATCATCCTGATGTCTCCATGACGCATTCGCTGTCCGAGGCGATAACGGCGGCCGAAAGGCTGGCGCTCGAAACCGGCGTCGACGAGATCTGCATTCTGGGCGGCGGGCAGGTCTATGCCCAGGCGATCGGTCTTGCCGACCGGATGTGCATCACGCACGTCGAGGCCGATCTCGACGGAGACGCGTCGTTTCCCGTGATTGATCCCGATATCTGGCAGGCAGGGGAGGCGATCGCGGTTCCGGCCGGCGAGAAGGACAGTTATCCCACGCGCTTCGTCGTCTACGAACGCCGACGCGCCTGAAAATGAACTATTTTCCAATTAAATTGACCAAGTTTCTCACGTTGCGTTGAAAGCCGGTGCGGCGATACTTATAACGGTCACCAACGCATCGGCCGGTCAGCCCCCACGGTTTCGCATGCGTGGAGACTTAACGAACAACGAGGTTTTGATGCCCTGGAGCAATCAGAATGGCGGCGGCGGCCCTTGGGGCGGCGGCGGCGGTAATAATCAGGGACCATGGGGACAGGGGCCGAACCGGCCGCGCGGTGGCGGCGGCAAGGGCGGACCGCCTGATCTGGAAGATATCATCCGGCGCGGCCAGGACCAGCTGCGCAACATCATTCCCGGCGGATTCAACGGCGGCGTGGCGGTGATTGTCGTGGCGATCGTCGCCGTCTTCTGGCTGATCCAATGCATCTACGTCGTGCAGCCGGACGAACGCGGCGTCGAACTGCGGTTCGGCAAGCCGAAGGAAGAGATTTCCATGCCCGGCCTGCATTTCCATCTGTGGCCGATGGAAACGGTGGAGACGGTCAAAGTGACCGTGCAGCAGCTGAACATCGGGGCGACTTCGGCATCGTCTTCGAACGGCCTGATGCTGTCCAGCGACAAGAGCGTCATCAACGTCCAGTTCGCGGTCTTCTACACCGTCAGCGATCCCAAGGCCTATCTCTTCAACGTCGAAAATCCGGCAGAGACGCTGCAGCAGGTTTCCGACAGTGCCATGCGTGAAATCGTCGGCCGGCGTCCGGCGCAGGACGCCTTCCGCAGCAATCGCCAGCCGATCGAAGTGGATGTGCTCAATATCCTGCAGGATACGATGAACCGCTATGGCGCAGGCGTGACTGTGACCGGCGTGACGATTCAGAACGTGGCACCGCCGCGGGAAGTCGCCGATGCCTTCGAAGAAGTGCAGCGTGCCGGCCGTGACCGCGACAGCACGATTGAAGAGGCCAATCGCTATACCAACCAGAAGCTTGGTCAGGCGCGAGGCGATGCGGCCAGAATCCGTGAAGATGCAGCCGCCTACACGGACCGTGTGGTGAAGGAGGCCGAAGGTGAAGCGCAGCGCTTCACGGCGATCAACGACGAATATTCCAAGGCGCCCGACGTGACCCGCAAGCGGTTGTACCTCGAAACGATGGAGCAGGTGCTGAAGAACTCCCGGAAGGTCATCATCGACGAGAAGCAGGGCGTCCTGCCCTACCTGCCGCTCAATGAGCTCGGCAAGCCGGCGCAGCAGGGAGGTTGATCATGACATCGAACAGACTTCCCATCATTCTCATCATCCTCGCCATCGTTTTGGTCGGGCTCTATTCGTCCATCTTCGTGGTGAATGCACGTGAGCAGGCCATCGTCGTCCGTTTCGGCCAGATCCAGTCGGTCAAGACCGAGCCGGGCATTTATTTCAAGCTGCCCTTCGGCTTCATGGATGCCGACCGCGTTCAGCTGGTCGAAAAGCAGGCGCTGAGGCTCGATCTCGACAATATTCGCGTTCAGGTCCAGGACGGTCAGACCTTCGACGTCGATGCCTTCGTGATCTACAACATCTCGGATGTCCGCCGCTTCCGCGAAACGGTATCGGGCGATCGCGAAGCTGCGGAAGCGCGGTTGAGAGCCCAGCTCGATTCATCGCTTCGTCGCGTCTACGGTCTGCGTGACTACAATGCTGCGCTCTCGGAAGAGCGTGTCGCGATGATGCTGGAGATTCGCGACGACCTGCGCACAGATGCCGAAAATCTCGGCCTGCATATAGACGATGTTCGTATCCGCCGCACCGACCTTTCGCCGGAGGTTGCGCCCAACACCTATAATGCCATGCGGTCGGAACGTCTCGCCGAGGCGGAGCGTATCCGTGCGGAGGGTAATGAGGAAGGCCAGCGGCGCCGGGCCGTCGCCGACCGTCAGGTCGTCGAGTTCACCGCAGGCGCCCAGCGCGATGCGGAAATCCTTCGAGGCCGGGGCGATGCGGAACGCAACCGCGTCTTCGCCGAAGTCTTCAGCAAGGATCCAGCCTTCTTCGAGTTCTATCGCTCGATGGCGGCCTATTCCTCCGCTCTCTCGTCACAGGACACGACGCTGGTGCTGTCGCCGAATTCGGAATTCTTCCGCTATTTCGACAATGCCGCCGGCACCCTGCAGTCGGCAAATCCGGCCGCACCGGTTCCGGCAGTTCCCGCCGCACCGGCCCAGCCGGCGAACTGACAGCGGGGAAACGACCCCGACAATCTGGAAGGGCCGGCCCGAGCGCCGGCCCTTTTTTCGTGGAATGATTGTGACGATCCGGCTTTTGCGAGGCCACGTCACATTGCACGGGGATTTCGCGAAAAGGTGATTTCGCCCTCCATCATTCCGCCTTATGCTGGTGCTCAATGTGCGCATGTACCCCTTATGAGGAAGCTTAATGGCCCCCACGATTCGCTCGCCCTTCAGACGAACGCTCGCGCTTATGGCCAGCGCTGCAATTCTTGCGCATGCCGGCATGAACGGGGTCGTATATGCCCAAACCGCGCCTGAGACGACAGCGCCCGGGCTTGCCGCCCCCGCTCCGGCTACTCCAGAAATGGCTGCCCCTGCACCCACACCGCCGGCCCCGGCTGCACCGGAAACGGCTGCTCCTACGTCTGCCGCACCGCAGCAGACCGCTCCGATCCAGGTCGCCGTTCCCAATAACGGCCCGGCTTCCGTCGCCGATCTCGCCGAAGGGCTGCTCGACGCCGTGGTCAACATCTCGACCTCGCAGAATGTGAAGGACGATGAGGGTGCAGGCCCGGCGCCGCGCGCGCCTGACGGCTCGCCTTTCCAGGAGTTCTTCAACGATTTCTTCAACAAGCAGCAGGGCAACAAGGGCGGCAACCACAATGTCAGCTCGCTCGGCTCCGGCTTCGTCATCGATCCGGCCGGCTATATCGTCACCAACAACCACGTGATCGAGGGCGCCGACGATATCGAGATCAATTTCGCCAATGGTTCGAAGCTCAAGGCGAAGCTGATCGGCACCGATACGAAGACCGATCTTTCGGTGCTGAAGGTCGAGCCGAAGACGCCGCTGAAATCGGTGAAATTCGGCGATTCCAGCACGATGCGCATCGGCGACTGGGTGATGGCGATCGGCAATCCGTTCGGCTTCGGCGGTTCGGTGACGGTGGGTATCATTTCCGGGCGTGGCCGCAACATCAATGCCGGTCCCTACGACAACTTCATCCAGACGGATGCGGCGATCAACAAGGGCAATTCCGGCGGCCCGCTGTTCAATATGAAGGGTGAAGTGATCGGCATCAACACGGCGATCATTTCGCCGAGCGGCGGCTCGATCGGTATCGGCTTCTCTGTGCCGTCGGAGCTTGCTTCCGGCGTCGTCGACCAGCTGCGCGAATATGGCGAGACGCGGCGCGGCTGGCTCGGCGTGCGCATCCAGCCGGTGACCGACGATATCGCCGACAGCCTCGGGCTCGACACTGCAAAGGGCGCGCTGGTCGCCGGTGTCATCAAGGGCGGCCCCGTCGATGACGGCTCGATCAAGGCGGGCGACGTCATTTTGAAATTCGACGGCAAGACCGTCAGCGAAATGCGCGACCTGCCGCGCGTCGTGGCGGAAAGCACGGTCGGCAAGGAAGTCGACGTCGTGGTGCTGCGCGACGGCAAGGAGCAGACCGTCAAGGTGAAGCTCGGCCGGCTCGAGGACAGCGATCAGGCGGCAGCATCCGACGATGCGGCGCCCGACGGTTCGCAGAGCGACGGCGGCGTGATCACCCCGGACCCCGGCGAGAACAACGACATGGACCAGCCGGATTCAGGCGATCAGGCTAAGCCTGCACCTGATTCACCCGACCAGCATAAAGGCCAGGTGTCGCCGGATGCGGCCACGCCGAAGAACGTGCTCGGGCTGTCGCTGTCGCTGTTGAGCGCCGAGACGCGCAAGGCCTTTGGCATCGCCGAGAGCGTTGACGGCGTCGTCGTCACAGAGGTGACGCCCGGCTCCGCCTCGGCCGAAAAGGGGCTGAAGCCCGGCGACGTGATCGTCGAGGTTGCGCAGGAGTTTATGAAGTCGCCGGATGCTGTCGCCGCCAAGGTGCAGGCGCTGAAACAGGAGGGCCGCCGCAACGCTCAGCTGATGGTCGCATCGGCGAATGGCGATCTGCGGTTCGTGGCGGTGCCGATGGAATAGGGGAGCTAAGCGGTAGTGAATTTGCCGCCGTGGTCTCCAACTCTCCCTCATTCCCGTGCTTGTCACAGGAATCCAGTGCGCCCAAAGTCCTTGGGCTAAGAAGACTCTACTCTCTTGGCGTAAATCATTCACCGCGCAGACGCGCGGTGGCTGGATTCCTGTGACGAGCACAGGAATGGGGGCGGAGAGGGTGTGCCGGGCGGCCTTTCGAAACGGGGCCGTTGGCCTAACGGTCCGGAGGTGACAGGCTATTTGGCGGGTTTATGGAGGTTGCCCTTCCGTACGTGGCACCGGCGATCAGCCCCGATTTCGGGAATATCGCTGGTATCGCCTTCAAGCCGTCACGAAATCCGTCTTCCGGTAACCCTGGATATAAAGCAGGGCGGTCAGGTCGCCGTGGTTGATGCGCATCTGTGCTTCGGCAGCGACTGCCGGCTTGGCGTGGAGGGCGACGCCGGCGCCGGCGAGGTGTAGCATGCCGAGGTCGTTGGCGCCGTCGCCGACGGCCATCGCTTCTTCCGGCGAAATGCCGAGGCGAGCCGATATTTCGTTCAGCGCATCGACTTTCGCCTGCTTGCCGAGGATCGGTTCGGCGACGAAGCCGGAGAGAATGCCGCCGTCTTCGAGCAGCGTGTTGGCACGGTTCTCGTCGAAGCCGAGGGTGGCGGCGATGCGGCTGGTGAAGACGGTGAATCCGCCGGAGACTAGCGCGGCGTAATGACCTTTCGACTTCATGGTGGCGATGAGTTCCGGGCCGCCCGGCGTGAGCGTGATGCGCTTGGCGATCACCTCGTCGACGACCGATATCGGTAGGCCCTTCAGCAGGGCGACACGCTCACGTAAGGCCGGCTCGAAAGCGATCTCGCCGTTCATGGCGCGGGCGGTGATGGTCGCAACCTTCTCCTTCAGGCCGACTTCGGCGGCGAGTTCATCGATGCACTCCTGGCCGATCATCGTCGAATCCATATCGGCGATCAGCAACTTCTTGCGGCGGGTCTCCTGCTCCTGGATAACGAGGTCGATGGGCGCGCTAGATACGACGGCAAGGATATTGGCTTCTGCCGCTTGCGCGTCCGTGCCGTCGCGCAGCGCGATGTCGCAGGCGATGCCGTCTGCCAGCCAGTAGAGACCGGAAGCGTTCACGGCCTCGGCCGCCCGTTCGGCGATTTCGGGTGTCAGCACGGGATTTGACGGATTGGCAACAAGCGTGGCAACGAGGGCCATGATGGAAAACCTTCTGAGCACAGTGAACGCGATCCTGATAACCGGGCCGACCGCCAGCGGCAAGTCCGCGCTCGCCGTCGAATTGGCCAAGCGTCATGACGGCGCGGTCGTCAACGCCGATAGCATGCAGGTCTACGACACGTTGCGGGTGCTGACCGCGCGCCCGTCGGAGGCGGAGATGCAGGGCGTGCCGCATCATCTTTACGGCCACGTGCCGGCAGGTGCGGCTTATTCCACAGGCGCCTGGCTGCGGGATGTCGCAGCACTACTACCGGCGCTGCGGGACGCAGGACGGCTGCCGGTCTTTGTCGGCGGCACGGGACTTTATTTCAAGGCGCTGACCGGCGGGCTCTCCGATATGCCGGAGATACCTGAGGTGCTGCGGGAAAAACTCAGGACCCGGCTGCTGGAGGAGGGGCCGGACGGGCTCTACGCCGAACTCGCCGAGGCCGATCCCGCCATGGCGGCAAGCCTCAACCGGCAGGACGGACAGCGGATCGTCCGGGCGCTTGAAGTGGTGAAGGCGACGGGGCGGTCGATCGCCGATTTCCAAGGCCGGTCGGGACCGGTGGTTATCGACGCCGATGAGGCCCGCAAGATCGTCGTGCTGCCGGACCGGGCTGTGCTGCATCAACGCATCAACGGGCGTTTCGAAAAGATGTTGCAGCAAGGTGCGGAATACGAGGTAAGGGCGCTGCTTGCGCTCGATCTGCCGGCCGAGGCGCCTGTGATGAAGGCAATTGGCGTGTCGCAGATTACGGCAATGCTAAGGGGCGAGATGACGCGCGACGAGGTGCTGGAGAAGGGGGCTGCGGCGACGCGGCAATATGCCAAGCGGCAAATGACATGGTTTCGCAACCAGATGGACGGTAGCTGGGAACGGCTGACGGTTTAGCCATCAGTTTGTTGCGGGCCGCCTGCTTTGAGACATCTGCTGGCTCAGCTGCTTGACGAGTTCGCCAACCGCCGCCTGCAGCTGGTCCGGCAGAAATCCGCCGAAGCCCAGCATCAGGCCGGGGCGCGCCGGCTGGGCGGCATACATCGGGGAGATCGCACGCACGGCGAGGCCGGCCGACAGCGCACGGGCTGCGAGTTGCACGTCATCGACCTCTTCGGGCAGCCATAGAAGAATATGCATGCCTTGGTCGCTCTGCTGGACGCGGCAGCCCTCAGGCAAGGCCCGCTCGAGCGCCGAAAGCAGAAAAGCGCGGCGTTCGGCATAGAGGCCGCGGATGCGCCGGATATGCGCTTCGAAATAGCCTTCCCGCATGTAGGCCGCCAGACCGTGCTGTTCGGCGATCGGCGAATGCCGATCGAGAATGGCGCGGGCGCCGGCAAAGGCTTCCGCGAGCGGAGGAGGGGCGATGACGTAGCCGAGGCGCAGGGAAGGAAAGAGCACCTTGCTGAACGTGCCGAGATAGATGACACGTGACGGCCGCAACCCCTGCATTGAGGGAAATGGGTGTCCGGCATAACGCAGCTCGCTGTCGTAATCGTCCTCGACGATCCAGGCGCTATTTTGGTCGGCCCAGGCGATCAAGGAATTGCGCCGGGCCATGCTGAGCGGCATGCCGATTGGATATTGGTGCGACGGGGTCAAGAATGCGGCGCGCGCCTGCGGGCATAGCTCGAGACCGCGTTCCACATTCATTCCCTGTGCATCGACCGGCAGGCGGTGTGTCTGGACACCGAGATCATCGAGCACCGCCGTCAGGCCGGGATAGGCCGGGTCCTCGGCCCATACCGGATCATCACGCGAGAGAAGGACCCGGCCCGCCATATAGAGGCCTTGCTGGGTGCCTGACGTGACGATGACCTGTTCCGGCTCGCAATGAACGGCCCGCGCGCGGCGGACGTGGCCGGCAATGGCAAGCCTGAGTTCGAGCAAACCCATAGGATCGTGGTAGCCGGAGGGTGCGGCCTGTCGCGACGCGCGCACGCGGTTGCCGAGACGGCGCCAGTTGTCGTCGGGCGCAATGCCACAAGCCGGGACGGCGATGGCGAAGGGAACGGGCGGGTGCGGGGTGAGCGCACGGGCGACGGCAATCAGCCGGGCAGCCTGGGAAGGCAGATCGACGGCATCCGCGGTAGATGGCACAGCCGGTGCAAGCGGGGGCGCCGGCGTGGTGTCCATCAGATCGGTGGCAACACGGGTTCCGGCTCCGACCCGCGCTTCGAGATAGCCTTCAGCGGTCAACTGATCGAACACCTCGACAACGGTGCCGCGCGCGATCTTCAGCGAAGCCGCAAGGCTCCGCGTCGAAGGAAGGCGTTCTCCCGACCTCAGCTCACCGCGGGCGATCGCGTTCCGCAGGGCCTGTGCAAGCTGGCGACTCACATTGGCCGTTCGCTCGATCGCTTTGAGCGATGGTATTTCGATGGTGCTACGCCGTTTGGACATCGCAAAATGGTCCATAGAAATTATTCAAAATGGAGCTTCATGGTGGACCAATTTTCAAAGAAAAGGAAGCAGATTGGCGACTTCCCGAGGGCGTGCTTTTCGTCGTCGGGGTGGTACCGTGCGCGAGCGCAAACTTCTGGAAAAGACACAAATGCAGGATCTTCTCGTCGTCTACATCGCCTACGCAATTGCTGCAGGCAGTCCCGGACCAAGCAACATGGCCATTATGAATGTGGCAATGCGGCAAGGGCGTCGACCGGCGCTCGCCCTTGCCGCCGGGGTTATAACGATGTCGACATGTTGGGGGCTGGTTGCGGTCACCGGCATCTCGACACTGCTGGTACGCTATGCCCATGCCCTGCTGTTTCTCAAGATTGCAGGCGGATTGTATCTTCTCTGGCTCGCCTGGAGGGCGGCACGCTCGGCAGCAGCCCCGGATATGCCGGCAAGCGAGGTCGTCCGGCCTGCCGCGCAACTTGGCGTGCTCTATCGTCGCGGCGTTCTGATGCATCTCGGCAACCCGAAGGCGGTTCTGGCCTGGGTGGCGATCATGTCGCTCGGCCTCAAGCCGGGCGCTTCGCCGGAGATGGCCGTCACGGCATTCGGCGGCTGCGTGCTCTTGGGCATCTCGATATTTGCCGGCTATGCCGTGCTCTTCTCGACGGCACCGATGGTGCGCGGCTACGCCCGTGCGCGGCGGTGGATCGAGGGCAGTCTCGCCGTCTTCTTCGCCGGTGCCGGATCGCGCCTGCTGTTCTCACATTGACCGGATTTTCAGGATCGCATCATGTCTGTCACTTCTCCGTTTCATGGTCTTTCGGCCTTTCCGCCCACGCCCGCCAATAGGGAGGGCCGGGTCGACACCGAAGCTCTCGGCCGCCTGCTGGAACGCCTGTGTGATGCAGGCGTCGCTTCGATAGGCCTTCTCGGCAGCACCGGGATCTACGCCTTTCTCACGCGCGAGGAACGACGGCGAGCCGTCGAGGCTGCGGTCGAGTGCGTTCGTGGTCGTATTCCCCTCGTCGTCGGCGTCGGCGCTCTGAGGACAGACCATGCCCGGAGCCTGGCGAGGGATGCCGAGGCCGCCGGTGCAGATGCTCTTCTGCTTGCGCCGGTGTCCTACACGCCGCTGACCCAGGACGAAGCCTACGAGCATTTCCTGGCGGTCACCGAGGCGGCGAATCTGCCGCTTTGTATCTACAACAATCCCGGCACGACCCACTTCACCTTCGGCCGGGATCTTCTGCAGCGCCTGTCCGATATCGAGACGATCAGGGCCGTGAAGATGCCTCTGCCTGCTGACGGCGATTTCGCAGGCGAGTTGGCGGCATTGCGAGAGAAGACCAGGCTTGCGATCGGCTACAGCGGCGACTGGGGCGCGGCCGAAGCGCTGCTTTCAGGTGCCGACGCCTGGTACAGCGTCATCGGTGGCTTGCTTCCGCGCGTCGCCCTTGCCCTGACCAAGGCTGCGATTGCGGGCAAGGGCGGGGAGGCGCACCGGCTCGATGGTCTCCTCGAACCGCTCTGGAAAACGTTCAAGGCGTTCGGAAGCCTTCGCGTGGTCTATACGCTGGTCGACCTTCTCTCACTCGCCGGGGCAGAGCTCCCACGCCCTCTCTTGCCGCTCGGGCCGATGGACCGGCAGCGTGTGCTCGACGCCGTCGAGCCTCTGATCGCCCTGGAGAGCGAGCTGAAGCGTCAATCCTTGTTGTAAAGGCTGCTCAGCGGTTTTTTCAGGATGCTTTCGCGCAGCGACGTGCCGGGCTCCCGGCGGGAGACCGTGGGCTGGTCCGCCGGTGGTGCCGGTCGGGGAAAAACCGGCTCGTCGCGGCGCATCTCGCGGCGAAGCGCGTCCAGCCGGGGATCGATTGCGGGTGACGTGGCCGGGTCCAGCCGCGGCGTCTGCGGTAGCAATTCCCGGCGGTAGGATTCGAGCGGCGCGGAGGCAGGCGGCGCGGCGGAAGAGGCGGGCGGCGTGTATGGCTTCGCGTCAAGATCCTCGTCGGCTGCGTCGGTCTCGTCGAAACCTGCCACGGACGCGGCATAGTTCTGCTGGAAATTTGAAATGTCGGGCCCGACGGTCACCGCCCGCATGCGGGTGACGATCTTGCGCAGATCGACCGTATCCGGATCTTCCTCACTCTGCTTGCTGTTGGCGCTGCTCGCCTTCGGCAGCAGGTTCTCCTCGACGCGGGAAAAGCGCATGCGCATCGGCACGCTGATCGCCTCACCGAAGGCGATCGCTTCGCCATTGCCGATCGAGGAGATGAAGCTTGTCGTCGAGATCGACGAATTCGGGATGGCCGAGCGGATGATTTCCTGGTCGCGGTCGTTGGCGAGGCGCATGGCAAAGAGCGTCGAGCACTGCGACAGGATCGTCTGGTCGAGCTCGCCCGGGCGCTGGGTGATGATGCCGAGCGAGACGCCGTATTTGCGGCCTTCCTTGGCGATGCGGGCGATCGCCTGGCGCGTCGGCACGAAGCCGAGGCTCGGATCGGAGGGGATATAGCGGTGAGCTTCCTCGCAGACGACGAGCATGTGGATGGCGCCCTCGCTCCACAGCGCTACCTCGAAGGCCATGCGGCAAAGCACCGAAGCGACCGAATTGACGACCTCGGAAGGAATGCCGGCAAGCTGGAAGGCACAGATCGGCCGGTTCTCGCCGGGGATGCGGAAGATCTGCGCGATGGTGTCGGTGATGGTGTCGGTGATCGTGTTGTTGGAGAACATGAAATGATAACGCGGATCATTGATTGCGGCGATGATGCGCATCTTCAACGAACGCAGGAAGGGTTTTTCCGAACGGCCTTCCAGGCGACCGATGCGCTCGTCGATCAGCGCCAGCAGATCGGCCATGCGGTAGGGAACCGGCGTGTCGGCGGTGATCGAACTCTTTTCGGTCGTGCGGCGCACCAGTGAATTGTCGCTACCACGGAAGGCGCGCTTGGCTTCCGGCAGGATATCGCGCAGCATGTCGAGCTCTTCGGGCACCGGCGGGCGGCCGCGAAAGACGACTTCGGCGAACTCCTCAAGCCGCATCAGCCAGAAGGGCAGATCAAGCGTATCGGTATCGATGGTGACGGCGTGCTGAGGAAAGGCGGCGGCGAATTCGTTATGCGGATCGAGGATCAGTACACGCAGCTTCGGATCCGCCGCGATCGCCTTGTGCAGGAGCAGCGACACGGCCGTCGACTTGCCGACGCCGGTCGAGCCGACGACGGCGAAATGCTTGGAGAGCATCGAGGGGATATGGATCGCCGCATCGATGCTATCGTCCTGCGTCAGCTTGCCGATGACGGCGGTCGTACCCTGGCCGGCATCGTAGATGCGCATCAGGTCGGCGGATCGGATGCGGTGGGCGATGGCGCCGAGATAGGGATAACGCGAGATGCCGGTCGAGAATTCCTCGCGCCCGTCCTCGTCGACACGGACTTCGCCGAGCAGTTCGGTCTCGATCTTGAAAATATTGTCCTCGCCTTCGCCCCAGGCGTGGCTGCCGGTGTTCATCTGATAGACGAGCGCGACGACGCGATTGCGGCCGACGCTGATCGAAATCAGCCGGCCCACGGACCAGAGTTCGGTAAGATCGGTGCCGCCCTGTTCGGCGACGGCGGCAATCGTCGCCCGCGAACCGCTGCATGCAACGACGCGGCCGAGAAAGCGATTTCCCGGCGCATGGCCATCGCGGCGATCATGCTCGCCTGCCTTGCCAGACGTGCGCAAGTCGTTGTTGAGCAAAGGGCTACTCCATGCAGTAGCGTAGAAGAATAAAGTCGATCCTTTAACAAATCCTTCATCCTATCGATTTTCGGGGATGCAGGCGTGGGGCAGTTTTTTATTGCGGCATGCGTTGACGCTGCGAAATTTTCTGTCTATCACTTCCGACCATGAAAATCGCAACGGCTCTTATCGTGGTGGGAAAGCGCATGGGCAGGATGGTGTAACCATCCGGCGATAGCCACCCATGCGCTAGATGACAGGCTCCTCAGGGGCCTTTTTTTATGCCCGAAATTCGGGCTTCCGGCCACAAACGCAATCCCAGCATCAAACGGAACAGACAGATGAGCACGGACAATCAGGCGGCAGGCAATCGGATGACGGGAGCGGAGATCGTTCTCAAGGCGCTGAAGGACAATGGCGTCGAACATATTTTCGGCTATCCCGGCGGCGCGGTCCTGCCGATCTATGACGAGATCTTCCAGCAGGAAGATGTCAAGCACATCCTCGTCCGCCACGAGCAGGGGGCAGGCCATGCGGCCGAAGGTTACGCCCGCTCCACCGGCAAGGTCGGCGTCATGCTGGTCACCTCGGGTCCGGGCGCTACCAATGCGGTCACGCCGCTGCAGGACGCGCTGATGGATTCGATCCCGCTCGTCTGCCTGACCGGACAGGTTCCGACCCCACTGATCGGTTCCGACGCCTTCCAGGAATGCGATACGGTCGGCATCACCCGGCCCTGCACCAAGCACAACTGGCTGGTCAAGGATGTCAACCAGCTTGCCGCCGTCATTCACGAGGCCTTCCGCATCGCCCAGTCCGGCCGTCCAGGCCCCGTCGTCGTCGATATTCCGAAAGACGTGCAGTTTGCGACCGGCACCTACACGCCGCCCGCCGATTACGCGATCCAGAAGAGCTACCAGCCGAAGATCCAGGGCGACCTCAACCAGATCCATGCGGCGATCGAACTGATGGCGAATGCGCGCCGTCCGATCATCTATTCCGGCGGCGGCGTCATCAATTCCGGCCCCGAGGCTTCCAAGCTGCTGCGCGAGCTGGTCGAGCTCACCGATTTCCCGATCACCTCGACGCTGATGGGCCTCGGCGCCTATCCTGCTTCGGGCAAGAACTGGCTGAAGATGCTCGGCATGCACGGCTCCTACGAAGCCAACATGGCGATGCACGACTGCGACGTCATGGTCTGCATCGGCGCCCGTTTCGACGACCGCATCACCGGCCGTCTCAATGCCTTTTCGCCGAACTCGAAGAAGATCCATATCGATATCGATCCATCCTCGATCAACAAGAACGTCCGAGTCGATATCGGCATCCGCGGCGATGTCGGTCATGTCCTCGAAGACATGGTCCGCCTGTGGCGGGCGCTGCCGAAGAAGCCGGAGAAGGGTCGCCTCGACGACTGGTGGACCGATATCGCCCGCTGGCGGGCACGCAACTCCTTCGCCTATACGAAGAGCAATGACGTCATCATGCCCCAGTATGCGCTGGAGCGGCTCTTTGCCCACACCAAGGACCGGGATACCTACATCACCACCGAGGTCGGCCAGCACCAGATGTGGGCGGCGCAGTTCTTCGGTTTCGAGCAGCCGAACCGCTGGATGACCTCGGGCGGCCTCGGTACGATGGGCTACGGCCTGCCGGCCGCGCTCGGCGTGCAGATCGCCCATCCCGACAGCCTCGTCATCGACATTGCCGGCGACGCCTCGATCCAGATGTGTATCCAGGAAATGTCGGCGGCGATCCAGCACGACGCGCCGATCAAGATCTTCATCATGAACAACCAATATATGGGCATGGTGCGTCAGTGGCAGCAGCTGTTGCACGGCAATCGCCTGTCGAATTCCTATACGGAGGCGATGCCCGATTTCGTCAAGCTGGCGGAGGCCTATGGTGCCGTCGGCCTGCGCTGCGAAAAGCCGGATGCGCTTGATGACACCATTCTGGAGATGATCGAGGTCAGAAAGCCTGTCATCTTCGATTGCCGTGTCGCCAATCTCGCCAATTGCTTCCCGATGATCCCCTCGGGCAAGGCCCATAACGAAATGCTGCTGCCGGACGAAGCCACCGACGAAGCGGTCGCCAATGCGATCGACGCCAAGGGCCGCGCGCTCGTCTGACATTTTTAATTTGCGCATGACCCTTTCCGAAAATCGCTTTCGATTTTCAGGGTTATGCGGCAGGGAAGAGGAAACTCAAGACCATGAACGCACACCTACAGCCCACGGGCTCCGCTTACTTCATCTCGCCGGAAACGGCGGCGGTCGAAAGCCACACGCTTTCGGTTCTCGTCGACAACGAACCGGGCGTTCTTGCCCGGGTCATCGGCCTGTTTTCCGGCCGCGGCTACAATATCGAGAGCCTGACGGTCTCCGAGACCGAGCATCAGGCGCATCTTTCCCGCATCACCGTCGTCACACGCGGGACGCCGCAGGTGCTGGAACAGATCAAGGCGCAGCTCGAGCGCATCGTGCCGGTACATCGCGTCGTCGACCTGACTGTGCGCGCCCGCGAACTCGGCCAGGACCGGCCGATCGAGCGCGAAGTGGCACTGATCAAGGTGATCGGCGAGGGCGAGATGCGCGCCGAGACCCTGCGCCTTGCCGATGCCTTCCATGCCAAGGTGGTGGATGCGACGGTCGGTCACTTCATTCTGGAGCTCACCGGCAAATCGTCGAAGATCGATCAGTTCGTGGCGATCATGAAGCCGCTCGGCCTCATCGAGGTGTGCCGTACCGGCATTGCGGCGATGAACCGCGGCGTGCAGGGGATGTAAATAATACAGCCCGGACATGTAAGGATCACAGCCCGGGCATCTAAGACCGATGCTGCAATGATTGCGAAAGCCGCTGGAGATCAAAGCATCTCCAGCGGTTTTTTCTTTGTGGGCGGCGGAAAGGCGGCGTCGATGGCATCCCAGTCGTCGTCGGTGATTTCGAGCGAGACGCAGTCGCGGTTTTCCGCCGCGCGTTCGGCATTCGAGGTCTTCGGCATGACGATGACGCCGTCGCGTTCCAGCAGGAAGGCGAGTGCCAGCTGAGCGGGTGTCGCCTGATAGGCCTTGGCGATGCGGATCAACTCGGGATGGTGCAGGATATTTCCCTGTTCGATCGGCGAATAGGCCATGATGGGAATGCCTCGGTTCTGGCACCAGGGCAGCAGATCGAATTCGATGCCGCGGCGGGAAAGGTTATAGAGCACCTGGTTGGCGGCGACATTGGCGCCGTCGGGCACTCCGAGCAGTTCCTCCATGTCGTCGGTGTCGAAGTTGGAGACGCCCCAGGCGCCGATCTTGCCGGATGCCTTCAGCATTTCGAAGGCGGCGACGGTCTCTGTGAGCGGATGGTCTCCGCGCCAGTGCAGCAGATAGAGATCGATGCGATCGGTACCCAGCCGTTCGAGACTGCGCTCGCAGGCCTCAATCGTGCCTTTCAGGCTGGCATTCCAGGGATAGACCTTGCTGACGATGAAGACCTCATCGCGCCGGCCCCTGATCGCCTGGCCGACGATCTCTTCGGCGCCACCGTCGCCGTACATTTCGGCGGTGTCGATCAGCGTCATGCCGAGATCGATGCCGGCCCTGAGGCTTTCGATCTCGGCCCTGGCATGACCGGCATCCTCACCCATCGCCCAGGTGCCCTGGCCGAGCGCCGGCACCTCAGTGCCATCAGGGAATGTGATCGATGGAATCGGGTCGTCCTGCATGGTTTCTGTCCCTTCGACAGGAGATTGGGCCGGGTCGCCATCTTTCAAGTAATCCTGTCACCATGACAATGATGTAATGGCACCGGCGGCTTAGGACAGTTATGCTGACCTAAATAAACAGGCCGCGGAAAAGCTGGCTTCGGGAGGTCGCATGCCGCTGGATACATTTCTCGCCCTCGTTCTCTTCGCCTTCACGACCTCGATCACGCCGGGACCGAACAATATGATGCTCTTCGCATCGGGCGTGAATTTTGGCTTCCGCAGGACGATCCCGCATATGTTCGGCATCGGTGTCGGTTTCTTCTCGCTGCTCATCGGCGTCGGCCTTGGGCTCGGCGCGCTGCTGCACACGGTGCCTATTGTCTATACGGTACTGAAATTTGCGGGCGGCGCCTATCTCATCTGGATTGCTTGGAAGATTGCCTCGTCGCGCTCGCTGAGCGAAGGCAGAAGCGGCGTCGAGCCGATGTCCTTCTCGGCGGCGGCGGCCTTCCAGTGGGTCAATCCGAAAGCCTGGGTGATGGCGGTCACCGCGATGGCGACCTACACCAATCCGCAACTCTACCTAGTGAGCGTGCTGATCGTTGGTCTCGCTTTTGCGGCAGTCAATGTGCCCAGCGTTTCGACCTGGGCCGGCTTCGGCTCGGCGCTGAGGGAATGGCTTTCGGATCCGGTGCGACTGAAATGGTTCAATATCAGCATGGCGGTGCTGTTGGTGCTAAGCCTCTGGCCAATGCTAAAATAGAGTGATTGCGGGCTTCATGAGCATCAGCCAGAGAATGCCGATGACAGCGAAGAAGGCCGGAAAACCGCAGGCGAACCAGATGCGGTAGAGGCTGAAATAGCCTGGCGGCAGGGCTTTTCCCGCCGCTGCTGCGGCGCGGGCGAGGTCGCGCAGCCGGATCTGGATCCAGACGACCGGCAGCCAGAACAGGCCGGTCACGACATAAAGCAGCAGCGACAGCGCAATCCATCCCTCCGACAGTTCCCAACCGATCGACCGGGCCAGCAGATAGCCGGTCACCGGCTGGAGAATGGCTGCGGTGGCGGTGAAGAGGGTGTCGGCGATGACAACCGTGCTGGCGACATGGGCGATCAGACGGGGATCGCGGGTTCGGTGCGCCATCACCATGAAGAAGGCGATGCCGGCGCCGGTGCCGAAGAGCACGGTCGCGCCGATGACATGGGCAAGCAGCAGCCATTCCTCAATCATCAGCGTTCATCCAGCGTGGCAAGTGCGGTGAGCGTCAGCAGGATCGATGGCAGCACCTTGACGAGGGGACCGAGAGGATCGAGCCAGAGCGCGGGTTCGAGCAGGCTGGCACCGGCAAGATAGGCGAACGACACGGCCAGCATGCCGAGAAGGGCACGTTTTGCCAGCGGGCGAAGGAGGACGGCGGCGCCGAGAGCTATGTCGGTCAGGCAGGTTGCAAGCGTCAGCGCCGTTGCTGCAGCCTCAGGCATGAACGGCAGGAAGTGAGCGGACGTCTGCTCCAGCGCCAGCAGCGGGATCAAACCTGAGAGCAGCCAGAAAACGGATAGGCCCGATATGGCTAGCGGCTTCAGGAGATAGAGCCTGGCAAACCAGAGATCCTGTACGCCGGACGGATTGGCCGAGAGCGCTGCGGCCGCGGATGTCGCAGCAAGGCCGCTCCGTGTTTTTGAGCTCCGCACGCCTTCGGACATGACAGTCATCGCCGTCGAGCGCAGCGGCGAACGCCAGCCGAGCAGTCCTGATAGATCGGCCAGCCACGTCACCGGGCCGGCAAGCCAGCGGGGGAGAGCGAACATGCGGGCGGGCGGCAGGCCGAGCCACTGCCGATGCAGGCGGACGAGATCGGCGAGCGTCAGAACGTCGTCGGCGGCCAGATCTATATCGCCGGAGATGCCGTCGGAGACCGCCCGCGACACGGCTTCCGCCACATCGTCCACCGAGAGTGTTTCGACCGGACTTTCGGCATGGACCAAGGGCAGCACACAGGGGAAGGCGGCAAGCGCCCGCAGCAGCGCCGAACCGCCATGGGCATTGCGGCCGAGAACGAGGGCAGGGCGCAGGATGAGGTAACGCAGGCCGCTTGCCGCCAGCGCCTCGTCGGCCCGCCGCTTGGTGGCGAGGAAGGGAAGAGCACCCGCCGCTCCCGCTGTCCTTGCCGATATCTGTACGATCAGCGGGCGCGACGAGCGTTTTGCGGCGGAATAGAGTGCCAGCATCGCCTCTGCCTGGGTGGCCGACAGATCATCAGACAGGCCGTCCTGCAGGGCGCCGGCGCAATTGACGACGACATGCTGATCCTTGAGGATCTCGTCCCAATCCGCCGGTTTCGTCATGCGCGAGAGATCTGCACACCGCCAGTCGATCGCCGGCTGTTTCAGGCGCGCACGCGCGGGATTGCGACCGATGCCGGTGACGGCGTGGCCGTCGGCAACGAGCCGGGCCGCGACGACGGAGCCTATGAAGCCGGTTGCGCCGAGAATCAGAATGTTCATGGCAGGAGATTAGCGGAAAAGCGCATGAGACATAGAAGGGCTTGGCGGGCCTGTGGCGTATGATAGAAATAGCGGGCAGTTTCGGGAGGGCTTCGCCTTGCACGACCATGACGACAAACATGCTCACGGAGATGAGCACGCCCACGGGCATGATCACGACAACCATTATTCCGATATGCAGGCGCGCGTGAAGGCGCTGGAAACGCTGCTGACGGAGAAGGGGCTGATCGATCCAGCGGCGATCGATGCCATCGTCGAGACCTACGAGACGAAGGTAGGGCCGAGGAACGGCGCGCATGTCGTCGCCAGGGCCTGGAGCGATGCCGATTTCGCCGACTGGCTGAGGCGCGATGCGACGGCGGCCATCGCCAGCCTCGGTTATACCGGCCGGCAGGGCGAGCATATGCGGGCCGTCTTCAACACGGCCGAGACCCATAATCTGGTCGTCTGCACGCTCTGCTCCTGTTATCCTTGGTCGGTGCTCGGCCTGCCGCCGGTCTGGTACAAGGCGCCGGCCTATCGTTCGCGCGCCGTCATCGATCCGCGCGGCGTGCTGGCCGAATTCGGCGTGACGCTGCCGGAGAACAAGAAGGTCCGCGTCTGGGATTCGACAGCGGAGCTGCGTTATCTCGTCATTCCCGAACGGCCGGAAGGTACGGACGGAATGGACGAGCAGACGCTCGCCGGCCTCGTCAGCCGCGATGCGATGATCGGTACGGCGGTTGCCCGCAATCCGGAGAGCGCCTCATGAACGGGCCGCACGATCTCGGAGGGCAGATGGGCTTCGGACCTGTCGCGCCCGAAAAGGACGAGCCTTATTTCCATGCAGAATGGGAAAAGCGGGCGCTCGGCATCACGCTTTCCTGCGGCGCTTTCGGCGCATGGAACATCGATGAAAGCCGGCATGCGCGCGAGAATATTCCGCCGGCCGATTACCTCGCCGCCAGCTACTACGAGATCTGGATCCGCGGCATCGACAAGCTGCTTGAACGGCATGGTTTTGCGACGCGCGCGGAATTGCTGTCCGGCCATGCACAGCAGCCAGGAGCCGTTCCGAAGCGGGTGCTGAAGGCGGACATGGTGTCCGGCGTTCTGGCGAAAGGCGGCCCTTGCGATCGTCCTGTTAAGACCGCGCCGCTCTTTGCGGTCGGCGAGACGGTGAGGACGAAGAATTTCAATCCGCTGACGCATACGCGCCTGCCGCGTTATGCCCGAGCCAAAACAGGCGTGGTCGAGGCAGTGCAGGGTGCCTTCGTCTTTCCCGATGACAATGCGCATGGCGAGGGCGAAAATCCGCAATGGCTCTATACGGTCGTTTTCGACGGCGCGGAGATCTGGGGCGAGGATGCCGATCCGACGCTGACCGTGTCGATTGATGCCTGGGAGAGTTATCTTGAACCGGCATGAGATATCGCCGCTGACGCAGTCGCCCGGACTGCCGCGGTCGCCGGAAGGCGAGCCGGTCTTTCCCAAGCCATGGGCGGCCGAAGCCTTCGCCATGACCGTGCACCTTAACGCCAAAGGCCTGTTCAGCTGGAGCGAATGGGCCGCGACGCTGTCGGCGCAGCTGCACAAGCCAGGCCGGGCCGAAGATGGCAGCGACTATTTTGACTGCTGGGTGGCCGCACTCTCGGACCTCATCGTCAACTGCGGCGTCGCCGATGCGGATACGATCCTGGCGCTGCAACAGAGTTGGCAGCGGGCGGCGGAAGCGACGCCGCACGGACGGCCGATCGAGCTTAGCAACGACCCCTCGCGCTGATCCTTAAGACGGGAATTGCCGGTAGCACTCCTCGGCCACCTCCCGCAGTGTTTCGCGGGAGATTTCGCCGGTCACGGCATAACCGAGTTCGCCGTCGATCCAGTAAAAGGTTTCGAGATTGCCCGATGAGGCGAAGCGGAAGCTCGTCGTGCGGTTTTCCGTGTTGCGACCGACCATGACGGTCAGGCGCTCGCCGGCCTGGTTTTCATACATGAACATGGCGCCCGGCCTGCCGTCGACCGGCAGCAGCCGGCCGCCGACCAGCTTGAAGCCGAGCGGCTGCAGGTTCGGGATCTTGAGGTCCTGGATTGCCAGGCGCTTGCCAAGCCAGGTGGCGAGGTGGACCTCTTCGTTTGCGAAGACCTCGACGGGATGGCGAACCTCGGCGGCATAGACCGTGAACGCGGTCTGGGCCTGTTTCGGCAGGGTCTCGGAGCCGGCAAGCTGCAGCTCCGGCTTTTCCAGAAGTGCCGGGCCATAACGGCCGCTGACTGCTCCCAGCGTGAAGACGACGAGCGCTGCGGCGGCGATCGCCCAGCGTTTCGGGCTGGTTTGTACTGCGGACGGGGGTGAAACAAGCAGCGGATCGGTGTCCTTCGCTCGCTCATAACCTGCAAATAGCGAGCGGATTCCTGTATTTTGTGCCTGCCATTCGGCGACCATTGCCGCCTCGTCGGGATTGTCGGCTAGGAAAGCCTCGATGCGGGGGCGCGCCGTTTCCGGCAACTGGCCGTCGGCATAAGCGTGAAGGTCGGCTTCGGCGACGCTCGGATTGGTCTCGTTCATTTCGGTCTCCGAAGCGTAATGATGTTGTCGGCCTTCAATCGTTCGGCGACGCGCCGGCGGGCGCGCGACAGGCGCGACATGACGGTGCCGATCGGGATATCGAGCGCGGCGGCGACCTCGCCATAGGTGTATCCCTCGATGACCACGAGCATCAGCACGGCGCGGTGTTCCTCTGAAAGGCTGTTCAGCGCATCGTCCAGCCGGGCACGTTCCAGCGGATCGGCCGGCGGTTCGGGCGCGGCCAGATTGTCTGCGGCATCGAGCTCGACAAGGCCGTCGCGCGTCTTGCCGCGCCGGCCGTTGCGGTAGAGATTGGTCATGATGGTCAGGACCCAGCCGCGCAGGTTGAGGCCGCGCCATTGGCCGCGGCGCGTGAGAACCTTCTCGACACAATCCTGGAGCAGATCCTCGCCATCGGCATCCGAGCGCGTCAGGCTGCGCGAATAGCGTCTGAGTGAGGGCAGGAGGGCCAGGATCTGGCCCTCGAAGGTTTCGGGTGCGGGTGTTTTCACGCCGGCAACTCGCTTGTGATCGGGATCTTGGCGATCAAGGCTTGGCGAGATCCCAGTTGCCGCCGACGCCATCGCCGGTGATGTCGCCGGCCTTCTTGTCCTTGACCCAGTAGTAGAGCGGCATGCCGTCCTTGGCCCATTGCTTCGTGCCATCTTTGCGATCGACGATCGAATATGCACCATCAGCCTTGGCATCACCAGCGGCCATCAGCGGCGGCCAGTTTTTGGCGCAATCGTCGTTGCAGTTGGAAACGCCTTTGGCGTCCTTCTTGAAGGTGTAGAGCGTCATGCCGTTTTCGCCGGCAAGAACCTTGCCCTTGGCGGATTCGACTTCTTTGACGGGAGCAGCGGCGAAAGCAGCGGTCGCGGCAAGGGCGGCGGCCGCCACGACGGACAGGAATTTCACGGATTTCATGGTGTCTCTCCTCAGATTGGGCACGCAATCTTGCGATACCTGACATGAGACACGAGGCGAGGCGGTTTTATTCCATGGGTGGGAAAAGTTTTTAAGACGAGTGAGGCGGATGGAAGCCCGCCGCACCTGATGCCATGCCGCAGATCAATGTGGCCGGTGTTGCCGCTATTCTCCGGTGGTGGACACTGCCGCCATGTCGACCCAGACCGCCTCGAACATATGGCCATCGGGATCCTCGAAGGCGCGGTTGTAGAGCCAGCCCATGTCGGTTGGGGCGCGCGGATCGGCCTTGCCGCCGGCGGTTGCTGCCGCTTCGACGATGGCGTCCACCGTTTCGCGGCTGTCCTGTGCCAGGGCTAACAGGACCTCGCTGGTCTTCTGCGCTTCGGCAACCGGCTTCGGCGTGAAGGTCGCGAAAAAATCGCGCGTCAGCAAGTGGAAGATGATGGCGTCGGACCACACCATGTTCGACGCCTGATGGTCGCTGAACTGTTCGTTCTTCGTGCATCCGATCGCTTCGTAGAAGCGGGTCGCAGCAGCAATGTCTTTCACCGGCAGGTTCACAAAGATCATCTTGGGCATTGCAGTTTCCTCCTCTTCGGTTGTTTTCCAGGGGACAGTCTCGCCTCACAAGAACTCTTGCACGATCGTGTCACTGGCATGAATGCAGACGATTTCGAGCCGTCCCATGCCGACATTCTCGAAACGATGCGGAACGTTGGCGGCCACGACGACGATATCGCCCGGAAAGGCGCGGGTCGTGGTCTCACCCACGGTGAATTCGGCCTCGCCCTTCCTGACCGCCCAGGTCTCTGAATAGGGGTGGACATGCAGGCCCGGCCCCTGACCCGGTTCATTGTCAACAATGAAGAGCGAGATCTCGCCGCCGTAGTCGCGGCCCTCGAAGCGGACCGTCCGGCTCTGATCGGGTTGTGGCTCCTGGTGGCGAACTATCCTGAACATCACGTGCCTCCCGCTCGTGCCGTTTGCGAATGCAAAGTATCTTCGTGAGAAGATATATTCTTAAAAGTATCTTCCTGTCAAGATATCTTCCTTGACTCGAATGGAAGGTGTATGTCTCGGCTGTGGTGGCATATGAGGCAGAGAATGATGAATGGGACTGAAGGGGACCGCGACCGCCCCAGGGACGGTGACCGCCCCGGGGAGGACCACGTCGACCGGCTGCGACGGCAATGGGCGCTGGAACTGCCCGACCTCGACACGGAGCCGATGGCGATCCTGGGGCGGGCCTTTCGATTATCCAACCTGGTGCGTCCCAGCATCGAGGCGACCTTCGCCGATTTTGGCCTCGACCGCGGCGAATTCGACGTGATCGCAACGCTTCGCCGTTCCGGGCCGCCTTACCTGATGACCCCGACGGAGATGTATTCGGCGCTGATGATCTCCTCGGGAGGCCTGACCCACAGGCTTGACCGGCTGGAGAAAGCGGGACTGATCCGCCGCGAGAAATCACCACGCGATGGGCGCAGTGTGCTGGTGGCCTTGAGCGAGGCGGGTGCGGCACTCGCCGAAAAGGCCTTCCGCACGGACATGGCGAGCGAATCCTCGTTTTTGCAGGCTCTTGATGGAAAGGAGCGCGAGGCGCTTGCGGCGCTGCTGCGCAAGCTGATCGCCGGAATTGAAAATGAGCAGGCGCGGGGAGAGGACGAGCAGGCGGGCTGAGGGAGATCGGAGCCCGCATCGCCGTTCAGGCAACAACACGCTGCTTTTGCAGCTCATTTACATCGTGTCGGTTTTCGGATATGATATATCCTTAATTCCATTGGCAGAGCCAGCCATCACACGAGTTGCTGAATGATCCTGAAAAGCCAGGTCGAGTGGGCGCTTCACTGCTGCGCCATTCTCGCGGGCCTGCCAGAGGGCAGGTATCTTTCCACCAAGGCGCTCGCGGAGCTTCATGGTCTGCCGAAGGAATATCTCTCCAAAGCACTGCAGAGCCTTTCGCAGGCATCGCTGGTCGAGACCACGCTCGGTCCGAGTGGCGGCTACAGGCTTGCCAAGACCCCCTCGGATATCAACTTTCTCGAGATCGTCGAGGCGGTCGAGGGGAAGGCCCGCAGCTTCACCTGTACGAACATTCGGGCGAACAATCCCTGCCGGCCGGAAGGATATTGCGACAGCAAGCCATGCGCGGTTGCGCGCATCATGTGGGAGGCCGACGAGGCTTGGCGGGATACGCTGAGGCGCGTCCGGCTTTCCGATCTGGTCGGCACCTTGTCCGAGGAGGTGCCGGCCGACATTTGGCGGAGCACGTTCGAATGGGTGCTCAAGCGCGCCGGCTGAGCAGGATGCCGGTCTCTATGCCTTGAAAATAGTCCTGATCGTCTTCAGGATCGCATGGGCGCTGCGGGCATGTTCCGGGGGCAAGGAGGCGCCATTGCGGAAACGCTCGGCGCGGCTGGCGAGGTGGTCGGCGATTTCTTCGGCCAGCGCCGGGCGTTCGCTTAGCAGCGGCGCGAAGGCCTCCTGGTCGATCTCATAGGCGGTCACGGGGGTCAGAGCCTCCAGAGTGCAGACTTCCTGCATACCGGCGAGCAGTCCGGTCTCTCCAAAAAAGTCGCCCGGCGCGAGCCGTCCGCGTTCCTCGCCTGCGTTCCGCGCCGCGATGATGCCGGCGCGCACCATCATCAGTGAGGGGAGCATTTCGTCCTCCTGCACGATCACATCGCCCTTGCGGAACTCCCGGACAGTCGTGGTTTCGGCGAGCCTGCGCTTTTCATCTGATGTCAGCGTCGTAAAGACCGGAATGGCCTCGATCAGGGCGAGCGGCGTTACGCTCGGCGGCTTTGCGCTTTCTTCCGTCGGCAGATCGGCGGTCAGCACCGTCGCCGAGGGCGGAATGGCCAGCAGCAGGCCGGCGGATTTGCAATGGCGATAGACGAGATCGAGCACCTCGTTCCGCGCCGGCACCCGCTGGCTCGGGCTTGTCACCCGAAACTGCAGCTCGACCTCAAGCGCCGTGGCATCCAGCCCCTTCAGTGCCACGACCGGCGGCGGCTCGCGCACGATCGAATTGCAGCTCGCAAGAGCCGTTGCCATGACGTGGCGGACCGATGCCGGCATGCGCGTCGGGGCGATGCGGATGGTGAGGATCAGGAGATGGCTCTCGTCCGGCCGGCTGACATTCGTCAGACCGAGCTTTGCCAGAAAACTGTTCGGCAGAACGACGACATTGTTGCCGCTGGTCAGGATGTGTGTCGCACGCCAGTTGCTTTCGACGACGCGTCCCTCGGTGCCGTCGCTGAGAAGGATCCAGTCGCCGATGATGTATGGCCGGCCGAGTGTCAGAGCGATGCCGGAGAAGACATCAGCGAGCGTGTTCTGCAGCGCCAGGCCGAGAATGATGGCGACCACGCCCGAGGTCGCGACGAGGGTTCCGATCGGCACGCCGAAGACGAAGGCCAGAACCGACAGGGCCATGCCGATATAGACGACGCCGATGACCAGATCCTGGAGCAGGCGGGCCTCTCGCGGACTGCCCTCCAGCACCAGATAGAGCCTGATAAAACCGATGACGGCCCATGCCAGATGGATCCACCAGAGGGTTTTTGCGACGATGACGAGCAGGGCCCGCGGGTCCTCGGACTCATATCCTTGAAACCGGTGGGGTTCGATGCCGCTGCCGACGAGGATCAGCGTCATCACTGCAAAGAAGAGGATCTGCACCACCAGCCGCGTCGTCGGCCGATGACGGGAGAGCAGATGCCAGACGACGATACCGGCGAACCCGACTGTTATCAGGGATATCAGAGGTTTGCCGAAGAGGGCGTCGTCAATCATCTCTCTGTCTCCGGGTGCTGGCCGCACATGATTCAGCATCTCGGCCGCCCGCGCAAGCATCAGGCCCGTGCGGGCGGTATCGCATCGTGGGTTGAAAGTGTTACAGCGTCCTTTGCGCGTCTGAAAGACGCGCGGCGCTGTAATGCGGATCGTCACTTCTTGAGCGGATAGGTCAGCTCTTTCTGGTTGGTCTCGACGACGAAGACGGCGAGCAGGCGGGCGGGCTTGGTCTCGCTGCCGTTGGCGCTGACGCCATGACGGTCGCCCGGCATTTCGGAGAAGCTCTCTCCGGCATGATAGACCTTGACCGGGCCGTCATTGACCTGGCTGCGGATCGCTCCTTCGAGCACGGTGGCATAGATGAAGGCGGTGTCGGGATGGGTGTGGCCTTCGGAGAAGCCGCCCGGGCCGTATTCGACCAGCACGCCTTTGATGCTCTTACCCGGCACGTTCGGAAGCTCGTGCTCATAGACGAGTGTCACCTTCGCAGACTCGCTGCTGTCATGGGCGCTGACGCCGGTGGCAGCCGGAAAGGCGAGGGCGGCGGCGAGGAAAAATGTTCTGATCATCGGTATCTCCATGGTTGCTGGGTCGGGGGAAGACGCGCCCGAGCGGTCGCGTCTCGAGGGCACGTCAGTCATGTCGGCTGGATGGACTTTGCGAACCACTGCTCGAAGGTAATCGAGCCGAGCCGCGGGTTGTTGTCGGAAACGAGCGACTGATCATTCAGTCTTGCGCCGAAATATCTCGCCTCGACATCAGCCTCGGTGGTGCGCGGGTCTTTCATGGCCTTCAGATAGCGGGCGACGAGCTCGCTGAGGCGCGCCCGTTCCGGACCCGCGATCTCGAGCGTCGCGTTGGCGGGAGCAGAGAGGGCCACGTCCGCCATGGCGTCCGCCACGTCGTCGGAAGCAATCGGCTGCACATAGGCCGGCGACAGGTGGACCGTCTGGCCGACCGTTCCCGATCGGGCGATGCCACCGAGGAATTCCATGAACTGCGTCGAATGGACGATGGTGTAGGGAATGCCCGATGCCTTGATCAGTTTTTCCTGGGCAAGCTTGCCGCGGAAATAGCCGCTTTCCTGCAGACGCTCGGTGCCGACGACGGAGAGGGCGATATGGTGCTTGACGCCGGCGAGTTTTTCGGCGGCGAGAAGATTGCGGCCCGAGGTCTCGAAAAATTCGAACACGGCCTTATCCTCGAAGGACGGCGAATTGGCGAGGTCGAGCACGACTTCGGTGCCCGAGAGCGCCTCCGCCAGTCCTTCTCCCGTGATCGTGTTGACGCCGGAGTTCGGCGAGGCGGCAATCACGTCATGGCCGCGTTTGCGCAGGCGTTCGACAGTCTTCGAACCGATTAGGCCGGTTCCGCCGATGACAACGATTTTCATAATGGATCTCCGTTCGCTGCCGTGGTACGGCAGCGTCAAAGGTGAATCTTCTCAATGAATTGCGCGGTTTAGTTCAGGCCAGCCTTATCGAGGCCGTAGGCCTTGTCGGCCGTGCCGGGCACGGTCTTGAAGCCGACATTGACGCGGTTCCAGGCGTTGATCGCCATGACGACGAAAGTCAGATCCGAGATCTCCTTCTCGGAAAGCTGGCCGCGCACCCGTTCGTAAATCTCGTCGGGAATGCCGCCCTCGGGAAGCTTCGTCAGTGCTTCGGTCCAGGCAAGGGCTGCACGCTCGCGGGGGATGAACAGGTTCGATTCCCGCCAGATGGCGACGTGGTAGAGCCGCAGTTCCGTCTCGCCGAGGATCTTGGCCTGCTTCACATGCATATCCAGGCAAAAGCCGCATCCATTGATCTGCGAAGCGCGGACCTCGACGAGGGCCTGCAGCTTCTCGTCGATCACGCTGCTCTTCAGCGCCATGCTGAATTCCATGAATTTCTTGAAAAGCTCGGGGGACTGTTGGGCGTAGTTCAGTCGCTGGGTCATGTGCCTCTCCTTTAATTAAGGATATTAAATATCCTTATGGATAGAAGATATCCTTAATTGCTGGACTGTAAAGCCATTCTCGCTTAGTCTGGCTGCATAAAGCCTATGCGCAAAAGTATGAGGGACAGGGGATGGATATCGTTTCGGCATTGCGGACCTTTCAGCGCGTTGTGGAGACGGGTTCGTTTTCGGCGGCGGCGCACGATCTCGACGTGACGCAGCCGGCGGTCTCGCGACAGGTTGCAGCCCTCGAGGGCCATTTCAACACCCGCCTCCTGCATCGCACGACGAGCGGCCTGTCGCTGACGGCAGAGGGGGAGCGGATGCTGCCGATGGCGCTGCGGATTCTCGAAGCGGTTGAGGAGCTCGGCGATGCGGCCGGATCTGACGGAACCACGGCCTCGGGAAAGGTCAGGCTCAGCGTTCCAGCACCACTCGGCCTCTATCTCAGCGAGCGGCTCGGCGATCTTCTCGCCGCCCATCCGAAGCTCTCGGTCGAACTCATCTTCAGGGAGCAGGGCTCGGATATGATCGAGGAGCGCCTGGATCTCGAAGTGCGCTTGGGCCAGGTCGCCGACAGCAGCCTCGTCTGCCGGCGGATCGGCTGGACGACCGCCTTCCTCGTTGCATCTCCCGCCTATCTCGCACGCAGGGCGGCTCCCCGCGCACCGAAGGAGATCAAGGACCATGAATGCCTGTGCTACAACAGGGCAGGCGAGGCCAATACCTGGTCCTTCTCGAACGGTTCGGAAGACATATCGGTCCGGATCTCGCCGCGGCTGACCGCCTGCAATGCCGTCGCCATTCACCGGGCAGCCCTTGCCGGCGCGGGTCTTGCGGTGCTTTCGCACATCATCGCGATGCCCGATATCGCCGCCGGCCGGCTGGTCCCCGTGATGAAGGATTTCCAGCCGAGCCGGCTGCCGGTTACCGTCGTCTATCCCTCGCGGCGCAACATGCCGCTGCGCGTCAAGACGGTTCTGGATTTTCTCACCGGAGCTATGGGGCAGGACCCGTCGATGTGCGCCAGCGGCGCGGACCGGCAGTGGAACTGATGATCGTCCGGCCGGGCGATTTGCCGTTTTCCGCCTTGCCTAAATCCCGCGAATCCTGCCAAGTCCTGCGATCATGCAATTTGCGCCGCAACAAGATGAAGCCCTGAAGGCTGTTTCGAAATGGCTGAAGGAAGGGCGCTCGCCGCTCTTTCGCCTGTTCGGCTACGCCGGAACGGGAAAGACGACGCTTGCCAAGCATTTTGCCGAAAATGTCGACGGCGACGTGCTGTTTGCCGCATTCACCGGCAAGGCGGCGCAGGTGCTGCGCTCGCGCGGCGCCTCCAACGCCCGGACGATCCATTCGCTGATCTATCGGCCGCGCGGCGAGGAGGCCGTGGAAGACGAGGAAACAGGCAAGACCTCGATCGCGCCGATGTTTTCGATCAACCGGCAAAGCCCGGTCGCCAAGGCGGCGCTGATCATCGTCGACGAATGCTCGATGGTGGACGAGGCGCTCGGCAAGGATCTGATGAGCTTCGGCACGCCGATCCTGGTGCTCGGCGATCCCGGCCAGCTGCCGCCGGTCACAGGCGGCGGCTACTTCACCAATCAGGATCCGGACTACCTGCTCACCGATATCCACCGGCAGGCGCGCGACAATCCGATCATCAAGCTCGCCATGCAGGTGCGCGAAGGCAATGAGGTGATGTACGGCGATTACGGCACGGCCAAGGTGATCTCGAAGAACGAGGTGACGCAGCAGCTGGTGCTCGATGCCGATCAGGTGCTCGTCGGCACCAATCGCACGCGGCGGCGCTACAATCAGCGCCTGCGTGAGTTGAAAGGCTTCAATGCCGATTATCCGCAGACCGGCGACAAGCTCGTCTGCCTGCGGAACGATCCGGCCAAGGGCCTGCTCAACGGTTCGCTCTGGCAGGTGATGACCTCGTCCAAGGAAACGACGAAGCCCGGCATCAATCTGCTCGTCCGCCCTGAGGATGACGACATGGACCGGGGAGCGGCCAAGATCAAACTGCTGAAGCAGGCCTTTGAGGATGTCGAGGGCGAGATTCCCTGGAACACCCGCAAACGCTACGACGAGTTCGACTTCGGCTACGCGCTGACCGTTCACAAGGCGCAGGGTTCGCAATGGAACGATGTCGTGCTCTTCGACGAGAGCTGGGCGTTTCGCGATACCCGGGAACGCTGGCTCTATACAGCAATCACGCGCGCGGCAGAGACGCTGACGATCGTCCGCTGATCTCGATCACACTCGTGATCCCAGTCGCACCCGCGCGAGGTCTCATTCGCCATCTGGAGTGGTGTGGAAGAAACGGTGGCGGCCGTATCTTGGGCGGATGGTACTAAGCCTGCACGATGCCGAGCAGAACTGCCTTGGCGATGGCCTGGAAGCGGTTGTTGGCGCGGAATTTCAGGATGATTCCGGCCTCCAGGTCACGGGTTTCGTCATGCTTCAGGTCGAGCGCCCGGGCGATGCGCTGGGTGGAATAACCCTCGGCCATCAGTTCCAGGCAACGCCGCTCCTGTGCGGTCAGGCTTGCACTGTCCTGATTGTCGTTTAACGGCGGCTCCTCGATGCTGCCGTCGTAGTCCAGGAGGTCGCCGACCTGCTGGAGCTGGCGGTGCAGCGTCGACATCTCTGCCGTCAGTTCGCGCTTGCGCACCTGCAGGGCCTCGCGGAACATTGCCTCGGCCGTCTCCTGCGAATCAGCGTTGCGGAGTTCGCCCATCAGTTCCTGGATGACGGCGATCGGCATACCTGTATCGCGGCAGACCGTGATCACGGCCATGCGCATCACATCGTCCTGGCCGTAGACCCGCATCAGGCCGATGCGGTTGGCTGAAATCAACCCTTTCTCTTCATAGAAATGCAGTGTCCTGTGTGTGACGCCGAATGCGTTTGCCATGTCGGCAATAGGCACCGGGCCATCAGGTAGATCCGGCGGCAGCGCGGCTGAAGGCAGGAACCGATATCTCGATCGGGCCTCCGAAGCGATACCGGCGGTGGCAAACAGGCGTTTGGAACCGTCTGGCATGAACCCTCCTGGGGCATGTTGTTGCACCTCATGCGGCTTTGCCAGTTGCTTCCCATGCGCGGCGAGTGGGGTTTCCTCTAGGCGTTCTTCTCATTGGGAAAGAAGCAGTACGCGGCGTACTCTACGCAATACGATCTCCACGTTATGCGTGAACGATCTTTTTTATAAGTGCTAAAAATAATCTCTTTTAAATGGGATAGCAACTTTACCGGCATATTTTGCCGGGTCCTTGGGTGTGTTGCACAAAAACCTGTGCTGCACTGCGGGATCTCGCGGTTCTCTTCAAAGGTGACGGGATTTACTATCTGCGGTACGCGTGCGGCAAATGCTCAGCGTAATTTCGGTGCCCATCAGCGATTGGCATCGCATCCATTTGTGAATCTCGTTGGCCATCGCGGAGCACTTGGCTTAAAAGCAGGCCTCCCATTTCCGTGACCGATGGATCTCGCCATGCCCGCCAAGCTCTCCGTGAACCTCAACGCCGTCGCGATGCTGCGCAACCGGCGCGACCTGCCCTGGCCGAGCGTCGAAGCGCTCGGGCGTATCGCGCTGAAATCCGGTGCGAGCGGGCTGACGGTGCATCCGCGCCCCGACCAGCGGCACATCCGCTTTTCCGACCTGCCTGTGATCCGCAACCTGATCGACGACGAATTCCCCAAGACCGAGTTCAATATCGAGGGTTATCCCACAGAGGAATTCTTCGAACTCTGCGCCGGCGCGGCACCCGAGCAGGTGACGCTGGTGCCTGACGATCCCGCCCAGGCGACCTCCGATCACGGCTGGGATTTCCGCAAGCACCAGGCGTTCCTGACCGATGCCGTCGCGCGGCTGAAGACGATGGGATGCCGGGTGTCGCTGTTTGCCGATGGTGACGGGGACGCACAGGCGGTTGAGATCGCCAAGGCGGTCGGCGCCGATCGGATCGAACTCTATACCGGCCCCTATGGCGGTTGCTTCGACGCACCGGAGCGGGCAGGCCCGATCCTTGAAGCGCTTGGACGGACGGCGGATGCGGCCCTTGAAATCGGCCTCGCCGTCAATGCCGGCCACGATCTGACGGTCGAAAACCTGCCGGCGCTGGTCAGGCGCATTCCCCAGCTTGCCGAGGTCTCGATCGGTCATGGGTTGACCGCCGATGCGCTGGAATACGGCATGGCGGAAACGGTGCGGCGCTTCTGCCGGGCTTGCGGGCAGGTGGTTTGAGGAAGGTCGTTTTCTTCAACGCTTTGACTGGAAGCGGGTTATTACGTTTTGGGCCCTGAGTCAGACAGTGCGTCTTGAAGGAAGAGTCTCCCGCGCCCAAGGACTTGGGCGCGCTGGATTCCTATGACAGGCACAGGAATGAGGATGGGAGAGGTAGCGCTTCCCATCAACCGTTGTCTCAATGTCGACGGGAAATTTTGGCGAAGGCGTTTAATTCACCCTCCCTCATTCCTGTGCCTGTCACAGGAATCCAGCCACGGCGCGGCTGCGCCGTGAGCGACTCATCTGACCTGATGAGGGATCCAGAATCGGAGTTCGCTCATCCCTGCGACTAGCGCAGGGACACAGCGAAAGGCTTCAATGCGCAGCATTGCCTGAAGTCGTCAGCGCCGCCTTGTGCTCCACGAAGAAATCCTTCAGCGGCTGCGGCTGTTTGCCGGTCAGCTTGGTGAAGTCTTCGGTGACGATGTCGAACTTGCCGGCGCGGGTGTTGGCGTCGGCAGAGACCAGCATGTCAGCGACAAAACCGGGGAGGCCGGCGCCGCGCATGCCCTGACCGAGCTGCTCATCATTGACGTCGACGACCGCGAGCGGCTTGCCGGCGACGTCGGAGACGATGGCGGCGATCTGCCGGTTGTTCAGCGATTGCGCGCCGGTCAGCGTATAGGTGGCGCTCTCGGATGTGCCGGAGGCAAGGGCTGCGGCGATCGCCAACGCGCAGTCGTCACGCGAGATGGTGGAGATCTTTCCGTCGCCGGTGGCGCTGTACCATTTGCCGCCCTGCAGATTGTGCGGCATCCCGTGCAGATAGTTGTCGTGGTACCAGGCATCGCGGATGATCGTATGGGCGATGCCGCTTGACTTGATGGCGTTTTCGCTGCCGAGATGATCGGGCGCGAAGGTGACGAGCGAATTGTCCGGCGCCGGCATCGAGGTGTAGGCGATGTGCTTGACGCCTGCTTTGACTGCCACCGCGATGGCACCCTGGTGCTGGGCAAGGCGCTTGCCGGGGGTGTCGAGCGCATCGGTGCTGATGATCAGCAACCGGTCGACGCCGGCGAAAGCCTCCTCCAGACCAGCCGCGTCATCGAAATCGGCCTTGCGGGTGACCACCCCCTTTTTTTCGAGTTCGGAGAGCTTTTCGGGGCTGCGGGTTGCCGCAACGATGCTGCCGGGAGCGACCTTGTAGGTCTCGATGAGGTGATGGATGACACGCTGTCCGAGCTGCCCAGCAGCGCCGGTGACCAGGATGGTTTCGCTCATACGTCGTTTCCTTCTGTGTTGTGCTGGTGGTCTCAAAAAGAGAGTAACACTAGAATAGGAATTGACTTGACGGTGTAAAGGAGGCAGTTTTTCGGCTGTACGTTACCAAAAGGGAACCAGCAGATGAGCGGTGCAGTCCTCAGTTTGAAGAACAGGATGCCGGGGACGCGGCGCGAGATCGATCTTGCCGGCCTCGATTTCGGCAACTGCCCGGTCAGGGACATGATGCAGCAGATCGGCGGCAAATGGTCGACGCTGCTCCTCGATGTGCTGGCGGATCGGCCTTATCGGTTCGGCGAGCTGCGGCGGATGATCCCTGATATTTCGCAGCGCATGCTGACGCAGACGCTGCGCGACCTGCAGAGGGACGGTTACATCCACCGCGAGGTGTTCCCGACCAAGCCGCCGAGTGTGGAATATTCGATGACCGAACTCGGCCGCTCGCTTTACCAGACGCTGGCGCAACTGTTGAACTGGGCGGAAGCAAACCATGATGCCGTTCGCGCCGCCCGTTCGCATTTCGATTCCGTCAGCGGCTAGTACCGTTGATAAAAGCGAATTTGGCGTTTCTGGAAACGGAAACAGCGATTATTTGGTTGGCCGCATAAACAGAGCGCGGAATAATTCCTCCGATCGTCGCAAACCTTCGTCGCTCAGAACCACAGACTTGGCCTTGCCTGCGGGATTTGCAATCAGACCTTTCTGATGCAAACGGTCCATCACGCCCCAGTCAAAACCCTTCCAGGCGCGGTCTCCGTCATACAGCGTCAGCCACAACAATGCGAGCACAGCATCGTCGATTTTCTCTTCGTCTATCTCCATGCCGGAATCCCATGCAAAAAGGCGAAAATTCTGCAGCTCTCAAACGGACGAATACGCTGCCTCCTGGAGGAGGGCATCCAAAAGTTGGCTCTGTCAAGGTCTTAGGTGTTCGATCCTGCATTCTGATGGCGCCTTACTTGCCGCGCCCTTCCGTCAGGAACAGCAGGAAGGCCAGCGCCGGGAAGCAGAAACCGATCCAGGCCGTCATCGTCCAGCCGCCGGTCGCGTAGGCCCAGCCGCCGAGTGCTGAGCCCAGCGCGCCGCCGGCAAAGAAGGTCGCCATGAACAGGCCGTTGAGCCGGCTGCGGTGTTCCGGGTTCAGCGCATAGATGGCGCGCTGGCCGCAGACGAGATTGGTCGTCACGCCGAAATCGAGAAGGATCGCCGCTGCCGTCAAGAGCAGCAAAGCGCCAAGCGAGCCGTCGCTAGCGAAATGGCCAATCAGGAAGGCAGCCATGCCGAGCAGCATGGCAAGCGTCGAGGCGATCTTCGTCATACCGCGATCGGCAAGCCGGCCGGCAATCGGCGAGGCGATGGCGCCGGCAGCACCTGCGAGGGCGAAGAGGGCGATGCCGTTCTGCGTCAGGCCGAAGGCGGGACTTGCGAGCAGCAGCGGCGTCGTCGTCCAGAACAGGCTGAAGGCGCCGAACATGCCGGCCTGATAGAGCGCCCGGCGCTGCAGCACCCGCGAGGTCAGTGCCAGGTGGCCCATGGAGGCGAGCAGTTCGCCGTAGCGTAGCCTGGTCGTCGGCCGGCGGACCGGCAGGTTAGCGCGGAGCACGACGGCGAGCACGAGCATGACGCCAGCAGTGACGTAGTAGACCACATGCCAGGAAGAGGCCTCGGCGACGAAGCTTGCGAAGGGGCGGGCGAGCATGATGCCGCAGAGCAGGCCGCTCATGACGTTGCCGACGACCTGGCCACGGGTGGCATCAGGCGCCATGTTGGCGGCAAAGGGAACCAGGACCTGAACTGCGACCGATGAAAGACCGATAGAGAGCGAGGCGACGAGGAAGGTTGTGGGCGTCGAAGACAGCGCCGCGCCGATGAGCGCGACGGCGGAGACGGCGATCAGCATCAACACCAGACGGCGGTTTTCGGTGAGGTCGCCGAGCGGCACGATCAGCAGCAGGCCGAGGCCGTAGCCGATCTGCGTCAGTGTGACGATCAGGCCGGTGGCGGCAGGCGTGAAGCCGAGATCGGCGCTGATCGGGCCGGCGAGCGGCTGGCCGTAATAGAGATTGGCGGCCACCAGCCCGCAGGCGGCGGCGAAAAGGAAGGTGAGCCAGGGAGATAGCGCCCTGGGAATGGCCTCGTCCGGCGTGGTGGCTGAAATGCTCATCAGAAGCTCCGGTATTCAAAGATTGAAAGAATTGAATGCAAAAAAGCTGGCTGCGGCCACCCGATCCTTGACCGATGCCGGTATTTCTCTCGTCCACGGTGCGGACTTTTCAGGTCACGAGCTTCATCGCGGCCTCGGCCGCGGACAGCATCTCTTCCCTGCTGCGTCCTGTTTTGCCGATGACGCGTAGGCCCTTGGTAAAGCAGAGGAAGGCGAGGGCGGCGGTATCCGGGTCTACCGTCTTCGGAATGGTGCCGTCTGCCTGGCCGATGCGGATAAGATCAGCCATCAGCTTTTCGTCCGCGGCAAAGGCAGTCACGACGTGGGCAGCGGCTTCCTCGTCGAGTAGGGCGAAGTCGTTGGCGCCGCCAACGACGAGACAGCCTTTGCGGCCGGCTTCGCCATAGGAGAGCTCGGTATAATACATCACCATCTCGAAGACCTTCTCGCGACCGGTCTTCGCAGACGCGATCATCGCTTCCAGCCGCCGTCGGCCGAGTTTTCTATAATGGGCGAAAGCAGCGAGGAAGATCCCGCGCTTGTCCTTGAATGCCTTGTAGATGCTCCCCGAAGCAAGGCCCATTGCTTCGGTCAATTCGCTGATGGCGGCGGCGTGGTAGCCGCGTTCGGAAAAGACGCGCAGCGCCGCATCGAGTGCTGCGTCCATATCGAACTCGCGCGGACGGCCGCGGCTGCGGGTCTTTGCTTCGGATGTAAGGGTGGCGTCGGTCATGGCGCCCTAATTAGGGAATGACCGTTTCCAAATCAAGTGAAATTTCTGCGACGCAACAAATTCAGAGATCGAGCACCCAGTTCTGGCCGTTCGCCTCGGGGCCGAACATGCGATGTCTCTCCTCGGAGACAAGGCGGAATCCTGTCTTGACGTAGATGGCGCGGGCGGTCTCCAGCATGTCGTTGGTCCAGAGCGAGAGTTCGCGATAACCCTTCTCTCTGGAGAAGCGGATGCATTCGTCGACCAGCAGTTTGCCGAACCCGAGGCCGCGGGCTGATTTGTCGACATAGAGCAGGCGGAGCTTGGCGATGCCGTCGCCGCCATTGGTGACGAGGACGGAGCCGACATTGACGCCGCCGCGTTCGGCGATCCAGCAATATTCCTTGGCCGGATCGAAATTGGCGAGGAATTTTCCGGCGACCTCGGCGACCAGCGCCTCGAAGCGCAGGTCCCAGCCATATTCCTCGGCATAGAAGCGGCCCTGGCTCTGAACGATCCAGCCGATATCGCCGGCGCGGTGGGCGCGGATGATGGCCGGTGCGGGCTTTGCCGCCGGGTCGAGCAGGGCGCGGATCGTGTGCATGGCGGAGACCGCTGCCTCCGGTTCGCCAGTCGCCAAGCGATCGAAACGGGCGGCGATCTGCGCATTGGAGCGTCGGCCGAGTTCCTCGAACGTCTCTCGTCCCCGATCGGTGACAATGATGACCTGGCTGCGAAGATCTGCCGGATCGGGGCTGGTTTCGATCAGCCCTTCCGCGCGGAAACGCTTGAGGATGCGGCTGAGATAGGCCGGGTCGAGCTGCAGGTCGCGGGCAAGCGCTACAGCGCTGATGCCCTCATGCGAGCCGACCTCGAAGAGGATGCGGGCATCGGTCAGCGTGAAGGGCGTGTCGAGATAGGCCTTGTTCAGCAGGCCGAGGAAGTTCGTATAGAAGCGGTTGAAATCGCGGGCGGTTTCGATGAGGGCGATATCGGGCATGGCAAAGATCTCCAGATGGAGATCTTTGCCAGTTTGTTGACAAACCTCGCTCTTTACTCGGCGTCATCCTCGGCCTTTGTGCCGAGGATCTGCTGCACCGGTTGCAGATGTTCGGGACAAGCCCGAGCATGACGAAAGAGGAGTTGGCCGACGTTGTCAGCAGTCCGGCAAAGCTCTCCAGATGGAAATCTTGTCCTGCATTTAGTGGACTGAGTCAACTAACGTGGCAATATCAGGCGGCTTCCTCTTCTGCTGCCTCGTCCATTCCCAGCGCGAAATCGACCGCCGCCCGCGCATGGATCGCTGTGGTGTCGAAGCCCGGCAGCGGCAGCTGGTTGGGGTCGAGGATCAGGCAGATCTCGGTGCAGCCGAGGATGATGCTATCGGCGCCGTTGTCGATGGCGCGTGATATTACCGCCATCAGCTTGTCGCGCGAGCTGTCCAGCACCTTGCCGGCGCAGAGTTCGTCGAAGATGATGTCGTGCACGGTGGTTCGGTCGCCGGCATCGGGAACCATGATGTCGAGGCCGAGGCTCTTCATGCGGTCGCTATAGAAGCCGTGCTCCATCGTGTAGCGGGTAGCAAGCAGCAGCGGGCGCTTCCGGCCGGCCGCATGCAGCGATTTCGCCGTCTCGTCGATGATGTGGATCAGCGGCACGGAGATCTTCTCCGCGACCTTGTCGGCGATCAGATGCATGGTGTTGGTGCAGATCAGGATGCAGCCGGCGCCGGCGATCTGCAGGCGCAGAGCCACGTCGGCGAGGCGACGGGCAGCCATATCCCAGTCGCCGGCCTTCTGAAGCGCGACGATCTCCTCGAAATTGACAGAATGCAGGATGAGTTCGGCCGAGGCGAGGCCACCCTTGCGGTCACGCACCATCTCGTTGACGACACGGTAATAGACCGCCGAACTTTCGAAACTCATGCCGCCGATAAGGCCGATCGTTTCCATTTCTTCATGCTCTCCATGCTTCTGAACTTTCGAAAATGATGTCGCAATCCCGACGCGACGTGTTTGCTTTGTTTGTCCCTCGCGTCCTATAAGTGATAGGATTTTGCGTCATTTTATGGAATCCTGCAAAAAAGACGCGAGAGGTATATGTTCGACACATGCTTGATGATCGCGACAGACGCATCCTAGACATGCTGCAGAAGGATGCGGGCATATCCGTGACCGATCTTGCCGAGCGCGTGGCACTTTCGATATCGGCCTGCTCGCGGCGTATCCAGCGGCTTGAGGAGAGCGGCCATATCGCCCGGCGCATCGTCGTGCTCGACCGGGAAAAGATGGGCGTGCCGACGACGGTCTTCGCGCTGGTCAAGACGGCGCACCATTCCGACGAATGGACGGAGACCTTCCGCCGGATCATCAGCGACATTCCGGAGATCGTCGAAGCGCACCGGCTGACCGGCAACCACGATTATATCCTGAAGATCGTGCTGCCGCGCGTCGAGCATTACGATGTGATCTACAAGCAGATCGTGCGCAAGATCGAACTCTTCGACGTCTCGGCCTCGATCTCGATGGAGCTTCTGAAAGGCGGCACGGCAATTCCCGTTGGGTATGCCGATTGAGCCAGCTCCACCGACCGGGATGCAGGGGAGCTATGCCGAAACGGCAGTTGCAACCATCGCGGCGAAGGCCACATTGGCTTTGAGCGAAATGGCGCAAAAGGGGTAGGTCATGAGCGATCATCATGTCGTCGTTGTCGGCGGCGGTTTCGGCGGGCTGCAGCTCGTCAACGGCTTGAGATGTGCCGGCGTCAAGATCACGCTGGTCGACCGGCGCAATCACCATCTCTTCCAGCCGCTGCTCTATCAGGTGGCGACCACCATTCTCTCCACCTCCGAGATCGCCTGGCCGATCCGGCGCCTCTATGCCGACCGGCCTGACGTAACGGTGCTGCTCGGCGAGGTCACGGGCGTCGATAGTGGCGCCAAGACGGTTTCCCTACGCAACGGCATGACTCTCAGTTATGACACGCTGGTGCTGGCGACCGGGGCGACGCATGCTTATTTCGGCCATGACGAATGGGAGCCGGTGGCGCCGGGCCTGAAGACGCTGGAGGACGCGACGACGATCCGCCGGCGCCTGCTGCTCGCCTTCGAGAAGGCGGAAATGGAGAGCGATCCTGCCGTGCGCGACGCGCTGCTGACCTTCACTATCGTCGGGGCCGGGCCGACCGGCGTCGAGTTGGCCGGCATCATTGCCGAGCTCGCGCATTTCACGCTGCCCAAGGAGTTCCGCAACATCGACACGCGCAAGACCCGCGTCGTGCTGGTCGAGGCCGGCCCGCGGGTGTTGCCGACCTTCGCCGAGGAGCTTTCGGCCTATGCGCAGAAGGCGCTGGAGAAGCTCGGGGTCGAGATCCATCTCGGCAAGCCGGTGACCGAATGCAACGCCGACGGCGTGAAGATCGGCGAGACCTTCGTTGCCAGCCGGACGATCGTCTGGGCAGCCGGCGTCACCGCCTCGCCGGCGGCAAGGTGGCTCGGCGTTGCGGCGGACCGAGCGGGCCGCGTCGTGGTCGAGAAGGATCTGAGCGCGCCGGGGCTGCCCGAGGTCTTCGTCGTCGGCGATACCGCATCGGTCATGCGCGAGACCGGCAAGCCGGTGCCAGGCATTGCGCCCGCCGCCAAGCAGCAGGGCGGATACGTCGCCAAGGTGATCCGCGGCCGCATATCCGGCAAACCGGCGCCGGCGCCCTTCCGCTACTGGCATCAGGGCAGCTTGGCGACGATCGGCAAGAGCGCTGCGATCATCGATTTCGGCCGGATCAAGCTGAAGGGCTGGCTCGCCTGGTGGATCTGGGGTCTTGCCCATATCTACTTCCTGATCGGCACCCGCTCGCGCTTCTCCGTCGCCTGGAGCTGGCTGTGGATCTATCTGAGCGGCCAGCACAGCGCCCGGCTGATCACCCAGCGCGAGACGATGCGGGAGGAGGGGTAGGCTCTTCTCGGTCCACCAGAGCCTAAGCCTCGAAGCAGCGATATAGGCAAACTTGACATATCTTCGGATCCGCCTTTAGGATTTGCCCGGCGGCTTCCGGATACCACCGGGGGTTACGCATCCAGCCGTAGCTACAGCGAGTAGAGGTTCCAATGCGCCGATTCACTTCTCACGAAAATCACATTCGAAATTCTGAGAAGTTGGTGGTTCATGCGCACTTTGAATCTGGGCATCCTCGCCCACGTGGATGCAGGCAAGACTAGCCTTACTGAAAGACTGCTTTTTGACGCCGGCGTCATCGACAAGCTTGGCAGCGTCGATACCGGCAATACACAGACGGACACTCTCGAGCTCGAACGGCAACGCGGCATCACGATCAGAGCCGCGGTGGTGTCGTTCACCATCGGCGACAGGATCGTCAATCTCATCGACACGCCCGGTCATCCGGATTTCATCGCCGAGGTCGAGCGGGTGCTCGGATTGCTGGATGCCGCGGTCGTCGTCGTTTCGGCGGTCGAAGGTGTGCAGGCCCAGACACGGGTGCTGGTGCGGGCGCTGCGGCGGCTTGGCGTTCCCTTCATCTTCTTCGTCAACAAGGTCGATCGTCTCGGTGCGCAACTTGAGGACGTGCTGAAGGCTATTGCCAGCCAATTGCTCGTTCGCCCCATCGCCATGTCTTCCGTCATCGATGCCGGCAGCAGGCTTGCCAGGGTGGAGGCTTTGGCTCCCGGATGCGAACCGCTTTTCACGCCGCTCTGCGAAGCTCTCGCGGAGAACGACGAGGCGCTGCTGGACGATTACGTCTTGGCGCCCGATCGCCTGACGGCGGATAGGCTTGGACGCTGCCTGAGCGATCAGGTCGCGAGCGGCCTGGTGCATCCAGTCTTTGCAGGTGCGGCAACGACCGGCGTCGGCGTGTCGGCCCTGACATCGGCCATTGCGACGATATTGCCCGGCCGGCGCCTCGATGCGGACGGGCCGATTGCCGGAACAATCTTCAAGATCGAACGCGGCTGGGGCGGTGAAAAGCTCGCCTATATGTATCTGACGTCAGGCACAGTCCGGCTGCGGCAACATCTGGATTTGCCCAAAGGCCCGGAAAGAGTGACGGCGATCGAGGTTTTCGGGGCCGGCCGGGTTCATGGCGCCGCAATCTTTTGCGCCGGGCAGATCGCGCGCGTAAGCGGCCTTGCCGGCGCTCGCATCGGGGATGTGGTGGGCACCGACCTGCTCGCGGGCGGGCAGGCGCAGTTTGCCCCGCCCAGCCTCGAAACCCGCGTCCTTGCCCGGCGGCCCTCCGACAAGGCGGCCCTCTGGCTGGCGCTGAACCAGATGGGCGAGCAGGATCCGTTGATCAATCTGCGCCGGAACGATGATGCCGACGAAATCTTCGTATCGCTCTATGGCGAGGTGCAGAAGGAAGTCGTTCAATCGACCCTGCTGACGGATTTCGGTCTCGAGGCTGGGTTCGAGGAAAGCACGGTCATTTTGGTGGAAAGGCTTATGGGAACCGGGGAAGGCCTGCAGATCCTCTTCAAGGAGCCCAATCCATTTCTCGCCACCGTCGGTCTACGCGTCGAACCGCGTCCAGAAGGGGCAGGCAACAGCTTTGCACTTGATGTGGAGGTGGGCCAGATGCCCGCCAGCTTTTACAGGGCAGTCGAAGAAACCGTGTTCGAAACGCTGAAACAGGGCGTTTTCGGCTGGCAGGTCATCGATTGCCACGTCGCGATGACGGCAGCCCGGCACAGCTCGCCTGCAAGCACCGCCGCCGATTTCCGGCAGCTGACGCCTTGGGTGCTGGCAGATTCACTGTCGGCCGCACAAACCGTCCTATGCGAACCGATCGACCGCTTTCATCTCGAAGCGCCCGCGGAGAGCTTGAGCGGCTTGCTGACCCTGCTTGCGAAATCTGCCGCGACGATGACGGGTTCCGTGATTGCCGACGGCATGGCCTGGGTGGAAGGCACCATGGCGTCCGCGATGATCCAGAGCGTCCAGCAGCAATTGCCGGGCCTGACGAGCGGGGCGGGGACCATGGAAACCTCTTTCGACCATCATGCCCCGATGGCCGGCCCGCCACGTTCGCGCCAGCGTTCAGGCCCCGATCCGTTCAAACCAGTCGAATATCTGCTGCGGCTGCAGTCCACGAGAGCCTCAGCATGAGGACGGATGGAGGATGCCGTTATCAAAAAGGCGGCTCTCGCGAGCCGCCTCTCATTTTCTCAAGCTGCCAGCGAGGCGATGTCGATGACGAAGCGGTAGCGGACGTCGCTTTTCAGGACGCGTTCATAGGCTTCGTTGACCTGCTGGATGTTGATCTTCTCGATCTCGGAGACGATGTTGTGCTCGCCGCAGAAGTCGAGCATTTCCTGGGTTTCCTTGATCGAGCCGATCATCGAGCCGGAAATGCTCTTACGGCCGGGGATGACCGAGAATGCATGCACGGGGATCGGGTTTTCCGGCGCGCCGACCACCACGAAGGAACCGTCCACCTTCAGGAGGCCGAGATAGGCGTTCCAGTCGATCTCGGCGCTGACGGTGCAGATGATCAGGTCGAAAGTGCCGGCGAGTTTCGTGAAGGTTTCCGGGTCGTTGGTGGCGTAATATTCCTTGGCGCCGAGCTTCAGCCCATCTTCCTTCTTGGAAAGGCTCTGGGAGAGAACGGTGATATCGGCGCCCATGGCGGCGCCGAGCTTGACGCCCATATGGCCGAGACCGCCCATGCCGACGATCGCGACCTTCTTGCCGGGGCCGGCATTCCAGTGGCGCAGCGGCGAGTAAAGTGTGATGCCGGCGCAGAGCAGCGGCGCGGAGGCGTCGAGCGGCAGATTGTCCGGAATGGACATGACATAGCCTTCCCTAACGACGATCGAGTCGGAATAGCCGCCCTGGGTCCGTGTCTTGCGGTCGGCTTCGAAGTCGTTGTAGGTGCCGGCGAGCCCCGGCATATACTGTTCGCGATCGATGTCGCGCTCGGCGCAGCCGATGCAGGAATCGACGAAGCAGCCGACGCCGACGCGATCCCCGACCTTGAATTTGGTCACATCGGAACCGACAGCCGAGACGATGCCGGCGATCTCATGGCCCGGCACGATCGGATAGACGGCGTTCTTCCATTCGTTGCGGACAGTGTGGATGTCCGAATGGCAGATGCCGGCAAACTTGATGTCGATAACGACGTCATCGGGGTTCGGGTTGCGGCGTTCGAAGGTGAAAGGGGTCAACGGCTTGGAAGCGTCGGTCGCGGCGTAGCCTCTTGCAATAGGCATGGGAACCATCCTTTTCGATTGTGGTGGGGGTTGAAAGAGATGGTGGACTATTGCCCGGAACTGCGTCAGAGGGTTAGAGCGATCCTCTCAGCTTTTTGCACGATCCTGCAAAAGTGAGGCGTCGGCCTGTTTGCGAAATGGCCAGGGCACTCTAGATAAGAGCGGTATCGCTGGCGTCAGACAGTTGACAGAAAGAGTTACCGCATGACCTTGCCCTTCAGCCCCTATCAGGAGATTGTCGATATCGCGATGCGCTTCGCGGCTGGTGACGGCGAGTTCGCGACTGATATCGGCAATCTTCACATCAGCCGTCGGTCCAAGCCCAGCGATCCGCTGCACAGCAGCTACCGGCCCTGTTTTGCCTTTGTGCTGCAGGGAGCCAAGAGCCTGCGCCTCGGCACGGAACTTATCAGCTACGGGACCGGGGACTACCTGCTGACCTCGCTCGACCTGCCTGTCGCCTGGCGCGTCACGGAGGCGAGCCCTGAGGTTCCGCATCTCTGCCTGGGACTGGCAATCGACTCGGAAAAGCTGCTGGAGTTGCTCAGCCGCATCGATATTCCGAGCCCGGCCGCCCATACTGACGGGCAGCGCGGGATGGCGGTGAACGTCGCTCCGCCGGAGCTCCTGGATGCTGCCGTCCGCCTGCTGCGCTTGCTCGATCGTCCAGGCGACATTCCTGCCATGGCGCCGCTGATCGAACAGGAAATCCTCTACCGGGTGCTGACCGGGCCGGATGGCGCGCGGCTGATCAACATCGCCACTGCAGACAGCCACAGCAACAGGGTCGCGCGCGCCGTCGCATGGCTGAAGGAGAATTTCGCGCGGCCATTGCGCATCGAAGACCTTGCCGACCGCGTCAGCATGAGCGTGTCGTCCTTCCATCATCACTTCAAGTCGGTCACGGCGATGACGCCGGTGCAGTATCAGAAGCAGCTTCGCCTGCACGAGGCGCGCCGTCTGATGCTCGTGGAGCGGCTCGATGCGGGCACGGCCGGTCACCGCGTCGGCTATCAAAGCCCGTCGCAGTTCAGCCGCGAATATAGCCGCCTTTACGGCGCCTCGCCGGCCCGCGATATCGACGGCGCCCGCGAGGTCATGGCGGCGGAATAGTCGGCCTTGCGACGGGCAGCCAATCGTTAAAGGATGTTTGACCTTTCGTCGCTAGTCTGGTGCCAAACATCAAGCAGGCACCGACGTCAGCATGACGCAAGTACCCATTCTTTCCATCGTCGCGCCTTGTCACAACGAGGAAGAAGGGCTGCGCGAGTTCTGTCGCCGCGCTGCCGCTGCTGCGAATAGCGTTGCCGGCGATGCCTTCGAGCTCATTCTCGTCGATGACGGCTCGTCCGACCGTACCTGGGAGATCATTTCGGATCTGGCGGCTGATGTGCCGCAGGTGCTCGGTGTTCGTCTTCTGCGTAATCACGGCCACCAGCTGGCATCGACGGCGGGTCTTGCCGCGTCGCGGGGCGAGCGCGTGCTTTTGATCGATGCCGATCTTCAGGATCCCCCAGAGCTGCTTTTGATGATGATGCCGATCATGGAGCGCGGCGCCGACGTCGTTTACGGTCAGCGCACGCGCCGCCAGGGCGAAACCTGGTTTAAACTCGCCTCCGCTTCGCTTTTCTATCGGGCTCTCTCCAAGCTAGCTTCTGTGACCATCCCGCGCGATACCGGTGATTTCCGGCTGATGCGGCGCCGCGTCGTCGATATCCTGCTGGCGATGCCGGAGCGCGATCGCTTCATCCGCGGCATGGTCAGCTGGATCGGCGGCAGGCAGGTAGGGCTCCCCTACGAGCGTGACGCCCGTTTTGCCGGCACGACGAAGTATCCGTTGCGCAAGATGATCAATTTCGCTCTCGATGCGATCACCAGCTTTTCAACGACACCGCTGCGCATCAGCACTTGGCTTGGCATGATGAGTGCGGGCGTCGCGATCGTGTTGCTCGTCTACACCTTCGTTCGCTGGCTGCAGGGCGAGACGGTCACCGGTTGGTCGTCGATCATGGCCGCCGTCAGCGCCTTCAGCGCCATCCAGCTGATCTGCATCGGCATCATCGGCGAGTATCTCGGTCGTCTGGTACAAGAGAGCAAGAAGCGGCCGATGTTCATGGTCGAGACGATCGCGCGCGGCAGTGAACAGGCAGAATTGTCGATCGCTTTCTCGGAGATGAGCGCCAGCGACAAGCGCACGGCGCTGGATGCGGCCTTTGCATCCGAAGAGCCGCCGCGCTCGCAAAAGAACGGCCGGATCGGATAATGGAGCGGATTGCCGCGCCTGCTGTGGCCGCAGCCGGGCCTGAGGTATCGATCGCCAGGCAGGATTCCACCGTTGCGATCGTCGCATTCGTCGGACTTGCCGCGGCTTTGGTCCTCCTGTTTCCCTTTCCGCCGGTTCTCGATTACGCCAATCACTACGCCCGTATATGGCTCCTTTCGGGCGGGATCGGCGAGCAGCCGTTTCCTGAGATCTATGCGGTCGACTGGAACCGCACCTTCACCAATGTCGGGATCGACGTTCTGGCCACCTGGCTGGGGCCGCTTGTCGGCGCCGACAGGCTTGCGCGGGCTTTGCTTTTCCTGGCGATCGTGCTGCCGCCACTCGGGGCAATCGGCCTGCACCGCGCGCTTTTCGGTGGTCGGCATCACTGGCAGACCGCCATGCTGTCGCTTAGCTGGTGCGCCACCATGATCGGCGGCTTCATCAACTTCCAAATCGGCCTCGGCATGGCCTTGTTCTTCGCCTGTGTCGATCTGCGGCTGCAGCGCAGAAATCCCGCCCTGGTTTTTGTCTGGCGGCTCGCCGCCGCGCTGCTGCTCACAGTGATGCACATCTTCGCGCTTGGCTTCTATATGGCGATCGTCTGCGGCCTCGAATTTTCCTGGCGCATCGATATCGTGCGATCGAAGGTGGGCCTGATGAGGCTCGCCGGCCGGTTGGTGCTGGCGTTTGGCGCCTGCGTCTTGCCGCCGCTCGCGCTTTACCTTCACACGGCAGCTTTGCCCAACGCCGGTGGCGACGGCCTTGGCCTTGTCTGGAACGACGGCGTCGTCCTGATCGTCATGAATCTGCTCTCCGCCATCACGACCTATGTCCCGGTAGTGGATGTCGTGCTGGTTCTGCCGCTGATCCTCATCTGCACACGCGCCATACGCGCGGGCGACATCCGCATCCATGCGGGGCTTGCCGTCGCCGCCTGCGGCCTGCTGCTTCTGTCCTGTGTTTCGCCCCGCCACATGCTCGGCACCGGATGGATCAGTTGGCGCTTTCCGATCATGACGGCGCTCGTCGCCATGGCGATGGTGAGCCCGTTAGACAATCTCACGCGCCGGCATGCGCTGCTGCTAGCGCTCGTCATCAATTTCGCGGTCTTCGGCCGCACCGGCTGGGTCGGCTGGAACTGGTGGCTGGCACAGAAGGATGTTGCTGCCGTCGAGGCTGTGCTTAAAAAGGCGCCGGCCGGTGCCGCCGTTCTGCCTCTGGGACATGAACCCGAGACAGTGAGCGGTCTTGCCCACTCCAACCGGCATTTTGCCTGGGGGCTGGATACTTTCCGGCACCTGCCGACGCTTGCCGTGCCCTTCTCGCATGCTTTCGTGCCGACGCTCTTCACGGCAAAAGGCAAGCAGCCGTTATCCGTTCTGACGCCCTGGTCTGAGATTGCGGTTCCCGAGGGCAATCTGCTTTCGATCGGCGTGCTTTCATGCCCGGCAATGATGCAGCAATATCGAGACTTCACACCCTATCTGTCAGATTGGCGCAGTCGTTTCGATTTCGTCCTCGTCGCCAATGCCGATATTCCCGACCGCTATGTTGGCACCTTTATGCCGGTCGGCCTGACGCTCGTCGAGGATGCCGGATTCGCCAAGCTTTACAGGATCAACAAGGCGGTGCCGGCAGAGCCTTTCGCCATCCCGGCAGGTTGCGCCACGGCGTTATAAGCCGCGGCTCATCAGCCGGGGAATTTCAGCGCCTTGTCGGCACGGCATTTGGCGAGCTTTAGCTGGCGGAAGGAGAGGATTTTCGTGATGCGCTGCTTGCCGTCCGTCTCCACACTCATGCAGGCGCAGGCGTAGCCGTAATTGCCGTTGGTTCTCACATACTCATGTTCGGATATGTCGGAGATCAGCTCCATGCCTTCCACCTCGCCGGCATCGTCGCCCTGGGTCATGATCGTCCAGGTGTTCTCCGCATCCTCCAGCCACCAGTTGGCGGGCGTCGGATTTTCAATCCAGCCGCAGCGCGTTTCGGCCGCCTGTGCGTTTGCGGCGATGGTGAGAGCTGCGGTGATGACTGCGGCTGTTATATGGTATTTCATCTGCTTTTCCTCATCGCCAGATTTCAGTTATTGATCGCGATGATCGCCCAATGGCTCGCCTCGCAGGCGTTGTCCTCACAGATCGCGCCCATCCAGACGGCGCCGCCGGCGAGCATGACGCCGTCGCTGTTGACAAAGAGATCTTCGTATTGCTGGCGCCCGACGGCGCTGCGCGTTTCCGGCGTCACGAGATCATCGAAATTGTCGATGAAATCCTCTGCACTCTCGACGTCGTAGCTCTCGCCATTGGCCTTGACCGTCAGCGGGTATTCGGCAAGGCCGGCGATGGTCTCGGCTTCGCCCGAGCGCATCGCCCCGACGAGCTGGCGCAGCGGCCGGTCGAAGCCAGCGGCATCGCCGTGCAGCTCTTCGATGCGATTATAGACGTCGCTGTCGGACTGCGCGAAAGCGCTTGAGCCGCAAAAGAGGATTGCTCCGAGCAGGAGAAGAGCTGCTGACAGGCGTGACATCGAAACCTCCGGGCAAATGGTAGAGCGCGACATTATGCGATCGCCGAGGATTCGCGCCTATCCAATTCTGGTGTTTCGTCGCGGTTTCACGTATTAAAAAAATCTATCCAGGCTTCTTGACGACCTGATCGGTTTATTGCATAAACCTCACGAACCGTACCGTACGGTACGTATATGGGAGCCATGATCGTGTCCGTCGATACCGCAGAGCCGAGCGAATTTTCGCCGCGCCAGAACGCCGTTCTGGAGCAGGCGCTGCAGTTGCTCGTCGATGGCGGCGAGAAGGCGCTGACGACCTCGGGTGTGGCGCGAGCCGCCAATTGCTCGAAGGAAAGCCTCTACAAGTGGTTCGGCGATCGCGACGGGCTGCTATCGGCGATGATCGCCTATCAGGCGAGCAAGGTGCGTACCTTCGAGCGCAACGGCGAGCGGCTGACGGCGGCGAGCCTGCATGACCATGTGGTCATTTTTGCGCGTGACCTGCTGGAAGTGCTTGCCGGCGACGTCTCGCTGGCGCTGAACCGGCTAGCGATCGGCCAATCCAACCGCGACGGCTCGAAGCTCGGCAAGCTGCTGCTTGAGCGCGGCCGCCGCCAGATCGACCGGCGCGCCATGGCGCTGATCGATGCCGGGAAGAGGGCAGGGCTCCTGCGTTTTGCCGATGCCGACGAGGCCTATCACACGCTTTACGGCCTAGTTGTCTCCGACCTGCATGTGCGCATGCTGCTCGGCGAACCAGGCCTCAAGGATACCGCGCGCCAGGCGGAGAGGGCGGTGACCGCCTTCCTCAGGCTCTATGGCACGGACAAGGTTTTGGCGGAGATGCCGGTTCTCGGCTGATTCCGCTTTAATGACAGTCAACAAGACAAGCAAAGGGAAGGAACTTCAAATGCGCGTCTATTACGATCGTGATGCCGATCTCAACCTCATCAAGGCCAAGAAAGTCGCCGTCATCGGCTACGGTTCGCAGGGCCGTGCCCATGCGCTGAACCTCAAGGACAGCGGCGCCCAGAACGTCGTCATCGCACTCAAGGCCGGTTCGCCGACCGTCAAGAAGGCCGAAGCCGATGGCTTCAAGGTCATGACGGTCGCCGAAGCTGCCGCCTGGGCGGACCTGATGATGATGGCGACCCCGGACGAACTGCAGGCCGACATCTACAAGGCCGACATCGCGCCTAATATCCGCGATGGCGCCGCGATCGCTTTCGCCCACGGCCTCAACATCCACTTCGGCCTCATCGAGGCGAAGGCTTCGGTCGACGTCGTGATGATCGCGCCGAAGGGCCCGGGCCATACGGTTCGCGGCGAATACCAGAAGGGCGGCGGCGTTCCCTGCCTCGTGGCCGTTCACCAGAATCCGTCGGGCAACGCCCTTGAACTGGCGCTCTCCTACGCGTGCGGCGTCGGCGGTGGCCGTTCCGGCATCATCGAGACCAACTTCCGCGAAGAATGCGAAACCGATCTCTTCGGCGAACAGGTCGTTCTCTGCGGCGGTCTCGTCGAGCTCATCCGCGCCGGTTTCGAAACGCTCACCGAAGCCGGTTACGCGCCTGAAATGGCCTATTTCGAATGCCTGCACGAAGTGAAGCTGATCGTCGACCTGATTTATGAAGGCGGCATCGCCAACATGAACTACTCGATCTCCAACACGGCCGAGTGGGGCGAATATGTCTCCGGTCCGCGCATCATCACTGCCGAGACCAAGGCCGAGATGAAGCGCGTCCTCAAGGACATCCAGACCGGCAAGTTCACGTCCGATTGGATGCAGGAATACCGCGCCGGCGGCTCGCGCTTCAAGGGCATCCGCCGCCTGAACGACAGCCACCCGATCGAAGAAGTCGGCGCCAAGCTGCGCGGCATGATGCCCTGGATCGGCAAGAACAAGCTGGTCGACAAGTCGGTCAACTAAGCGGTTCCGGTGAAATAAAACAGGGAGGCCGGAGTGAAAACTCCGGCCTCTTTTGCTATTGGTGCGTCTGTTGTCGAAGCTGCTATATCGGATTTGATGTGTTTGAAGCGATCATGCGGTCGGCAAAACAAGACCTGGAAGATAGCCTTGGGGCGCTCTACCCAGCATTTCTGGAATATCCGTTCCCATCTTCGCTGGACGCTTCGCCCTTACGCGACGCCGAGAAAATTCTCGCTGCACTCAAATCGGCGCCTTTGCGGGAGATAGATGCGACAGAGCTGGGTCGGTATGCGGCAAGCGCGATAACGACAGTTGGTTCGGCTGATGACTTCAAGCACTTCCTGCCGCGTATCCTCCACTGTGCCGTCCTCAGCCCTTCCGCGTATGGTTTCGAGCCGCCGATCATTGCTTCCAAGCTTTTATTGTGCGACTGGCAGCATTGGCCGATACCTGAGCAGACAGCAGTCGCGAATTTTGTCTATTCGGCCTGGGCTTTCAAAAGGCTGCAGGATCCCGATTTCGATGCGTCGGCTTGGGATTGGATAATGGCGATGGCAAAGCTCGATCTTCAGTTCGAGGCATGCCTCAGTCTTTGGGTGAAGCAGCCGACACCCAATGCTTTCATTCAGCTCGCCACCGCCGATCTTAAAAGCCTCTACAGGGGCAGCTGCTTCTGGCAGGACGTCGCGCCGGAGAAGCGCCATCTCGTCCTTGAGTGGCTCAAGGGTGATGTCATTGAGAATGGGTTTATCGAACTGATTGATGCGATACCGCCTCAGCGGCACTGGATTGTCGATCGCTTGCTCGATGAAATGAGAGAATTGCGGCGTTTGCCTTCTCGCGTTGAGGCGCCGGAGTGAGAAAATAGGCGTGCTGCACCGCCGGGGCGAAAGCTCCGGCCTTTACCGTTCTGCGCCGACGATCAGCCAGCGGGTCGGCTTGCCGTCATAGCCGCCGCCGTCGCTTTCGCTAATGGCGATATTCCGCCAGCCGCCTTTCGTCAAAAGCTCCGAAAGCCATTCGGCGGAGGGATAGTTGTAATAACGCCCGAAGCCGTCATGGCCTTCCACATCGCCTGCCTTGAAGGTCGCATGAATGATGCCGCCTGTCCTCAGGGCGCGCCGGATGCGGGCGAAGACATCGGGCAGCTCTGGCCTCGGGACGTGGAGAAGGCTTGCCTGCGCCCAGACGCCGTCGAAGGCGCTGTCGGCGTCGAGTTCTTGAAACAACATGACCCTGACCGGCCGGCCGATCAGCACTTCCGCCTGTCTCGCAAGCTCGGTCGAGCCATCCGTCGGCGTCACGTCGAAACCCTGCGCCAGCATGTAGGTGCTGTCCTGTCCGCCGCCGCAGCCGAGTTCGAGGATTGCCGCACCCGGCACAAGCCCGGCGAGGAAGGCATCGACCTGCTGCTTCGGCAGGCTGCGCGCCCGCTTGGCGTATGTCTCGGCATTTTCCTCATAGAAGGCGGAGGTGCAATCAAGAGGCATGCTGTTCGGCCGATCGTGGGCGTCGGTTGGATTGAAGATGTCTTTCGGGGAGCCGGTCGGCGTCGATGATGTCAATGACGACAATCCCTTCCGATGCCACCCGGTAGAAGGCGACGTGGCGCATGTGGAGGAGGCGGCGAAGGCCGGCGCCGAGTTCGTCGCACTCTTCTCCCATCGAGGGAGCGTGCGAAAGAAGCACGAAAATCCTGTCCCAGTCGAGAAGATAGGCGTCCGCCTGCGCCTCGCCGAAATTGAGGCAAGCATATTCGTCGATGCCTGATAGCACGGAGTCTGCGGCTCGGGTTAGCCTATAGGTTGTTGTCACGCAGCTTTGCCTTCGTTTCCGACAGGATGTCGGGAATGCGTCGACCGCTCGGGCCGCTTTCCTCAGCCTGCCTCAGGATGTTGCGCAGTTCTTCGTCGTCAAGCTTGTGATGGAGCTGATCCTTCAGAATAAGCTCCGCCAGGAATGCGCCGGCACTGCTGTATCTGCCGCTTGCGACACGGTTTTCGACGTATTCCGCCAGATTATCCGGAAGCGAGATCGTCATTTTCGCCATTGGATTCGGTGCCGCCTGCACATGCCGGTTTTCAGCCATTCCAGATGCCAGATTATCATTTCCCAGTTTGTGATAGAAGCGTTGTGCCGCGCCGTCGAGGGCTTGGGTCACATGCGGATCAGTCTTTTTTATCGATATAGATGACGCGTTCGAGATCCTTAAAATGGGCATCGCAGGTCAGGATGTCGGCGTCGTGGCGCTCCGCGGTCGCATAAATGATCGCATCGGCGGTGGCGAGTTTATGGGCTGCCGATATTTCGGCAGCACGGCGAGCAAGCGTCGTGTCGAGAGAAACAACCATGCATGTCGCGGTATAAGCGATGAAGCTGTCGACGGCTTCCTCGTCCTTTTCGCGTGCCAGCCATTTGGAAAGCTCAAGCTGCACGATCGTCGGAACGATGCATTGATCGCGTTCCGGGATTTCGGCCTGCAGCCTGGTTCCGGCAGCACTTTTCGTCAGCCATTCTATCCATGCGGAGCTGTCGATCACGCGCATTAGAAACGGTCGTTCCGGTCGCGGTAGTTTTTGTTGTCTGCGCCTTCGGCGAGGCCGCGAAGATCGGCAAGCGTCGGGACCGGCATCAGCAATACGCCTTTGCCTTTGGGTATGAACACGAATTCCTGTCCCGCCGACCAGTGCTGTTGTTCGCGCACTTCCTTGGGAATGGAGATCTGGAATTTTGTAGAGAGGGTTGCGGTTGCCATTCTTACCTTTCCTCTATCGATTAGGAGATAGTAAGAATTCACTTCGCGTCGGTCAATGGCGAACCGTTTTTGGCGTTGGTGCTATTCCGGTCGCCAAATGGGACGTTGACGATGGTCTTTCCGGCTGACTCGGCCACAAAAAAACCGGGCGACGCCCGGTTTCGAAAGAGATCCGCGGATTGCTTAATGGCTGTCGGCTCGAAGAACATCGTATCGTGCAGATTGAAACGAACTCCAGGGCCGAATAGATCGCCAGCCCGACGGCTTTTCCGGGCGAGGCGGAAAGCGGCGTCCACCAAGTCGGTGTTGACGCCGCCATTCGCTTGGAAGGTCCGGAGTTCAGGCCGGGATAAGGCGCGTCCAGCCGCGCTCATCGTTCGTTACGCCTTTCTGCAGACTGACGAGCTGCTGGCGCAGTTCGCTGGTCAACTTGCCGGTCTGTCCGTCTCCGACCAGAAACTCGCCGCCGGCATGTCGAACCAGGCCGATGCCCGCCAGGACCGCGGCAGTGCCGCAAGCGAAGGCTTCGACGAGCTTGCCGCTGGTTGCGTCCTGCTGCCATTCCGCGAAGGAGTAGGGACGCTGCTCGACGCGGAGGCCCTTTTCTCCAGCGAGTACGATCACCGAGGCCCGGGTGATACCCGGCAGGATCGTGCCGCCAAGAGGCGGGGTCACCACCGATCCGTCATTCATGACGAAGAAGACGTTCATGCCGCCGAGTTCCTCGACCCAGCGATGCTCTGCTGCGTCTAGGAAGACGACCTGATCGCAATCCTTCTTTGCCGCCTCGGCTTGCGCCACGAGGCTGGCTGCGTAGTTTCCGCCGCATTTTGCAGCACCAGTGCCGCCGGCGGCAGCACGGGTATATTCGGTCTCGACCCATAGGGAGACCGCCTTCGCGCCGCCTTTGAAGTAGGCGCCGACCGGAGAGGCGATGATGCAGAAGACATATTCCTGAGCCGGACGAACGCCCAGGAACGCCTCGTTGGCGAACATGAAGGGGCGAAGGTAGAGACTGGCGTCGCCGGATGGAATCCAGGCCTTGTCAACGCGGACCAGTTCTTCGACCGCCTTCAGGAAGAGTTCTTCGGGCACAGGAGGCATAGCCATGCGGGTCGCCGATTGCGCGAAGCGGCGGGCGTTCTCTTCGGGCCGAAAGAGCAGAATCCGGCCATCGTCCGCCTTGTAGGCTTTCATGCCTTCGAAAATTTCCTGAGCATAGTGTAACACGGCGCTTGCAGGATCGAGCTCGAGAGGACGCCTCGGCGTAACCTTCGCATCGTGCCAACCCTTGTCGGCAGTCCATCGTGCCAGGACCATATGATCGGTGAAGACCTTACCGAAGCCGGGCGTCTCCAGTGCCTGGATGCGGTCGGCGTCGGAGACGGGAGACTTGTGCAATTCGATTTTGATTTCAGGAGAGGTCGTCGTCGCGGTCATTGCTGGCACCTTGATAGTACATTGAATAGTGGCGGCGACACTACTGCCGCCGGGCTGGTTTTGGAAAGGCCTGAATCAGCCGGTTTCGGCATCGATCAGAGGAATAATCGCTTGATGTAGCTGACGTCGAGCAGCAAAATCGGATTGAGCGCCTTCGATATTGGATGGCATCCGCCTCCAGTGAAATCCCGATATCAGCGGCACTCAAACGGATTCGATTGGTTCGGGAAATTTCATTCCTATCGAAGACGTTCGCTAATCTCCCACCAAGGCTTTGGAATATAAGATCTCCGAACTTGTCACAGGGACAAGAAAGTAGGTCAGCATTGTTGACATAAATTCTCCGGCATGGTCTGCTGGGGGAATAGAAAAATACGAGGAAACCCCATGCTGAACTGGGACACCATGTTTGCGTCGCGCTCGTCGCGCATGCGCGCATCCGAGATCCGCGAGCTTTTGAAGCTTCTCGACCGGCCCGACATCATCTCCTTTGCCGGCGGAATTCCGGATCCGGCACTGTTTCCGGATCAGGAATTCAAGCAGGCCTATGCCGATATCTTCGCCGCCGCCGTCAATTCGGCGCTGCAATATTCGGTCAGCGAGGGCTACAAGCCGTTGCGCGAATGGCTGGTCGGGCAGATGGCGGCTCTCGGCATCCCCTGCGAACTCGACAATGTCTTCATCGTGTCCGGTTCGCAGCAGGGCCTCGATTATCTCGGCAAGCTCTTCCTGTCGCCTGATGACACCGCGCTCGTGACGTGGCCGACCTATCTCGGCGCACTGCAGGCCTTCAATGCCTATGAACCGGCCTACGACCAGCTGACGCCGAACGGCAACCGGACGCCCGACTCCTACCGCTCGGCCGCTTCCACTGCCGGCGGCAAGGTGAAGTTCGCCTATCTCTCCACCGACTTCTCCAATCCGACCGGCGAGACCGTCGATCTTGACGGCCGCAGGAAGGTCCTGGCACTGGCAGAAGATCTCGACATCGCCGTCATCGAGGATGCGGCCTACCAGTCGCTGCGTTACGACGGCGATCCGATCCCGCCGATCCTGGCGCTCGAGATCGCCGAGAAGGGCCATATCAACGATACGCGCACGATCTATTGCGGCAGCTTCTCGAAGACGCTGGCGCCCGGCCTTCGGATCGGCTTCATCGTCGCCAATGCGCCCGTCATCCGGAAGCTGGTGCTGATGAAGCAGGCGGCCGACCTGCATTCCTCGACGATCAACCAGATGGCGATATCAGATGTCGCCGCGCGCGGCTTCGACGCGCAGGTCGCCAAGATCAAGGCCGCCTACAGCCAACGTCGTGACTGTATGCTGACAGCCCTCGATAAATACATGCCTGAAGACACCAGCTGGACGAAGCCGGAGGGCGGCATGTTCATATGGATCACGCTGCCGGAAGGCATGGACGGCGCCAAGCTGCTGGCGAAATCGCTCGAAACCGCCAAGGTCGCCTTCGTGCCCGGCAAGGCTTTCTTCGCCGACGGTTCCGGCGCCAACACCATCCGCCTCAGCTTCTCCTGCGCCAACGAGCAGATGATCGAAGATGGTATCGGCCGCCTGAGCGCACTGATCTCGGCCGAGATCGGCAGCTGATCCAGTCGCCCGGCCGACTGGGAAGGGCAGGGCGCCGATCAGAAGATCGTCGTCCAGCCTTCGTTCGCCGTCTCGCTCTTGCCGTAGCCGACCCGATCGGCGACGGCGCCGTCGGCATTGCGCAGGATGATGTCACCGCCCCGGTTGGCAAGCTGCGGGCCGCCGGCTGCGGCATCGAGCGCTATGGTGCGCAGCTCGCCTGCGCTAAGCGATCCCGACAGCGTCTGGGTCCTGCCGTTTTCGTCCTCCAGCTTCCAGCCTTCGAGCGATGCCTCCATGTCGGAGCGGTTGATGATCGTCACCGTTTCGGCCTCGGTGCCGCCTTCGCCGTTGACCGGGTTGATCAGCGCGGCGACGATGCGCAGCGACGAGGCGACGATCGGCTGCGGCCGGCGTGTGCCTTCGCCGCGGCCCCGGCCGCCACGGCTGTCGGAAACCGGATGGCCGGTCGTCGCATCGGTGTTCCAGTTCTGCGACTGAAAGCAGAGGAAGATCGCCGCCCATTCATCGGTATCGTTGAAATGGACGAGCAGCGCGCCGTCCTGGTTCGGCCCGTTGGTGGCCTTGAAGCTGCCGCCGTCGCCCTGGTTCATGTGGATGTCGTGGATACCGTTGCCCGGTTCGAAGTCGAAATATTGGTCCGGCTTGTTGTTCTCTGGCCCCCAGGCCTCGCCGAAGGCGTAGAAATGCACGTCGGAATCGGCAATGCCCTCCTGGACGATCGGCTCGATGAAATCGCGCAGGTCGTTCTTCGGGCCGGATAGCTGGAAGGGCGCGACATTCATGTCCTCGCGTTCGATCAGTCCGCCGCGGACATAGTCGATCGCAAGCTCCGGCCGTTCCTTGCGGATATCGGTCAGGCCCATCGCCAGGGCTTCGAGCGCCTCCGTCAGCACCGGGTGCTTGAAATCGACGATATTGGCGTAGAGCAGGTCGTGCGGCGATTCCTTGGAGCGAACGTTGAGCGCGATACGGTAGCTGACGCCGTTCGCCTCGATGCGGATTTCGATATGGGGATCGTTGTCGTCGTCAAGGGCAACGGCGCTCGCCGTACCCTTCAGGACCTTGTAATTTTTCAGCATGGGGAACCTCGCGGGTTAGCGGGGCTTTCACGATAACACGGCGAAAGTGCATCTTTTATGACGGCTAATGTATGACGCGATCTTTCAGATTCGCCTGCCACACTTTAGGTCTTTGATTTGAGCATGTCGTGGTCGCAAAACCGCTGCACACTTTTGCGACCACGACATGCTTTGTCTTTCGCCGTGCAATGCTTGATCCGCTATCGCCTATTGCTGGACATGCGGGCCAAACAGCTCGAGGTCGGCTTCACCAAGCCTGTCGCTCACCGTGTTCAGCTGGTGCCAATAGGGATAGATCACTGGCGGCAGGCTGACTGCGTCGAGGCGCTTGCGCTCCTCGTCCGTGAGTTTCAGCTCGGCGGCGGCGATGTTGTCGCGGAACTGGGCTTCGGTGCGGCCACCGATGATGACCGAGGTCACCGCCTTGCGGCCGATCAGCCAGGCCAGAGCCACCTGTGCCGCCGAAACGCCGCGCTCTTCGCCGATTGCGACCAACGTCTCGACGATGTTCCAAAGGCGGTTCTCATCGCGGATCGGCGGTTCGGTCCAGCCGGCGAACTGGCGCGTGCCTTCGGGCGCCGCCTGGTTGCGGCGATGCTTGCCGGAGAGCAGACCGCCGGCGAGCGGGCTCCAGACCAGCACGCCGAGGCCCTGGTCGATCGAGATCGGCAGCAACTCGTATTCGGCGTCGCGGGCTTCCAGCGTATAGTGGATCTGCTGGCTGACGAAGCGCTGGTACCTGTGCTCGTTGGCGAGCCCAAGCGCCTTCATGATGTGCCAGCCGGAATAATTCGAGCAGCCGACATAACGCACCTTGCCCTGCCTGATCAGGGTGTCGAGTGCTTCCATCGTCTCTTCAAGCGGCGTCTGGCCATCCCATTCATGCACCTGGTAAAGGTCGATGACATCGGTCTTCAGGCGCTTAAGGCTCGCCTCGCATTCGCGGATCAGGTGGTAGCGCGACAGACCCTGGTCGTTCGGGCCGTCACCCATGCGAAAGCGGGCCTTGGTGGCGAGCAGCACGCCTTGCGGCCGCTTGCCGGAGAGTACATCGCCGATGATGTTTTCGCATTCGCCGTCGGAATAGGCATTGGCGGTGTCGATCAGGTTGATGCCGGCATCGATGCACATATCGATCATCTTTTTCGCCTCGGAGACGCCGAGATCGCCGACGGTCTTCGCCCAACCGACGCCGCCGAAGGTCATCGTGCCCATGGTCAAAGTCGAAATCTTCAGGCCGGAACGGCCGAGCAAACGATATTCCATTGAAACTCCTCCCTTGAAACAAGACTGACGTACCTCAACGCTCCGAGATAGCAATGGGTGCGTATTCACGGCTGCGTGAGGCTTAGGCAAGATTCTGAGCGCCGGTATGTTCCGGCCATGCAGCGGCTATGGCCGATCACGAGCCGAGCGGCAGATCGTACAATATGACATCGGCTTGTCGACGGAAATTGTCTTGGCGCAGCGTCGACGTGGTGAAAGCCACGTCAGCTCTCGTGCTTGTCCTTCTTGTGAATATTGTCGCGAAGCGAAGCGATCGTGTCCCGAATCTTGTTGACAGCCTCGGCGTCAAGACCGACAGCCTTGCCGATGCAGTCGAACACATGGGAGGCACGACTCTTGAGGGCCAGTCCCTTCTCCGTCAGGCGCAAGAGCACCTGGCGCTCATCGGCGGGATTTCGGTTGCGGGTGACGAGACCGACATTTTCCAGCCGCTTCAGCAGCGGAGTGAGGGTGCTGGAGTCGAGAAAGAGCGTCTCGCCGAGATCCTTCACCGTGCGGTCGTCGCGCGCCCACAAAGCGGTCATGACCAGGAATTGCGGATAGGTGAGTTCAAGCTCGTCGAGCAGGGGACGGTAGAGCTGGTTAAAGGCGTGGCTTGCCGAATAGATTGAAAAGCAAAGCATTTCATCGATCTTGGGCACGTCAGCCAGATCATTTGATGTGGTGTCTTTCATCACGCTCTCCTTTGATCTCAATATAATTTGTGCGCGATCTGTTTGCAAGCTATTGACTCGGCAGACGAGACCACCTATTTAAATCGTGCACAAAGAAATCGCTCACAAAATACAAACCCAACACGGAAAGCTGCAGAGGCTTGCTGCGTCAATAGATGCGCAAGCAGGGGAATTCCCTTGTGGCTCCCAATTGCTCCTTTGAAACTCAACCGATGAAAGGAAATGACCAATGTTCAAGTTTGCTGCTGCCGTCGCCCTGGCGGGGGCTCTTCTTTCCGGTGCTGCCGTTGCCCAACCGGCCAAGCCGACCGTTGTCCTCGTCCATGGCGCCTTTGCCGATTCATCCAGCTGGAACGGCGTCGTCGAAATCCTGCGCAAGGACGGTTTTTCTGTCGTGGCAGCCGCCAATCCGCTGCGCAGCGTTTCTAACGACGCTGCCTATGTCTCCGACGTGGTTGGCAGCATCGCCGGCCCTGTGGTCCTTGTCGGTCACTCCTATGGCGGCCAGGTCATTTCGACCGCGGCCAACGGCCACGACAACGTCAGGTCGCTGGTCTATGTCGCGGCCTTCGCGCCGGATGCCGGAGAATCAGTCGCAGATCTCGCCGGCAAGTTTCCGGGCGGTACGCTGAGCGGAGCGCTTGCGGCCCCGGTGAAGCTCAGCGCCGGCGGTGTCGATCTCTATATCGATCAGGCCAAGTTCCATGATCAGTTCGCCAGCGACGTGCCGGCCGAACAGGCGGCCTTGATGGCGGCTGCCCAACGTCCGGTCACCGAGGCTGCCCTGACCGAAAAATCCGGCGAGCCCGCCTGGAAGAAGCTGCCGTCGTGGTTTGTCTACGGCACCGGCGACAAGAACATCCCGGCCGCAGCCCTTGGCTTTATGGCCGAGCGGGCAGGCTCCAAGCGGACCGTGGTGGTCGATGGCGCCTCCCACGTCGTGATGGTGTCGCATCCCGAGAAGGTGGCTGAACTGATCGAAGAAGCTGCAAAGTAGTACTCGATCCGAGGGGCCCAGGCGCGTGAGCGCCGTGGCCGGCCGCCGCGGAGGTTTTGTCCGCGGGCCATGACCGGCTCTGCCTGCGCGACGTATCGGCGGGGCAGGCCCCGCTGGTCAACCATCTGCTGCAGTTGATCCTCAGTGAACTGATCGAGGCGAGCGTGGCGAGGTCACGACTGGTCGATGGGAAAGCTGTGGCGCAGGGCGTGGACCAACCGCCGTGCCCTGTCACATCTCTGTCAACGACCCCTAATAAGGGAGGGGTATCGAAATCGAGGACCCTCCCATGAAAACGATCGTTTCTGCCGCAGCACTTGTCGCAGCGAGCCTCTTTGCCATTCCGGCTTCGGCCGCAAACCTCGTTCTCTACACCAGCCAGCCGAACGAGGATGCGCAGGCGACGGTCGACGGCTTCATGGCCGCCAATCCCGATATCAAGGTCGACTGGGTGCGCGACGGCACGCCGAAGATCATGGCGAAACTCCAGGCCGAGATCCAGGCCGGCAACCCGGTTGCCGACGTTCTGCTGATTGCCGACGTGGTGACGCTGGAGCGCCTCAAGGAAGACGGCAAGCTCCTGGCCTACAAGTCTCCGGAAGCCGCCCAGTATGACGCCGCCCTCTATGACGCCGAAGGCTATTACTATTCCACCAAACTGATCACCACCGGCATCATGTACAATACCTCGGCTGCGATGAAGCCGACGAGCTGGAAGGACCTGACGAAGCCGGAAGCCAAGGGCCTCGTCACCATGCCGAGCCCGCTTGCCTCGGGTGCGGCCCTCATCCATGCCCAGACGCTGGCCGCCGTTCCCGGCCTCGGCTGGGACTTCTACAAGTCGCTTGCGGAAAACGGCGCGATTGCTGCCGGCGGCAACGGCGCCGTGCTGAAGTCCGTCGCCTCGGGCGAAAAGGCTTATGGCATGGTTGTCGATTACCTGCCGATCCGCGAGAAGGCCAAGGGCGCTCCCGTCGAATTCGTCTTCCCGAGCGAAGGCGTTTCGGCCGTCACCGAGCCGGTCGGCATCCTCGCCAGCAGCAAAAATGCCGATGCCGCCAAGAAGTTCGTCGATTACGTGCTCTCCGAAAAGGGCCAGGAAGGCTTCCTGAAGCTCGGCTACATCCCGGCCCGCAACGGCATGAAGCTGCCGGAAGGCTTTCCGGCGCGCGACACCATCAAGGTCCTGCCGATCAAGGCGGCCGAAGCATTGAAGAATACCGATCAGGATCTCAAGACCTTCTCGGGCATCTACGGCTCGAACTGATCCTTTCATGCACGGATACATCAAAACCGGAAACAGCCAGCCCGCCTGGCTGTTTCCTTTTGTCGTCATCATCGTCCTGATCCTCAGCGTGCTGCCGCTCGCCCGCCTTGCCATGGTCGGAATAGCGGCCTTTGCTGATGGCGGCGTGATGACGGTTCTCGGCGAAACCTCGCTCTGGTCGGCGACCTATTACACCGTCGTCACCGCCATTCTGGGCACGATCATCTCGCTCGTCATCGGCTGCCTCTTTGCCTTCCTGCTGACGCTGACCGATATCCGCGCCAAGGGGCCGCTCAGCTTCTTCTTTGTGCTGCCGATGATGATCCCGCCGCAGGTGACGGCGCTTGCCTGGGTGCAGATGTCAGGCCCCTCCAGCCCGCTGTTGAAGGCGCTGCATATCGCCCCGCCGATGGGTACGCCGCAGCCGCTCTATTCGGTCGGCGGCATCGCGCTGCTCTATGGTGTGCAGCATGCTCCGCTGGTCTATCTGGCGCTCCGGGCCGGGCTGATGACGCTGCCGCGCGACGGCGTCGAGGCCGCACGGCTTTCTGGCGCCTCCAGCCTGCGGGTGTTCCGCGACATCATCCTGCCCCTGTCGCTGCCCGGCATCATCGCGGGAGCGGCAATCTCCTTCGTCTCCTGCACCTAATTTCGGCATTCCCGCCATTCTCGGCATTCCTGCCTCGATCTTCACGCTGCCGACGCTGATTTTCACCAAGTTTTCCGCCTTCACCAGCCGCACCTTCGGCGATGTCGCCGTGCTCTCGGCGATCATCGCCATCATCTCCGTCGTCGGCCTCATGATCCAGGACCGGGCGCTGCGCGGCCGCGACTACCGCGTTATCGGGCTATCAGGAGCGAGCGCCGCCTTCGAACTCGGCGCCTGGCGCCTCTTCTTCACGCCGCTGCTCTGGGTGATCCTGTTCTTCATGCTGGCCGCGCCGTTTTTCGCGCTGGTCGCCGGCGCGCTGGTGCCTGCTTATGGCGTGCCGCTCAACTTCAAGACCATGTCGCTGCATGCCTTCGAGGAGATCCTGTTCCGGCAGACGGTGACACGCACCGCCTTTATCAATTCGCTGTCGCTCGCCGGCGCGACCGCGCTTTGCCTCCTCGTGGTGACAGTGCTCGCGGCCTACACGCTGACGCGGCGCAAGGATGCGGCTTCCCGCATCGTCTCCAGCCTGATCGAGATACCCTATTCGCTGCCCGGCATCGTCATGTCGGTCTGCTTCATCCTGGTGTTTGCGGCACCCATCCCGATCCTCCACATCTCGCTGTACGGCACGATCTGGATCATCCTGATCGCCTATTTCTCCTCGTTTTTCGCCGTCAGCCTGAAACCCGTAGTCAGCGCCTTCCACCAGCTCGATCCAGCGCTGGAAGAGGCCGCACGGCTTTCCGGCGCCGGCTTCTTCCGCCGGCTCGCCGATATCATCGTGCCGCTGATTGCACCGGCCGCCGGCGCCTCCGTTATTCTTGTCTTCCTGATCGCCTGCAACGAGCTGACGATCTCGGCGCTGCTCTGGTCTGCCGGCACCCAGACACTCGGCGTCGCCATCTACAATCTCGACGACAGCGGCAGCTCGGATCTTGCTTCGGCGCTCTCGGTGCTCGTCGTCCTCATGGTTGTCGTGCTGATGCTGCTGCTCGAACTTCTGGCGAAACGACTGCCGAAAGGGGTGATCCCATGGCGAGGCTGATCCTCAACCAGCTCGGCAAGGATTTCGGCACCGGGCGCGCCGCCCTCAGCAGCTTTTCGCTCGATGTGCGCGAGGGCGGCTTCCTGGCGTTGCTCGGGCCTTCGGGTTGCGGCAAGACGACAGTGCTGCGGATGATCGCCGGTTTCGAGACGCCGAGCGACGGCTCGATCCATCTCGGCGAGAGATTGCTTGCCGATGCCGCGCAGTCGCTGCCGCCGGAAAGGCGCAACATGGCGATGGTCTTTCAGTCCTACGCGCTGTGGCCGCATATGAGTGTTGCCGACAATGTCGGCTATCCTCTCAAAGTGCGCGGCATCTCGGGTGAAGCCTACCGGGCGAAGGTGCGCGACGCGCTCGGCACCGTCAGGCTCGCCGACTACGCCGAACGACGTCCGGCCGATCTTTCCGGTGGCCAGCGCCAGCGCGTGGCGCTCGCCCGCTGCCTGGTGACATCGCCCGACGTCGTGCTGCTCGACGAGCCGCTTGCCAATCTCGACCGGCACCTGAAACAGGAGATGGAGGAGACTTTTCGCGAGTTCCACCAGCGCTCGGGCGCGACGATGATCTATGTTACCCACGACCAGAGCGAGGCGATGGCGCTCGCGACCGACGTCGCCGTCATGTCGGAAGGGCGGCTGCTGCAGGTGGCGCCGCCGGCGGAAATCTATGCACGGCCGGAAGGGCGCATCGTCGGTGGGCTCATCGGGCGAGGGGCCATTCTCACGCTGCCGCTCATGGGCCGTGAACGCCATCTGGAGTGGGACGAGCTTCAGGATGCGCTTCATGCTGCCAATAGCGATGACGCCGATGTTCTGGTGCGGCCGGAAGATGTGGTCATCGGCGGCGAGGGGGCTCCAGCAACTGTCGAATCCGTACTCTTCGAGGGCGAGCGTTATGCTGTGAAACTGACGCTCGGCAACAGCCAGACACTGCGCGCCTTCAGCCGCGTGGCTGTCGTGCCTGGCGAGACGGTGCGCGTCGTCATCCGCGCCGGCTGGCGGCTTTGAGGAAGGCGGGGCTAGACTTCTACGGTGACACCAATCGAAGCCCGACGATATGAGGTTGAAGTCGCCGGTGCCTTCTTTCGAATCGCCAAAAAGTTGAATATCTTCGGTCTAGTAATCCGTGATGGAAGCAAACGGCTAAATCACTACGCGCGCGATGGGTCAAGTAAAGCCCGCGCGACAATCATTTATTGAGGGACCATACTCGCATGCCAATTCAAGTAAGGCGTATCCGATCCGTTTTCGTGCTTTCAGCTGTTCTTTTAAGTGCCGCGAGCGTTCTTCAGGGATGCCCATCTTTAGAGCGGCAGAAACGGGGCGACGGATGGAAAACCCGAACTTTTAGGCCAAGTGAATTACATGGCGGTTCGAGCAACGGGAGTTCGTCGAGCAGTTCTGATGGTGGGCATAGCCAACCTCACGATGGCGCCACCTCAAGCCCGCCCGGCGGGATCTGAAGCCAACGCCGTTAAGTAATGCGTCTAGGCAGTCGGTTCGCTTGATCGTCTCGCCTCCGGGCTTGCCCGGGTAAACGGCGGGTCTTCGTCAAGCCTTTTGCCTCATTCGGCCTGTCGGTCGGTCGCTCCGGTTTTCCGGCGTCGAGAAAACAGCCTTGTCCGAGATGAAGAAGCCGCCCGCTTAAAAAGCGCTTAAAACTGGAATTTCGATTGCCAGTTCGCCGGCATGCATCGCGTTGTGGTTTAGCCGTATCATTCGCTGCCGGAACATTGCCAGCGGATGACGTGGCAGCTGCCGGTTTGCTTTCTGCAGCTGCGGATCGCCTGGCGCTGGGCCTCGCGGCCATCATAACCCCAGCCGGAGCCCCAGCCGCTGCGATGGCCGACGGCCACCGCGCCACAGCCGTTTCGGAACCAGATAGCGATGCGACAATCGTTGGCGCTGCTGTCGCAGTTGCGCCGGGCAACGGTTTCGGCGTCGCCGCGGTTGGCATGAGCATAGGACCAGCCGATGGCGCTGGTCGACGGCGAGTAGGCGATGGCGCCATAGGTGTCGGCAAGGGCCGCGCCGGCGAGGGACGTCAGAACCGCAAACGATGCAAGAACCCGCTTCATGAAATGCCCCCGCGCCGGAACGGCGATTATCCTCTGAGCAGAACTATCCGAGGCTTGCGGCGGAATGTCTGCCGCCCAAGTCACAAGCAATCGCCTCTGGGGATCCAGGAGGAGTGATTATTCGCATATTTCTTCACCCTGCCATCTTTTCCCGCGGCTATTGCCGGATAAGGTACTGCCCGCAACCGGATCCTTCCCATGTCGCTTCGCCTCGCCACCTTCAATGTCGAAAATCTTCTCACCCGTTTCGATTTCACCGGCTTCCGCAACCAGCTGCGCCAGGACCGGGTCATCAAGCTTTTCCAGGTGTCGAGCGAGGGTGTCTATCAGCAGCTTGAGCAGGCGCGGGTGATTGCCGCGACCGACGACACGCGGCAGATGTCGGCCCTTGCGATCGCCGACGCTGACGCCGATATCCTCTGCCTGCAGGAAATCGACAACATGGCTGCCCTTCAGGCCTTCGAATACGGCTATCTCTTCCGCATGGTCGGAAACGGCTACCGCCAGAAATACCTGGTCGAGGGCAATGACAGCCGCGGCATTGATGTTGCCGTGCTGATGCGCGAGGAAACGCGCGATGGCCAGAAGATCGAGCTCAGGGATATCAGAAGCCACGCGATGACGACCTATCGCGATCTCGATCTCTTCGACGAGGAACTGGCGCTCACCAACCGCATCGACGACAAGATCTTCAAGCGCGATTGCCTGGAGCTCGACCTTCTGATCGGCGGACGGCCGTTTTCGCTCTACGTCGTGCATTTCAAGTCGATGGGCAATCCGCGCGACGGGTTGGACGGGCGGCAATCGACCATGCCGATCCGCCGCGCCGAGGCGCGCGCCGTGCGCGGCATCATCGAGGATCGCTTCGGGGCGGAGCAAGCCGGCACGAAGAGCTTCGCTATCTGCGGAGACATGAACGATTATCAGGAGCGTGTCGATGTCATCGGCCGCCGGGGCACCGGCTATCGCTTCGAACATCAGAACGAGACCGCAAGCGCGCTCGACGTTTTCAGCAGCGACGGCTTTGCCGAAAATGTCGTGCGCCGCCGCGAACCCCTCGACCGCTGGACGCTCTATCACGCGCGGGGCCTACAGGAGCAGTGGCTTTGCCAACTCGACTATCTCTGGCTTTCGCCAGCACTCGCCGCCCATAATGCCGGGTGCCTGCCCGAAATCATCCGCAGCGGCCAGCCCTACCGCACCGTCTTCCCGCCCGGGCAGGAGGTGGAGCGTTATCCGCGCACTGGCTGGGACAGGCCGAAGGCGTCCGATCACTGCCCCGTCGTCATGACACTGGATCTCCCATGAATGCAAATTTGAACGCGAATTTCACCAACATCAATTTTTCCGATGATTTCGCCGGCTGGCCGCCGGAGGCGACGGTCTTCCCGATTGCCGGCGTGGATCTGCGCATTCTGCCCGGTCCCCATCCCCTCGTCGCCGCCGAAGAAGCGGCGATCCGGGAGAACTGGGTCAGGGAGACTGCTGCCAATCCGGCGCTATTCGACGGGCGCATGGTGTTCCAGCGGTTGGTATCGCTCGGTGAAGACGGGATTGCCGGCGAGGGCCACGTCATTCCCTTTTCGGCCTTCATGTGGTGGCGCCGGCAGCCGCGGCGTCAGGGCGGCATTCACATCTTCGCCTATCCGGTGCTCGAGACCTCCGATGGCGCACTGGTGGCGATCCGCATGGGCGCCCATACCGCCAATCCCGGCCAGGTCTATTTCGCCGCCGGCTCGCTGGAGCCGGAGGATATCGTCGACGGGCGCTGCGACATCGAGGCGAACATGCGCCGCGAGGTCCATGAGGAGACCGGGCTCGATCTTGCCGAATCCGTCGCGGGCGAGGGGCTGTTCGCCACTCATAACAAGCGCACGGTGACGCTGCTGCGGCTATTCCGCTTCGACATGACGGCGGACGAGATGATCGAGCGGATCGAGCGGCATATGCTCGTCGCCGAGGACCAGGAGATCGCGGGCGCGGTGGCGATCCGCTCGGCTGATCCCTCCGCCCATGCCTATAACATCGCCATGTTGCCTGTGATCGAGTGGTATTTCGGTAAGGCCGAGCGGAGTTGATCTATGCCGCCCAAAGCCATGTAGCGTTTCGGGATAACGACACGCATCACGTAACGATCGAAAGCGCGTCGTGCGAATCCGGTTGACGTGACGCGTTTTAGCGCCTTGCACTCGCTCGCGTGGTCGGGCAGGTTGGCGGCGCGATGACGATTCAAGGAGGCCGATGTGGCGCGAAGCTACAGCGTCTATGACGTGTTCACCGATCGAAAGCTTGCGGGCAATCCGCTGGCGGTGATCTTCGACGGAGACGATCTCAGCGACGAGGCGATGCAGGCGATCACCCGGGAGATCAATCTCTCCGAGACGGTTTTCGTGCAGCCTTCGACCAATCCCGCCTACGCGGCGCGGCTCCGGATATTCACGCCGGGGCGCGAACTGCCCTTTGCCGGCCATCCGACGGTCGGCACGGCGGTGGCGCTGGCCGAACGGGCGCATGGTGCTGCGACGCGCGATCTCGTCTCGGTGCTCGAGGAAAATGTCGGGCCGGTGCGCTGCGCCGTGCGGCTGAGAGAGGGGGAGGCGAGCTTTGCCGAATTCGACCTGCCGCGCAAATCGCAGCCGGCCATCATGCCGCTCGACAAGCTCGGCATCGCCGACGCGCTATCGCTGAAGGTGACCGAGATCGGCTTCGAAAATCACGTCCCGTCGGTCTGGAGCGCCGGCGTTCCCTTCCTGCTCATTCCGGTGCACGATGTCGGAGCCACGCAGCGGGTGGAATTCGATCCGCAGCTCTGGGAAAAGATCGTGCCCTTCGTCGATGGCGCGCTTGCCTCGGCCTATGTCTATTGCCGCGGTGGAATCAACCACGTGGCAAAGTTCCATGCACGCATGTTCGCAAGCGGCATGGGCATCGTCGAAGATCCGGCCACCGGCTCGGCGGCAGCCGCGCTCTCCGGCGCGATCCACCATTTCGACCGGCTGACGGACGGGCATCACCCGATCATGATCGAGCAGGGCGTCGAGATGGGCCGGCCGTCCTTCATCCACCTGCATATCGATGTCGACGGCGGGGCGATCTCCAACGCGCGGATCGGCGGCCAGGCTGTGCGGCTGGCCAGCGGCACGCTCGACCTTTGATTTGATCAGCGCTAAGAACGATCTATCACTTTGAATCCGCGCATAATCCTTTCCGAAAATCGATTCCGACTTTCGGGATCGTGCGCTGCATTTCAGCCATGCCGAAAAATCTTCGCGATTAACCAAAGAAATTTTGCCTATGTGCTGGACAAGCCTGCCGATCCTGTTTATACGCCCCGTCACACCGCGCAGCCAAGCGCGGACGGGTGATTAGCTCAGTTGGTAGAGCAGCTGACTCTTAATCAGCGGGTCGTAGGTTCGAGCCCTACATCACCCACCAAATCTCTTGAAAAGATTGATGTATTTGAACTCAGGCCGGATTTTCCGGCCTGCCGGAAACCGTTCTCGAAGCGAGCGGCACGGTTCGCGTTGTCCGCAGGGCTGGCCGCGCCGGTCCGTGCGCCCTATCTCCCTCTCGCGTATCGGGAGGGATCTATGAGAAGCGTTATTTTTGTCGTCGCATTGTCTCTGCCGTTTCCTGCCTTTGCCGCAGCCGTCATGAACGTCAAAGCGAGCGAGCATAGCTGCAGCGAGCTTACGCAGATGATCCGCCAGAACAAAAAGGTCTTTGTCCGCGTCGGTTTCGGCGGCCGCAGTTTCCGTTATCCGCCCGCCCAATGCAGCATGGGCGATAAGCGCACTACGACCAGTTTGCGCGATGCAGGTGGAAAGCAGTGCATCCTTGATTATGCCTGCGTTTTCGACCCCGCGTCGCCCTATAACTTTCCCTAGACGCTTCCGGTGAGAGAGGGAGGGAGCGGGAAGTGCGGGTGGCGGTCAACTTCAGACGGCGCCAACCGAGGTTGCCTCAATCGCCGCCGCTCAGTTTCATGCCTGCGAGCCAGAGAGCTGCGACGATGAAAAACGACAGTGCCGCCATCACTGCGATCGGCGCTGCGTATTCCTGGAAGGAATGCGAGGCGTTTAGCCTAAGGACGTAAATAGTCGCAACCGAAAGTTTGGTAGCAATCAACAGGACCAAGGTCGCGTTTTTGGTGTAACGCCTGATTTTCGGCCAATCGAAACTTCCGGCGGGCGACGCATCGACCTTCCGTGCTGGAACGGCCCTGGTCCGCTCCGGCTCTGCCAATGCAAGGTGTCTGCGTCCAAACGTCGGTTTCATGGCCGGCAGCGTAGACCAAACATCTTAATGGATCGGGATGTAGCGATGCCCTCGCCGGGGCAGTAGCGAAGGAGTGCCCGTCCACCTGGGTCTTGCTGCCTTCAAAGAGCTCGTGCCTTAGCTGACTTCTCAAGCGTGCCGGGAAGTAAAAGGCACGGCTGTGCTCAGGCGTACAATTCGTAGGGTTTCCGGACTGGCGGCACGCGGTGGGATGCCCTACCTTGGCTCTCTCCAATTCAGGAGTTTCCATGAAAAGCGTTGTTCTGGCCGTCGCACTGTTGTTTCCGTCCGCAGCTCTTGCCATCGAGGCGGTGGAGGTCAATGCAAGGGATCACAGTTGCGAGGAGCTTGCGCAGATCATTCGCAAGGACAAGGCGGTTTTTGTGCGTATGGGTTTTGGCGGCCGCAGCTTCCGTTATCCGCCGGCCAGGTGCAATCTCGGCGACAAATACGACAGCGCAAGGGTAAGGGATGCCAACGGCAAACTCTGCCTTCTCGAATACGAATGCGTGTACGATCCGCAGTCCTTCTATAACAGGATCCCGAAATAATATCCCGATCGAGGCGTTGCCAATAGGGTCAAGAAAAAAGGCCGGGCGAAACTCGCACCGACCTTCCTCGATCAGTCTCGATAACGGCTGCCAGTACCTCCGTGGTCAGCCGTCAGAGACAGATTTAGTATCCCTTAAATAGGGTTTGCTTAAAAATCTTCAAGAACTCGCGGCAGAAAGGAAGCCGGCACTGGGCCGGCTTCTTCTGAACGAGCAGCGATTACTGCTGTGCAGGGGCAGCCGGCGGAGTGGCCGGTGCTGGTGCCGGTGCAGGCGCTACGCTGTTGTCGGTCGGAGCGATCGGCTTGGCCGGCGCCGGCTCTGATTGGGTCGTGGAGGCTGTCGTGTCCGGGGATGTGCCGGGGGTGCTCCACTGCGAATAGGCGAATGCAGCGACAGCGATCACGGCCAATGCAGCGACCCAGACAACCCACGTATTACTGCTGCGCGCGCTCGGCGTGGTGCGCAGATCCAGATTTGGGTTCAGCGGGCGGTTCGGGTCGTTGGCATTATTGGGGTCGTACGTCATGGTACTTTCTCCTCTTTCGGTGACAGAAGAATGCAGAAGTGGGCATTTTGTTCCGTTCTGGGCCGAAGCGCTTGTGCTGACTGGGTTTTCGTACTCACTTTTCGCGCTTTACTGGCGTTCCGCGCATTCGCGGCTTTGCCGCTCACCCATCATATGCTTGCGGGCGACCGGCAGAAGACCCGGTGGTAGAGCTGCCGGCTGATCGGATGCGGTGATGGATGGCGGCCCGCCGGTGCGGACGGCAAGCCGCCTGGGCGCAATGCGCTTGACACCACGGAGTCTGTTTGCGAATGATTTCTGCATGGGGTCGCGATCACCCCACGAGGCGTCATGCTGAAGAATCGCGTCCAGTAAAACCGATCAACGGAGGGACGCGTCATGCCGTCATTTCTCGAAATTTCTCCCGACAAGCTCAACCGCCTCATTGGAACCCCCGGTGCGCCTTGCATTATCGACGTTCGCACCGAGGAGGACTTCGCGCTCGATCCGCGCCTGGTGCCCAGCTCGATCCGGCGAAGCCATGCCGAGGTCGGGTCCTGGGCGGGCAGCGTCGATGCCGATTCCGTCGTCGTGGTCTGCCAGAAGGGCAGCAAGCTCAGCCATGGCGTCGCCGCCTACCTGCGCCATGCCGGGATCGACGCCGAGAGCCTCGAAGGCGGCTTCGAAGCCTGGATCACAGGTGGACTGGCGGTGCCCGAGGAAAAGCTGCCGCGCCGCGACGCTGAGGGACGTACCGTCTGGGTGACGCGGGCGCGGCCGAAGATCGACCGCATTGCCTGTCCCTGGCTGATCCGGCGCTTCGTCGATCCGAGCGCCGTATTCCTGTTCGTGCCGGCGCCTGAGGTTTTAGCCGTCAGCGAGCGCTTCGCGGCTACGCCCTTCGATATCGATGATGTGTTCTGGAGCCATCGCGGCGAACTCTGCACCTTTGATGTCATGGTCGAGGAGTTCGGGCTGGCATCGGAGCCGCTCCTGCGCCTGGCGCGGATCGTCAGGGCGGCGGATACCGCAAGACTCGATCTCGCGCCCGAGGCGGCGGGCCTGCTGGCCGCCTCGCTCGGCCTCTCCAGGATGTATTCCGACGATCGGGAACAGCTCGAGGCCGGGATGCTTCTCTACGACGCCTTCTTCCGCTGGTGCCGCGATGCGACCGAGGAAACCCACAACTGGCCGGCGCTGAAGAAGAGAGCATGAGATGGTCGAGATGACGGATAATGCGCCCAGTGGCAAAATGGCGGAGGAAGACACCGGAGAGGGGCATCATCACGGCGTCTCGTTTGGCGATGCCTTCAGGGTGTGGCTGCGCGTCGCCGCCCTGAGTTTCGGCGGCCCTGCCGGCCAGATCGCCGTCATGCACCGGATCATTGTCGACGAGAAGCGATGGATCGGTGAGCACCGTTTTCTGCATGCGCTGAACTATTGCATGCTGCTCCCCGGACCCGAGGCGCAGCAGCTCGCCATCTATATCGGCTGGCTGATGCATCGGACAGCAGGCGGTCTCGTCGCCGGCCTGCTGTTCGTAATGCCTGGGTTCCTGTCGATCCTCTGTCTCAGCTATATCTACGCGGCTTACGGCAATGTCGGCATCGTCGCCGGCCTGTTCTTCGGGCTGAAGGCGGCGGTGCTTGCCGTCGTCGTGCAGGCCGTCATCCGCATCGGCGGTCGTGCGCTCAAGAATCGCGTCATGGTCGGTATCGCGGCCGCGGCCTTCATCGCCATCTTCTTTCTCCATGTGCCGTTCCCGCTGATCGTGCTCGCGGCCGGCATTGCCGGCTTCCTCGGCGGCAGGTTCGGGCTTGCCGCCTTTCAGACGGGCGGCGGCCATAAGGCCGGAAGCGGCCCGGTGCTGTCGGATGCGGAGTCGGCGCTCGGCGAAGGCATACCGGCGCATGCGCGCCCGAATCTCGCCTGGTCGCTGCGCATCTCGGCCGTGCTGCTTGCCCTCTGGCTCGCGCCGCTCGCGGCGCTCTACGCAACCTTCGGTGCTGACAACGTCTTTACCGAAATCGGCCTTTTCTTCAGCAAAATGGCGGTCGTCACCTTCGGCGGGGCCTATGCGGTGCTTGCCTATGTCGCACAGGAGGCCGTGCAGCATTTCGGCTGGCTGAAACCCGGCGAGATGTTGGATGGTCTCGGCATGGCCGAGACGACGCCGGGGCCGCTGATCATGGTCGTCCAGTTCGTCGGCTTCATGGGCGCCTACCGGGATTCGGGAGCGCTGAACCCGATGCTTGCTGCGACCCTTGCGGCGATACTGACGAGCTGGGTCACCTTCGTGCCCTGCTTCCTGTGGATCTTCCTCGGTGCGCCGTTCATCGAAAAACTGCGCGGCAACATAGCGCTCGCCGGCGCGATGTCGGCCATAACAGCGGCGGTGGTCGGGGTTATCCTCAACCTCGCTATCTGGTTTGCCCTGCACACGCTGTTTGCAGAGGTTGCGACCGTCCAGCTTGGCGGCTTGCGGCTCGATATTCCCGTGCTGCAATCGGCCGTGCCGGCGGCAATGGCGCTGTCTGCCGCCGCGGCGATAGCGATCTTCCGCTTCAAGGCTTCCGTCATCGCGACGCTGCTAGCCTGCGCAGCCGCGGGAATGCTCTGGACGCTGGCGGTGAACTAGAGCCTTTCTTTGGCCCTAGGCCTCCGCCCCATCCGCGGGAATGCGCGTCGCGAGCATCTTGTCGATACGCATGCCGTCCATGTCGAGCACTTCGAAGCGCCAGTTGTCGAAGACGAAGGTTTCGCCGGCTTCGGGGATGTGCTGGAGCTGATGCAGCGCAAAGCCCGCCAGCGTATGGAAATCGGCATCCGGACGATCGCGCAGGCCCAGCCGTTCGAAGGCGTCGAAGGCCGGCATCATCGCATCGATCAAGAGCGACCCGTCTTCCCTGACGACGATGTCGGGCTCTTCGTTGGATCCCGGCAGGTCGCCGGCGATGGCTTCGAGCAGGTCGGTCTGGGTGACGATGCCTTCGAGGCTGCCATATTCGTCGATGACGATGGCGAGGCGAACGGGTGAGGCCTTGAAACTGTCGAGCACGCGGACGACCGAGGTGCCCTCATGCAGCACCAACGGCTGCTTGATCACCTCCATCGGCCGGACCTTGCCGCCGTCGAGAACCTGATCGAGAAGGTCCTTCTTCAACACCATGCCGATCGGCTCGTCGATCGAGCCGCGGGCGACCAGTAATTGCTCGTGGCTGCATTCGCGGATGGTCTTCAGGATCTCGGCCTCGCTGTCGTCGGCGTCGAACCATTCGATGTCGAGACGCGGGGTCATGATGTCGGAGATCGGTCTGTCGCCGATGTTGAACACCCGCTCGACGAGCTGCTGCTGCACCTGGTTGAGAAGGCCGGCCTCCTGGCTCTCAGCGACCAGCAGCTTGAGCTCCTGCGGCGAATGGAACGACGATTCCCCGGTTCCGGCGCGAAGACCGACGCCCCGCAGCACCATGTTGCCCATGCCGTTCAGGACAAAGATCGCCGGCTTAAACAGCACCAGGAACAGACCGAGCGGGCGCACCACGGCAAGCGAAGTGGCCTCGCTGCGTTGAAGCGCCAGGCTCTTCGGCGCGAGCTCGCCGAGCACGATATGCAGGGCCGTGATGATGACGAAGGCGATGACGACGGCAACAGTATGCGCGCCCGCCGTCGCCCATTGCCCGGGCAGCCAGGACAGCAGCGGCTCGATCAGATGGGCAAGCGCCGGTTCGCCAACCCAGCCGAGGGCGAGCGACGAGATGGTGATGCCAAGCTGGGTGGCTGCAAGGTTGGAGTCGAGATTGTCGACGGCGCGCTGAAGTGCCGAGGCGTTCATGCGGCCTGCCGCAGCGAGTTCGGCGACGCGGCTACGCCTGACTGACACCAGGGCGAATTCGGCGGCAACGAAGAAGCCATTGGCGGCGACGAGAAGAAACACGGCTAGTATCCCGATATAGTCGGAGAGCCCGCCGGCGGAATCGGACATGTTTTCCCTGCCTTCGAATTGATAGGAATCCGAAACTACACGCTCGCACACTGGTGGCAAGGCGTTCCGGCCAGCCTCGCGGCGAGAGATGCCAACGCCGGCAGCCGTGATCGAAATACTGCGTCGGTTTGCTGATGACTGCAAATGCGTGGCAACCGCATGACCGGCGTCGCGCCATTCACCGCTTGGGTGCTTCGAAGAGCTCGATCGGGTTTCCGGCCGGATCATCGAGCAGGATCTGCTTGCCGCCGATGCCCTGCACGATCTCGTTGCGGAAGCGCGCACCGGCTTGGCGCAGCGCGGTGACTTTCGCCTCCAGGTCTCCGACCTCGATCTGGATACGATTCCATCCGCCAGGCTCCGGCTTTCGCCCGTCGGGCATTGCTTGAGATGCTCCGCCCGGTCCCGTCATGCCGCTGACGAACAGACGAAAACCGTCCCTGGTCAGGATGGCGAAACTCGGCGCGGGGCGAAGCGCGACGGAGAAGCCGAGATGTCTTGTGTAGAATTCCACCGCGGCGTCGACGTCGTCGACGATATAGCGCATGCTGATACCGGGCATGTTTTCCTCCATTGTGGTCTTCGTTGTCTTGATCTGATCGTCCCCTCACGGGACATGCAGAATTCTCCTGTTCCTAATGCGTCGCTTCGAACTCGATTATGCGCCCGTTTCAAGTTTATGCATCTCGCTATGCCAATCGCGAGCACCTTTAGGCGATAGGCAAGATATCGAATCGAGGGCATGCCCGTCGGCCGCCATCCGCAGCGACCCTCCACGGCGGCGTCTTCCAGGCGATGGGCACAGGAAGGGCGCGCCGCCCTAGGCTCATCCTCGGATGCCCCGCAACTGTCTTTTCTTCAATCCCGCCCCGATGTGCTGCCAAGGGCTTCCAAGGACGAACTGGCCGGCCGCGCCGATGCCCCGTCTGCGGCGATAGAATATTTGTTACCATGTATAAGATTAATCTAAAATATAAACTTCGACCCGTAGCTATTGGATTTGATTACAAAAGTTTAATTTTTATTTCAGTTTCGGTTCATCTTTTCGGCCCTAGTTTGGTCACGTGCCCAACATGAGGAATCCCACATGAAAAAGATTTTTGCAGCTCTTCTTTCCGCCTCCTTCCTTCTTTCCCCGATGGTTGTTTCCCAGGCCAGCGCCGACGATCACCGCCGTCCCCACGTCGAGCAGAAGAAGGTGGTCGTCCGGTCGCATTGGAAGAGGGGATACCGCGTCAACGCCAGCGAACGTCGCCGGTTCTCCGATGTCAACGACTACCGCCGCTACCGGCTGGCGCCTCCGCCCCGCGGTTATCGCTGGGTGCGGGCCGACAATGACTACCTGCTGATTGGCGTCACCAGCGGTATCATCTCCAGCATTATTGCCGGTCGCTGATCGGTCGATAGATCAGGAAAGGGCGGCTTCGGCTTTGACTCTGCGGCGGCAAGCGCTTCCGTCTCGGATAAGATCGTCGTTCTCTCTATCCTTCCTCATTCCTGTGCTCGTCACAGGAATCCAGCCACGGCGCGTCTGCGCCGTGAATGACTCTCATTCGGAAGGAAGTCTCGCGTGCTCAAAGACTTGGGCACACTAGATTCCTGTGACAAGTACAGGAATGAAGGAGGGTGAGGCGGCGTTCGCGCCAGACTCGCTGCGTCGGTTGTGATCGCTTAGTCCTGCCGACGCAAAGCTACCCGGCCGGCGATGATGCCGAGAAGTCCCTTCGGTTTGCGGGCTTCAGTCTCTGTGTCCGGTTTATACGTCAGCGGATGCAGCCCTTCGATCGGTGGCAAAGGATCGCATTCCTGGCAGACGCAGAGATAGCGTTTGATTGCCTTCGCTGTCATGCCGCCTGCCTGTTCCAGCTGGCGAAGGGGTCGGGCAGGTTGCGCCAGCGTTCCGGTGTAAACACAGTGGCGTCGACCAGACAGGCGTCGAGTTCCTTCCTGATCCAGGCTTCGTCCATCGGATCGGCGCCGATGAAGACGATTTCCTGGCGGCGGTCGCCCCAGACGGGGTCGAGATAGGGGCCGATGGCGCGCATGAAGGCCGGTTCCTCAGGCCATTGTTCGCGTGGCACTGCCGCCCACCAGAGACCCATCTTGCCGGTGCGCACGATCGCGCCCGCCTGGCTGATCTCGCCGACATGGTGCGGGCGCGTCGCCAGCCAGAAGAAGCCTTTGGCGCGCACCACGCCTGGCCATGTCCTGTCGAGGAAGTCCTGCAGCTTAGCCGGATGAAAGGGGCGTTTTTCGCGGTAGACGAAGGAGCGGATGCCGTATTCTTCGGTCTCCGGCAGGTGGTCGCGGAAGCCGTGCAGTTCCTTATACCAGAGTGGATGGGTCTCGGCCTTGTCGATATCGAAGCGGCCGGTGCCGAGCACGTCTTTCAGGGCGACCTTGCCGAAATCCACCTCGATCAGCCGTGCATCCGGGTTGAGGCCGGTGACGATCTTGCGGGCGGCGTCGCGCTCTTCCTCGGCTGCCGTGCCGATCTTGTTCAGCACCACGACATCGGCGAATTCGATCTGCTCGACCAGCAGGTCGACGATGGTTCTGTTGTCGCCGTCGCCGGCCGTTTCTCCCCGGTCGGCGAGGAAATCGGCCGAGGCATAATCGGCAAGCAGATGTGCGGCGTCGACGACGGTCACCATCGTATCCAGCCTTGCCACATCCGAGAGGCTTTGGCCGTTCTCGTCTCGGAATTCGAAGGTGGTGGCGACGGGCAGGGGCTCGGCGATGCCGGTCGATTCGATCAGGAGGTAATCGAAGCGGCCCTGATCGGCGAGCTGGCGCACTTCCTTCAAGAGGTCGTCGCGCAGCGTGCAGCAGATGCAGCCATTGGTCATCTCGACCAGTTGCTCTTCGGTGCGGGAGAGGTTGGCGCCGCCGTCGCGCACCAACGCGGCATCTATATTCACCTCGCTCATGTCGTTGACGATAACCGCGACGCGCAAACCCTCGCGATTGGTCAGCACATGGTTGAGCAGCGTCGTCTTGCCGGCGCCGAGGAAGCCGGAGAGCACCGTGACGGGAAGTCTGTTGTCCATGGGAACCTCATCAAATCATTATAATGTTATATCATTACGTTCAGTGTGCTGAAAAAAGGCGGAACGGGGTTGTCCGCCTCTTTCCGCCTCAGCTGTCTCCGGAGCGGCGCATGACAGTCATGCGCTGGAGAGGCAGTCCTTCATGCTGTCGGCGATGCCGCGCATGAGGGTGAAGTAGAGATCGGAGCCGGCCTTCAGTGTTGCCGCTTCGGGATCGAGTACGCCTGACTTGGCGCGCGTGCCTTCGATGACCACATTGACGAGGCGCGGCTCGAACTGCGGTTCGGCAAAGACGCAGGTGGCGCCGAGTTCACCGACCTTGCGGTGGATTTCCGAAACACGCTCGGCGCCCGGAATGGTTTCCGGGCTGACGGTGATCGAGCCGGCGACGCGGATGCCGTAGCGGTGCTCGAAATACTGGTAGGCATCATGGAAGACGATGAAGGGCTTGCCCTTGACGGGAGCGACAATGCCCTTGATCTCGGTATCGAGTGCATCCAGCCTGTCGTCCAGCGCCTTGGCATTGCCCTGATAGGTCAGTGCATTGGCGGGATCGGCGGCAACCAGTGTCGTGGTGATCATGGTCGCCATGGCCTTGGCATTCATCGGGTCGAGCCAGAGATGTGTGTCGAAGGCACCGTGGTCGTGGTCGGCTTCGGCGCCGTGCGTGGCTTCGGCCTTATCGTGCTCATGACCGGAAGCGCTGTCGTGCTCGTCGCCGTCGTCATGCGGCTCGAAGGCGCCGCCTTCGCGGAAAGGCAGCTTGACGAGGCCGGGGGCATTGTCGAGTTCGGCGATGCTGGCATTCCGACCCAGCGCCTGCAGCGGCTTTTCGAGAAAGGCCTCGAGGCCGGGGCCGACCCAGAAGATCACCTTGGCCTCCTGCAGGGCGCGGGCATTCGATGGCTTCAGATTGTAGGTATGCGGGGAGGCCGCGCCATCGACGATCAATTCGGGTTCGCCGACACCCTGCATGATCGCCGAAACCAGCGAATGGATCGGTTTGATCGAGGTGACGACGACAGGCGCATCGGCTGCCCGCATGGTGCCGGCAAAGAGTAGGGCGGGGATCGCCAGGGCCGGGATTGTGAAGGCCGGCATTCGGAGGGCCAAGATTTTAAGGGCAGGCCCCAAGGCGCGTTTCATCAATATGCTTCCCTTGAATTGCAATTGTTATGTTATTACATCAATTGCGTTATGCTATAACGTGTGCAATAGCAGGACGCAACAGCACTTTCGGAAAATTTGATGCTCTCTCCCGCAAGGACCCCCGCTGGTATCAGGGCCGAACCGCTGGTTTCGCTTGAAAATGTCGGCGTTCTGCGCAATGGCCGCTGGCTGGTGCGCGGCGTTGACTTTTCCGTTTCGCGCGGCGAAATCGTCACGCTGATCGGGCCGAACGGCTCGGGCAAGTCGACCAGCGCCAAGGCGGCGATCGGTGTGTTGAAGCCTGATCAGGGCAGGGTGGAGCGCAAGGCCGGCCTCAAGGTCGGCTATGTTCCGCAAAAGCTCACGATCGACTGGACGCTGCCGCTTTCGGTGCGCCGGCTGATGACGCTGACCGGACCGCTGCCCGAGCGCGATATGCTCTCGGCGCTCGAATCCGCCGGTATCGCCCATATGCTCGATGCCGAGGTCCAGCATCTCTCCGGCGGCGAGTTCCAGCGGGCGCTGATGGCCCGGGCGATAGCGCGCAAGCCCGATCTGCTGGTGCTCGACGAGCCGGTGCAGGGGGTCGATTTCTCCGGCGAGATCGCCCTCTACGATCTGATCAAATCGATCCGCAATGCGACGGGCTGCGGCATCCTGCTGATTTCGCACGATCTCCACGTCGTCATGGCCGAGACCGACACGGTCATCTGCCTCAACGGCCATGTCTGCTGCCGCGGTACGCCCGAGTCGGTCAGCCGCAGCCCGGAATATGTGCAGTTGTTCGGCAGCCGGGCGGCGCAGACGCTTGCCGTCTATAGCCATCACCATGATCATACGCATCTGCCTGATGGACGCGTGCAACATGCCGACGGCACGGTGACCGACCATTGCCATCCCGATGACGGGCATCACGCGCATGACCACAGTCATGAGCACGACGATGGTCATGATGGGCACCACCACGAACATGACCATCCGCATACCCATGCCACGGAGGACCGCCATGCTTGACGACTTCTTCGTGCGCGCCATTCTTGCCGGCGTTGGTCTGGCGCTGACGACAGGGCCGCTCGGCTGCTTCATCATCTGGCGGCGCATGGCCTATTTTGGCGATACGATCGCCCATTCGGCGCTGCTCGGCGTCGCACTGTCGCTGCTCTTCGAACTCAACCTGACGCTGGCTGTCTTTGCCGTTGCCGCGCTCGTGTCGGTGCTGCTGCTCTTCCTGCAGAAGCGCCAAGCGCTGTCAGCCGATGCGCTGCTTGGCATCCTCTCACATGCCACACTGGCGATCGGCCTCGTCATGGTCGCCTTCATGAGCTGGGTGAGGATCGATCTCATCGCCTTCCTGTTCGGCGATATCCTTGCCGTTTCCACGACCGACATCGCGCTAATCTGGGGTGGCGGGCTGTTCGTGCTCGTGGCAATGGCCTGGCTCTGGCGGCCGCTCCTGGCTGCGACCGTCAATGCCGAGCTCGCCGAGGCCGAGGGGCTGAGGCCGGAGCGGGCGCGGCTGTTCTTCATGCTGCTGATGGCCGTCGTCATTGCCATTGCCATGAAGATCGTCGGCATCATGCTGATCACCTCGCTGCTGATCATTCCGGCGGCTGCGGCGCGGCGCTTCTCGCCGACACCGGAAATCATGGCAGTGCTCGCTTCGCTGATTGGAGCGGTCGCCGTCGTCGGCGGGCTGTTCGGCTCGCTCACCTACGACACGCCCTCGGGCCCCTCGATCGTGGTCGCGGCGCTGATCCTCTTCATTCTCAGCCTGCTTCCGGTCAGGCGCCACCGCGCGGTCATGCAAGGACAAGGCTCATGACGACACCGCAATTGACCAAGAACCAGTCGCTGGTCTTCGACGTGCTCGAAAAGGCCGAAGGGCCGCTCAGCGCCTACACCATCCTCGATAAGCTGCGCGACCACGGTTTTCGCGCGCCGCTGCAGGTCTACCGGGCGCTGGAGAAGCTGCTCGAATATGGCGTGGTGCACCGGCTTGAAAGCATCAACTCGTTCGTCGCCTGCGCCCATCCGGGCGACGATTGCCACAGCCACGGCATCGTCGCCTTCGCCATTTGCGAAAGCTGTGGCCAGGTGACGGAGTTCCACGACCACGAGGTCGATCACCGACTTATGGAATGGGTGCGCGGGCAGAAGTTCAAGCCTGAAAAGACGACGATCGAGATCCGTGGGTTGTGCGAGGCCTGTGCGGCATAAGCTTCCTCGCCTTCGCTAGACGATCGCCTCGCGGGCTATTGCGATGGCAGAACCCGTAAGATCCCGACGTTATTAGACGCCGATCACAAAGCGGCGATCAAAAAGGGCGAGGCCGGTAACCCGGCCTCGCCTCTCACTTTCTTTTGCCCCGATCGGGTTAGTCCGGCTTAGATTCAGAGCCGCCCTTGCCGGGGCCGTCATTGCCGCCCTTGCCGGGACCGTCGTTGCCGCCCTTGCCGGGGCCGTCATTGCCGCCCTTGCCGGGGCCGTCGTTGCCGCCCTTGCCGGGACCGTCGTTGCCGCCCTTGCCGGGACCGTCGTTGCCGCCCTTGCCGGGACCGTCGTTGCCGCCCTTGCCGGGGCCGTCATTGCCGCCCTTGCCGGGACCGTCATTGCCGCCCTTGCCGGGACCGTCATTGCCGCCCTTGCCGGGGGCGTCATTGCCGCCCTTGCCGGGACCGTCATTGCCGCCCTTGCCGGGGCCGTCATTGCCGCCCTTGCCCGGACCGTCGTTGCCGCCCTTGCCCGGACCGTCGTTGCCGCCCTTGCCCGGACCGTCATTGCCGCCCTTGCCCGGACCGTCATTGCCGCCCTTGCCCGGACCGTCATTGCCGCCCTTGCCTGGGCCGTCGTTGCCGCCCTTGCCTGGGCCGTCTTTGCCACCTTTGCCGTGATCGTGATCTTCTCCGCCCTTGTCGTGGTCGTGATGATCGCGGTCCTTGCCGCCGTGATGGTCTTTTCCACCGTGGCCCGGACCGTCCTTGCCGTGCCCGTGATCTTTCCCGCCCTTGCCGCCGTGATGACCATGGCCCTTGCCGCCGTGATCGTCCTTTCCGCCATTGTCGCCGCTGCCGCTGCCGTCGCCATTGCCGTCGCCGCTGCCGTCGCCGTCGCTATTGCCGTCGCCATTACCATCATCGCCATTATTCCCATTGCTGGCGACGGAGCCGGTGCTGGATGTCTTCTTGCCGCCGCCAATGTTCTGGCTGCCGCGATCGTTATCGTTCGGATTGAACCTGCTATCGGACTGAATTGCTCTGGTCGGCATGCACAGCCTGTATTCGAGTGTTCCGCGAACTGCGGCCTTGCAATTAACGACTGCCGGCGCTGCCGTTGCCAAGCTGCTGCTTGCCAGAAGGGAAGCAACGGCGATGCTGAATTTCGCTGCTCTGCTGATCATTTCAATCCATCTCCCAAGGTTAACCGAATGTTAATGGGGAGAACTCTTACACTAACAATAAATTAATACGAAGAATAGATGATGGTTAATCTGTCTAATTCATCTAATACAGTTAAATTCGCAAGTATAAAATTTTACTAAATTTTTATTGTGCCTATGTTATTGTTTCGCAACAAATAAAAGGAATCGGCTATGAAGCGCCTCTTTTCGCTCGCTGCCTTTTTATTCATTCTTCTGCATTTTCAAGCGGTTGCGGGATCATCGCTTCCTGTGACGCGAAGCATCGGCGCACCCGTGGGATTCGCCGCAGCCTGCGCCAAGTACAAGTGGCTGTGCGGCAGGATGGCGGCGCAACAGCTGAATGATCAGGCAGGAACAGCGCTACTTCAAAAGGTCAATCGTGCCGTAAATGGACGTATCATTCCCGCGGAAGATCGCCCGTCTTCCCGAAATAAGGATGTTTGGTCTCTGCCGGTTGCCGGCCGTGGGGACTGTGAGGACTACGCTCTCCAGAAGATGAAGGACCTGATCGAAGCTGGTTTTCCATCGAACAGGTTGGCGCTTTCCGTGGTGATTGGACCGCACGATCAAAACCATGTCGTTCTCATTGCCCGGACGGACGGCGGCGATTATGTGCTCGACAATCTGACCAGCGCCGTCAGGCTCTGGCGCACCACGGGCTATACGTTTCTGGCCACTCAGGATTTCCAATCGCGAACGGGCTGGCGCGTGACGCTTGCTGGTCCCCGTGCAGGCGAGTTCTCTTGAACTGAAAGTCTCGAGGCGGCGCGCTCGCCGCTGGCAAGTGCAGATGCCGGCGCGATCTTTGCCTGAGAATCCAAGCCAGGGACGATCGCGTGACGAAAACCGAACTCGCGAAGATATACCGCGGCTACATCGCCTGCCTGAACAGGCAGGACTGGCCCAATCTCGGGCAGTTCGTCGGCGACGATGCAGTTCATAACGGTCGGCGCCTCGGGCTGTCGGGTTACGTCGCAATGCTCGAGCGGGACTTCGATGAGATTCCCGATCTCTATTTCAAGGTGCTGATGCTTCTTTGCGATCCGCCATACATCGCCTGCCGACTCGGCTTCGATTGCAGGCCGAAGGCAAAATTCCTCGGCCTCGATGTGAACGGCAGGCGCCTTTCCTTCACCGAGAACGTCATCTACGAATTTCGCGGCGGCAAGATCGTCGAGGTCTGGTCGGCCATCGACAAAGTGGCAATCAAAGCCCAGCTTCGGGGTGGGGAGAGGCCCAACAAGATGGAGTGATTGGCGTGTTCGATGCAAGGAGCCTCGTCCCTCGTGACAAGCACGACGTTGCCGCTCTTTCTGGTATCGAGAGCGCTGGTTATCCTGCGATCGCTCCGATCCTGGATGACTTGCTGGCGTGGACGGCGGACGGCAACTGGCCTATTGCTCCACCTCTGGCTCGTTTTCTCGTCTCACTCGGAATGCCAATTGTTGACCCGGTGTCGCGCGTTCTCCGAGGAGATGACTCCCCTCAAAAATATTTCTGCTTTCAACTGATCGTCGAAAAGCTGTCGATGGAGGTTGTTGAAGCGCTTGAGGGCGACCTCCGGAAGCTGGCGGATCAACCGAGCAAGGCGGACCAGTTGGAAGGGGTCGACGAGTTGGCACGTGAAGCGCTTCAGCGCTTGCATTCGTAGCTTCCGGCAGCGCTGTTGCTGATCGTCTGCTCGGGGCCAAGTTGAAGATGAATGCCATCAATGTGATGTGGAGGCGCGATTTTGGTGCGCTTTTGATCAGATGATGTCGACGCGCTCGCCGAAGGGCGTGTCGTCGTCGAAATTGCGGGTGCCGATCCGATCGCTTTCGCCTGACAAGGCCGGCTGTTCCGCCTGTTCGCCGGCCTCTTCCCCTTCTTCCGATGCCGCATGCCGGTGCCGCTTTTGCGGATGCTCCTCGTCGTCGACGATCAGATCCGCGTGCGGAATGAGATCGGCTGCGGCTTCCTTCTCCACGGCCCTCTTTGCTGCCAACTGATCGGCGGTGATCTGCGACTGGCGGGCGGCGACCCAGGCGTTGTCTGGTTCGGAGTCGATCGAGGTGCTGGTGCCGACCTTGGTGGGTTCGGGCGCGGCGGTGGCGGAGATGGGGTTGATCGCGTCGACCATGAAACTCTCCTGCGGTGACCAACTAGCGAAGCAGTCGGCCGCTTCTTGGGATGAAAAACGGTGCGTTCTTCGGACCAATCAGGGAGACATATCGAGCCCGCGCCGAAAAACACAAGGGGACATCGACGTGACTGCCACCTCGGAATGACGAAATCGGTAGCAGGTAGCGGGAAATTCGACGAAGAATTGTGTGCACAAGGGGTGATCGGCGCGTGGTTAATGTAAGAATCGGAAACACTTTGTGACTAAGTGTCTCCAAAAGCAGCGTTTTTTGACTTGCTGCGCGCGAAGACATGACGGATATTGTTTAAACGTTGAGGAAGCCGTCATGATTAGAATGATTGAAAACCCTGCCGAACTGGCTGGCGAAGATATCACCGGCAAATATATACTCCGGAGGCTGAACTATCACTGGTTCGCCTACGGCAAGGCGGCTATCGTGACCGCCTGCAAGGGAACGATTCTGCAGCTTGAGCGGGAAGAGACGGTTTATTCCGAGCGTTGGGGACGTCGCGCCTATACGGGCACCGGCAGACGCTATCCCGGCGGTATCTGTCCGATTTCTGCGGTCGCCTGCGTTTGCGATACGCCCGACGACGTCAATGCCGTCATTCAATTGGACGTCGAAGCGCAGGACGAATTCTATCAACTGATCGCCAAGGCGGAAGCCAGGGTTCAGGCACTTGCCTCATCTTCACGAAACAGCCTGTTTCTCGAAGCCGCCGAGTAACGTGATTTTTTGAACGAAATCCGCCATGTTCAGCGTCCTTCTGCGCGTCTAAGAGGATGCGCGGCGCTCTAATGGAACGGAGAGCGATCATGACGCAGCGGGACACTCGGCCCGGTCACTCATTCGCCGCGGCGCCATCTCTCGGATCGCTTGCCATCACCATTTCTGTCATGTTTGCCGCGCTGTTCTGGCCGGCGGGCACGCTCGACTGGCCGCGCGGGTGGATTTTTCTCGGCCTGTTCCTTGTGCTGACAGTTGTCGCAATCATCTGGATCTGGCGGACGAATCCAGAGCTGTTTACGGCGCGCAGCCGATACCAGAAAGGCACCAAGCCTTGGGACGCGGTGGTGGCGACGCTGACGATCATGCTCTTTGCCGCCATTCTTCCGATCGGGGCGCTCGACGACGGGCGTTTCCATTGGGCGCTGCAGCCCGAGTGGGTCGTGCTGATCGGTTATATCCTGATGATATCAGGTTATCTCGGCCTGACCTGGGCGCAGTCGGTCAACCGCCATTTCGAGACGACGGTGCGCATCCAGACCGATCGCGACCACAAGGTGATCGACACCGGCCCCTATGCCATCATCCGCCATCCCGGATACGCCACCGCCCTCGTGCTGGTCTTCGGCATGGCGCTGTCGCTCGGCTCTCTCTACGCGCTGATCCCCGCCGGCCTGATCGTTATCGTCCTCTTCGGCCGGACGCTCGGCGAGGAAGCCGAACTGCGCAAAGGCCTCGAGGGCTATGCGGACTATATGGAGCGAGTGCGGTGGCGGTGGATTCCGGGAGTCTGGTAAGCGCCGCCTTGGCGGACAATGGGTTCGATACCTAATTCGCTTTCGGTTCGACGATGACGAATTTTTCGCCGACTAACGTAATGAGCGAATTTGCTCCACGGTGCTTGATGTGCCCGACCGCCTGCTTTTTACATTGACGGTCATGGTTGATCCAATGGTTGCACAGCCGCCGCCAACCTTGATGTGAGAGCGCGATCTTTTCGGCCTCGAAGAGGTCCAACCCTGAGGCAGCCCTTATCTCCTTGATAAGTTCCTCCCACGTCGCATTTTGGTGGAAGAGCCGGTCGAGCAGTTCCGCAAGGTTCTCTGATATTTGCATGACGGGCAGTCGCTCCGGCTGACACGAAACAATTCTGATCAAAACTTCGACCGTGCGTCAATATTCTTGCCTGAGGCAACGGAGTTGCCCGATTATCCGATCTGCTCGATCAACTCAGTTGATGGAGATCCCGAGCAAATCGTTGCCAATTGGCGATGTAGCTTTCGGCCGAGCGGCGGATGCCTGCGACCGCCGCTTCGTCGAGTACGCGCACTGCGCGGGCAGGTGCGCCGACGATCAGGGAGTTATCGGGGAATTCCTTGCCCTCCGTCACCAGCGCATTGGCGCCGACGAGGCAGTTGTTGCCGATCTTCGCACCATTCAGGATGGTGGCGCCCATGCCGATCAGCGTGTTGTTGCCTATGGTGCAGCCGTGAAGGATGGCGTGGTGGCCGATGGTGCAGCCGTTTCCGATCGTCAGCGGGAAGCCCATGTCCGTATGGGCCATCACACCTTCCTGGATGTTGGTGCCTTCGCGGACGGTGATCTTTTCGTTGTCGCCGCGCAGCACGGCGCCGAACCAGATGCCGACATTCTCGCCGAGTTCGATCTGGCCGATGATGTTGGCATCCGGGGCGATCCAATAGAGGCCGGCGGCGGGCAGTTTCGGCGTCGATCCGCCAAGCGCGTAGACAGTCATTGCTTTCTCCTCAGACGACCTCGACCGATAGGGTGGCGACGCCGTCGATGCCGCAATTGATGCGATCGCCCCTGGCCACCGCGCCGACGCCGGCGGGTGTGCCGGTCATGATGATATCGCCGGCTGCGAGAGTGAAGAGCTTCGACAGTTCGGCGATGATCTCCGGCACCTTCCAGATCATCTGGTTGAGATCGCCGTCCTGCACGCGCTTGCCGTTCTGTTCCAGCCAGATCTTCGCCTGCGCGGGGTGGCCGAGGCGGCTTGCCGGAACGATTGGGGAGATAGGGGCGGAATGTTCGAAGGCCTTGCCGACCTCCCAGGGGCGACCAAGCTTCTTTGCCTCGCCCTGGAGGTCGCGGCGGGTGAAATCGATGCCGACGGCATAGCCATAGACGCAGTCGAGCGCGTCCGCAGCCTCGATGTTTGCGCCGCCTGATTTCAGCGCCAGCACGCATTCGACCTCGTAATGCACGTCTGATGACAGCGACGGATAGGGAAAGGCATCGCCCGCCGGCAGCAGGTTGTCGGCATTCTTCTGAAAGAAGAAGGGCGGTTCGCGACTGGGATCATGGCCCATCTCGATGGCATGGTCGGCATAGTTGCGCCCGACGCAATAGACGCGGCGCACCGGAAAACGCTCGGCGCTGCTTTCGACCGGCAACAACACCGGTTGCGGAAGCGGGATGACGGTGGCGGGATCGGACATTGGCGGGCTCTTCCTTTTTCGAGTCTTGCTTTGCGGGTCATCTTAGACGGAAATCGGCGCGCCGGGGAAGCGTCCTTGGCCGGCGCCTGGTGCATTGACGCTATCACTATCCAGCGGTATCGTTACCGCCATGAGCCTGATTTTTGCAGTTTCGACGATGTCTACGACCACCGCGCCGCGGTGGGTGGTAGACGCGTGAACTGAATTCAGTTCATTGCTGCTGAAACCAACCCGCCGGAAACGAGCGGGTTTTTTGTTCCCGCTCGTCTCCCGTATTCGAGGACGAGATCGTGGACGATATCCAGAAACATCTTCTTGCGGAGTGGGCGCTGGCCGTCGCCCGCCACTGCATCGCCAGCCGTTATGCCGGGGCCGCATTCGCCTATGTCGCCGGCTCCATCATGCGCGGCGAAGGCAGCGCCTTTTCGGATATCGATCTGGTCGTGGTGTTCCCATCGCTCGAAAGAGCCTGGCGGGAATCGTTCAGCGCGGATGGGTTTCCGGTCGAGGCCTTTGCCCACGACCCGCAGACGCTGGCGCATTACCTCCATCAGGACGCAGACAGCGGCTATCCGATCATGGTCAACATGGTGGCGACGGGCTGTATAGTGGGATCGGATATCGACAGCGCGCGCGTCATCCAGGCAATGGCGGCAAGTATGTTGGCGGCAGGACCGAAACCTCTTGCCGGGGCAGACTACGACATGCTGCGCTACCAGGTCACCGATCTGGCCGATGATCTGCGCGGCACCCGCCCGCCTGAGGAGGTCGCCGCCATCGCCGCGCTGCTCTATCAGAAGCTGGCCGATCTGATCCTCCTCGGACGCGGCGCATGGACCGGCCGCGGAAAATGGGCGCCGCGCCTCATGAAGAAGCTCGATGCGCAACTGGCAGCCGAATTCGACGCGGCGTTCAGACTGGCGGTAGTGGGCGACGGCACCCGATTTCTGGCTTTGGCCGATCGGGAGCTTGCCCTGCATGGCGGCCGTTATTTCGAGGGGTTCAGACAGGACGCGCCGCTGGAAGCGCGCCGCCTGGAATAACCGCGGTCAAGAAAGGGAAGCTGCGGCTTCTTGCTTGCTCCGGCGGCGTTCACGCTCGCGAGGTCATCCAGACGCCCACCAGTGTCACCGCCAGCCCGATGAACATCGTTGCCGTCAGCGGCTCGGAAAATAGAGCCCAGGCCCATAACATGGTGACAGGCGGGCTGAGGTAGATCGCGGCGCTGACCTGCGCCACGGGGAACAGTCGAAGGCTGGTGTAGTAGACCGAATAGGCAGCGAAGGTCGCAATCAGCACGAGCCATGCCATGCCGATGGCGAAATCGACGCTCATCGGCGGGATCATGTTGCCCTGCATGAAGGCGCAGAACGAAAACAAGGCCGAGCCGGTCAGGGTCTGGATGCAAAGGCTCTGATGGACAGGCATATGCGCCTCGCGCCGCCGTCTGTAGAGAACGGAGGCGAGGGCAAAGACCAGCATCGAGCCGGCCGTCAGCCCGTAGGCCCAGAGCGGGGCCTCGCCGAAGCTCAGGCTTTCGAGCGAAACGAGCAGAACGCCCGCCACGGCGATTGCCGTCCCCAGCCATTGTCGCTGCGTCAGCCGTTCGCCCAGGAGGGGTTGCGACAGGCACGCAATCGCCAGCGGCAAGAGGTCAGAAATCAGTGCGACCAGCCCCGTCGGCACGCGCTGCTCGATGGCGAGAGCGAATCCGCCGAGATAGAGGAAGACTGACATCACGCCGAACAGCATCTGGCCCAGCACAATGCGCAGATGCATCCTCGGCCCAATGGTCAGCGCGAAGGGCAGCAGTGTCAGTCCCGACAGAAAGGTGCGCCAGAACAAGACCAGGATGACGCTCGCCTCCTCGCTGGCGTAACGGATGCCGACGAAACCGGAACTCCAGCTGATCACCAGAAGCGTCGCCAGAACGGGCCATAAGAAGCGGTGATTTGGCGCACGCCGAGCGAGAACTTCATCCGTCATGGGATACTCATTTTGATTTCGTTCTGCTCAGCCATAGGCCAAAGGGATCGACCTCGCACATGACAAATTTCGATGACGACATGACAGGATGATTGATTTATCGATGGTGGCTTGCCAACGTCACCACCTCCATGCATAGGCTTTGCAGCATAGTCAGCGGAGAGTGCCTGCCTTGACCGAACTCAACAGCCGACGATTGGAAATAGACGCGCTACGGGTCCTTTGGTCCGTTCGCCGTCATGGCGGCATCACTCGCGCTGCCGAGGCGCTGGGTCTGTCGCAATCGGCCGTCAGCCACAAGATCAAGCGGCTTGAAGTCAGCCTCGATTGTGATCTTCTCAGCCGCAAGCCGGGAGCGCCTGTGTTCACAGCCGCCGGCGAGGATTTGCTGGTTTACGCCGAACGCATTCTCGGTCTTCATGACGAAGCGCTTCTCAGCCTGACGAAAACGCCGCTCGCAGGACGCATCGCCCTCGGGCTGACCGAGGACACCACGTGTACCGATCTCGCCCGCATATTGGGCCGGTTTCGCCGCCTCCATCCTGATGTCGCCGTGCGCACCAAGGTCAGGATGAGTTTGGTTCTACGGGCGATGCTGGAGCAAGGAGAGCTCGACGCTGCGATCGTGCAGATCTTTGCCCATGAGGTTCGCCCGACCGATATCGTGCTTTTCCGGGAGCAGCTCTACTGGGTGAAACATTCCGACCTGGCTCTGCCACCGAGTGGTCCGATTCCATTCCTGTCTTTCGACGACGAATGCTTCTATCGCCAATGGGCACTCGATATCGGCCAAGATGACGACACCCTTTTCGAGACGGTGTTTGAGTGCACCAGCGCCGCCGGAATCGTCTCGGCAGTCACCTCAGGCCTGGGTGTGGCGCTTCTGAACGGGCGCCACCTGCGTCCCGCGATGGATATCATTACCAACCGGCTGCCCACGCCTCCCGCCCTGGCCTATGTGGTGCGTCGGGCCCGTAAGGCGCGAAATCCTGCGCTCGATACTCTGGTCGCAGAAATCGAAAATGAAGTCAGTCGTTACGGCGGCCTGACCTTGGCGAGCTGATTTGCCGCCCTTAGGACGCAGAGCTGCCGGTGGCATTCGCCCCCCGAAAGTGATGGTCATTCCTCACCGGATCCGGCCAACGCATCCCGCATGATCGCGTAGTAGCCGGAAAGCCCTGGGATATCGGCGGCCAGCCTGTCGAAAGCGGGGTCGGATGGCGCAAGCGTGCCGGTGTATTTCGCCTCGAGAAAAGCCCGATGGGCGGCGAGGGCTTCGGCTTCGGCCTTGTGCACGACGGTATAGACAGGCGAGGGCGCGGTGCGGCCCTTGACGATGATGCGGTCGAGCTCGACGACGGTGTAGATGCTGGCGACCAGCCTTGCGGTCTCCTCGCCGAGTAGCAGGGCCACGCCATAATTCTTCGAGGCGCCTTCGAGGCGGGAGGCGAGGTTGACGCTGTCGCCGAGGCAGGAATAGTCGAAGCGGCGGGTCGAGCCCATATTGCCGACGATGCATTCGCCGGTGTTGATGCCGACGCCCATCTTCAACACATGCGGCCTGCCGCCCCGCATCGCCGCCTCTTGCTCGAGCTCGCGGTTAAGGCTCGATATCGCCGCCTGCATGGCAAGCGAGGCTTTGACGGCGTGCAGGGCATGATCGGGATCGTCGAGCGGCGCGTTCCAGAAGGCCATGATGCAATCGCCCATATATTTGTCGATCGTCCCGCCATGGTCCATCACCACGTCGGAAAGCGGCGTCAGCAGCCGGTTGATCAGGCCGGTCAGCTGCTCGGGGTCGTCCTTCAGCGTCTCGGCGATGGTGGTGAAGCCGCGTACGTCTGAGAAAAGCACCGAGAGGGTGCGCCGCTCGCCGCCGAGCTTCAGCTGCGAGGGATCGCTCGACAGGCGCCTGACTAGATCGGGCGAGATATATTGGGCAAAGGCGCGGGTGATTTGGCGCTTGTTGCGGCGCTCCTCGGCAAAATCGAAGGCGGCCTGGCCGAAGACGACAGAGATATAGGCGACCGTCGGCCCAAGCGGCGAGACGAAGATATGGGTTAGCCGCATACCGGCGGCACTGACGGCGGCGAAGGCGAGCAGCGCCGCCGCGCTCGTTACGATCGTCAGCCATCCCGTCGAGCGCCAGACGGTGGTGGCGGCCAGCAGCACCGATATCAGGATGCAGGCAGCGACCGTCGGCAGCCGGGCTTCCGCGATCGACAGGCCGCTGCGGATATTGTCGTAGATCGTCGCCTGGATCTCGACGCCGGAGACGAGCTTGCCGGTATGAACCGTGTAGGGCGTCGCAAAGGCATCGACGCCACCTTTGTCGATCGCCGGCGCATTCTGCAGGCTGAGGCCGACCAGCACGACACGGTCCTTGAAATAATCCGGCGGCAGCAGCTTCTTCGGGTCGAGCGCCTGGTAGTAGGAGACGGTGGGATAGCTGCGGGCGGGGCCGAAGGACTGGATGAGCCGGCCGGCGGGCAGAGTCTCGGGGGCCACGCCGGCGACCTTGGCCAGCATGGCGGCAAAGCCGTCCTCATAGCCCGGAATACGCCGGAAGGTGCCGTCGCCACTGAGTTCGACGGAGGCGATGCCAGTCACGGCACCTGCCTCGGTCAACTGCGGCAGCGGTGTCGCACGGATCAGTTGCGAGGCCTGCGGCGTCTCGATCAACGTCTCGTCGCCGGCAAGGACGACATCCGGGCCGACGGCGTTAGTGATCGCGTTGTCGTTCTCCGGCGTCGAGGGTTCGGCCAGGATGATGTCGAAGCCGATGACGCGGGCGCCGGCGGCGCGCAACTGGGTGACGAGCTGGGCATGAAGACTGCGCGGCCAGGGCCATTGCGCGTTGATATCGGCAAGCGAGGGTTCGTCGATCGCGACGATGACGGGTCCGCCGGGTGGCGGACGGGGATCGTCGACGGTCGAGAGATAGTCGAAGCTTCTGAGCTCGAGCAGTGACCAGGCGGGCAGGCGCGACAGCAGCGAGATGGCGATCAGCGTCGTCAGCGACAGCACGAGCAGCCTGAGATGGCGGCCCCTGGTGTGACTGGCCTGCCGAGGTTTGTCCCGCAGCCGCATCAGAAGCGGACTTTGAGCGTGCCCTTGAAGGCGCGGCCCCAGCCGGGCACACCGGGGGTGATCTCGAAGTCCTCGTCGAGCAGGTTATAGGCGGCCGCCTCCAGCTCGATGCGCTTGTCGAACGGTTCCCAGATCAGGTGGGCGTCGAGGCTCCAGTAATCGTCGAGCTTGGTGCCGAACCGATCGCCGTCGCGCTCGCCGATATAGTTGGCGGCGACCGTCGCCTTGACCTTGGCTTCGTTGACCCAGGTCAGCGCAATCTGCCCTGAATTCTGCGGTATGAAGGGAAGAGGGCCGCCATAGATCGGCTCAAGTGGATCCCGGTTTTCCGAATCCATGTAGGCATAGGTAGCCGAAAGGCCGAAACCATGGCCGAGCACGACGTTTGCTGTGACGGCAGCCCGATCGATGCTGCCGCGCGAGATCGGCAGGCTGCTATCCGAGGGAAGCGAGATCAGCGGAAAATCGATCGAGAAATCATGCAGCTCCTGGTGCTGGTACTCGACCGAGGTGAAGAAGCGGTCGGTCCATTCGGCATCCCACTGCAGGGCGACCGTATCCGTGTAACCTCGCGGATTGGTGGAAAACTGGTTGGCTTGCAGCCCGAGAACGCCGATGGGGGCAAGGGTCGGAATCCCAATATCAAAGCTCTGACGCATGAAGGCAGCACGCAGCCAGTGGTTTGGAACCGGCGCCCAGGCGAGGCCGAAGCGCGGCTCCAGCCGGGTGATATCGATGCCGTCGCCCTCCAGGCGCGTGGCAAACAAGGCGTATTCGCCCTTAAGATCCGGCGTGATCTCATGTAGCACATCGACATAGCCGCGGCCGATATCGATGGTGTTCTCATTGTGATCGAGGGGCGCCGTCAAGCCCAGAAGCGTCGTATCGACGGTGCTGCTGGCATCCATCCAGCCGCCTTCGATGCCGTAGCGAAATGTCAAAGGCCCGGCACCTATGGAATGGCTCAAAGCGCCGATATAGGTTTGGGATTCGCTTTCCTGAGTGACGCTGGCAAAGGGAATGATGAAGGGAACCCCTCTGCCGATAAACACTGGGTCCAGGTCGACATCAAGCACGCTGCTGGTATTCGATTTGCTTCCTGAATAAAGCAGCGCTCCATTCAACACGTTTTCATACGCAAAAGTGTGGCTCCAGCCGATGCCGGCATATGTGCTTTCTCGTACAGTCTCCTCTGTCGTGTAGAGAGGCAGAGGGATAGGGACACGGAACACGAGTTCCATGAACCCGGTGTTTGACGACAAGGCGCTCAGCGCTCCATCATTCTTGCCGTGGTTGACGAAGGCTACCACGCGATCATCAGGTGTGACCGTTGCCGTCAGATAACCGTTGGCGCTTAGCAGCTTGTTATCCGTCTGGACACCGCCGAAATCCTGGTAGTCGCGGTCGAGCGCCAGCTCTTCCCAGGTCAGGTTGCCATAGAAGCTGATTGGGATCGTCGCGTTCGAATAACCTTGGATATCGGCCTCGCCGATGCGTCTCGTGTGGCCGTCGACGCTGTTGATGCCGCCGCCAAGCGAGCCTTCGATGAAGGGGACATCGAACAGCGTTGCCGAGCGCGAGCGGCCGGAAAGCATGTGCGGCGAAAGCAACAGGCCCTGGATGAAGGATGAGTAGCTCGACGCGTTGCCGCGGTTTTGGATGATATTGTCGTCGCTGAAGCTGGTCGCGTTGACGAAAGGAAAGATGCTACCCTTGATCGTTTGATCGATATAACCGGTGCCGCTGAAGGGATCGAAGACGGCATCGCCGTAATAGCGGCCCCAGGCATCTAGGCCCTGCAGGCGGAAGGCGTTGTTGAGCGTAGAACCAGCACTCGCATTGGCGCCGAGCGAGCTGTAATCGCCGCCGCGGGCGCGCGAGCGGCGCAGGAATTCCTGCGCGTTGCGGATCGCGCCGTCGGCGTCGTAATCGTCGATATCGACGGCGGTGCGGAAGGCCGAGATAACCGGGTCGTTCTTGTCGAGCCGGTCGGCATTGTCGAGCGCCTGCTGGGAAGGAATGCGGTCGCCTTTTTCGTAATGGGCGGCGGCGAGCATCAGCTGTGATTGCGAATGCGCCGGGTTGGCGGTGCTGGCGGCGAGCAAATCTTGCAGCGCCTTATCGCGCTCGCCAGTTTGCAGGTAGTATCGGCCGCGGGCGAGCAGGGCGATATCGAAGGATGGATCGAGCGCAATTGCCGTGTCGATCTCGTGCTTGGCTTCCTTCATGCGCCCCTGATCGAGATAGAGGATTGCGAGATTCGCGCGCAGCAAGGGGTCCTGCGGATCGAGCTCGATCGCCTCCTTGAAGGCTTTTTCCGCTTCGCCATTAGCATCGCGCGAACTCTGCAGCAGGCCGAGCGAATTCAGCGTGCCTGAACCGCCGGGGGCAAGTTCGATGGCGCGGTTCAGATCGGCAAGCGCGCCGTTGACGTCGCTCTGATAGACCGCCTTGTAACTCGCGCGGGCGGAGAGCGCCATCGGATGGTCAGGGTCGAGCGACAGCGAGCGTTCTATCGCTTCCTTCATCTGCTCACGGTCGTCGGTGAGCTCCGCCAACTGGGCGCGGACCGCCGGCAGGGTCGGATCATCGGGATAGCGTTGCTCCGCTTTCTTTATGATCTCGAGCGCTGCGTGTGGGTTTTTTAGGAAGCCTGTCGTATAGGCCTGCATGATCGCGCCATAGGGGCCGGTGGTATTCGCGGGCGGCTGTTCGGCATGGGCAGGCTCGGCCAGCGAGCGGGCGAAATAGCCGCCATATTGCGCCATGTTGCGGCGTGTCGGGTCGAGATGCGGCAGGGCCTTCTGGAAGAGCTTGGCGGCATCGCCATAACGCTTTTCCGAGCCGGCGATGGTGGCGTCGATCAGGTCGACGCGCGCCTGCTGGGCTGCCGTCAGTTTGCGGTCGCGGATATTCGTCAGCGTTGCCGCTGCAGCCCGGCGTCCGTCGAAGGCGCTCTGAACTTCGGCAAGTGCCAGCCAGTCTTCGGTCGTGCGGCGTTCCGGCGGCAGCGCCAACAGGCGGCGGCGTTCGGTCGCCATGCGGTCGGCCCGTAGCGGCGAAGTCGGCATCAGGTCGAAGCCGTCGCGCAGGTCAAGATAGAAGAGCATCTGTTCTCGGTCGTCAGGATTGACGCTGATGATCTTGCTCGGCGCCTGGCCGATGGTCGCCACAGCCCCTTCGCCCTCGTTCACCTCGACGCTGCCCTGCGGGTTGCTGAGCGCGACGCGGCCCTCGAGCACAATCATCGAAGTCTTGTTGCCCTCGACCGTCATCGTCCAGTCGGTGCCGCGGATTGCGGCCGCGGCGGCCGGCGTTTCCACCGTCAGGCCCTGGCCGCCGCGCTCGGCGCGCGCCCAGATCGTTCCCGATTGCAGCTCCAGCGTCGTGTCGCCGCTCGCGGCCATCTTCTTGACCTGCAACGAGGAATTGCGGCCGAGGCGAACCTGGGTGTGATCGGAAAAGACGATGGCGAGCTGGCCGTTGGCGTTGGTGCGCAGCACGTCGCCGGTCAGCAGATCCTGATTGATGTCGACGACACGCCAGTTCGACACGTCGATGAAGCGGACTTCTTCGCCGGTCTTGCGGGCGATGACGGAACCGGCCACCGGTGTTGCACGCTGCACCGGGTCAGCCGCGGCCGGCGAAAAGCCCGGCACGGCAAGCGCAAGCGCCACCCCGGCGCGACAGATGTTTTTCCAGCGACCCAGCATGACCCAACCCCAACTCCCGCTTCCCCTTTGTCCATGTAGAAAAGAAAAGTCAAGCACATTGCGCACGTGTTCTTGAATTCTCTGTGAAGTGTAATATCAGGGAAACACTTGTTGGGTGGAGTATTCATGTGAGCGAATTCGAGAGTGCAACTGAACTTATGCCAAGCGAACCGTCGACAGGTGACATTGGTGTCGGGTATTTTGACCATATCAAGAAAATCAACGACATATTCTACGATCAGATCAAGATCTCAGACCAGAAAGCCGCCTATATCTTTACTTTTATGCTGGCCTTCCTGGTGAGTTCCAGCGAGGTGAGGGCGGTCTTCAGCCTGGCGCGTTACGCGACCGGGACACCAGGGAGCATGCTCTTCTCGGGCCTGCTTGCCGCCGCCTCGGTCTTTTCCATCCTATCGGCGATCCTCGTCGTGCTGCCGCGCCGTTTGGACACATCTACCTCGCTGTTCTGGGGCGCCTGGCAGAACCATCGCGACCTGTTCTTCGAGGCGGCACTGCGGCGCGACGAGCGCTACCTCTTCGACCAATATCTCGAAAACGCCAACATCCTCTCTGCTATCGCCCGCAGCAAATACCGCTGCGTCACCTTCGCGTTCCGCGGGCTGATGGTGAGCGTGATCGCCTATGTGCTGCTGTTGGTGGCGGTGTGAGGGTGTGATGCTTTGAGCTTATCGGTCGGCCGCGGCCGCGCTCACGAGAGCCTCATCCTGAGGCGCCCCGCAGGGGCCTCGAAGGACGAGGCGGGTGCGCCGGCGGTCGGTAGATGCAAGGAGCAGTGCCGGAGCGTGTCCTTCGAGGCTTCGCCCTGCGGGCTACGCGCCTCAGGATAAGGGACCTCGGACGATGCCGCGCCGGTACCGCCCCCATTCAGCCCTCGACCTCAAGGACAAGTTCAAGTTCGATCGGCACACCTAAAGGCAGGCTAGCGACGCCGAGCACGACGCGGCCGGAGAGCTTCTCCTCGCCGAAGACCGCAAGCAGCATTTCGGATGCGCCGTCCGCGACCTTCGGATGGTCGCGGAAATCGCCTTCGGTCGCGATATAGATGCCGAGCTTGACGACCCTGACGACCCTGTCCAGCGAGCCGAGATAGTCCCTGGCGGCTGCGAGCGCGCTCAGCGTTGCCGTTTCAGCCGCCTGCCGGCCGTCTTCGGCCGTCAGCGCGCCGCCGACGCGGCCTATATACCGCGGCTCGTGGCCGACGACCGGCAGCATCCCGCTGAAGAAGACCAGGTTGCCGGTCCTTATCGCTTCGACATAGGCCCCAAAGGGCGTCGGCGGCGGGGGAAGTGTGATGCCGAGTTCCTGCAGCCGTCGTTCCGCGCCGGCTGCCTGCGCTTTCGCATGGTCTACCATCTGCCCAGATGTGCGCCGCCGTCGACGTGCAGCACCTCCCCGGTTACGCGCGGCGCTTCGGTGAGGAAGACGACTGCGTCGACGATCTCCTCGACGTTTGATATGCCTGCCATCGGCGACAGCGTCTTCAGAAAATCCTTCGGATTGTCCTTGTGCAGCGGCGTGTCCACCACGCCAGGAGCGACAATGTTGAAGCGAATTCCCTCGTTCGCATATTCCATCGCCAGGTTCTTGGAGATGGCGTTGATGCCGCCCTTTGTCATCATCGAGACTGAAGCAGAGAAGCCGGCGATCGGATGATCGGTCAATGGCGTAGTGATGCTGACGACGCTACCGCCCGTTTTCTGCGCGAGCATCTGTCCGACGACCAGTTGGGTCAGATGGATGAAGCCCTCGAGATTGGTCGAGGACAATTTCTGGAAGTCGGCCATGGTGAACTCGACGAACGGCTTGGCTAGAAAAATGCCGGCATTGTTGACGAGTGCGTCGATCGAGCCGAACCGGTCGATTGCTGTCCTTGCCACCCGCGCTGCGGTTTCGGCATCGCCGATGTCGCCATCGACAAGCGCCAGTCTGTCCGAGGCTTGGAAAGCCTCCGAGACGCTGACCTGGCGCGAGGTAGCAACGACATTGTAGCCGCGCTGGATGAAAGCGTTGACGAGGCCCGCTCCGATACCCTGGGAGGCGCCCGTCACGATGACTGTTTTTCTCGTAGTCATGCTGATCTCCATAATCTGGTTCGGGCAACGCGGGCCTTGCGGTTGCAAAGGCGGGGTCGCTCGAGATGGGGCTGCTGCGAACGCGCCTCCATCGGGTTGTCTTGTTTTCGCAAGGTGAATATGGCGAAAACTCCATTACTCGATTAGATGGAAATATCTGGATTCTCTTTTGCATCCATGCAAAAATCAGAACATGGCTGATCTGAACGACATCGCGGTTTTCGTGAAAGTGGCGCAGTACGGTAGCTTCAGCCGTGCTGCCCATTCCCTCGGCATGCCGGTATCGACCGTCAGCCGGAAGGTGACGTCGCTGGAGGAGCAGCTCGGCGTGACGCTTATACAGCGCACGACCCGCAAACTGAGCCTGACCGCGCAAGGCCGGGCCTATTACGACAGGTGCAGCGAACCGCTCGCCCATCTTCTCGACGCCGAGCACGCGCTCACCGAGACACAGAGAAAACCGGAAGGTCTGCTGAAGATCTCCGTGCCAGTCATCTTCGGACAGGAGGTCTTCTACGAATTCGTCTCGGCTTTCCAGAAGACCTATCCGAAGATCCAGGTTGACCTCTTCGTCACCAACCTGTTCCTCGATCTGATCGCGGAGAACATCGATCTCGCCATCCGCTTCGGCGACCTCAAGGATTCAACCATCGTCGCGCAGCGGCTCGGCAAGAGCGTGCGTTATCTGGTCGCCGCACCGGACTATCTGAAGGGCAGGGTGCTTCCCTTGAAGCCCGAAGAGCTGAAGGACCATCAGTGCGTGCTCTTGAATGGCCGCAACGGCGAGGCGGAATGGCATCTGGTGAGCGGTCGCAAATCGGTTCACCTGCATGTGTCGGGGCCGATATCGAGCCGGGATTTCGACGCGGTAAGCGCCTTCACCTATCGCGGACACGGCATCGGCCTGCTGCCTTCGACCTATTGCGACGAGCAGATCAGAAAAGGCGAACTCATCCGCCTGCTGCCGGACTGGTCGTCCGAGGAAATTTTCGTGCACGCCGTCTATCCCACACGCCGCTTCCTGCCCTCCCGATTGCAGGTCTTTCTTGAGGCGCTGAAGGCATGGAATACTCCCTTGTGGCTTCCCTTGCATTGAAGGCCTTCCGATCCATCACCGAAAATTGAAGCTGCACGCGCGGGCGAGCGTCCAGCGTCCGCCAAGCTGTGTTAGAGTTCTCCCGCTTGGATGGCGCAGGGATTGGATTGCCAATGCTGACGACACTTGCGGTGCTTATGGGTCTTTCCGGCCTCGTGCCCATCGCGCAGACGGGGGGAAGCGAGGTCGATGTGACCCTCGTGCTTGCCGTCGACACCTCGCGGTCGATGGACTTCGAGGAGATCGGCATCCAGCGCGAGGGTTATGTCGAAGCGCTCAAGCACAAGGAATTCATCGACGCGGTGAAGGACGGGCTGACCGGCCGCATCGCCATCAGCTATTTCGAATGGGCTGGCTATGTCGTTCAGGATTCCGTCATCGACTGGCAGGTGATCGAGACGGAGGAGGATGCGATCGCTTTTGCCGATAAACTCGAAGCCCGGCCGATTGCCACGCAGCGGCGCACATCGATCTCCACCGCGATCGCCCAGGGCGCCAGCATGATCGTTTCCAGTCCCTTTCAGTCCAGGCGCCAGGTGATCGATGTCTCCGGCGATGGGCCGAACAATTCCGGCAATCCCGTCACCCCCGCCCGCGACAAGGCGGTAGAAGCCGGCATGATCATCAATGGTCTCGCCATCATGCTGCGGCCCTCCGATGCACCCAACGGGCTCGACAAATATTATGCGGATTGTGTGATCGGCGGTCCCGGCGCCTTCGTGCTGCCGGTCCGCAAAATCGAGGATTTCGCCGTTGCCGTGCGCCGCAAGCTGGTGCTGGAGATCAGTGGCCTATCCCCGCCGGCGACGGTGCAGAAAACAGCCGGCGTCGAGACGGGCGCCGACTGCCTGATCGGTGAGAAGCAATGGCGCGACATCTTCGACCGTTGATACCAGAACAGGATGATTTTAGGCCGGGGCGGCCTAAAATCTCAATCCTGTTCTGAATTAGATAGTTAGAGCATGATGTTGTCCGAAAACCGCGTACACTTTTCGGCATCATGCTCTACCGGGTCAGCGCGCCGACGTTATATCAGTCAGTATCCGGTAAGCGGCAGAGACGCGATCCTCGTTGGGATAGTTTTTGTTGGCCAGAATGACGATGCCGAGCCGCTCCTTCGGGATGAACGCGACATATGCGCCGAAACCATTCGTTGAGCCGGTTTTATTGATCCAGACATCCTCGCGCGGTTCCATTGCGGGCGTCAGTTGCTTGACGGGAATGGTCTTCAGCATCGCGCTGGAATTGTTGTCCAACAACGTCGTCAGCGTCGCCGGATAGGAATACTGCTCCCAAATAAGGTCTTGGGTCATCGCGCCGACATCGAAGTATCCCCTATGCGTGTTATTGATCGCCTGCTGGAGCTTATCGCCCAGTTCGACCAGTCCCATGTTCGCGTCGATGAACCGGATCATGTCGCTTGCTGTGGATTTCACGCCATAGGCCTCGGACGAAAGAATGGCAGGTGTCATCCGCGCCGGCTCGCCGTTCCGCTTGTAGCCTTGGGCATAATCCGCCATCCGCGATTTCGGCACATCAATAAACGTGCTTTTCAATCCAAGGGAGGGAAACAATTTGCCTTCCATCAAAGCGACGAAACCGTCATTCATGCTTTTCGCCGTTATATATCCAAGCATCCCGATGCTTGGATTGGCGTATGTCCGGTGCGTTCCGGCGGCATATGAGGGTTTCCAGGTTGCGAGATACTCCATCAGTTGCTTCTCGGTTTTGACTTCATCGGGAACTTGAAGCGGAAATCCACCAGCCGTATGGGTGCCCAAATCCGTCAGGACGACATCGCCGAACGGCCTTCCCTTCATCGCCGGCAGATATTTGTTTGCCTTGTCCGACAGCGAAAGTCGGCCGGTCACGTCTGCGTAGGAGGTGAGGGTGACTGTAAAGGTTTTGCTGATCGATCCCAGTTCGAACATGGTCGCCGGGCTGACGGGCCTGTTCGTGTCCTTCGACTCGACGCCGTAGTTGAAGATGTGGTTCTGCCCGTCAACGGCGATGGCAACGGCCATGCCCGGAATGCCGTATTTATCCATGATTGGTCTTATCGCGGCGTCCGAGATGGCTTTCAGTTTCAGCGCGTCAGCCGCAAGGCCACTTGTGGAAATGCATGTCGAGACCAATGCGGCCGATAGAATTTTTATCCAATTACGATTCATTTTCATCCGCCGCAGGCAGCTTTTCATCAGCGCAAAGGCGCATGAGGACGGCATTTAATGGCACTGTTTTGCGGCAGCAAACGATGATATCTCGGAGGAGATCCAAGAAAATCTAGGGCTAAGATGGTTCGGCAATTCCTCCCCTTAAATGGCTTGAGGGCCTTCGAAGCATCGGCGAGACATCTCAGCTTCACCCGCGCCGCGATCGAGCTTTGTGTTACCCAGGCCGCTGTCAGCCAGCAGGTCAAAAGCCTGGAGAAGCGATTGGGGGCTGCCCTTTTTCAGCGTCTCCCGAGGGGCTTGAAAATCACCGCAGAAGGCGAAGCTCTTTTGCCGACCTTGACCAATTCCTTCGATCAGATGGCGATCATGCTGGACCGGATTGAAGCCGGGCAGGTTCGGGAATTGCTGTTCCTGGGCGTGGTCGGGACGTTTGCCGTCGGCTGGCTGTTGCCAAGGCTTTCGGATTTTCAACAGCAGCATCCGTTCATTGATGTGCGCGTTTCGACTAACAATAATCGCGTCGATATGGCGGCCGAGGGACTGGACTTTGCCATTCGCTTCGGCAGCGGCTCCTGGCACGGCACAGAGGCGCTGCGTCTGTTCGACGCTCCGCTCTCTCCTCTGTGCACACCCAAATTGGCCGAGCGTTTAAAGTCGCCTGCAGATCTGGTCGAGGCGACGCTTTTGCGGAGCTATAGGGCGGACGAGTGGAGCACGTGGTTTACCGCAGCGGACGTCCCTCCGGCGGCACAGATAAACGCCGGTATCGTTTTCGACTCTTCCCTCGCCATGATGGAAGCGGCCCTGCAAGGACTGGGGATCGCTCTGGCACCGCCGTCGATGTTTTCCAGACATCTATCCTCGGGGGCTGTTAGACAACCTTTTCCGACGACCATATCATTGGGGAGCTATTGGCTTACCCGGCTGCAATCGAGGCCGCCAACAGCAGCCATGCTTGCATTTTCCGATTGGATAACGTCGCAGAAGTCTCCCGCATCTCAATGAAGGCTTCCGGCGCACCCCAATATCCGACTTCGGTCTGCGCCCCGCGGATGGGGCCGGCGCGAAGCCGCAATGCGCGAGGCGGACTCATATCCGACGTCCGGGCCGATATAGCCGACGGGATAATCGGTTGACTGCAACAGCGAGAGGGTGGGGGACCTCCTGACGTCGGCAAGGAGACCGGTGAGATTGGTGAGGCGAAGACACGATAAAGCGTTTCGGTATGGCGCGCGCCATACCGAAGTTCCCTTACTTCTCAGAGGATGTCACCGCCTATAGAGGTAGCTGCTTGCCGGCCTGTTCGCTGACCATGTATTCGGCGTACCAGTCCGGCCAGTTGTCGTCGTGTTTGCCGCCGTTTCGCTTCTCGTGTTCGCCGTGCGCGGTCGCCGCACGGCGCATGGCTGACGCGAGATCGGTCGAGGTCGTGAATGTCGTCCCGTCGGCGTCGATGCGTCCTGGCAGGCGCGTGGTGACTTCCTGGAACAGCCAGCCGTTGCCATCGGGATCCTTGAAGGAGGCAAAGGAGCGATAGCTGCGGTGATCGGGATCGCGGCCGGCAATGCGGAGCCGCCCGAACAGATAGGGTTCGTCCTTGCCGGCATAGACGCCGGCCGCGTCATGAAACACCTCGCTCACCTCGACGCCGCGGGCGATGAGATCGCGGCGGGCGGCTTCGATGTCGGAGACGATAAGGTAAAGGCCTTGGGCCGAGCCGGGTGGCGCGGCGGTGACGTTCTTGCCGAAGATGATCGCGCAGCCGGAACCGGGCGGGGTAAACTGGATCACACGGAAATCGGCATCATTGGCGAAGTCGGCGTCGAGCCGCCAGCCCAGGCCGTCGTAAAAACGTTTGGCGCGGTCGACGTCGGAAACGGGGATGACGACCACCTCGAGCTTGGTGTCAACGGGCTGTGTTCTCGGGGTCTCAATGGGGGTTTCACTGCGCATGGCATTGCTCATCTTCAGCTCCTTGAGGTTTTGGATGCGTTAAGAATGGCGATACATGTCACCGGCCAGTGGACCACAGCGCGGTGAGGCCGTCGAATCAATTATTCTGTCCGATTTGGCTGATATTGGCGGATTCCACGCCCATTCCGGTTGAAGGGCAGATTCCGGCCTGGCCGCGCGAAGATCCCGCAAACGGCGCGTCACTGATGATCCGCCTTCAGCCGATGCCGGTGAGCTGCCTGTTTTGCGCGGTTGCCGCACATAGCCATACTGCACCAGCGCCGCCGGTGGCCTCGGGTGTGATCGGCAAAAAGCAACGTGCAGGCCGGCCCTTCGCAGGCCTTCACCGTGGAGAAATCCTCGGTGCAGACGAATTGCGCCAGCGCCTCGCCGACCGGCAGCAGCAGCGCATCGGGTGCGCGCCATTTGCGCATTGGTTGAAGTGCGAGTGTGGCATCGGCATGTCCTGCGATGATGCGGCTGAAGCCCTCGTTACGTTCGAGTAGGCGGTTCAGCGGCTCCAACTCCTCCAGGGCATTTGCCGGAAGAGGGCGGCCCTTGTGGCTGCGGACGAAATCCCGGAACCATTCGCGCAGGCTCCTTGCCTGGTCTGCGACCTTGTCGAGTTCGCCCGGCAACGCCTGCGCTCGCATTGCCTCCAGCGTCGCGTGGGGGACGAGCCCCGCCTGCTCCAGCCAGCGCAGCAGGCCTTCGCCATCATCGATCCAGTCGACTGGCGTATCGACCGGAGTGGCGATCGAATTCAAAAAATCCAATCCCAGCGCATCGCCGACGAAAAGGGCAGGTGAGCGGTTGTCCATCATAACTCCTGTTCCGGTCGCCACTCGCCACGATGTGCACCGCTGGCGGTCTCTCGAAGACATGAGTGACATGTAACCTCTTAAAAGACGCTTGACAAGTTACGCGCTCCAGGAGTAACCGTCATAAACACATTAGATAGGTTACTTTGGCAGAGAGCAAGGAGAACGCTGATGTCCCCCGAGAATGTGAATCTCGCGAACAGTGTGAATGTCGTATTTGTCCACGGCGCATGGGCGGATGGTTCGAGCTGGACAAAAATCATTCTGCCGCTCACCGCCGAAGGCTTGAGCGTGTTCGCGGTGCCGCTGCCGCTGACCTCCTTCAGCGACGATGTCGCAGCCCTTGAGCACACGCTGGAGCGGGTGACCGGGCCGGTGGTTCTCGTCGGCCATGCCTATGCCGGCGCGGTGATCGCTGCGACCCGGGACGAGAAGGTCAAGGCGCTGGTCTATATCGCCGCCCTGGCACCTGATGAAGGCGAGACGGTCGCCGATATCTTCTATCGCGGCGAGCCGCACCCCAAGGCGCCGAAGCTCGCGCCCGACAGTCATGGCCTGATCTATCTGCCGCAAGAGGCTTTTAGCACCGCATTCGCGCAGAATGCCGAGGCGGGTGAGCAGGCGGTGCTTGCCGCCGTACAGCGGCCGATCTCGCCGGCCTGCATCACTGTTCCCGTGCCGCGCCCGCTCTGGAAGGACCGTCCGGCCTGGTTCCTGATCGCGGAACAGGACCGGATGATCGTTGCCGACAATCAGCGCTTCATGGCCGAGCGCATGCAGGCGCGGGTGCGCTCACACGCCGCCGATCACACGCCAATCGTTACGGCGCCTGCCGCCGTGCTCGACATCGTCAGGGAGGCGGCCGCCGCGGTGGAGCCTGAATTCAACTGTCAAAACAAGGGATGAGGAGGAAATCGAGATGCACGGAGAGAAGATGACGACCGAGCGGGTGAGCGCCTTTTCAGACGCCATGATCGCGGTGATCATCACCATCATGGTGCTGGAGCTCAAGGCGCCCGAGGTTCCCGACATATCAGCCGTGCTTTCGCTCTGGCCGATCCTGGTCAGCTATGCGCTGAGCTACCTGTTCATCGCGATCATCTGGATCAACCATCATCACCTGCTGCGGCTGGTGCGCTTTGCCTCTACCCGGCTGATCTGGATCAACTTCGTGCACCTCTCCCTGGTGTCGCTGCTGCCGTTCACGACGGCCTGGATGGCGAGGACCGGCCTCGCGCCGATGCCGGTTGCCGTCTATGCCGCGGTCTTCGTGCTGGTCAATGCTGCCTATCTGATGTTCGAGCGCGAGATATTCGCGCAAGCCGAGGCGGGCGCCATGCCGGAACCCGCCTGGCGCGCCGGCGGACGCTCATCGGCCTGGCGATCTTTGCCGTGGCGGGGCTCGTTGCTCCCTTCGTACCGCTCCTCGGCTTCTTCCTGATCTGCTGCGCCCTCGTTCTCTATCTCCAGCCGGAGATCTTCAACAGCCGCCAGCAAGGGCAGGCGGAATAACCAGACCGGAAATACCAATCAAGTTATCACAGCAAAGGAGACTGTCATGTCCACCATCAGATACCGCACCGCCGACGTCGACGGCTTCAACATCTTCTATCGCGAGGCCGGTTCGCCGGATGCTCCGAAGCTGCTCCTGCTGCACGGCTTTCCGAGCGCCGGCCACATGTTCCGCGACCTGATGCCGCTGCTCTCCGATCGCTTCCACATCGTCGCGCCCGATCTTCCGGGCTTCGGACGATCCGACCTGCCGGCACGCGGCGCCACTTTCGACGGGATCGCCACGACCATCGATCGTTTCACCGAAGTCGTCGGCTTCGATCGTTACGCCGTCTATGTGTTCGACTACGGCGCGCCGACCGGCTTCCGGCTGGCCGTGAAACATCCTGACCGGATCATGGCGATCATCTCGCAGAACGGCAACGCCTATGTCGAGGGCCTGAGCGAGGGCTGGAACCCGATCCGGGCCTATTGGGAGGATGCGTCCGAGGAGAACCGCAATGCGCTGAAGGCGATGCTGCAGCCGGAAACGACGGTCTGGCAATATACGCATGGGGTTGCCGATCCGACGACGGTTTCGCCCGACGGCTATTCGCTCGACAATTTCTATCTGGCGCGGCCCGGCGTCGAGGACATACAGCTCGACCTCTTCGGCGACTACAAGAGCAATGTCGCGCTCTATCCTGCCTTTCAGGATTATTTCCGCACCCACAAGCCGCCGTTCCTGGCCGTGTGGGGCAAGAACGATCCGTTCTTCCTGCCGCCCGGCGCCGAGGCGTTCAAGCGCGATAATCCCAATGCGGTCGTCCGCTTCCTCGACACCGGCCACTTCGCGCTGGAAACGCATGCCGCAGAGATCGCGGCTGCGATCCGCGATTTTCTGGCCCGCTGAGAGCAGAACCAGGCGCTGCCCGCCGGAAGGGGCGGGCGGTCGCCCAAGCCAACAGGAGAGACGACATGTCTGATACAGTTGCCATCATCACCGGCGCCAGCCAGGGCATCGGCCAGGCGACGGTGCTGCGCCTCGCGCGCGATTTTTCCGCGCTGGTGCTGGTCGCGCGCAACCGCGCCAATCTTGAGGAGACCGCGCAGGCGGTGAGGGCGGGCGGCGCGCAAGCCCTCGTCATCGGCGCCGACCTCGCCGAGCCGGAAGCGGCGCAGGCCGTGGTCGATCAGGCGCTTGGCGCCTTTGGCCGCATCGATGCGCTGCTCAACATCGCCGGCGGTGTGCCGCAGATCGATCTTTTCGAGATGACCGATGCGCAGTGGGAAGACGGGCTGGCGCTAAAGCTGCACGGCGCGAGGCGCCTGACGGTTGCGGCATGGCCGGCGCTGAGAGAGGCGAAGGGCTCCGTCGTCTTGATGTCGGGCAATTCGGCGGTGTTTCCGAAGGCGCCGTATGCGGCGGTCGGTACCATCAATGCTGCCATCGTCGCACTCGCCAAGGCCTTTTCCGATCGCGGCATCACCGATGGCGTGCAGGTCAACAGCGTGCTGCCCGGTCCCGTCATGACCGGCCGGCGCCGCTCCTATCTTGAGCACTGGGCGCGGCTGCACGGTGTGAGCGTGGAGGAGGTGACCGCGCATTTCCCCGAGCAGGCGGGCATCGCCCGCTACGGCGAGCCGGAGGAAATCGCCGAACTGATGGCCTTCCTGGTGTCGCCGGGTGCCCGCTGGATGACCGGCTCGGCGCTACGCATGGATGGCGGCGAGGTGAAGTCGATCTGATGCGGTCGACGGCGGGAGTGCCCCGCCGTCTTCATCTCCTGCGTTCCTCTATTCGTCGAACCGCTGACTACGCGGCAAGAGCGGCGCGCGTTTTGCCGATCGTCAGAGCCGCTTTTGCTGCTTCGCGGCCTTTCTCGACGAAGTGCGCGCGGTAGATCTGCTTGTGGTGCTCGGTTTCTTGATACTGATGCGGCGTCAGTGAGACCGACAGTACCGGCACGCCCGTATCCATGCCGGCGCGCATCAGCCCATCGACGACGGCCTGAGCGACGAATTCGTGGCGGTAGATTCCGCCGTCGACGACGAAGGCGGCGGCAATGACCGCGCAGTAACGTCCGGTTGCCGCAAGATCGCGTGACAGCAGCGGCATCTCGAATGCGCCGGGGACGTCGAACACGTCGACCTGCTCGGGCGGAATAAGCTGATGGAAGCCATGAAGGGCGCGGTCGACGATGTCGGCGTGCCAACTGGCTTTGACGAAGGCGTAGCGGGTGGGTGTCACGGTAATCTCCTTTGGCGAACAGACACATCACCCAAGGCGATCACGAACGTTCCCGACAGCCGCAAGGGCGGCAGGAACGCACGTTCTCTTTCATCCGGACTATGACCGTCGGCTCAGGCATCTCACCTGATCTGCTGACCCTTCCTAAGAAGGCGCTCGCGGGCTCGCAATCGAAATTGCATACCGCCGGTAGGGACTTGCACCCCGCCCTGAGAACGGCGCGGACAATAGGGGGAAGGCGGCGGGCTGGCAATAGGTCGATATGCTTTCGCGGCCGGAGCTGGATCAGGCTCCCCAAGCGGCGATTTCGCTCGTTCGCCGATGGCGGCGGGCAATCCCTCTTGCGGAGGAGGAGCTTGCGCCTACATGCTCTCCGTGAGGACATCCACGTCAGAAGCACGACAAGACAGGACGCGCTGTCTCCGCCTGGGCGGGGCCGTGACAACCATGGGAGAGAGTGATGCCAGAATCTTTCGTCGTTCACCGCGAGGCGCATATTGCGGCGCCGCCGGCCGCGGTGTTTGCGCTGATGACCGATCCGGAGAAGATCCTGCGCTGGATGGGAACGGAAGCGCAGGTCGAGCCGCAGCCCGGCGGGCTCTATCTCGTCAACGTCACCGGCGCCCGCTTTGCGCGCGGCTCGTTTCGTGAGGTGGTGCCGGTTCATCGCCTTGCCTACAGCTTCGGCTGGGACGGCAGCGAAGTGGTGCCGCCGGGGTCGAGCCTGGTCGAGATCGACCTGATCGAACAGGAGGGCGGAACGCTGTTGCGGCTCACTCATAGCGGCCTGCCCAGCGCCGATCAATGCGCCGGCCATGCGGAAGGCTGGGCGCATTACCTGGGGCGCCTGACCGAAGTCGCCGCCGGGCGGGATCCGGGTCCCGACGCTTTTTACGGCCGGACATGAACAAATTTGCCGGCAGCGGGGCGTCTCTGATGCGCTTGCGGTTGTGACAACAACGGTCGGCGAGCGCCCAAGCGGGTCGTGCGGAAGCGCTTCTTTTGCTACCGCAAACATGAACGCGCAGTTCATCTCCAGTTCAATTTAGCGGTCCTAATCTGCGGACGGCTGGATTGAAAATGGAGTTCACGATGAAGGCACTTTCTATCGCGGCTGCCTTGCTTGCCGGCAGCCTCTCGATCGGTACCGCGGAGGCAATGCCGATGGGGACAATCAATGTCCAGAGCAGTGTCACAAAGGTCGACTACGCCTGCGGTCGCGGCTGGCATCTGACGCGCTGGGGCGAATGCCGGCGAAGCTGGAGACGCCCGCCGCCCGTCGCTTTCTACGGTGGTCCGCCCCGCTGGGGCTGGGAGCGGCGTCACCGCGATTGGGATGGGCCGCGCTGGCGCCATGAGCGGCGTTGGGATCGCGACCGTCGTTGGCGGGATGACTAAGGGTCTCGCTTAGATGCAAATGGACGAAGGCCGGAGCGATTTTCGCCCGGCCTTTTCTCATGAAACGGCGTCGCTGACGCTGACAGCCAGCGTTCTTGCGATTTGCCCGAGAGGGTCAGATCCTGCTGACGAGCCAGTGCTTGTCGTCGATCAACTCCTCGAGTTCGACGGGATCCTTGACGCCGAATTCGAACCATTCGACGAGTTCCTTCGCCTTGCGGCTGCTCTCCTCCGCCGTCAGCTCGACCTGATACCTTTCGCACCATCGCCGAAGGATCGACATCAGCAGCGTCATGTCATTCCCATCCAGCGGATCTTTCGGCCAGAATATCGTGCCCATCGTACCCCTCAATCACACGATGACGAATGGCCCTATAATGGAATCAAAGTTGCGCAAGTTTAAAGTGTTTATTTTTTGTTTTCCACCGCGGCGCATGGTTTTTCGACAGGGGAGTGGACGCCTTTTTCCGAGCCCGGGGATGACCGCAAGCGGTCACTCCGGGATGTCCTTGCGGCCGCCCCGGTGAGCGTGCGATGTTAAGCCATGGATCTGCCATCTCCCCTTGCCTGGCTGGTTGACGAGGCCGGGGCCTCGCCTGGTCCCGAACGGTTTCTGGCCGAGCTCGGGCGCCGGTTGCTGGCCGATGGCCTGCCGATTTCCGGCGGCGCGCTGACACTTTCGGTGCCGCATCCGATCATCGCGCGGCGCACCTGGCTGTGGCGAGCCGAGACCGATGCTGTCATCGAGGCTTTGGCCTTTGCCGCGGCGCCGCAGAGCGAGGCTGGGCGCGAGTGGCTGGCTGGGCTCGGACCGGTATGGGAGGAGAGAATCGGGCCTTCGCAGGATAGTCCGATACTCGGCTGGGCGGGGGTTGCAAACGGGGCAGGGGGCAGCGCATTCGGCCGGGTCGAGGCTGGCCTGCTGCGCGAAGTCGCGCGTTTTTCCGTAGCCCCGCTCGCCGCTTTGGCGGCGCGGGAGGCGCGGGCCGCGCTGCTTGAAGCCTATCTCGGTCGGCGCAGTGCCGCCCGGGTGCAGGCCGGCGCCCTTGCCCGCGGCACCGGCGAGACCATCCGCGCAGCCCTTCTCTGCGCTGATCTGCGCGACTTCACCGCGCTCTCCGAAGTGACCGAGCCTCACGTCATGATCACGGCATTGGACGCCTGGTTCGACCGTGTCGCAGGCGCCGTGCATGCCTTCGGGGGCGAGGTGCTGAAATTCATCGGCGACGGTGTGCTGGCGATCTTTCCGGTCACGGTTACGTCGGGTGAGGGCGACTCTGCCCGAGGGGATCGCGAGGCCTGCGAGGCGGCACTGCGCGCGGTCGCCGCCAGCCGTGCCGGCATGGTTCATCTCGACCAGGTGCGCCAAGCGCAGGGGCTGGCGCCGCTGCCCTTCGGCGCAGCATTGCATTTCGGCGAGATCCTGTGGGGGAATATTGGTGCTGCAGACCGGTTGGACTTCACCGCCATCGGCCCCGCCGTCAATCTGGTCAGCCGGCTGGAAGGGCTGTGTAAGCCGCTCGGCCGAAGCGTTCTGATCTCGGGCGCGGTGGCGGCGAATACGGCGACGACCCTGATCCCGCTCGGAGAACATCTATTGCGCGGCATCGCCCAACCTTGTGCGGTCTTCACCCCGCCGGAGGATTGAGCCGCGGGCAGGGTGCTCGCATTTATGCAAAGAAAGCTTTGCAAAGATATCTTTGCAATAGTAGGTTGCCCGCATGAAAAATCCGCGCCCGCAGCCTGTTCAATCCGTCACCACACCCCGCATCCTCAACCGCGTCGTGCCCGATCCGACCGCGCTGAAGGCGCTGACGCATCCTGTCCGGCTGCGCATGCTCGGCATGCTCAGGCTCGATGGACCTGCCACGGCGACGCAGCTGGCCGTGCGGCTAGGCCTAAATAGCGGCGCGACCAGCTATCACCTGCGGCAGCTTGCCCAATACGGCTTCATCGAGGAAGCGCCCCATGCTTCGCGGCGCGACCGCTGGTGGCGTGCCAGCCACGAGCTCACCTCGGTGCCGGCAAGCGAGGTTGAGGGCGAAGCGTTGGATCTCGATCTCGCCTTCAACCAGGCAATACTCTCTCTGCAGGTCGGCCAGATGCAGCAGGCGCTGGAGGAATATGGCGAGCTGCCGGCGGAGTGGCGCAAGGCGAGCACGGCCAGCGACATCATCATCCCGATGACGGCGGAACAGGCCGAAGCCCTGACCAGGCGGCTGACCGATATCATTCTCGAAGCGATGCGGGTGGCTCCGCCTTTGGGGGACCTGGCACCCCTGGATATGGTTCCTTTCTCGATCATGCTGCACGCCTTTCCCTATCCGGGCCGGCTCCCACATCGCGAGGGGGATGATGGGTCATGAGGAAGGGTGGGCCATTCCTGGCGCTTGCCGCTGCCGAGACGCTTTCGCTTTCCGGCACGCGGCTCTCGACCATCGCTATCCCCTGGTTGGTGCTGAGCACGACGGGCAGCCCCGTTTTAACCGGGCTGGCGGCAATGATGGAAATGCTGCCCTATGTCGCCGCCAAGGCGCTCAGTGGACCGTTGATCGACCGCGTCGGCCCCAAGCGCATCGCTGTCGTCTGCGACACCGCCTCGGTGGCCGTGGTGATGCTGGTACCGCTCCTCGATTGGCTCGGCCTGCTTGATATGCCGCTGCTACTGCCTGTTGTCTTTGCCATGGGTGTGCTGCGCGGTCCATCCGATGCTGCCAAGCAGGCGATGGTGCCCGATATTGCCGAATTGGCGGCTGTGCCGCTCGAGCGGGTGACCGGCCTCGTTGGCGCCATCGAGCGGCTGGCCTCGACGGCGGGTGCGGCCGGTGCCGGCGCGCTGATCGGCCTGATCGGCCCGGGCCAGGCGCTGGTGGTCAATGCCGTCACCTTTGCCGCCGCTGCGCTGATTGTGGGCGTAGGCATCCCCGGATTGCGGCGCGTCTCCGGGCCGCGCGGCCTGCCCGAAGCCCGGTCGGGCGGGATGTCCTCCTATCTCGGCGATCTCAGGGAAGGCTGGCGCTTTCTGCGCGGCGACGCGGTGCTCGTCAGCATCGTCATCATGGTGGCGACCACCAACCTGCTGGACCAGGCCTATCACGCGGTGCTACTGCCCGTCTGGACGCAGAGTTCAGGCCATGGCCCGGAATTGCTGGGGGCGATGTTTTCGGCCTTCACCGGCGCCTCGATCGCAGGCGCTGCGATTGCCGCTGCGATCGGCGAGCGGATGCCGCGCTTGATGGTTTATACCGTGGCCTTCCTGCTGACCGGATTTCCGCGCTTTCTCGTTATTGCGCTGGATGCGCCACTCCCCATCATCTTCCTCACCCTGGCAATCGCAGGATTTGCCTCGGGCTTCCTCAATCCGATCCTGTCGGCGGTGATCTTCGAGCGCATCCCCAAGCCGCTGACCGGCCGCGTCACCGCGATGAACGCCGCCCTCTGCTTCGCGCTCATCCCCTTCGGCGGCCTCATCGGCGGCGCCCTGATCAGCACGATCGGCCTCGCCGCGGCGCTCTCGCTCACCGGGCTTGCCTATCTCGCCGCAACCCTCTTTCCCCTGGCGCTGAAGAGCTTCCGCGGCTTCGACAAGCCTATCACCCAGACCTAGCGTCGCGGTTGCGTGCCTCGCTCTGGTCTCCAAGCTCCTCGACCATCAGATCGATGAAGCGTCGGACACGCGGTTCCAGCAGGCGCTTGTCGGGATAGAGAGCGACGATCTTTGCGTCGTCAGTTTCGACGCTGGGCAGGACCTGCCGGAGGCGCCCGGCGACGAGATCGTCGGCGACGAGAAAATCGGGAAGCAGCGCGATGCCCAGTCCCGCCAGGGCGGCGTCGCGGATCGCCTCTGTGCTGTCGAGCCTCAGACGGCTGCGCCCTTGCGCTTTGACCCAGGGACCGCCTTCACCGCGAAAGCGCCAACCCTGCCTTTGATTGCGGCTGGCAAAGATCAGGCAATCGTGGGCCGTGATATCGTCGATATCGCCCGGCTCGCCACGCTCGGTAAGGTAGGACGGCGAGGCGCAGAGCCGCGCCTTGTCGCTGGCGATGACGCGCGAGACCAGGCGGGTGTCCGACGTCGTCGCGCCGACCTGGATCGCCAGATCAAAGCCTTCCTCGACAATGTCGGCCGGGCGATCGGTGAAGCTCACTTCGACCTGGACCTCGGGCCAGGCCCGAAGATATTTTTCAAGCAAAGGCAGCACGATGAGCCGCCCGAAGGCATCGGGAACGGTCAGCCGGAGAACGCCTCGCAGCGTGCTGTTCTGCCCCGCCACGCTCGCCTCCGCCTCGTCGACCGATGCAAGGATATGCAGCCCGCGCTCGTAGAACATCCGGCCTTCGTCGGTCAGGTTCAGCGTCCTCGTCGTGCGGTTGAGCAGGCGCGCGCCGAGCCGGTCTTCCAGGCGGATGACCGCCTTGCCTGCCGCCGAACGGGACAGGCCCATGGCTTGGCCGCCGGCGATAAAGCTCCCCGCATCCACGACGGCCATGAAGATCAGGATATCGTTCAGGTTCGTACGCGGCATGAGGCAACTCGAGCGGTTCGGCTACGTCAATAAGTCGGGCAGTCATGGGATCGTTCAAGACCCGGACCATCAACGCCCATCGCGGCAGTAAGGTCCCCACGCTTCGCTTTTATGTAGACGTCCCTTCGCCAATCAACCTGCTATAGCAGCCATCGCACCGGATCGCAGGTCAAAGATGGGCACTGGAAAGCCGGGCTACAGCATGTCGCCGAGGCTCCAGTGGTTGTTCCATCGGACGTCGATCTCGTCGTCGACATTCTGATATCTGATGTCGGTGGAGAGGCGCAGCCGCCGGCTGCGGTCCTGATTGGTGGTCGAGGCGTGGATCATGTAGGGCGAGTGAAGCACCACGTCGCCGGCCTCATAATCGGCGGCGAGCCAGCGGGTGTCGAAGCGCTCGGCCATATCGGGCAGATCCTTCGAGATCCAGCCGCCTTCCGCCATGTGGCGGTTATAGGCATTGATCCGCTCCTCCGGCGAAAGATCGCCACTCGTGGCCTGGAACTCGGCTTCCATCTTGACGCCCAGCGCGTGCGAGCCTTCGAGGTAAACCAGGCCACCCATCTCGGTGGGGATGTCGCCGATTGGAATCCAGGCCGTCACCAGGCGGCTGGTGCCGCCGCGGAGATAGACGAGATCATAGTGGGCGGGCGTGGCCGTCGGCGATCCCGGTTGGACGAAACGCATGAGCTTGCGCTTGTGCAGATAGGAGATGCCTTGCATGAAATCGTCCATGAAGCGGGCGAGCGGCGGTTGCGCACAGAAGCCTTCATAGGCGGCTGAGCGGACGAGCGACATCAGGCGCCGGTCCGCCAGGCTCCTGTCGAAGCCACCGGCAGACGCGATGCCCAGAGAAAAATCGCTGCCGGGATCGACCAGGCCGGTTTCGGCGAGATGTTCAAAAACCCAGCGGCGGAAGTCGATCACATCGGCCCGCGGCAGAAGGCCTTTCAGCCAGACATAGCCATCGTCCTGGAAGCGGCGGCGGATGGCGTCAACGCCGATGGCGGGATCGGTCGGCGTGAGCCAGCCCGTCCGCTCTGCAGCCAGGGTTTTGCCATGGGCGGCAAGGGGAAATTCCGGCTTTCGGACCTGCATGACCTCCGCAGCAATTGACATTTCACTCCTCCATCGCTTGAGTTGGCTTGTCATCAATTACCTGATCCGGCGGGCCAACCGACATAGAGGAAATTCATAACTGGACTTTTCGCTCATCATGAGAGACACCGAGGCCATCTATAGAACGCCGCTTACCGCTGCCGGCGGACTTGCTGTCACGGGCAGCGGCAGGCAGCATGCCCGCCGTGCGGTGACGGACCGGAAATTACCGAGTTTCGCCGTCGTGCTGGTGGAGCGGGGGCAGGGCTGGCTAGAAACCGCCGCCAGCGGCCGCATGAGCCTGACTGGACCTGCACTGTTCTGGCTGTTTCCGAACCGAGTGCATTCCTATGGCCCCGACGAAAGCGGCTGGGACGAGCGCTGGGCGCTTTTCGAAGGATCGTTCACGCGGGACTTCGTGAGGCTGAGGATCATGACCGAGCGACACCCGGTCGTTGCCTTGCATCATCTCGATGAGGTTGTACGGCAGTTCGGCAAGCTTCATGCCGATCTGCTTGACGACACCAATCTCGGGCAGGCATCGGCGGCATTGATGCTGCATCATATCGTCATATCAGCCGCCAGACAGGCAAGCGGCGCGGCCGATCGACGCCAGGAAAGGCTAGATATGGCCGACATCGTGGAAACGCTACGGCGGCGGGCGATGCAACCGTTGGACCTCGCGGCCTTTGCGGCCGAGCACGGCATGTCGCCGGCTACGCTGCGCAGGCGATTCACGCTCGAAACCGGATTGCCTCCCAAGGCATTTCAGCTTCGGGCGCGCATGGACCATGCCAAACAGCTCTTGGCAACCACCGACGAAAAGATCGAAACGGTGGCCGCCATGATCGGCCTGGATGATCCGTTTTATTTTTCGCGTGTTTTTCACGAACGCGAAGGCTGCAGTCCTCGCGAATTCCGTGCGAGGTATCCGCGGGTTTGAGAGTCCGGCAGCAATGACAGCGCGTCAGCGCCAACCCATCGCAGGCGCGATGTGGGTCAGGATCGCTTCGATGACGTGGGCGTTATATTCGACGCCGAGCTGGTTGGGGACGGTGAGCAGCAGCGTGTCGGCCTCGGCAATCGCCTCGTCTTCGGCGAGCTGCTTGATCAGGGCATCGGGTTCGGCGGCATAGCTGCGACCGAAGATTGCCCGGGTCTTCTCATCGATGAAGCCGATCTTGTCGCCCTCGTCGTTGCCGTAGCCGAAATAGGCGCGGTCGCGATCGTCGACCAGCGCGAAGATGCTGCGGCTGACCGAGACGCGCGGCTGGCGCGTGTGGCCGGCTTCTTTCCAGGCCGCGCGGTATGCCCGGATCTGGTCGGCCTGCTGGACGTGGAAGGGCTCTCCCGTCTCATCGTCCTTCAGCGTCGAACTCTGCAGGTTCATGCCGAGCTTGGCCGTCCAGACGGCGGTGGCATTCGAGCTTGCGCCCCACCAGATCCGCTCACGCAGGCCCTCGGAATGCGGCTCGAGGCGCAGGAGGCCGGGTGGATTCGGAAACATCGGCCGAGGGTTCGGTTTGGCAAAACCTTCGCCGCGCAGCACTTCGAGGAAGACTTCGGCATGTTGCCGGGCCATGTCGGCTTCGCTCTGGCCTTCGGGCGGGGCATAGCCGAAATGGCGCCAGCCATCGATCACCTGTTCGGGCGAACCGCGGCTGATGCCGAGCTGCAGACGGCCGCCGGCGATGAGGTCGGCCGCACCGGCATCTTCGGCCATGTAGAGCGGGTTTTCGTAGCGCATGTCGATGACGGCAGTGCCGATCTCGATCCGATTGGTTCTAGCGCCGACGGCTGATAGCAGCGGGAAGGGTGCGGCCAGCTGGCGGGCGAAATGATGCACGCGAAAATACGCCCCGTCGGCGCCGAGTTCCTCGGCCGCCACCGCAAGCTCGATCGACTGCAGCAGCGCATCGCCGGCCGAGCGCGTCTGCGATTGGGGCGAGGGCGTCCAGTGCCCGAACGAGAGGAAACCGATCTTCTTCATACCGATGCCGCACCTTGATCCGTTGTATCTGGGGTCGATGGGTCATTGCACAATTTCGGCTCGAAAGACAATCGTAACCGGATGAGTTCGGCGTATCACTTCTGCGGCATTGGCGCGCTATCCGCTCCGCCGGGCGGCGGTCAGGCGGGTGCGCCCCAACGGCGAGATCAAATGGAGCGGTGACCTGATCTACATCGCCCAGGGCCTCGCGGGCGAACCGGTGGCGGGCGAGGAAACCGAGGATGGGCAGTGGGTCGTGCGCTTCTATGCTCATCCAGTCGGCGTCATCGATCCCATCCACGGGAAACTGCGCCGCTGTGGCTTCAACTGCGCCGGAACTGTAACCTATGTATCCGGTTCAATCTGTCACCCATCTTTCAGCTGGACAAGGCGGATGGGGGTGAGCGGCAAAGCCGCGAATGCGCTGAACGCAAGCGAAGAGTAGCATGAAGGGCGTAACGTGCGGCCCCTCACGACCCTTCGGGCGACCTTCTCCCCGGCGGGGAGAAGAGGGAACAAGCGGCGACCTCAGCCATTCCATAAATCACGCGCTGCCCACATCCTCCATCTGCTGGCGCACGCCGTTGAAGACCTGCGCCGGCACGCGCAGCCCGGCATCGCCCTCATAGAGCGCCCGCAACTCCCCGAAGCGTTCGTCCGCTGCCACCGTCAGGGCAGCGAGGCGATCGAAGCGGGCGAGACTATCCGCAGACATCTCCTCCTCGGGTTCCGGCATCGCTCCCCAATTGTCCCAGGGAAGCATCTCAATATTGTTAAGCGCGGCGAAGTCGCGGACGAGATTCATGGCGACGAACCAGAAGCCGGACTCGTTGAAGATGCCGAATTTCCCGGGGTCGGCGGTGCCGGCGCGGCAGCGTTGCCAGGTTTCGCCGGCGCTCTGGAATTTGCCCGGCGGCTGGTCGAGCGGGTCGAAATCGAGCTGCAAAGCGGCGCGCTGGAGAGCATCGATCTGGAAATCCGCGGAGACCCAGCGCTGTCCGTCCCAATATTCGGCGATCCAGTGATCGATGCCCTTGCCGGCCTCGAAATACATGCCGAAGCCGCAGCGGGCGCGTGCCGGCACGCTATGGGCCTTAAGTGCTGCGCAGGCAAGCACGGTGAAATTGCGGCATGTGCCGATGCTGCGCTTGTCAGGCGGGCGCGTGATGTCGAGGGGCGCGGGATCGATCGCCATGATCGTATCGAGTATCGCGCGCGCCGGCCGCGTGTGCGATTGCGCCCTTCGCTCCGGGGTCAGCACCTGATCGTAGTGTTGCGCCCAGGCATCATGCAGCAGCGTGCCATGCACGGCGGCGGCAACGGCGCCGACGCCCTGGAGCGCGGCAAGGGCGGGCGCATGCAGCCCGGCCGAGGTCATCGGGCCGGGTCGCGTGTAGAACTCGATGGGGCTCTCATGTCCGCTCATGCCGGGCAGTATGATAAAACCGGCGTCGCAGGGCAAGATCCCGCGGGCCATGCGTGAGGCCCGCGAGCGGCGTGGCTGGATTCCTGTGACCAGCACAGGACGGAGGAGAGGCGAGCGACCGTCAGGAATTTGCCAAGCGATTGGGGATGAGTTCCGACTGCATCCAATGCGTTTCACTCTGAACGTGGTTGTCCCGCACATACTTGCCCATCCGAGCTGGCATTTCGGTTTCCAGGAACGCATCAGCGATCCGAACGACAAACCCCTCCTGCTTGGTCTTATCCAGCGATGCCGCAGTATCTTCGAACAGGCCGGCTTTGTATGGTCCCCGATATAGTGTCGACACCGGAACGATGCCCAGTTCTTCGAACCGGGCTTGCGTCAGATCCCAGGATTGGACCTTATCGTCGATAATCCATGCAAAGCCGAGGAAGTATGACGGCAGATCTTCATAACCGATCGAGTGCCGGGCATAGAGGTTCTCACCCACGATGCGTTCGCCATCTGCAAGTTGCGGGCTGATGCTGGCAGCAAAAGCCTTAAGCCAATCGCGCGACGAATGGTAACGGCTATCGGGACTACGCGCATGAGACCCGTCCCGATAGATGGTCGTGTTCTCACCATCCATTTTCTCGGTGATGACAAGATCGCCAATCATCAGCCCGTCAAGCATCGCCATGACTTTGTCATCGCTCATCGCTCCTGGAGAAATCGGTAGGTGATAGGTTCGGCCGTATTTCTTCATGGTGATGAACGCATAACCGGTGGCGATTGCACAATGCAAGGTCGCCTTCGGGCTATAAGCTGCCCTTGATGGTACGTAACGCCTGGCTTTTATTGATGAGACAATCGTCCGTGGATCGGCATCTTCGGCGATTGTAACGGCGATCGCCGACGGGTGCCTGTCTAGTTGTCATCCTACGATCCATTGCGATTTCTTCGAGCGGTCTCTGCAGGCCTCGAATCGCGCCTGAGGAAATCGACGAAGGCGCGCAGGCTCGGCGGTGTGTAGCGTTGTGAGGGATAACAGAGGAACCAGCCAGGGAAGGTGCCACACCACTCCTCAAGCAGCGGCAGGAGCTTGCCGTCCTCGATCAGCGGACGCACGAGGTCTTCGGCCCAGAAGGCAATGCCGACGCCCTGGACGGCGGCGGCAAGGGCCATCTCGCGGTGCGAGACGATCAGCGGGCCGTTGACCGCGACGGAGAACCACGTGTTGTCTTTGAGGAATTCCCACTTGTAGAGACCTTTACCGCCCGGCTGGCGCCAGTTGATGCAATGGTGCTGGAGCAGGTCGCCCGGCACATTCGGGCGGCCGTACCGGGCGATGTACTCTGGCGAGGCGACGGCCAACTGGCGCTGCTCGCCGCCGAGCTGAACGGCGACCATATCGGCTTCGAGAAACTCACCCAGCCGTGCGCCGACATCATAACCGGCTTCGACGATGTCGGTGACTGAATCGTCGATCGTCACGTCAAGGACGATATCGGGATAGGCGGCGTGGAAGCGGCCGAGGGTTGGCTCGAGGAAGGTTGCGGCGGCGACACTCGGCAGATGCACCCGGAGCGTTCCCGCCGGCGTGTCGCGTGCGTCGACGACATTGCGGACCGCCGCCTCCATCTCGATCATGGCCGGCCTGAAGCGTGCATGCAGCCGTTCGCCGGCGTCGGTGAGTGATACGCTGCGCGTCGTGCGGTTCAATAGGCGAAGCCCCAGGCGGGCTTCCAGCGCGCGGATCGTCTGGCTGAGCGTTGATGCCGAAATTCCGAGCTCGGCTGCGGCGCGCGCGAAATTGCCGTGGGCGACGATGGTCACGAACGCCTTGAGCTCCGCATAGTCGCTGCCGCGCATTAGGCCTCCAAGTCCACATAGTCTGTTTGATTTATATAGCATTGTTGTCATGATCATCGCAGCCTAAATTGCCGATAATTTCGCCAACCCTGAACCAAAGGACGGGAGAGCCGGTATGCAGACAGACAAAAAGCTCAGTGGCAGGGTCGCCCTCATTGCCGGCGCTTCGTCTGGCATAGGTGCGGCGACCGCTCTGGCGCTAGTGGAGGAAGGGGCAAGCGTGGCGATCGCGGCCCGCCGCATGCCGCGCCTCGAGGCGTTGGCGGAGCGCATCCGCGAGCGCGACGGTGAGGTCCTAGCGATCGAGACCGATGTGTCCGACGAGGCACAGGCTGCGGCGATGGTGCAGCGGGCGATCGGCGATTTCGGCAGGCTCGACATGCTGCTCTGCGTCGCCGGCGTCGGCGTTGCCGCGCCGTTCCGGAACACGACCACCGCCGAGTATCAGGAGATGGTCGAGGTCAACTTCCTCGGGCTGCTCTACCCGATCCATGCGGCGTTGCCGGCGATGCAGCGGCAGGGGACCGGCCATATCGTCATCGTCTCCTCCGGCACCGGCCGGTACATTCATCCCTCGACGGTCTATTCCGGCACCAAGCATGCGGCGAGCGCTATGGCGGAATCGCTGCGGCGCGAGATTGGCCGGGATGGCATTCGCGTCACCTGCATCGAGCCTGGCGCCGTCAGGACCGAGTTTACCTCCCACATGCGCGCCAGTGTGCGCGAAGCGGTGGAACAACGGCTTGGCGACATCGAGCAACTAGAGGCCGCGGACATCGCCGCGGCCATTCTCTATGCGGTGACGCAGCCGCGCAGGGTCAATGTCAATATCCTGACGCTCTACCCCACTGAGCAGGCGTGAGTGTTGTGGCGATTGCCTCAAGCGGAAGGAGAGCCAACCGCCATAAATGCCGGAGATTGAGTCGGTTTTCGCGATGGCGGCGGGCTTTCGTTTGTTATGATGCGATGGACGGCGTGGGGCGTGAGCCTCGGCATAATGCCCTGGCGCGCCTTCTCGTCTTGGCCGCGCGCCATCGCACTGCAGCCGAGAGGGTCGAAGCATGCGCTACACGTTCGCCATAGGTGATATACATGGCTGTATCGATCCGCTGAACAGGATGATCGATCGGATCGCGGCCTATGCGCCTGGAGGGACCGTCGTCTTCGTTGGCGACTATGTCGATCGCGGGCCTGACAGCAAAAGCGTCCTCGACCGGATCATTGCCGGTCCATCGGACTCGTGGCGATGGATCTGCCTGAAAGGCAATCATGAGGACCTGATGGTCGCTGCCTATGCCGATAGCGATAGCGATAGCAGAGACGTGTGGATCGGCAGCGGCATCGGCGGACTTGAAACCGAAATGTCCTATGGCGGCAGAGTTCTGCCCCAGCATCTGCAATGGGCGGCCGATCGTCCCCTCATGCATGTCGATCGATATCGCATCTTCGTCCATGCGGGCGTCGATCCAGAATTTCCGCTGGAGCAGCAGAGCGAGCACGATCTTCTCTGGTTACGGTTCCCTTCCGGTGAGTCCAGCGACTATTGGGGCAAGCACCTGGTCCACGGCCATACACCGTCGCTGTCCAACCCGGTGACGACAGGAAACCGCACCAACATCGACAGCGGCTGCGTCTTCGGCGGCAAGCTTTCCTGCGCGGTCTTCGATGACGATATTGCCGGCGGGCCGATCGACTTTATCGAGGTGAGGGCATGAACTTGATCGCTTTGGTAAGTGGGTAAAGCCCGGCGCGGCTTGCTCCCTCTTCCCTGCGCTGGGGAGAAGAGGGAGCAGCGGCGTCGCGGAGCGTTATCGGGGGCTCAAGCCCCGCCAGCCGGCGGCGAGCCGCAGCCAGGGCGTCAGGTGGAAGCCGCTCATCAGCAGGTACATCGGCACCATGCCGCCGATCGGGAAGGCATCCGGCGTCGTCATGCAGATCATGTCGGCACTGCTGGTCGTGGCCATCAGCAGTGCCATGACCGCGAATGTCGGGGCGGCGGCGAGCGACAGCCAATCGGCGGTGTGGGCCGCAATCCGGCCGCCCGGGCTAGCGATGCCACTGCTCGGCTTAGCCGCTGATCCGTCTGCTGAGGCGGCCAGCGAGAGCCATTCGGCGGCGTTGAGAGCGGCGTTGCCGTCGGCTCTCTTTGGAGTGTGGGCGGAAAGCAGCATCGGCGTCACTCCTTGCCGTACCGGTCGTGGTGGCGCCACCAGATGCCGGTTTCGTTGCGACCCTTGGGGGTGCGGTCGAGCCATTGGTACATGCCCCATAACCCGTCCAGCCCGCGCGCATAGCTGGAATAGCTGTGGTAGACGGCGCCATCGATGAGCTCGAAGGCGCTGACACCCGGCCGGTCGCGGGTATAGGTTGGGACATCGGTGCCGGTCATGGCGGCGATCTGAGTGATCGGCGCCTCGCTGTCGCCCGGCTGCCATTCCTGGACAGTCCTGCCTGTGAGCGGTTCGGGGGCGGGCGGTTCACGGCGGTAATTATAGTCTACCTCGCCCTGGTGCTGCTGCTCGGCAGAGAACCAGACGCTGAAATCGCCGTTGAAATCGCTGCTGAAGGAGGAGGCCCAGGGAAAGCTCCAGTCCATCCGTCGCTTGAATGCTTCGAGCTTTGCGAGCGGCGCGCGCGAGACCGCCCAAAAGGCGACGTCGTGGTTTTCCAGGTGAACGAAGAAGCCGTTGAAGCCATCGGCGATCGAGGAGCAGGACGGGCATCCCGCGGTATAATCCGGCCCGAACATGAAGTGATAAACGAGCAGCTGCGAGCGCCCGCCGAAGAGGTCTTTCAGCGAGATGTTGCCGCCGTCGGTGTCGAAGCGATATTGTTTGTCGATCCTCACACGCGGCAATTGCTGGCGCTTGATCGCCAGCACGTCGCTCTGCCGGGTCAGTTCCTTTTCCTCTTCGAGCAGATCGAGGCGAGCCGCCAGCCATTGCTGCCGTGTTGCGTTCAGCTCTGTCTTCATGGGTCTTCTCCTTTGCCTGTTTCTCGTCGTAGCATCCGGCGCGGGGTTGCTTGCCGGTCGACGACAAAGCTACGACCGGGCAGGGCAAGGGTGGGAGTGACAAGTGTGACGGGATTTGAATGGACTCGCTGATCACGGCAGCTGCGCGGGCGCTGGCAGTGGGAGACGCGCTCGGCGCGCTGAAGCGGGTGGCGCTGCGCGACGATGCGCCGGCGCTGGCGCTGCGCGGCATTGCGATGGCGCAGCTCGGCGATCTCGTCCGCGCCAAGGCGCTGCTGAAGAGTGCGGCGCGTGCTTTCGGCCCGCGGGAGGCGGTGGCGCGAGCCCGCTGCGTGGTCGCCGAGGCCGAGATCGCACTGGTCTCGCGTGATCTCACCTGGCCGCCCAAAGCGCTGGAGGCGGCGCGCAAGGTGCTCGAAGCGCATGGCGACAGGGTCAATGCCGCCCATGCCAGGAATGTCGAGCTTCGCCGGCTGGTGCTGATCGGCCGGCTCGACGAGGCCGAGCGGGCGCTCGAAACACTCGACCCGACGCCACTGCCGCCGGCGGCAAGGGCCGCTCATGAGCTGGTGGTCACGGGCATCGCGATCCGGCGCCTGCAGACGAAAGCGGCGCGTGCGGCGCTTGACCGGGCGAGGCAGGCGGCGCGCGAGGCCGGTATGCCGGTATTGACGGCGGAGGTGGAAAATGCCGCCCAGGTGCTCAGCGCGCCGGTGGCGCGGTTGATCTCGCGCTGGCGGGAAAGCCCGCTGCTGCTCGAGGAGGTGGAAGAGCTGCTGGGTTCGGGCACGCTCGTTGTCGATGCCTGCCGCCATGTCGTGCGCGACGATCAGCTTTCGGTGTCGCTGGCAACGCGGCCGGTGCTCTTCACGCTCGCCCGGACGCTTGCCGAAGCTTGGCCGGCGGATGTGGCACGCGGCACGCTCATCGCGCGCGCCTTCCGCGGCAAACATGCCGATGAATCGCATCGTGCCCGGCTGCGCGTCGAGATCGGCCGGCTGCGTGCCGAACTGCGGGGACTGGCGGAGGTCTCGGCGACGAAACGCGGCTTTGCGCTTTCGCCGCGGCGCGCCGGCGAGACTGCCGTGCTGGCGCCGCTCGTCGAAGGCCAGTATGGGGCGGTGCTTGCCTTTCTCGCCGATGGCGAGGCCTGGTCGAGCTCGGCGCTGGCGATCGCGCTCGGCGCCAGCCCGCGCACCGTGCAGCGGGCGCTGGATTCGCTTGCCGGGGAGGGCAAGGTGCAATCCTTCGGGCGCGGGCGGGCGCGGCGTTGGATGAGCCCGCCGCTGCCCGGTTTCCCGACGGTCTTGTTACTCCCGGGACCTTTGCCAAGCGATTAGTATGGCCTGACTGATGAAGATGGCCCGACGGGCGAACAGGATGGAAGAGATGAAAAAATCGGCAGCGACGATCATCCGTGAATATGGACCCTTTCCCGGCGCCGAGCGCGTCAACGGCGTCACCTTCGATGGTGAGCACGTCTGGTTCGCCTCGGGCGACAGGCTGAACGCGCTCGATCCCGCAAGCGGCGAGGTGGTGCGCTCGATCGAGGTTGCGTCCCATGCCGGAACGGCTTTCGACGGCGAGTTCCTCTATCAGATCGCCGAGGATGTCATTCACAAGATCGATCCGAAGACCGGCCGCATCCTTTCCACCATCCCGGCGCCCGGCAATGGCGGCGATTCCGGCCTTGCTTGGGCCGAAGGCTCGCTCTGGGTCGGCCAGCACCGCGGCCGCAGGATACACCAGATCGACCCGGAAACCGGCAAGATCCTCCGCACCATCGAATCCAACCGCGTCGTGACAGGCGTCACCTGGGTCGACGGCCAGCTCTGGCACGGCACCTGGGAGGGCGATGACAGCGACGTCAGGCGCATCGATCCTGAAACCGGGGAGGTGCTGGAGCGGCTTGATATGCCCGAGGGTACCGGCGTCTCCGGCCTCGAATCCGACGGCGGCGACTGCTTCTTCTGCGGTGGCGGCGGCAGCGGCAAGATCCGCGCGATCAGCCGGCCGGCGCAGGGCAAGGAGGGGAAAGGGAAGTAGCCGATGCGACGCCGAAGAGGCCGATACGACATATCTCTCCCGGGCGACAGTCAGCTCGCCAGCAATTCGGGCGTCAAGTTGGAAGTCGATATCAAGGGGTCAAGTTGTTGGAATTTTAACCGAGTGGGAGATTGATTTCGGTACGTGACGAGCTACTTTCGCGGCAGTGTCGGTCGAGGTCTTTACGCAAAGCCGGTATGATCGCGGGGGAGAGATTTTGAAATATCTGCGCACCACGCTCGGGCCTAAGAGCAAATCCGAACTTGGGATGATCCTCCCGCACGAGCACGTTTTCGTCGACCTCAGGACGCCGGACCAGCCCGGTTATGCCGAGGCAGACATTGACGACGTCGTCCGTCTGATGGCCCCCGAAATCGAGCGGATCAAGAAGCTCGGGGTGACGGCACTGGTCGAATGCTCGACGGGCGGCGTTGGACGCCGTGCGGATATCGATCTTGCCGTGTCGCTCGCGACGGATTTTCCGATCGTCGTGCCCACCGGCAATTACCGTGAACCCTGGATTCCCGAATGGGTCCGCCAGGCTTCCGAGAAAGAGCTGGAGGCGTGGATGCTTCGCGAGCTGACGGAGCAGATCGACGAAACCGGGTTCCAGGCGGGCTGGATCAAGCTCAGCGCCGGCGATGACGGCATGACGGCGCTTGAGACGAAAATCCTGCGGGCAGCCGCACGCGCCGCGGCCCAGGCGGACGCCGTCATCGGCAGTCATACGATCAGGGGACGGGTCGTCATGGACCAACTCGATGTCATCGAGGCGGAAGGCTACAAGGCCGACAGGTTCATCTCCATCCACACGCAGGAAGAAGCGGACTTCGCCCTTAATGTCGCCGTCGCTGAGCGAGGCGCCTGGATCGAATATGACCATGTCGGCCGCAGCGGGGACAACGAGGTGGCGGAGCTGGTGATCAAGGCGCTGGAGGCGGGCTGCGGCGATCGCTTGTTGTTGAGCCATGACCGCGGCTGGTTCGATCCGGCGCAGCCGATGGGCGGGATACCCAAACCGTATACGCATCTTTCCACGGTTTTGCTGCCCGAGTTGAAACGGCGGGGCATAGACGACGACACCCTGGTGCGCCTGACACACGACAATCCGTTCGAGGCTTTCGCCCGATAGGAGAGTGGCCGGGCGAAAGGAGCCTGGGCATTCATGTCGCGATCCCCGGAATTGCTCAAGACCGGGTTCAGCCGATTGGTGACACCTCTGCTCCGCGGGAGCGGAGTTCGCTGAGAATGCTGTAAGGACCGTTCAAAAGGCCTATCGGCAGGATGACGAAAGCGTTGGTGCCTGCCGGCAGATTTGTGATCCGCTCGATCAGAAGCGCGCGCAACTTGTCCGCATCGATGAGGTCGGTGGGCGTCACGATGCCTCTGGCGGTGATTTCCTCTCCGAGGCTTGCAATCTCACCACTTTTTCGAGCCTTGTACCGCTCGTCGAAATAGGCGCCGATCGGTCCGATCCGGCGGCGCAGCTCGAGAAGGTAGATGATCGAGGCGGGGCCGACCGAATTGACCGTTTCGAGCGTCAATGGCTTCTGCATGGCCTGCATTTCCCCGTCGGCGGCAAGCGTCTCCACATCGCGCCCGATCGATGCGCCATACTTCGCAAGCGCCAGGCCGATGCTCGGCGCGTCTGGGGCGAAGGCATGCTGTCCTTCGCCGATGAGGAGCAGGCTCGCCTCGAAACCGGAAAGCTTTGCGATCGCTCCCTTTGCCGGGGATGTCGAAAGGATTGTCTTGAACTCGTCCTGACCGGATGGCGTCAAACCTGACAAGACCGGCGTGATATCGCTGTTCTTGAACTTGGTAGTAGACAGGATAAGGCTGGGATTGACGTCGATCAGCACCGTCTTCGATTGATCGATCAGGCGTTTTCCCTCGGTAACGATGTCAGGAAAAGCGTCGGCGCGGATGCGCACGTAGCCAAAAAGTACATGGTCATTCGCGGGGGATTTGGCGCGCCAGAAGAGGGCGTTCTCCTCGTCTGCTGCGCGTGGCATCCCTGGTAGGAAAACTACGGCTGCAAGCGCTGCAAATTGCCGGCGGGTGAAGTGCATGGCTGCCTCCTCGCTGAGCCCGATGCATGGCGGCGCATTCGCATGGGACTAATCGCGTGAAAGAGCATTTGTTCCAACTCCCGGTGGAAATGATGAACATCCGGGGCACGGGAGTCAGCTGGACTCGTTCAAAAATTCTCGGCGATACCTGGATCTATGCCGCGCCGCGCTCGTCGAACAAAAGCGCCATGCTGATCGCATCGATGAACCGACCGTCGATGCGTGCCGCATGTCGGACGATGCCTTCGCGGGCAAATCCCATCTTTTCGTAGAGAGCGATAGCACGGGCGTTGTCTTCATAAACATCGAGTTCAACCCTGGCAAACCCGCTTTTCTGCGCCGCTCTCAATGTGGTCTCGATCAACATGCGTCCGAGACCTTTGCCCCGATAAGCTGGAAGGATTCCCATTCCGAGGTTTCCGCGATGGGCGTGCGACGGGAAGAAATGCCGGCTGATATCGCACCAACCGACGACCTTGTCTTGAGCGGTGGCAACGAATTGCGGATTGCGTTTCGCAATCATGCCCATCACGAATTCACGCGTCTGCGGCAGCGGAGTCGCTTCCAGCATGGACAGGTATTTTTTCTCCCGCGCGACAACGTCGAGCGCATGATGAAAGCTGTCGATATGGGCGGCAGCGATCGGCTCGATCCTGATGCCTGAGGTGTCCGACGATGCTGCTGCATCCACGTGCTTCTCCTTCAACGATTGCGATACCTATGGGGACCTGCCACAGACCTTCACGGGAGCGCATAATTCATGGTCCGTCAACCTTTGCGTGTCAATTTCTCGGCAGCAGGCGCCATCAAAAGGTTGCAGATATTGAAGGTCGGGCTCACATCCCACATCACATTCGTCTTGGTGACGCTCACCTGCGCGGCGGCTGCGTTGCTGTGCGGATTTGCGTGGCTCGCCGCGGTGAAGGTCGATGATCTCTCGTTGCGCCGGCAGGCCGACTTCGTCCGCCAAGGATTGGAAGAGCAGATCGCGGCACTTCCCCGGGAACAGGAAAGCGTCACCAAATGGGATGACGCCTTCCTCTATGCCAAGCAGCGGAACCATGAATGGCTGCTCGACAATGTCGGTCGGTGGACGAGCCAGTATTTCGGGCACGACAGAACCTATATCTTCGACGATACCAATCGCCTGATGTTTGCGTTCCGCGACGGCGCGGATGCCATGCCGCCGCGGCTCGGTGACGACGACGGCCATGAAATGACCGCTCTTGCCGGAGAGATGCGCGCCGCTCTCGTCGAGCGGGCTGTAAAACCCGGCGCCGAAGCGCTTGGTCAACTGGCCACGGTTCGGACGATCATGATCGGCAACAGGCCGGCGATAACAAGCGCGCGTCCCATTCTGCCGAGCTCGGCCAGGATGCAGATCGAGGCGGGCCAGGAATTCATCGCCATCTCGGTCAAGTTCATCGATGGAAAGACCGCCGAAAGTATCGCGCATCATGCGCTGCTCGAAGGCTTGAATTTCGCGCCTTCGAAAGGTGAGGACGAGCGGGCGCAAGTGCCTGTGTCGTCCCATGACGGCGGCACGATCGGCTATTTCGTGTGGCCGCCTATCCGGCCCGGCTTCATGCTGCTGCAGCAGATCGCGCCGGCGGGGCTCGGCTGCCTGGGGCTGCTGATCACCGTCGTGTTCTGGCTCGGACGAGGTCTGCATCGCACCTCGCTGACCCTGCTGGACAGCCAGGCGCAGCTCACCCACCACCGCGACCATCTGGAAGAGATGGTGGCCGATCGAACGGCCGAGATCGAAAGGCAGAGAGAGGAACTGGACCGCCTGCTGGTGCACGAACGGCAGGTGAATGCGCTTCAGCGGCAGTTCGTCGCCATGGCCTCGCACGAGTTTCGCACGCCGCTCGCCATCATCGACGCCGCTGCCCAGCGGCTCTGCCGCTCGACGACCAATGTCAGCGGTGATTACGTTCACGAAAAAGCCGGCGTGATCCGCAGTGCGGTCGTGCGCATGGTGGATCTGATGGAGAGTATTCTCGCCAGCGGCCGGCTCGAAACCGGACAGATCACACTAAAGCGCAGCGAAGGCGATCTGAAAGCCCTGCTCGTCAGCTGCTGCGACAGGCAGCGCCACCTCAGCCGCTCGCATGTGTTCCATCTCGATCTCGAGCCCATACCTGACATATTGACGTTCGACCGCAGCGCCATGGAACAGGTCTTCACCAACCTGATTTCGAACGCCGTCAAATATTCGCCCAACGCGCCTGACATTCATGTTCGCGCCCGGGCCGACGAGAAAACGGTGGAGATCGCCATCTCCGACAGTGGTATCGGCATGGATGCGGAGGATCTGCCGAAGCTTTTCCAGCCCTATTATCGCGCCCGCAGCGCGACGGGCATTGCCGGAACCGGCATCGGCCTCAACGTCGTCAAGCAGGTCGTCGAACTGCATGGCGGCACCGTCGAGGTAACGAGCGAGCTCGGCAAAGGCACAACATTCACCATTCTTCTGCCAATAGAGTTTCTATTGTCGGATCAACAAGTCGCAGCTTAAGGAAGAGCTCATGGTTACAGTCCTGTGCATAGAAGACGAAGTCGAGATCCGGAACCTCCTCGTCGAAGAATTGAGCGAAGCCGGCTACAAGACGCTCGAGGCATCGAACGGCGTCGAGGGACTGGAAATGATCCTGTCGAAGTGGCCCGATATCGTCATCAGCGACATTTCGATGCCTGTGATGGATGGGCACCAGCTTCTGGCGGAAATTCAGATCAACCACCCCGAGCTTTCCAACATCCCCTTCATCCTGCTGACGGCACTGACCGACCGGGAAAACACGCTAGCCGGCCTGCGCGGCGGAGCGGCGGACTATCTGACGAAGCCGCTCGACTTCGATCTGCTGCTCGCCAAACTCGAAGGCTGCGTGACGCGCCTTGCTAACGACAAGGCGGTCCATCGGTCGTTTTGATGGTTGTTGGGCGGCGCCCAAGAGAGCCTCATCCTGAGGTGCCGCGCAGGGGCCTCGAAGGGCGAGGCGGGCGCGCCGGCGTGGACGCATGCAAGGAGCTGCGTTGCGGCGTCTCCTTCGAGGCTTCGCCCTCCGGGCTACGAGCCTCAGGATGAGGGACGTTGGTGAATACCGTTCCTAAACAATCAGCGTTGGTGGACGCCGCGAGAAGAGGGTGCTTGATCCGTTACCGCCCACTTTCCATTATCCTCTTCTTGCCAGCGCATCACCCAGCACCTCGAACACCCTTGGATCGAGCGTCTGAGACACGTTGAAGCGCATGAAATTGGTTGCCGATTGCGACAGGCTGAATGCGTTTCCGGGAGCCAAAACGATCCTCTCTTCCAATGCGGCGCGCGCCACATCAGCCGCATCGATGCCGTCGGGCAGCCGGCACCAGAGGAACATTCCGGCCTGGGGCTCCAGCCAGGGCGTTATGCCGAGGTGCTTCAGCTTGGCCGAGACCTCACTCATCGCTCGGGAGAGCCGGTGTCTCAGCGTCTCCATGTGTTTGCGATAGCTGCCGTCGCTCAAGACGTTCAGCACCAGTTCCGCTGTCAGCCGGCCGCCGCCGAAGGAGGTGGCGATCTTCAGGTCTGTCAGGCCGTCGATCCATTCCGGTTTCGCCACGACGAAACCGCAGCGGGCCGAGGCCGACAGGGTTTTCGAGAAGCTGCCGATGTGGATGACGCGCTCGAGCCCGTCGAAGGCAGCGAGGCGGGGTGCTGGCGTGTGCTCGAAATCGGCAAAGATATCGTCCTCGATGATGGTCAGGTCGAACTGGTCGGCGAGTTTTAGAACCCGGTGAGCCGTAACAGGAGACAAGGTTGCGCCGGTCGGATTGTGGATGGCGGAGTTGGTGATGTAGAGCCGCGGACGCTCATCGGCGACGACTTGCGCAAACAGCTCGATGTCGGGACCGGACGCGGTGTAGGGCACGCTGACGATCTTTGCCCGATGGGCGCGCAGCAATGCATGGAAATTGAAATAGCAGGGATCGTCGACCAGCACCGTGTCGCCGGGTTCCAACAGAAAACGGCAGAGCAGATCGATTGCCTGCGTGCCGGAATCGGCCAGCATGATTTGATCCGGGGAGGCTTCGATCCCCCGTTCGCCCATGCGGCGGGAAATCAGCTGGCGCAGTTGCGGCAGGCCGAGCGGCGAGCCGTAGTCGGCAAGCGCCGGCCCGTCAGCGCGCGAAAGTGTTCTGAGCCCGCGGCGCATGCCGTCCCCCGGCAGCCAGGAGGGCGGCAGCCAGCCGCAGCCGGGCTTCAGGTCGGCTTCGCCGGCCTCCAGCGATTGCCGCGATATCCAGAACGGGTCGACCGCGCGGTCGAGCTTCGGCCCGGCCTCGGCAAGCGCAAAGGGCGCTACCTGGTTGGCGACGTAGAATCCCGAGCCTGGTCTCGCCAGGATCGCGCCTTCGGCGATCAAGCGTTCGTAAGCGTCGACGACGGTCGAAGTCGAGAGCTTCAACGTCGCAGCCAGCCCTCGGACGGAAGGTAGCCTTGCGCCCGGCGTCAGGCTGCGCCCGGCGATGCGCTGCCTGATCGTCGCGACGACCATCTCTACGCGTGTGCGTCCTTCGCTCATCTGTATTGCTTTCTGAACCATTACAGTTTCGCAAAATCGTATCAGACTGTCACTGTCATGGCCATCCGTGTTGGCCGATAAGAGTGAGAGAATGAAGGAGTGCAGCGCATCATGGACCGCATGGCATCGGGATGGATCAATGGTTTTATCGGGGTGGTGATCTTCAGCGGATCGCTGCCGGCGACACGCGTGGCGGTGATGCAGTTCGATCCCGTCTTCCTCACCGTGGCGCGCGCGGCGATCGCCGGCTTCCTCGCCCTCGGCCTGCTGATCGCTTTCAGAGAGAAGCGGCCGAGCCGAGGTGATATTCTCTCCCTGGCCGTCGTCGCGCTCGGCGTCGTGGTCGGTTTCCCCCTGCTGACGGCGTTGGCGCTGCAGCATGTCACCTCAGCCCATTCGATCGTCTTCATCGGCCTGCTGCCGCTCGCAACCGCGATCTTCGGCGTGATCCGTGGCGGAGAACGGCCGAAGCCGGCATTCTGGGCCTTTTCCGTTCTCGGCAGCGCGCTGGTGGCGGGATTCGCATTGACACAGGGCCTGACGGCCTCGCCGGTCGGCGATCTGCTGATGCTGGCGGCGGTCATCGTTTGCGGCCTCGGCTATGCCGAAGGCGGCAGGCTTTCGCGCACGCTCGGCGGGTGGCAGGTGATTTCCTGGGCGCTCGTGTTGTCGCTGCCGGTGACGGTCGCAGTCGCGCTTTTTCATCGGCCGGAGACCTTCTCGGGCATTGAAGCGCCGGCGCTGCTCGGCCTTGCCTATGTCTCGCTGTTTTCCATGCTGATCGGCTTCATCTTCTGGTATCGCGGCCTGTCGCAGGGCGGCATCGCCGCCGTCGGACAACTGCAGCTGCTCCAGCCGTTCTTCGGCCTGGCGCTCGCCGCAACCCTGCTGCACGAGCCCGTGACCTGGGCAATGCTCGCAGTGACCGTTGCCGTCATCCTCTGCGTCGCCGGCGCTCGCAAGTTTGCGCGGTAGGGAGGATCATGACGCTCTCTCTGTCCTCAGATTTGATCGAGAACCTCGGGCTGCAATTTTCCAATCTTCATCAGATGCTGCAGCGCGTATGATATCGACAGAGCGTCGTCGAGCCCGTCATGTCCCCGCAATGGAGGATGTTCGACCTGGTAATAGTCGGCCAGCTTGTTGCTGGGCGTCTTTGCCAAATCCTCGATCGGCATGCCCGCAGCGACGAGAAGCTTGACGGCGTTGTCGAAGCGGCGAGCCGGGATGGAGGGCTGAATGCCTGCGACATAGCAGCTAATGGCCAACATGTTCAGCTCGTCCTTGCCCCACGACCAAAACCGGGCGCCGCCCGAGAAGCTGTCGACGCCGGAAAGGGCATCCTCCAAGACCACGCCATGGGTGTCGATATCCTCTTCGGTGATGCCGGTCAGATTGGTGAAATAGGGACCGAGCGGATACCGCTTGCCGAAACGGTCGATGGGCCGAACATAGGATCTATACGTATCGAGGATCGGAAACTCGCCCTCGAGGCCAAGCTTGACGGCTCCGATCTGCGCAATGATAGGATCGGGATCGTGGGCCGCGCACCAAAATCTGCGTTGCGAGCCTTCCAGGCAAAGAAATTCACAGTCGAATATGATGGCGGTCTTCATCGTCGACGTTACCCTCACGAATTTGGCCGATAAGCTTAAGGAGGAATCCAACACATGGAGCACTCCAAATAAAGGCTATGAGCCACGCAATCGCCGTCGCTCCCACACACTCCTGTTCATCAATCCGACAGCTAGGCTCGACGGCGAAGGTGTGTAGGCAGGTCGCCCCAACCAATATTGCTAAGCTCGCGATTGCGATGGATATCCAAAGTCTGATCCCTCGCTTCATGATCAAGGCGGCGATAAAGACTCCTGCGAAGGGCAACACGATCAGCCAAATCACGAACTGTCCCTCCTGGATAGTGGTCCCGAGCGTGGAGTTTATCCAACCAGCCTGACTATGCAAATGACGGGACTTTGGCCGAGGCGGCAAGTGCAGTGCTGTCGTAGGTGGCACCCTGCGACAGGAACTGCCCGGTGCCGGCGGCGAATTGACATTGACCAGCGCAAGCCGCAAGAACAAGGCAAGGGCCGCTACCGACGCCTGGCGGGTCGGGACGGTGGAAGAGTGAGCGAAAGTGTCAGGCGGGATGGAGCGACGGGTTCTCGAGGCGCTTGGAATTGCGGCAGGACTGGTCTTTGTCGCCGGTCTCGGCCTCATCGTGTGGTCGGGGTTCATCGCAAACGACCAAATCGACCACTGCTCGGACCAAACGTCCGGAAGCTACATCTTCGATGATGCAGCAAGAGCTAAAGCTTGCGACGGCGGTCCCTAAACGATATCGCGCCCGCTCGGATCGGTTTCGACCCGGCACGACGATCAGCTGCCCGAAACCAGCCTGAGGCCGATCACGCCAGCCAGGATGAGAGCGATGCAGAAGAGCCGCATCGGTGAAGCGGCGTCGCCCAGCGCGACCATGCCGAGGATCGCGGTGCCGGCCGCGCCGATGCCGGTCCAGACCGCGTAGCCGGTGCCGACAGGCAGCGTGCGGAGCGACATCGACAGGAGAAAGACGCTCGACAGGCCGGTTACGACGGTCAGCAAAGTGGGGATCAGCCGGGTAAAGCCTAGCGATGACTTCATGAAGAAGGCGAATCCGATTTCGAGGATGCCGGCGATGCCGAGGAGCGCCCAAGCCATAGTTGTGAATCCCTTGATGGGCCGAACCTTGCGGCCGGCGAGCTTTATTCTGAGGGGAGCAGGCGCCCGCATATGTGAGCGCCCGCCTGACAGCTTCAGGCCTTGGCGACAGCCGCCGGTGTCGAGCGGAAGGCGATGCCGAAGCGGTTGAAGGCGTTCATCAGGCCGATCGCATAGGTGAGATCGGCAAGTTCCTTGTCGTCGAATTCGGCGGCAGCGGCGGCATAATCCGCATCGGGAATACCGGTTTCGGCGACGCGCGTGACCGTTTCCGCCCAGGCAAGGGCTGCGCGTTCGCGGGGGCTGAACAGGTTGCCGGCATCGCGCCAGACCGCGACCAATACCAGCTTCTCCACCGTCAGGCCTGATTTCAGCAGATCGCGGGAGTGCATGTCGATGCAGAAGGCGCAGCCGTTGATCTCAGACACCCGGAGATAGGCGAGATCGACCAGTTCCTTCGGCAGGCCGCTTTTCTGGATGGCGACGTAGACGCCGCCGAAAGCCCGGTATCCCTCGGGAGAAGCCTTTGCGTAGTCGATGCGGTTGCTCATGACGATTGTTCCTTTCTGATTGAAGGACTTCATCGTCGTGCATCTTGGCCTATATCAGAAGGTCCATGAATGGCATTCTGCATTAGGCCATGACATCGGGTCACAGCAGTTTTAAAATCCGCCTTGCCAGTGTTTCGGCTGTGCGCTGAGAGTCGATATTGGTGAAGTTGAGAAGCAGGGCCGGGGCGGCTTCGCCCTCGATCATCCAGTCGGTCAGTGCTTCCGCATAGAGGCCTTCTCTGCGCATAAGGGCCACGAGCTCGCGGTCCGAACGCTCGCCTAACAGCCGCAGGATCAGGTGCATGCCGCCGGGCTGTGAATCGATGCTGACATGGCGGCGAGCACGCTTTCCAGGCCTGCCGCCGTCATCTCGCGGCGCTCGGCATAGAGCCTGCGCATGCGCTGGATATGCCTGACGAAGTGGCCCTCGGTGATGAAGGCGGTGACGACTGCCTGCGTCAGCTCGGGACTGCCGGCGGCCATCGCCTCGGTCATCTCTTCGAACCGCGCCACCTCGGCTTTCGGCACGATCAGATAGGCAAGCCGGAGGCTTGGAAACAGCACCTTGCTGAAGGTGCCGGCATAGAGCACGCGGCCCTCTCGATCCAGGCTCTGCAAGGCCGGCAGGGGACGGCTGACATAGCGGTATTCGCCGTCGTAATCGTCCTCGATGATCCAGGCGTCGTTGCCGGCAGCCCAGTCCAGCAGCGCCTGGCGCCGCGGCAGGGAGAGCGAGACGCAGAGCGGGCTCTGGTGCGCCGGCGTCACCACCGCCGCACAGGCCCCAGGCGCCTGCCTGATGCCGTCGGAGACGACCAAACCGTCGCGATCGACCGGCACGGGCACGGTCGCGATCTGCATATGCCGGAACAGCTCCCGGGTCGGCGGATATCCCGGGTTTTCAAGCCAGACCCGATCGCCAGCCTTCAGCAAGGTATGCACGATCAGCGCGATGGTGTGGCGATAACCTGAGGTGACGAACACCTGAGACGGCGAACAACAGATGCCGCGCGAGACCTGCAGGTATGCGGCGATCTCGGCGCGAAGGGCCGGCAGGCCGGAAACGGCAGGGTGAACCATGTCAGCCGGCTGCATGGCGCGGACGCAACGCGCGCCGAGCCGCGCCCAGATCTTGCGGGGAAAGGTATCGAGTGCGGGCAGGCCCATCTGGAAGTGCAGGCTCGAGTCGGGACGGAAACTCGTCGGCACGATGCCGCTGCTCTCGGCCGACAGGATGGGTTTCGACACCGGCATTTGCGGTTTGAGATCCGGCGTGACGATGGTTCCGGCCTGGCCGCGGGCCTGGATATAACCCTCGGCGGCAAGCAGGGAATAGGCGGCCTCGATGGTGCCCCGGGCGAGACCCAACTCCTTGGTCAGCGCTCGTGCCGATGGTATCCGGTCGCCCGGCTTCAGCACACCGCTGGCGATGGCGCCGCGGAAGCGATCGTAGATCTGCCGGTAAAACGGCGTGGCCGCCGCTGGATCGAGCGGCGGGATATTGCCAGGCCTTGCGCCGGTCATGGCTCGTCAACCTTTTTATATGGATGGGCAGGTGATGATGGCATGACGGTTCGGCCAGGGCAATCATGGCCCAGCTGTAAACTTCCTTCATGGATCTTTTGGATGGACCATAAGATTCGTAAAACCATTGCCACTTCCGCGCTTCAAATCGGATCGCGCTCTTTCAACGCGGCGAAAGGATTTGGACAGAACTTCGGAGTAGGTCAATGAAGACAATCCTACATGTGTGCTGCAGTCCGCGCGGGCAGGCGGCCGAGAGCTACAGGCTCTCCCAAGCGATTATCGGCTTCCTCCTGCGGAGGGAGCCGGGGGCGACCGTCGTCGAGAGGGTGATCGGCAATGGCACGATCGCCCATGTCGACGCGGCCTATGCGATCTCCCAGGCATCGGCGGCGGATGTCTCGCGCGAGGGCTCGATGGCCCTGTCCGAAGAGCTGATCCGCGAGCTGGAGGCTGCGGACTTCGTGGTCATCGGAACGCCGATGCACAATCTGACCGTCCCCTCGGCGCTGAAGGCCTGGATCGATCATGTCGTGCGGGCGCGGCGAACCTTCACGATCGGCCCGGCCGGAAAGGTAGGCACGCTACGCGACCGCCCCGTCTTTATCGCGATCGCCTCGGGCGGGCGGTTTTCCGGGGAGCGCGCCCGCCAGCCGGATTTCCTGACGCCTTATTTGAAAGCCATCCTCGCCACGATCGGGCTGCATGACCTGATCTTCTTCTCGGTGCAGGGGACAGGCGCCGGCTCCCATGCCACTGCGGAAACCAGGATCGGCACACATCGCGCGCTGGAGGAGCATTTTTCTTCGCTTACGCTCACTCGTAGCTCGGAATCGACTAGGTGTATGCAAATGCTTGTGAGGAGATAGAAGGCTCAGATGACGATACGTTCAATCAAGTCCGTCGCAGTGTTCTGCGGCTCCAATTTCGGCGCTTCGGAGGCCTTTGCCGACGGTGCCCGCGCCCTCGGCGGGGCGCTGGGGGAGGCGGGGATAACCATCATCTATGGCGGAACGGTCAAGGGCCTGATGGGCGTCGTCGCCGACGCCGCCCTGGAAGCCGGCGGCAGCGTGCATGGCGTCATTACCGAAAGCCTGCATCAGCGCGGCCAATCGCATGCCGGCCTGACCAGGCATGAGATCGTCGAGACGCTGCGCAGCCGCAAGGAACGCATGGTCGAGCTTTCCGATGCCTTCATCGCGCTGCCGGGCGGCATCGGCACGATCGAGGAATTGATGGAGGTCTGGACCATGAACCAGCTCTCGGAGATCGACAAACCCGTGGGGCTGCTCAACTCCGCCGGTTTCTTCGACGCCTTCCTCGGCTTCATCGACCATATGGTCGAGACGAGGTTCCTGCCGGCCGCGCACAGGCACTCGATCTCTGTCGACACGGATGCGAGCGCCCTGATCGACAAGCTGCGCAGCTATACGCGCGTCGAGGTGCCGAAATGGCTATAGCTTCCATCCGACAGTGCCGCCGGCCGGTTATTGGTGTTGTTGGGCAAGTGCGACAGGTACGCCGCAGCGAGCCGCGATGAAGGTTCGGGGGCAGCGCTTCTTGCAGCGGGCTGCTTCCGATCCGGCGAGGGGTTCTACGAAGTGTTCACTTGGCAGGCACGACGAGCGGCGCCCCTTTGCGGACGATGTAGGTTGCCAGCTCCGACGCCTTGCCGCTGCCGATGTTCTTCGCCGAGTGAACGACGCCCGACGGAATGAACAGTGATTGGCCGGCCTTAAGGGTAACCGGCTGGCTGCCTTCGAGCTGGTATTCCAGCGTTCCCTCGATGACGAAGGCGATCTCCTCGCCGGGATGCGAATGATTGGGTGCGAGAACGCCCGGCGCGAAATCGACGCGAACCTGGACGGCCTCGTGGCCGGGCACATCGATATCGTTCTTGATGAGATCGGTGCGCTGCAGCGGCTGTTCTGCGTGTGCTGCGGCTGCGCCGCCGAGAACAAGGGCGAGCGCGATAGCCTGGATCATTTTCATGTCGTCATCCTTCCTGAATTGACCATTTCCGACCGGTTGGCCGTATCGGGATTTAAGTCGATCATTGAACCAGAGATGTGTCGGCAAACTCGCATTTTTGTAAGCCAGTGTATCTGCGGCACGCCTATTTGGAGGGCGGCGCGGGGTTGGCGAGACCGTCAACCCAATCTCCCTCATCTCTGTGCTCGTCACAGAGATCCAGTATGCTCAGGTCCCTGGGCGTGGGAAATTTTTCTTGCAGCGTCAATCACGGCGCGGACGCGCCGTGGCTGGGTTCCTGTGACAAGCACAGGAATGAGGAAACGTGAGTGACGCCATTGACTGAATTAGGCCGCCGATGATGAGCCCGCGGTTCTGACGCCGACGAGACTGGCGATGTCCGTAATGCCGCCGGAGGATTCGAAGTCGAATATTTTTTGGGTGACAAGGGCGGCGGCACCCCGGGCCCAGGAATTGTCCTCCCAGTCGGGCAAGAGGGGCGGGGCGGTTCGGAAGGTCCGGGCGGAAAGCGCTTCGCGCAGCGGCGTCAGGAAAGGGTCGCCGAGGGAGACGGCTTCGCCGCCGGCGACGATGACTTCGGGATCGGTAATGTTGACGAGATTGGCAAGGGCGGTGCCGATGCCGCGGCCGGAATCGGCGACGAGGGCGAGGGCGTCGGCATCGCCTGATGCGAGCGCAGCCGACAATTCCGGCAGTCCCAGTTCCTCGCGGCCGGTCGCTTCCCGCCAGCGCCGGAGCATTGAGATTTCGGAGTGATAGGCCATCAGACAGCCGCGCTTGCCGCATTCGCAGAGCCGGCCATTCTCCTCGTAGAGAGTGTGGCCGAACTTGCCGGCCGCGCCGTTTGCGCCGCGGTAGAGCTTGCCGTCGATGACGAGTGCACAGCTGATGCCGACGCCGACGGCGAGAACCGCCATGTTGCGATGCTGGCGGCCGAGCCCGAAGAGCTGCTGCGCGATGGCATAGGCGTTGGTGTCGTCTTCCAGCCAGACCGGGACATGGACGCGGCTGGCGACCAGCGAGGCGAGGGGGACATTGTCCCACTTGAAGCGGTAGCTGCGCACGCAGGCCGTCTGTTCGTGGTTGATGACGCCGGGCATGGAGATGCCGATGCCGGCGAGTTTCGCGTTCGGCCGGCCGGCGAGCTTCACCAGTTCGGGCACGGTGCTCGCCAGCAGGTCGGCAACCTTGTCAGGATCGTGGCCGCCGAGGCTTACCCGCATGGCGGCGACGGGGTTGGTGGCAAGGTCGGTTGCCACGCACTCCACCGAATCCACCATCAGCTTGAAGCCGACGGCGAGCGCGTGCTCGTAGTTGATGTCCACCGGGATCGGGCGGCGGCCGGTGAGGCCGGGCACGGTCTTCCCTTCGATGACGATGCCTTCCTCCAGAAGGTCGGCGACGACGAAGGTGACGGCGGCAGGACTTAAACCGATCACCGTCGCGATGTCGGCACGGCTCCTTGGCCCCTCGCGCCGGAGAAGATTGAGGATGAGGCGTCGGTTCATGGCTCTCGCCGTGGTCTGGTCGCCTTTTAACTTCACGATGCATTCCTTAATTTTGTAAATTAATTATTGCGAGCTGCAAAGATCTATGCATAAGTTCGGCCGCGGATCAACTCAGCCAGGCGAATTATCGCTGGAATCGCCGAGCGGATCGCAGCGTTGAATGCCTGGTCGGTCGTTTCATGGAGGAGGCGACGGTCGGGAGATGTTGATCGATCAACTGGGAGGAATTCAATGACATTTTTGAAGCAATTTCCGTCGACCACCCGCAGACGCTTCCTGAAGGGCGCGGGGCTGGTTTCCGCTGCAGCGGTTAGCGGCAGCTTTCCGATCCCGGCGATCGCGCAGGCTCAGGAGGTCACGATGATCTCCGCCGAAAACAATGGTGCCGCCCTCGATGCGCTGAAGACGATTGCCGCGGGCTTCAGCAAGGAAGCCGGCGTCAACGTCGTCATCAACAATATGGACCACGAGGCCCACAAGACGGCCATTCGCAACTATCTCGTCGCCGGCGCGCCTGACGTCTGCTCCTGGTTTTCGGGCAACCGCATGCGCGCCTTCGTCAAGCGCGGCCTGTTCGACGATATCTCCGACCTTTTCGAGAAAGAGAAATATAAGGACGTGCTCGGCGCGACGGCAGGGGCCGTCACCGAAGACGGCAAGCAGTACGGCCTCCCCACAGGCGGCACGCTCTGGGGCATGTTTTATCGCAAGGATGTGTTCGAGCAGCATGGCCTGACCGTGCCGAAGACGGCCGAAGAGTTCATGGCCTACGGCGACAAGTGCAAGGCCGCGGGCATCACGCCGGTCGCGATCGGCACCAAGGAATTATGGCCGGCGGCCGGCTGGTTCGACCAGATGAACCTTCGCATCAACGGCCTCGACAAGCATATGGCGCTGATGAACGGCGAGATGAGCTATCTCGATCCCTCGCTGACGGCGGTTTTCGACCAGTGGGAGGCAATGATTTCGAAGGGGTTCTTCACGGAGAATCACACGTCTTTCGGCTGGCAGGAGGCCGCGGCGCTCCTGGCGCAGAAGAAGGCCGGCATGATGAACCTCGGCGCTTTCCTGCGCTCGGCCTTCACCGCCGAAGATCTACCGCAGCTCTCCTATGCGACCTTCCCGGTGCTCGATGCCAAGGTCGGCCACTTCGAGGAGTTCTCGGTCAATTCGATCCACATTCCCGCCAAGGCTAAGAACAAGCAGGGCGCGCGCGAATTCCTCGCCTACTTCTACAAGCCCGAGAATCTGGCGGCCTATCTGGAGCCGGGCGGCAACGTTCCGCCGCGCCACGACCTGCCGCCAAGCAAAGACCCGCTGGTCAACGTCGCTGTCGAGACGATGAAGACGGTGCAGGGCACGTCGCAATATTACGACCGCGACAGCGATCCCGATATGGCGCAGGCCGGCCTCGTCGGTTTCCAGGAGTTCATGGCCAAGCCCGACCGGCGGAAGGCCATCCTCACGCGCCTCGAAGGCACGCGCAAGCGGATTTACAAGATCTAGCAGCTCTCCCAGGGGCGGCGGCGAACCGCTGCTTCCAAGGGGTGGAGGCTGTATGCCTCCACCCCTTGGGGGAGGTGCGCCTCTGCTCCCGGAGCACGCATAAGTCTGCTCCTGTATTAATGAGGTTCTTGAGATGTTGATGTTATGGCGCCGCCAGCGTTGGTGGCTCACCCCGACTTTGCTCATCGCCCCTGCGATCGTGCTGTTCTTCACCGTCATCCTGCTGTCGGCCGTCAGGAGCCTCTGGATCAGCCTGCACGACTGGGATGGCTTCGGCCCGATGGTGTGGATCGGCTTCGGCAATTACGTCGAGCTTTACAACGATCCGCAATTCTACGTGTCGCTGAAGAACAACCTGATCTGGCTGGTGATGTTCATGGCGGCACCACCTCTCGGGCTCGCCATTGCGCTGCTGGTCAACCAGAAAATCCGCGGCATGCGCTTCCTGAAGTCGCTGTTCTTCATTCCGCTGGTGCTCGCCTCGGTGACGGTCGGCGTCGTCTTCACCTGGGTCTATACGCCGGAGTTCGGGTTGCTCGCGCTGATCTTCAGGGCATTCGGGGCGACGGCGCCGGCGGTTCTCTCCGACGAGCATTTCGTCACCTTCGCCATCGTGATTGCAGCACTCTGGCCACAGATCACCTTCTGCATGGTGCTTTATCTCGCCGGCCTCAACAATTTGAGCGAAGAGCTGATCGGGGCAGGGCGCGTCGATGGGGCGAGGGGCTGGAACATGTTGTGGCACATCGTGCTGCCGCAGCTGACCCAGGTCACCTTCATCGCCATTGCCGTCACCGTCGTCGGGGCACTCAGGTCCTTCGACATGGTGTCGGTGATGACGAACGGCGGCCCTTTCGGTTCGTCCTCGGTTCTCGCCTACCAGATGTTCGAACAGTCGATCTTCTCCTACCGCTTCGGTTACGGCGCGGCTATCGCCTCGGTGCTGTTCGTGATCATGGCCGCCTTCATCGTCTGGTACCTCAGCCGCATCATCCATACCGAAGAAAGGGGAGGCTGATGTATCCTCGTCCCATTCCCGATGCCGCCCTCTGGCAGCGCCGCCTCTATGTGCTCGCCGTCGTCATCGTCCTGCTGCTCTGGCTCTGCCCGCTGTTTGCGATCATCCTGACCTCGTTCCGCTCGACCGAGGATGTTATGGGCGGCAATCTGTGGGGATGGCCGACCGGGATCGGCGTCATCGACAACTATACTGATGTCTTCACGCAGACGCCGATGGCTCGCTACTTCCTCAACAGCCTGACGATCACCATTCCCTCGGTGATCGGCGTGCTGGTGCTCTCCACGCTCGCCGGCTACGTGCTGTCGCGCTACCGCTTTCCCGGCAACATGCTGATCTTCGCGCTGTTCGTCGGCGGCAATTTCCTGCCGCACCAGATCATGATGATCCCGGTGCGGGACCTGATGGTCCGGCTCGACCTGATCGATACCACGGCAGCGCTGATCATCTTCCACGTCGCCTTCCAGACCGGCTTTGCGACGCTGTTCATGCGCAATTTCATCGCGGCATTGCCCGACGAGCTGTTCCAGGCGGCCCGGGCGGAAGGGGCGTCTGCCTTCCAGACGCTATGGCATGTGGCGATCCCGCTGGTGCGGCCGGCGCTTGCCGCACTCGCCATCCTCATCTTCACCTTCATCTGGAACGATTACTTCTGGGCCGTGGTGCTGACCGTCAGCGACTCCGTCAAGCCTGTTACTGCCGGCCTTGCCAATCTCCGCGGTGAATGGGTCTCGGCCTGGAACCTGATTTCCGCCGGGACCATCGTCGTCGCCGTGCCGCCGGTCGTCATGTTCTTCCTGATGCAACGCCACTTCATCGCCGGCCTGACGATGGGAGCGGTGAAGGGATGAGCGATCTCCTAAAGTTCCAAGTTTCAACAGCAGAGAGCCAGGACGCATGACCAGTCTCGAACTCCGACAGATCAACAAGAATTACGGCGCCTATCATGCGCTGCGAGGCATCGATCTTTCCGTAGCGCAGGGCGAGTTCATCGTCATGGTCGGTCCCTCCGGCTGCGGCAAGTCCACGCTTTTGAAGTCGATCGCCGGCCTGGAAGAGATCTCCTCCGGCCAGATCCTGATCAACGGCCGCGACGTCAGCAACCAGGAGCCTGGGGACCGCGGCATCGCCATGGTCTTCCAATCCTACGCGCTCTATCCGCATATGACGGTGGCGGAGAACATGGGCTTCGGTTTGCGCATGGCCAAGCGCCCGAAGGCAGAGATCGAGGCGGCCGTGGCGCGCGCGGCCAAGATCCTGAGGATCACCGATCAGCTGGAAAAGCGGCCGAAGCAGCTCTCCGGCGGGCAGCGGCAGCGCGTGGCTATCGGCCGGGCGATCACCCGTTCGCCCGACGTTTTCCTGTTCGACGAGCCGCTGTCGAACCTCGATGCGGCACTTCGGACCCAGATGCGTGTCGAACTTAGCAGCCTGCACGCCGAGCTCGGCGCCACCATGGTCTACGTCACCCACGACCAGGTGGAGGCCATGACCATGGCAAGCCGGATCGTTGTCTTGAACCAGGGGGTGATCGAGCAGGTCGGCTCGCCGCTCGAACTCTACCGCAACCCAGACAATCTCTTCGTCGCAGGTTTTCTCGGCGCGCCGCGGATGAACTTCCTCGGCGTTACCGTCGATGAGGTGTCCGGCCGCAATATCACAGTTTCGGCGCCGGGCCTCGTGCCGGTGACGGTGGAACTGGCGGAGGCGACGGTGCTGCCGAAGGGCGCCAGCCTGACGCTCGGTGTAAGGCCGGAAAACATATCGATGGTCGCCGACGGGGCGCAGGGCGGAGCGATCAACGGTCAGGTCCGGCTGGTCGAGCATCTCGGGCGCGAAACCATTCTCTATATCGACGCCGGCAACCTGAGGACCATCGCCTCGGAAAGCGGCACCGGTAACATCACGGTGCAGCTCAGCTACGTCGCGCCTTTTGCCGCCGACCAGAACGTGGCGCTAAAGCTCGACGCCAGCGAACTCTATCTCTTCTCGCCCGATGGCGGACGCACGATCAGCGCCCGCAAGACGATCCTCGACCGATAATCACAGGAAACATCACCGTGTCCGACAAGACCGCAAGCCTTTCCGTATGGAACCCCGTCAAGACCGACCGCTTCCTCGTCGGCGCCCCGCATTATCCCGAACATGTGGATGAGAGCTACTGGGAGCGCGACGCCGAGCGCATGGCAAAGGCCGGCTTCAACGTGGTCAGAATGGCCGAATTCGCCTGGCATATTCTCGAACCGAAGCTCGGCACCTTCGATTTCGATCTGTTCGACCGCGCCATCGCCATGCTCGGGCGCTACGGCATCGACACGATCATGTGCACGCCGACGGCAACACCGCCGCGCTGGCTGACCGTGGCGCATCCAGAGATTCTAAGAGTCGACGGTAAGGGCCGGCCGATGAGCCATGGCTCGCGGCAGCACTGCGACACGGCAAGCCCGGTCTTTCGCGAACACAGCCGGCGCATCACCAAAGCGATGGCCGAGCACTATCGCGACAATCCTTTTGTCGTCGGCTGGCAGACCGACAACGAGCTGAACACCAGCATGCCGGAAAGCTTTTCCAAGGCGACGCTCACCGAATTCCAGGCCTTTCTCGCTGGCAAATACGGCGAGATCAGCAAGCTCAACACAGCGTGGGGCGGCGATTTCTGGGCGACGGCCTATGACAGCTTCGACCAGGTCGTGCTGCCGATCGAGTTCGGCCCGACCTTCCCGAGCCCCGGCCATCTGCAGGATTATCATCGTTTCCTCGCCTTCTCGACGGCGCGCTTTCAGCACGACCAGGTGGAGATCCTACGCGCCGTCAAATCCTCCTGGTTCGTCTTCCACAATCTCGGCGGTCTCCGGGATATCGACTTTCGCGGCCAGTTCACCACCGATCTCGATTTCGTCGGCTACGACATCTACCCGATGCTCTACGACGAGTTCCAGCGGCTCGGAAACCACGCCAAGGTCCAGGCGCTGCATCTCGATATCTGCCGCGGTTTTTCCGGCAACTATATCGTTCCCGAGCAGCAATCGGGCTTCGGCAGCCAGCCGGGTTTCTGCACGCTGACGCCGGAGCCGGGCGAACTGCGCCGCATGGCACTTTCCTCGGTCGCCCATGGCGCTGACGGGTTGATGTTCTTCCGCTGGCGCCCGGCCCATTTCGGCGCCGAGATTTACTGGATGGGCATCATCGACCACGACGACGTCGCCCGCCATCGCTATGACGAGGCGAAGCGCTTCGCAACCGAGATGACCGCGCTGGCGCCCAAGATCCTCGGCACCTATGTGCGCATGGATGTCGGTATTGCCGGGTCCGATTTCGACAATCAGGAAGCCCACAAGACCTATCCGATCGGCCTGCCGAGCCCGCAGGACGATGCGATCCTGCTGCACCAATATTGCTACGACCGCGGCATTGCCTGCGGCTTCATTCATCCCGAGGACGATCTTTCCAAGCTGAAGCTGCTCTATGTCCCCCACTGGGTGATGTGGAAGGACGAATGGACCGAAAGGCTGAAATCCTTCGCCGAGCAGGGCGGCACCGTCGTCATCGGCGCGCGCACCGGTACCCGCAACGAAGACAACCACGTCATCCGCGAGACCGCTCCCGGCACCTCGCTGTCGCAGCTCACGGGCGTGCGCGTCGAGGATTTCGGCCGTCTCGCCGCCCCCGGCGCCAACGGGCTCTTCGACGTGATGGAACGTTCCGGCGGGCTTGTCATTCCACCGAACAAGCCGGCGGAATCGCACCGGCGTGAGCGCCGCTTCAAGATCGGCAACCGCGAACTGGTCGGCGGCTATTTCTATGAAAACCTGGCGATCGCAAGCGATGTCGACGTGGTCGCGGCCTGGTCCAACCGCTATGCCGAGGGCCAGCCGATGGCGACGTCGCGCAAACTCGGCAAGGGGCAGGTGGTCTATGTCGGCACCTATCTCACCCCGGATCTGACGGCAGCGCTTGCCGAGCGGCTGTTTGCACCCGTCGGCATCGAGCCGCTGATCGGAGAGCTTCCCGAGGGCGTCGAGGTGACCATGCGGATGAACGAAGAGCGCCGGCTGCTGTTCATCCAGAACTACACCGACCAGCCGGCCGCCATCGGCGGCGTTCCCACTGGCCGTGATCTCCTCGATGACGAAAAGCCCGTTGCCGGTAGGCTCGATCTCGAAGGCTACGGCTGCGCGATCATCGAGCTCGCTGAGTGACGCGGCTTTCACGTACAAGGCAGGGGCCGCAGGCCGGCCTCTGTCCGATCAAGGCGGGTTCGCGAACGACAGATGGTTCTCAATACAGCGACACCATCGCCCGAAAACGGGATCGGTCGACGGCGATGACGTTGTCGAGACACGAAAAACGTGACCGCAGACCTGAAACGAATTATCCGAACGCTCGAAGGCTCATCACGACACAGGGACTTTGAGGTGGTGGGTGATCGACCGCCATCTTGGAGCAATTCGAGCAAAGGGTTCTGCGTCTGAAATTGATAAAAAAAGAGCATCTCCGTACTCAAACAAAACGGAAATGCTCTTCGTAGTTTAGTGTGGAGCCATACGTGTCGGCTCCACACCGCTCGCAACTGATTTATCGGCTATTCGTCTGATGTCGCCGGCGCAGCGTTCTCCAGAGAGGTGCGGATTTGATCGATCTTCCCGTTTGCGTCGCCAACCCCCAAGATGGTTTTGGCCTGGCTCAGAACCGCCGGACTGACTTCACCGGTTTTCGTGGCAGAAGCCAATGCGTCCTCCAGCGCCTGATCTCCCAACAGAGGGTCATCGGCTGCGGGCTCGATTCCATTGTCGAGTTCATACTGGGCATAAGCCACGGCATAGGCCGCGATGGCCGTCATGCGTGGGTCCGACGTATGCATCAACGCCTTGTAGTTTCGCTTCAAGGAGTTCAGGCCCGCAAGTTGCGCCGACAGGTTCTTTTGTTTGGTGCTGACTTTGGTCTCGTCTGCCTTGACGGACTTGGACTTGCTTGCCGCCTCGGTGGATTTGCCTTTCACGCCTTGAGATTTGGAGTTGCCATGGGTTGAACCGCTACCCTGGCTGCTGCTGCCATGGTTGCCGCTGTTTCCACTGCCGCCGTGACCGCCGCCATTGCCCCCACCGTTGCCGCCACCGTTTCCACCGCTCTTTGCCTGTGCGGTCATGTCGATTCCGGCAATCGTTGCCGGGCTTGCTGCAAGAGCCAGCGAAAGCGCGGCCAGGGACGCTAAGGTTGCTATCCGCATTGTTTTCCTCCAAGTCGGATCAAGCGCCGTGCAGATGCACGGCTTGAACAGATACGAGAGGTTAGACGGCGATCGCGCGTTGCACATCGGACCGAGGTCCGATGCCGCTCCCGGCAATGGTCCTACACGGCTTCATATACTTAACGATTCCTGGTCGGAACGGCCGACGGAACGGGAAGGCGGGAGACCGAGGAACCGGGGCGACATTCTCCCTAGGTGTTTAGTCCGGTCGGACCCGAGGCTCTCTGGCGCATTTTCGATATTCTAGATGTTAATTTGCCCCCGGGACCGGGCAGTCCAGGTCCCCCTCATTGCACTTCAGGTAAACCTTGAGCGCTTCCGTGCGGCTTTGAGTCGGGCCGTCGTGGCACGAACTGTTGACGAACGGATAGGCGGTATCTCGGCCACACCTTGGCATAACTGGAAGCAGCTCGCCGATCCGGTTCTCAATCAATTCCCATTTAAGGATTTGTGCAGGAGCCGCAGGTCCGTTATCGAAAACATGTCGGCTTGATGCAGGACGCCTCGCTGAGTTTCACGAGAGCGTCGAACGGCATTGGATAGAGAATCACGCCAAGCGCAAATCGAGAAGCGGGTGTAACTTCTTGAGATTCGGCAGCGATTTCGCTTGCCAAGGATATTGGCTGGTGCCTTTGACGACGAGCAGGAGGTCGCCCATCTTTCTGGCTTCAATCGTCAGCTTGGCCAGGAGATTTATGCCGGAGGAATTGAGGAACTCGAGACCCGTCAGGTTGAACGTCACCTGCTTGTGCCCCTCATGGAGCAGGCCTGATATCAACGAGTAAATGGGGGCATAGGCGTCCGGTCCTGCCAGCCGGAATACGCCATCGAAATAGACCTCGTTTTTCTCAGCCCATACGCGGAAGTTTTCGTCGCTGATTTCCATTCTTCGCTCACAGATTGGAGGAGGGCGGCATCGCCACGGCTGCAGTCGTCGTCAGTATGATACGCTGGTTATCTTTCCCTTCGAATGCCCATGCCATTTTTGCATCGTAATCGCTCAGAAGGGTCAACAACCCCAAGCCCGAACCGCTTTCTGCCGATATGGCATTGGTTTCGATTTGCTCAATAAGAAGTTCCCCGGGGTCCCTCGATTGAAGGCGATGCAGCAGTTGCTGAAAGCGAGAGGATGTCACGCCATCGATCGTGTTTTTCACCCTTATTAAAAAAGTACCGTCGAATATGCCGGCTTCAATGAGGATCTCCCCAGGCTGTCGAAACTTGACGGCATTTTCGATCAACTCATTGCTGAGATATCCGATGTCATGATGCGCCTGCACGTAGTCTTTCCTTGAACGTGAATACCGCAGAGCCATGACTTCCGCTATAAAGTCCGAAGTCATTCCGGAGTGCTTCCAACCAAGCTGAAGCGGTCCGTCGCTTAACTTGAGGCGAGTGCTTGAATCCAGGCTTATGCCCGCCAGAGATTCGATACCATATACCGTTGGCGTCATGTCTCACCTATGTCGCACTGCGAGAAGCGTGATGTCGTCGTAAATCTTCTGCGATCCAATGAAGAGCATTAATGTCGCTATAATTCCGGCGACGACTTTCTCAGCGCTCTGGTCCTTCAAGCGCAGTGCTTCGCGGCACAGACGTTCTATGCCAAAGAGTTCTCCAGCGTCGTTTTCGGCTTCTGTTACGCCGTCCGTATGCAGGAGTATGAGGTCGCCCGTCTCGAAGGTTATTTCGCGGGTTTTAATAAAGGCAGAAATATCGGCTTCCAGCCCGATCGGTATACCCAGATCCATGGTGTCTATGCGCTCGACCTCGCCGTTCGCCCGCACGACGACAACTTCCTCGTGTTGTCCCGACAGGATCATCTCTTTGCCGTCATAGTCAAGAAACGCCAGAGTGAGATGCTTGTCGATTTTGGTTCTCACTATGTTTTTGAACAGGGCGCTGTTCAGGTCTGTGAGAAATTTGACGGCATCGGTGTTTCCTGCTTCCTGCAGGGCGCGGGCGACGGACTGAACCATCAACATCAGCACGCCGCTTTCGAGCCCGTGTCCGGTGACGTCGCCGATGCCAATCTTCAACCGATTTCCGCTCTTCAATACGTCGTAATAATCGCCGCCGACTTCTTCTGCAGGTCTCATATAGGCTGCGATCTCAAGGGCCTGAAACTCCTCAAGCTCCTGGTGCAGCGGAAGAACCATGAGCTGGATCCTCTCGGCGACGGCCAGCTCTGTTCCGAGACGTCTATTTTCTCGCTGGAGCTGTGCGTTCAGCGTCGAAATCTCTTCCTTTGCATCTTCGATTTGAGCTGTTCGCTCTTCGACAAGCTGCTCGAGATTTTCCGTGTGATAGCTGATCTGTTCGGCCATCCGGTTGAATGCTTCACCAGCCTCGCCGACCTCATCTTTGCTTGTTATGGCCACCCTGACCGAATAATCCTTCGCCTGAATCCGTTTGGCGGCATCTGCAAGTGCACTAATTCCGCTCGTTATTCGTTTCGAAGCCGCAATTACTGCTATAGCCACAACAAGCAGTGACATTAGGATCGCCAGGATTTGGTAGATCACGATCCGGTTGGTAGCTTCCGAAATTTTGGCTTGGGCCGCATAAAGGGAGGCCTGGATTTCTCGTTCAGGCACAACCACTCCAAGAGACATCGCCTCTTGCCGAACCGGGCCGCTGGACCAAAGATTGGTCGCGGGGAGTTTCTTGACGATAACGATATAGGGGACCTCGTTACCCTCCTGCTGCAACAACAAATGTTGGATGCCCAGTTCGCGATCAAGGGCCAGTTTTGCAATCGCAGGCTGGGAGCTTCCCTTCAGGGAGCGCTCCAGTCCGGTCACTCCGCTTCCGCTCGCATCGCTCGCAGAACGCAGACCGAGCGTTTTTTCGCCTGTGCTGTTGATCGCCACAACGTTTCCGTCGGACATTGCGAGAAATCCAAAGCCGGACTGAGCCACTTTCACATTTTCAACAGTCTGCGCGAGCTGGTCGAGTGTGATGTCCGCGCCAGCCGTCCCGGCGACATTCTTCCTGTCGGCTGTCCATAGTGGTTGAAAGAAAGAAACGATCAGTTTCCCGGTAATGGCGTCCGTATAGGGCGCTGTCTGGGTTATATCGTCCGCGACCGGTCGCGTTTTCATATCCTTGGCCCAGCCCTGCCAGGACTCATAAAGTCCGGGAAAAAAGAAGTCCCAGAAATTGGCCTCGTTATGACCAGGATAAAGGCGGTCGAAGGTCTGAGCCTGGTCGGTATAAGGCGCCGTTCTGAAGATTGGTCGTTCTTTCGATCCGATGTAATACATCTGCAGCTTTGAGGCCCCGTGCTGCAGCAAGCTCGGTGCGACAAGGTCCAGAACCGCGCTGGTCTGGATATCGGTCTGAACGTCGGGTCTCGGGTTGTGGTCTTCTCCGAGCAAGTAACTCCAGACGCTGACAACTGAGACTGAGCCCGGAGCGTTCTGAGACCAGTTCGCCTTTTGATCGTAGGACAGGCTGACGCTGCCGGGAGACGTGCGGGCGATCGCCGCGCCGACATCGGAATTACGCTCGGGATCGTCGATCTGCGCCTGGAGTACACCCGCCAAGGTGCTGACGTCGTTGTGAACCTGCCGCAGGAGCAAACTCACCTGTGCTGCGGTGGAATCGGCGTATGTGCGGATGTATTCCTGGCTTGCTGCTTCAAGACCCTGTCCGACTTCGAGCGTGGCGTCGCGCGACAGCCTCTGAACATTCCAAAGCGCCAGTCCACCGCTGACCAGCAGATCAAAGAGGACAGCTCCACCGACGACCAAGATGAACTTTGCCCGAAATGAGCCTAATCTTGCCGGTCTCTTCGACGAACTCTGGTCCATCACAGCGGCTTTCGGCCGGAAGCTGCCCAGATCGGCCAGCCTGCATAACCCTTGGGATGAAGAGCAGCAAAGACATGATCTTTGAATCCTTGCCGGAACCTGCGAATGAAATCTGATGAGTCGCCCCGTCGAACGGCCATCTCACCCGCGTAGACATTTTCCCATGCTTCGATGATGTCTGCGAAGTCTTGGGGATCCCCATCAAGATTCGTGACCATAAAGGAATCGACCTTGATGTTATCGAAGCCCGCGTCGGCGAGGAGGTGGCGGCTTTTCGGCCCCATCTCGACATCCATGTCGAAGTGCTTGAACAGTTTGGCGACTTCTTCGTAAGTCCATTTTATGGATTCAGCATGTGGCTCGCCCAGACAATGCGAGTTTTTTTCGTTGGTGATGTAGACACGGCCGCCAGGCTTGCAGATGCGGTAAAGCTCCCTGAGCAGCATCTCGGGCCGGTCGAAAATCTGCAGCGAATGCCGGCAGGTCACAAAGTCAAATTGATTGTCTCGCAGTAGCATTTGGGAAGCGTCGCCATAGGTGTACTCGATTCCCTGCAGATCGAAGTCGGCCGCGACCCTGCGAGCATATTCGAGGCTGCGCACGGAATGATCCAGCGCGACAAGGCGTGCCGGTCTAAATTCCCGTTGAACCAGGGCGGCGAAATCACCAATTCCGCAACAGATATCCGCGATGACAAGACCGCTGCGCAGGCCGTGGCGAGGCAACAGTTCGCGTTCGTGCCTCCATGTCATTTTCGTCTGGGTGCGCAGAATGGGAATGAAAGTCTCATCCTCGACAAAGCTCTGGCCCGGATAAAACGCCGAATCGTAGACTTCGACCGATAGGCTTGGTTGTGATGCCGACAGCGTTTGGAATAGCGAGGTCGACCATGCCACCACGCTCGACGTAATGATGACGATCTTCCGTTCCGGTCTGATCCGGCAACTTGCCGCGAGTATATCGGCCAGGGCCGCGAAGGCAGTCATGTTGATGTGTGTCAGACGTTTGACATTGACGTAAACGACCCCGCTGTATTTTTCTAAACTTTGCTGCACCAGCCTGAGGGCGTCGGTGATTTCAGCGGCGCTTTCGGGGCGCATCTTGCCAGACAGCAACAGCTCTTGATTTGTCGGATCAAAATGAACAGTGAAGGGTAGGGGAAGCAGGGTCATTGGAAGTCCTCGGTCGAGGGGAAATCCGCAATGATTTGAATCCCTTGTCTGCCGTCTTTCTCAATTCGGATCGTGGCGCGGAATATTGCTGCCAAATCACTAAGCAAAACCGTCCCGTCGGATTTCATCACCACGTATGCAGAGCCGGCGCGGGGGACAGGCTGGTGTTCGCTTGCTCTTGCACTCGTGTGCTCTGGGCTAGATGCTTCCTCGCACGGAAACGTAATTCTCAGCCGATTGAATGTGGAATTCCGGTAGAGACTGAAACTGATCCTTCCCAACTCGCTCGTCGAACGGAAAGCAAGTTCGATGAGCTCGTTCGTCGCGACGGAAAGAAAATTGGAATATCGAGCGGGATCGCTGTGACCTTGGCCGAGAATGTCTGAGAGATATTCCGTAATCTTGTCGCAAAACTGCCATCGGGATTTGAACATCGCAACGTTCAGTTCCAGCGATACCATCGGCGCAAATGCATGGTCATCGAAGCTAGCTGCTTCCTGTTCCAATACACCCTCCCTTCTGTTGCCTGGGGCGTCAGGTTGATGCATGCGTAGCTAAAGGCACGGCGAAAATCGGTTGTTCACTGTGGTAGCGCCGGGCTTACGGCTGTTTCCGCCCGGGTGATGAATTCGCCAATCGCCTGGACCGGAAGCGGCCTGCTGATCAAATAGCCTTGAAGTCTGTCGCAGCCTACACTGCGCAACCATTCCGCCTGACCTGGCGTTTCAACTCCTTCGGCTGTCACCCGCATGTCGAGGTCATGTGCGAGGTTAATGATGCAGCGGACGATTGCCTGGCTTTTCAGATCGCTTTCGAGGTCGGTGATAAAGTATTTGTCGATTTTGATCGTGTCGAAAGGGAATGTCTTCAGATAGCTGAGCGAAGAATATTCGGTCCCGAAATCATCAAGCGAGATTCGTATCCCTAGCACGTTGAGCGTATTCAGTGTGTCGATATTGTTGACGGTCCGCTCAAGCAGCACGCTTTCGGTTATCTCAAGCTCCAGACGGTCGGGCGGCAACCCGATCAAGTCCAGCGTCTGGGATACCCGATCAGTGAGGCCGCTCGTCAAGAATTCCGCCGCGGACAGATTGACAGCGACGATGTAGTTTTGCGGCCACTTCATCGCCTCGCGACATGCCTGCTCCAAAACCCATGCGCCTATTTCCGGCATCATTCCATCGGCCTCGGCCATCGGAATAAATGCCGCTGGTGGGATTTTTCCAAGGAGAGGGTGGTGCCATCTGAGCAATGCTTCGAAGCCGACTATGCAGCCACCCTCGGCGATGGGTTGGTACTCGACAGAGAATTGCTGTTGGACCAACGCCATGCGAAGGCTGCGGCGCAGCAGTTCGCGTTGTTCCAGCAATGCAAGCATCGAGGGATCAAACGGTTTCGCGCGGCCGCGTCCTTCCTTCTTCGCGGCATAGAGTGCGACGTCCGACGCCTTCATTAGCTGCTCCGGGCTTGTACCGTCCGGAGGAGAAGCAGATATGCCGATGCTGGCACCGACAAACAGTGCGATGCCATCTATCGTGAAGGGCTTTTTGAAAGCATCAACCAAGACTTCTGCTAGCTGATGCCCTTTGGCGGGATGTCCCGGGCCCATGGAAATGACCGTGAATTCGTCGCCGGCCAGTCGATAGGCTCTGTCATCGCTGGAAAGGCACGCTTGAATGCGGCTTGCAGCGAGCTGAAGAAGCTTGTCGCCAGCCGGATGCCCAAGCGTGTCGTTCACAGGCTTGAAATCATCAAGGTCGAGTTGCATCAGAGATAGAGCTTCATCCGAGCCCTCCGTCTCCTGTAAGGACACAGCGAGATCCTCACTGAACTGGCGTCGGTTCGGCAGTCCAGTGAGCGGATCGTGGGTGGCCAGATGCAAAAGGGTTGCGCGCTCATCGTCGATAGTCTCCTCGGACCGAACCACGGCAAACAGATCTCCGATCCGATAGATCGTCAGTCCGTGCGACGCTGGCGTGCCAAGATCACCCGATATTCGCAAAGGCTGGGCACTGTCGCCCAATGAACGGAGGGCGAGCGTGATCGCCGATTTGTCCAATTCCGGAAAATGCTCCCAAAACGACGCTGCTGGTTTGACAGAGGCAGGCAGCTCATTGCCCAACAAATTCTCGACGGGATTGAAGTCGCGGTCAAAGAACAAAAGCCGGTCGATCGAGCTCGAAGCTTTTGCCTCCGTTTGTCCGAGGGCCGAGCGGGCCGCACGAATTTTCCGCATGTCCGAGGCTCTCCCTAGTCGCATGTCATAACCAGATATCGTAGCAAATCAGCTCCAACACAACTTGTGCACGCCAAGATTTACATTAGGCATTTCTGATTAACAATCCCCAACTTCTGGCCAATTCGCGCACAGACGGGCTATGCCACGCCTTTATTACCGCGACCCATTTGCACCCATTGTCTCGGCGTCGACCCTTCGATGGGCTGCGGACGCGGGATCTACGCGCCCGATCTGCACTCCGTCATGAACCAGTCGATAAAGCGGCGCACCGGCTTTTTCGCCCAGCTGTTCGATATGACATAATAGCCGTGGTTTTCTGCCGTCGCGACGCCGGAAAGCACCAGCAGATCGCCGCGTTCGATCTCGCGGCGGAACACCTCGACGGGGCAGAGCGCCACACCGTGGCCGGCGATTACGGCCGTCGCCAGCATGTTGAAATCCTGGAATATCGGGCCTCGAAGCGGCCCTGGCGCTTTCTGGCCGGCCTTGCGGAACCACTCCTTCCAGCCATCGACGGATTCGTCGTGCAGCAGATCGGCGCCGGCGAGCGAGACGTCATCGATCGTCCAGTTGCGTTTGGCAAGGTAATGGCCGCTGGCGACGGGCTGGTTGCGGCGCGAGAAGAGCAGGCGGCTTTCCCTGCCGCCGCTCAGATCCTCGCCCATGGTGATCAGTACGTCGAGGCTCTCGTCGTCGAGGCGTTCTTCGGCGCGGGCATAGACGATCCTGACGTCGAGATCGGGGTCGCTTTCCTGGAAGGAGGGCAGGGCGGGGACGAGCCAGCGCGATGCGATTGAGGGAATGCAGCCGACGGTGATGGCGCGCATGTCGTGATCGCGCCGCATATTGCCGGTCGCATGCGCGATCGCCGCCAGCGATCCGGAGACGGCCCGGTAATATTCGCCGCCGGCTGCGGTCAGCGTAATACCGCGGCCCGCTTTCTGCAGCAGCTTGCGGCCGAGCCAGGTTTCCAGATGCTTTATCTGATGGCTGATCGCCGCGTGGGTAACGTGCAGCTCGTCGCCGGCTTTCGAAAGGCTCATCAACCGAGCCGTGGCTTCGAAAGCACGCAATGCGTTTAACGGCGGCAATTGCATTTGTAAAATTTCCTCACAGATGATGCAGAAATCATCATTTGAAAATGCCAGCCATTTCAATAGCTAAATGTTGCCGGCGATGAAAATGAATCATCGCCATATCTTCAATTATTTATCACGGGAACCGGCGATGTTCGTTAGAAATCTGAAAGAGGTGGAGCTCACCGAGCGTTTCGTCGACTGGGGCAACGGCACGAGCCACCGGCTGCTGACCAAAGACGACGGCATGGGCTTTACCGTGTGCCATACCGTCGTTCGCGCCAATAGTGAGGCCTTGCTTCAATACCGCAATCACCTGGAGGCCTGCTATTGCATCAAGGGCGAGGGCGAGGTGGAGGATATGGACGGCAACGTCTTTCCGATCCGCGCCGGCGATATCTACGTGCTCGACAAGCACGACCGGCATTATCTGCGCGGCGGCAAGGATCAGGATCTCGTTCTCGTCAGCATTTTCAACCCGCCGCTGACAGGCACCGAACGGCACGACCTGAACAATAAGAGCGGGTCGCAATACTGAACCAGAGCACGATGCCGAAAAGTGTAAGCGGTTTTCGGACGACGTCCTATTCTAGCCGATCTCTTCGTCGACTGCCGAGATGGAAAGCAGAGCCCGGCAATTGGCGGGCTCTGCTGCCGGCGCGAACGGCAAGACATCCGCAGCCTGTTCATGGCGACTTAAGCGCTACACTGCCTATTGCTGCGGCTGCTGCTGCCCCTGCTGCGGCTGCTCCTGGCCCGGCGGCGGCGTGCCTATCTTTTCCAGAACCTTCTTGGCCAGAGCCGGGTCGCTCTGCGCGGCCGTCAGGATCGACGAATATTCCTCGACAGAGATGTCGGGAGAGGCTTGGACGGTATCGACCATCTGCTTCTTGGCCTCCTCCTGCAGCTGTTGCTTGGTAGTCTCGTCCTTCGTCGCGCCGATCTTGGCCGAATATTCCTGTCTGACCTTGTCGACCTGCAGATAGGCAACGGCGAAGGCTTCGATTTTCTGATCGCTGACGGCTGCCGTCGGACCGTTGCCGCCGGGCTGTCCCTGCATCGGCGGCTGCGCCTGTGCCGGGGGCTGCGCTTGTGCCGGCTGCTGTTGCGCCTGGGCCATGTCGACAGCGGATGCCGGGCTGAAAGCAAGCAGACTGAAGACTGTCGCGCTCAATGCTGCGACAGATGTGTAACGAGTGATCATATTCATTCCTCTTCAAGTGCATGATTTGATTGGCAGCAAGACCGCCTCGGTCGATCGCTCAGCCACTTAAAGGCCGGGCGAGGTCGCGACGATGGAACCTTTAAGAGGGCACGGTGCGGCGGTAACGGGGCGATTTGCTGACGATTGAGCGGCGGCTTTGTGACCGCCGGCCTGTTGGCACGTGCGGAAAATTCAAGTCATTGCCGCTGTGATACCCGGACTTTCGGTGGCGTTCACCGCTTCTCTGGATGCAGAAATGCCGCCAGGAACGTGGTGACGGCCCCCTCGGCGTGGCGGTGAATCTGCTGCTTCGTCGGGATGGCCGCATCGCCCAGCATCATGACCCGGTTGACGGGGTCGGCCATTACCAGCCAGTTGAACTGTGACGCGGCCACCGTTGCATCGGAGAACTGCAGCAGCTTCTTGCCGGCCAATTGTTCGAAAGCGCTGCCCATGACCTCGAGCGCCCGTGCAGGCCCGCGCGCGTAAAGCAGCTTGGCGAGTTCCGGGAAGCGTTGCGCCTCCGCAATCACGAGCCGGCGCAATTGCATCAGCCCGGGCGTCAGGACGATGGTGAGCTGGCGGACGGCGTAGTCAAGGAGGTAGGCTTCCAGCTGAGCGCGATTCTCCACCTGGGGGAGGCCGGTGTGAACGGCGGTATCTGCCTCGCCCATCATCTGGGTGAGCACCGCGACGAACAGTGCCTCCTTGCTGGAGAAGTGTTTGTAGACCGTCTGCTTGGACACGCCGGACCGACTGGCGATCTCGTCCATACTGGCTCCGGCATAACCGGTGCTCAGAAAGACTTCGGCCGCGGCACCGACGATCGCCGCCTGTTTGCGCTCTGAACGAGTGCCAGCCCGCCCATGGGCCAGGTCGGCTTCCATACCCGGTATCAACATTCTCGATCTCCGCTCCAACCCTACTTGACACGATCAAACTGAACCGTCTAGTTCTTATAACGGAACCAAACGGTCTAGTTTGATTTTGCGGCTATCCAGCGATCCTCAACAGCGAGCGATGTCATGAACAACAAGACAACCCATCTGACCTGTGCCTGCGGAACCTTTCACCTCGAAGTGCGCGGCGCCCCGATCATCAGCGCGGAATGCCACTGCAAGAGCTGCAGTGACGCGGCTGGCAGGCTGGAGTCGCTTCCCTTGCCGAAGGCGATCCGGACGATCCATGGCGGTACGCGTTACGTGCTTTATCGCAAGGATCGGATCAGCCTTTTGGCCGGAACCGAAAACCTGCAGGAGTTCCGCCTCGGACCCAATGCTTCAACGCGACGTGTCCTGGCGTCCTGCTGCAACACGCCCATTTTTCTGGAGTTCAAGGGCGGCCACTGGCTTAGCTTCTACGGCAATCTCTGGAAGCAGGACGAGCTTCCACCCCTCCAATTGCGCACGATGACCCAGAATGTGCCCGATCGCGCGAGTGTGCCCGATGACGTGCCTTCCGGCGCACTGGCGACGGCCGGCTTCTATGGCAGACTTCTCACCGCGTGGATTGCGATGGGCTTCAAAGTCCCCGACATCACTGTCAAAGGAGCTATCGATGCCTGACGACGAAAAAATCCTCATTGAAAGCATAACCTCGCCGCACCATACGGAGCGGGTCAACAAGGCCAAATACATGGCAATGCGCCACGCTTTGCTGGCCGCACTCCCCGCGCAGGCACCCGGATTGACTGTGGCAGAGGCAAATATCGCCATCCTGCCGCACCTCTCCGAAGTCGAATTCCCCGGCGGTTCCAAGGCCGGATGGTGGTTGAAGGCCGTTCAGTTGGATCTGGAAGCCAAGGGCATCATCCGGCGTGGGCCGGGAAAGCCGGTCAGGCTTTTCAAATGCCTTTGATACACCTGTCGGCTCAGCCCAGCGAACGGATGTCGCGGGCGACCTCCGTTGTCTGGTTAGGCTTCGGCTAAAGCAATTCTAGCAAACGCCGCGCGGGAGAGCTTGTTTCGCAGCGCAGCCGCTCTATGTCCTCTCCCGTTTCAGCATGAGATTGCAGGCAGTATTTCACCGTAAATCCGGGTGCCGACGGCGTTGTCCGCCGGCCGGCTTGAAGGAGCTGAGCAATGAAAATTCTCATGGTTCTCACATCGCATGATCAGTTGGGAAACACCGGCAGGAAGACGGGATTCTGGCTCGAGGAGCTTGCTGCTCCTTATTTCGTTTTCCGCGACGCCGGGGTCGATATCACACTCGCTTCGCCGAAGGGCGGCCAGCCTCCGCTCGATCCGAAGAGCAATGAGCCGGCCTTCCAGACGGAAGACACGAGACGGTTCGAACGAGACGCGGCCGCAATGGGGGCGCTCGCCAACACGCTGAAGCTGTCCGACATCAACCAGGCGGACTATGACAGCGTGTTCTTCCCCGGCGGGCACGGTCCGCTTTGGGACTTGACGAACGACCGCAATGCGCTGTCGCTCATCGAGGACATGCTTTCGGCGGGAAAACCTGTGGCGCTCGTTTGCCATGCACCCGGTATCCTGACGAATGTGAAAGCGCCGGATGGAAAGCCCATCGCCAAGGGCCGGGCCGTCACGGGATTCACCGATTCGGAAGAAGAGGCTATGCATCTGGTCGAAGTCGTTCCCTATCTGCTCGAGGACGTGCTGAAAGAGCAGGGCGCAAAGTTTTCGAAGACGGCGGATTGGGGTGTGCATGTCGTCCAGGACGGCCTGCTGATCACCGGCCAAAACCCGGCCTCGTCAAAACAGGGCGCCCGGACGTTGCTTGATGCCTTGAGAAAGCAGGCCGCGGCTTAAGCGCTTCAGCCCTTGGAAACGATTGCTGCCCAGGGAGGTCGAGATTTCCTCATTCGGCTTGTGCCAACCCCCGGTCGCAGGCGCGTCTCGACGACGTCTGCGCACGACGGGAGGCAGAGCCAATCGCAAACGTTCGAACACAGGATGGGAGGCACGGGAGATGACCAGGAAATATACGGGGCAATGCGCCTGCGGCGCAGTGAGATTTGCCTTCGACACCGACCCGAACTTTGTCGCCAACTGCCATTGCCTGGACTGCAAGAGGGCGACGGGCGGCGAGGCCGCCACGTTCTTCGCCCTGCCGCAGGACGATTTCACCGTGATCAGCGGCAGTCCGAAGGCGTTTCATTACATCGCCGATTCAGGCAAAGGGCTCGACCGCAACTTTTGCCCCGATTGCGGCGCCCGATTGTTCAGCAGCAACCTGGAGAGCTTCCCCGGCCTCGTCTTCGTGACGCTGGGCAGCCTCGACCGGCCCGAACTGATCAAGCCGGGGGTCGAAATGTTCACCCGGCGGCGGCTCGCCTGGGCAAGGCCGCTCGATCTTCCGCAGTTCGATGGTATGCCTGGCTGAGCGGCGATACCCCTAAAGCGCGTCGCAATCTTTCAGATTCGCTGCTTGCGCTTTAGGTCTTTGTTTCCGCGCATATCGTTATCGCAAAACCACTGGGCACTTTGCGCGACATGCTCTGGAGCAATTTTTCTTGAAGAAAAATTCGATCCGGTGTCGGATCGGCCAAGCCACGCCCGTCCTAGGTTCGTCCATTCCGTAAATCCAAAAAGGATCACGACCATGCCGAGTACCATACGCCTGCACCGCGTTCTGGCGACCAGCCCGGAGAAAGTCTATCGCGCATTCCTGGAGGCGGACGCGCTTGCCAAGTGGCTTCCGCCGAACGGCTTCCTCTGCACCGTGCACCATTCGGAGCCGGTTGTCGGCGGCACGTTCAGAATGTCATTCCGCAACTTCACGACGGGCAATAGCCACGCCTTCGGCGGCGAATATCTCGAGCTCGTCCCGGGCGAACGCCTGCACTACACCGACAGGTTTGACGACCCCAATCTGCCTGGTGAGATGGAAGTCACCGTGACGCTAAAGAAGGTTTCGGTCGGCACCGAGGTGGATATCGTGCAGGCCGGCGTGCCTGATGTCATTCCGCCCGAGGCTTGTTATCTCGGCTGGCAGGAGTCGCTGCGAAACCTCGCCAAGGTCGTCGAACCAGACATCCAGGAATAGCACAAGATTGCGCCGGCCGGGCGACAAGCGCTGGGCATTTGGCGCGCGGCATTGGTGCCCGACATTGGCGACATCAATCAATCCTCATGCCGCGTTTGGCCAGGGCGTTGCGGGCGGCCGCAGCGCCCCAGTCGTCGGAAAGGTCCTGCCCGTCGATTTCGGTTTCGGCGATCGGCGTTGCACGGATCAGCGGTACGGGGCCGAAAGGCAGGCCGTCGATGCGCCCGGGGTCGCGGCTGAGCATGATGCGGGTCATGGGGCGGTAATCCTCGGTCAGCCGGCAGAACAGAATGCAGCCGTGCTTCTCGACGTCACGGGCGACGCGATAACCGTCTGCCACGAGGTCGCCGATGTTGATCAACAGGTTCGCCCAGTTTTCGATCCCGGCCGCCTCCAACGTCGCGGCGTCGAATTCCATGAAAAGCTCGCATTCGACGCCGTTCTCCGGCTCGGATATGCCGGCCCAGGGGGTCGACAGCCCGTCGGTAGCAAGTGTCAGCCTTCCCGGCGCATGGATGGCGAGGATGCGGCGATGCGGGCCGAACCATTTTGTCTGGGCGTGAATGTTGGCCGTTCCGCGCTCAGCGGCAAAGTCCTCCTGCACTGTACCGCGGCTCTGCCAGAAGGCGCGCCGGACAGCGGCGGTGGTTTCGTAGATCGGGTCGTCAGGCCCTCGCGGCACGATCGTCCGGTCATAGCTAGTTTCGAGCGTGATCTCTCCCCGCATGAAGGGAAACTTCGGCTTCTTCCACTGGATTACTACCTTGTTAAAGCGGGGCACCCCTGATTCCCCCAGCTTTTCGATGACATCCGAGATGATATCGAGCGGATGCCTGGAGGCCTCCGGGACATAATTTTCCTCGGCATCGCGGTAGCCGCCCGTCCGGGAGGAATGCCCCGCCTGCATCGTGGTGGCTGTCCATTCGCCGCTGACCGCGCCCGCCGGCGCTTTGCCGAGAGCTGGCGCAAGTTCCCGGATCGCATCGTCAATCGAATAGGATGCCACGTCGCCCCTCCACCTTCGCCCAAAGATTGTATCCCCCGCGCCCGGTCGGCCGCGAGCAGAAGCTAGCGCTGAGGCGTCGCCGATCAATAGCGAGGTGGATGGCGTGAGCAGGGGAGGCGCCCAGATCCCTGGGCGCAGGAGAATTCTTTACTTCGGTGAGGTGAGGCCTGCGGCGCTTATTTGGTTCCGTCGTTCGGCCGCGCCTTGGCGCTGTCGTTGCTGGTCGACGAGGCGGTTTTTCCGTCCGGTTGCTGCCCGAAATATGTGCCGCCGAGATGGCCGCCGGCGCTGGTGTTCCTCACCTGCCGTTCGGCGCGTTTCTGAAGTTCACGAGCGTTGGTCTTGCTCATTTTTCGGCTCCATGTTTGAGGTGGACCTCTGATCAACCGATGGCGGACGACACGGTTCCATATTTCCTGCCGGCGCGGTGCCCTTTGCGCAGGCAGCGGGTTTGAGGGAAACGCTCACTCACCCGCCGTCGGCGCCCCGCTTCGCTGCCGCGCACCCGATGGGACTGCCGCTGGTTCTCCTCACGAGCCAAGCCGGCAGGCATTTCCGTTTTCTCCAGTGACGGAAATGCTCCATTTTTATATGTGGACACGGTTCCTACCCGCCGAAATAGGCGGGATGATCGATATCGGCGAGGAGGCCGGGCTGTTGCGGCTGCCAGCCGAGCAGCGTTCGGGCATGCTCGCTCGATGTCGGGATGTCGATGCCGGCGAACATGGCGAACCAGCCGAAATGCTCGGCCGCTTCTTCCCGTGAGAGCGAGACAGCGGGCACATCGAGCCGCCGGCCGATGACCTCGGCGATCTGCCTGAAGGCAACTCCCTCTTCGGCGACTGCCAGGAACGGGCCGCCGACGGCGCCGCGCTCCAGCGCCAGGCGATAAACCCGGGCGGCATCGAGCCGGTGCACGGCCGGCCAGCGGTTCTGCCCTTCGCCGATATAGGCCGAGACACCCGTGCGCCGGGCCAAATCGATCAGGATCGGCACGAAGCCGTGGTCGCCATGGCCATGCACCGAGGGCGGGAGCCGGACGGTGGAGGCGCGCACGCCACGCGCGACAAGCGATACCGCGGTGATTTCGGAGGTGCGAGGGTAGGTCTCCGACGTCGGCATGGGCGGATCCTTCTCGGTGCCAACACGTCCGGGGGCAAAGCCGAGACCGGCTGTGACCAGCAGCGGACGATCGGAGCCCTGGAGGGCTTCGCCGAGCGCCTCGATGGCGCGCCGGTCGGCGGCGCAGTTTTCGGCGAATTTCGAGAAATCATGGTTGAAAGCCGTGTGGATCACGGCGTCCGCCTCAGCCGCACCGCTCTTCAGACTTTCGAGATCATCGAGCGTACCGCGATGGACCTCGGCCCCGGCGGCAGTCAGTTGATCCGCTCCCTTGTCCGAGCGGGTGAGCCCGAGCAGCTGATGGCCGGCGGCAACCAATTCATTGACGACGGCTGAGCCGACCCAGCCGGTGGCTCCAGTGACGAATACGCGCATCTGATATCTCCGTTTTTGCTGGAGACACATATCTGCTCTGCCTCTATCATGGTAAAGTAGTGACATTATCATGGTATAAAGGCTAACAGGATGGGTGAATTCGTCACCTCGGACAATCGGCTCGGCGCCTATCTGAAGGGGCGCCGCGTCAGGCTCGATCCCGCCGCCCTCGGCTTTGCGGGGGAGAGGCGGCGCACACCGGGTCTGCGGCGCGAGGAGGTGGCGAGCCGCGCCAATATCAGCCCGACCTGGTACACCTGGCTGGAGCAGGGTCGTGGCGGCGCGCCGTCTGCCGACGTGCTCGACCGGATCTCTCGCGCGCTGATGCTGACCGATGTCGAGCGCGAACATCTCTTCCTCATCGGTCTCGGTCGGCCGCCCGAGGTGCGCTACCACAGGCAAGAGGGCGTGACGCCGAGGTTGCAGGGCGTGCTCGATGCGCTCGACCCGAGCCCGGCGCTGATCCGCAACGCCATCTGGGACGTGATTGCCTGGAACAGGGCGGCGACTGTGCTTCTAACCGACTACGGCGCGTTGCCGCCGGAAGAGCGCAACGTGCTGCGCTTCATCTTCCTCGATCCGCGCGTGCGCGCCGCCCAGTACGACTGGGAAAGTGTCGCCCGCTTCGTCGTCGCCGCCTTCCGCGTGGATGCGGCCCGCGCGGGTGCTGCGGCCGAGGTCGAGCCCCTCGTCGACGAACTCTGCCGCAAGAGCCCCGAATTCCTGGCGATGTGGCGCGACAACGACGTGCGCACCCACGGCGAGGGCGCCAAGCACATCAAACACCCCATCCTCGGCCCACTCGCTTTCGAATATTCCGCCTTCCAGGTGGATGGCCGGCCGGACCTCAGCATGGTGGTGTACAATCCGGCGACGGCGGAGGATGCGGCGAAGATCAAGGGGTTGGTGGGGTGAGGCGAGGGCGGTTGGTCGATCGATGATATAGCGATCTTCATCGCCTCAATCCGGACAAATCTGCCGTCATGCTGTGCATCGATGAGTGCAAGATTTGAGCCGTGCGGATGGGGGATTTCAATGAATTCATATCGTGCCGTGGCCTTGGTCGCCGGGTTGGTCTTGATGGCGTTGTCGGCTTCGGCGGCATCCGCCTGCAGTTGCAAAGAAATGTCCGATAAGGAGAAATTTGCCAGTTCCGATCTGGTCGTAAGGGGCCGCATGAAATCGGTGACAATTGGCGTCGGTATGCCGGATCCGCAAGCGAGGCGTGAAATACCGCGGATAACAAGCGATGAGTTTGAAATCGAGAGGGTGCTGAAGGGGACCTTCAAAGGTAATACAGTGCCGATTTACACGGGTTTCGGCACCGGAGACTGCGGCAGGCTCGGGGAGTTCATCGGGGCGGGCCTATATTTATCCCGACAAGAAAATGAGCGTTGTCGAATTCGGGCTCTCAAAGTCTGAATTTGAAGAGCAAACCTTCTATTTCACCGGGATCTGCGACTATGCGAAGTTTCCCGAGCAGTAACGGCGGGTTTGGGCCTAAGGGATCGCTGCCGTCCGCCTCGTCCTTCGAGGCTCCAGCCTTCGGCTTCCGCGCCTCACGATGAGGCTCTCTTGAGCACTCGCGCGGCATCCTCCATCCTCCCTCATGCTGAGGTGCTGAGCCGGCATGGCGAAGCCTCGAAGCGCGCGCCGCAACGCTGCTTCTCGCATTTAGCCGATCGCCGCACACCCAGCCTCACCTTCTAGGCCGCTGATGGGCGCCCACTTATCTTCCCTCATTCCTGTGCTCGTCACAGGAATCCAGCCAAGGCGCGTCTGCGCTGCGAATGACTTTCTTCCAGGCAAGGAGCCTTTGCGCCCAAGGACTTGGGCGTACTGGATTCCTGTGACGAGCACAGGAATGAGGGAGTTTGGAATAGCGCCCTCGCTCATATTCTCCGCCTCTTGTTAGGGCGAAGCCCCAAAGTATAACAAAATTGTAAAAACCTAAAATACTACTCTTGATAGAAAATTTATTGACCAATCCGATCTCAGCTGCTTTCCTCCGATAGACTAAGGCGAATGGATCTTGAAGGAGATATCCATGACAGAGCTTGCAAAACCTGTGGCGGTCGATGATGTCAGCAGCGCTTCTGAGAATGACGTGATCTCGGGCAATCTGCTGGATAATGATCTGGCCGGGGGTTCCGGCAACATGTTCCTCAACTTCTTCGATGGCGAGCGAGTTCTTGCCAAGACGGCCGGGCAGGTCACCGATATCGAGGGTGAATACGGCACGTTCCACGTCAGCGCCGACGGCTCTTATACCTATACGCTGAACGAGGCTGCCAAGGCGGGCTTCGTTGAGGGGATGACGCTGACGGAGACGATCGGTTACAAGATCTCCGACGGCGCCGGCAACACGGATGTCGGCCATTTCACGCTCGACATTCACGGGGTCACGACCCCGCCGGTCGCGGTCGACGACGCCTTCTCCTTCCGCGAAGGAAGCGAGATGGCAGGCAACGTGCTTGCCAATGATCACCCGGGAGAGGCGGGCGCGCTCTTCCTGCGGTCGGTCGAGGGCACCAGCATTCCTGCCGGTCAGGGGCAAGGGCAGACGACCGACGTGGCGGGCGAATTCGGCACCTTCCATTTCGCAGGCGATGGAAGCTTCACCTACGATCTCGACCCGGCCGTGAAGGCGGGCCTCGATGATGGCGAGCATGCCACCGAGAAACTCCAATATTACAAGGTCTCCGACGGCGCTGGTCACGCGGATGCCGGCGTGATCACCCTGACCGTCGACGGCGTGACTGATGGGAAGTCGTTGAACACCAATCATGTCGAGGCCCAGGCGGATGTGGTGCGCCCCTTCTTGGACCATTACGAACTCCAAGGGGTCGCGATCGATCCGCTAACCGGCCAGTATTACGTCAGTTCCGGCCATGGTTTCCCAGATGGTCCCATGGTGAGCATTTACGACAACGTCTCGGCATTTGAAGCCGACAACGCCAGCGGCGCCATCTCTCTCGGCGACTATGACAAGGGTGAATATGACATCGGCGGAACCTATTTTTCTGTCCGCGGCGGCGAGATCATCGGAAGAACCAACGAGGCGAGAGGCGAGGAGGACCCTTTCCCCGATCAGACCTATCTCGCAAAATGGGATGCCGCCGACGGATCGTCCGATCAGAGGGGCGACCCGATCCCGGGTCTTATCGGCGAGAATGGGGCGGGTACGTTCGACTGGGGTGGATTCACGGCCGTCAATACGATGCAGGATTCGACCGGCATTTACGTCGTCGGCCGCATCAATGACTCCACCTGGCAGGTCTCGAAGATCGACCCCGAAACGTTGAACCCGATCGAATCCAAGACCTTCGCGGCGGGCGGGCTCGGATACGGCTTTGCCGTCGACGGCACGTTCTTCTTCGGCGATTCCTCCAGCAGCGAGCATATCGGCACGGCCTTCGACTTCGAAACTGGGTCAAGACAACGGTTGACGTCAACATAGCCATACCGGGAGACGACTTGATCACCAACGTGGTCTATGACTCAGCGGCGGATAATCTCTACATCACCAACACCGGGATCGACGAAATCTCCGTGGTGCACAATATCTCGGACATACTCTTCGCCTGACGGTCTTTGCTGGCCGAATGCCGACGCCGCCCCGCCCGTTCTTCTTACGGCGGGGCGTTTAACCGGCCGGAGCCTTCGTAAACACAAATCAGCGAAATTGCAGCCACGCTACTGCAGCGTGCGCGTCTGGATCTGTTCGGCGGCGTGAGGCGCGGATGCAGGCAGAGGGCTGCCTTCCAGACCGGTCGCCACCACCGAAACGCGGAACTTGCCGTCGAGGCTGCGGTCGAAGATCGCCCCGACGTATGCAGTCTTGCTGTTCCGGACAAGGCCGCTCTTCAGCCAGTACGAGGCGTCTCCGGCTGTCCCGGCGGGCCGTGTGGAACATGGATGGCGGCCGACGCCTTCAGCCGGCCGCGTGGTCCGGTTTCGGCCGATGATTTGGAACCATGATCCCGCCGCACTGTTTAACTGGAAGGCGCGGAAGCGCCGATAACGGGGATGCCGATTGCCAGCCAACCCGGTAATGACGATCGGCCTTTCGGTTCGCCTATGGAGGAACACGACATGCAAACGACCCGATCGAAACAACTGGCGGACGAATACCTGCGGCTTGGCGGTAAACGGCTGGCCAAGATCGATGACAATATTGTCAAGATCCGCCACTGGGATGATGACACGCCGGAGGCCGAGGCTTTCTGGCAGAAGCACATTGAGCCGTTGGATGACAAGCGCCGCGTAGAGGTCGAAACGCACCTTCCCACGATCAACGACAGGTGATCGCGAATCAACGACAAGTGATCGCGGCGATTTCCCCGGAGCGCAGGACATTGAAGCACGATAGCGCCGCGCGCCCGAAAAGACGCGGCACGCTGTCGTGCTCGGATCGCGCCGCTACGCTACTGCAGAGTGCGCGTCTGAACCTGCTCGGCCGCGTGAGGCGCGGATGCGGACAGCGGTGCGCCTTCCAGGCCGGTCGCTACCACCGAGACACGGAACTTGCCGTCGAGGCTGCGGTCGAAGATCGCGCCGACGACGATATCGGCGTCTTCCTGCACTTCGTCACGAATGCGGCTTGCCGCTTCGTCCACTTCGAACAGCGTCATATCCGAACCGCCGGAGATCGAGATCAGTACGCCCCTGGCGCCCCGCATCGAGATGTCGTCCAGAAGCGGGTTGGCAATTGCAGCTTCCGCCGCCTTCATCGCGCGGCTTTCACCGGAGGCTTCGCCAGTGCCCATCATGGCGCGGCCCATACCTTGCATGACCGACTTCACGTCCGCAAAATCGAGGTTGATCAGGCCTTCCTTGACGATCAGATCGGTAATGCAGCCAACGCCCGCATAGAGCACACGGTCGGCCGTCATGAAGGCATCGGCGAACGTCGTTTTCGCATCAGCGATGCGGAAGAGGTTTTGGTTGGGAATGACGATGACCGTATCGGCCGCCTGGCGAAGCGCCTCGATGCCGATTTCCGCCATCCGCATGCGGCGGTTGCCTTCGAAGGTAAAGGGCTTGGTGACGACGCCGACCGTCAGGATGCCGGCGGCACGCGCAGCGCGGGCGATGACAGGTGCGGCACCCGTACCCGTTCCGCCGCCCATGCCGGCGGTGACGAAGCACATGTGCGAGCCGGCCAGGTGATCCATGATCTCATCGAGCGACTCTTCGGCAGCCGCATGGCCGACCTCAGGCAACGAACCGGCTCCGAGACCCTCCGTCACATTGGCGCCAAGCTGGATGCGGCGCGTCGCCTTGGAGGTGGCCAGCACCTGCGCATCCGTGTTTGCGGCGACGAATTCGACGCCCGCCAGCTTTTCCGCGATCATATTGTTGATCGCATTGCCGCCACCGCCACCGACGCCAATGACTGTAATATGCGGCCGTAGTCCAGAAATGCCGCTCTTGGCGTCCGTCATCGCGCTCTCCTTTGATGCTTCGTTCATGCCCACCCTCGTATGCGGACGGCGAATCGGGCGTCAGGATACGCGAGCAACAAGGCAGAGGCGAGGCGAAAGACGTCTCGGCGGGAGCGGTTATCGGGAAGGGGGCTGGGTTGTGGCTTTGAGGAAGGGAGCATTATGCCGGGAGCTGAGAATTACGCTTCAGGGATAGGTCGCGAAAGCAGCCTTGCGCCAAAAGCGGGCATCCCATCGAGATAAAACGCTATCGTGCGTTTCCTGCCCCATCGGCGAGGTGGCGGCCGTGACAGGACTCCCTTACGCGAACCGGACCGCTTTTCTCGCGCGCGCCTTTGCGACGACTTCCTCGCGATCGCGAGCCGACCCGCGGTGGAAAGCGCAAAACTGGAAGACGCAGAAGCACCGATGACAGGACGCGGATCGCAGGACAGCCGGCCTTGTCCCGGCAATGACGATCGGTCGCTAGGGAAACGCGTCAATGAAGTTTTGATACACAATATAGAAGTGTTCGCCAACCTTGCTGACGCTGAAAGGCCAGTCCGAGCCAGGATAGAGATTGACGCATTCTTTCTTTTCCGAGCACAATTTTTGGGTTCGCTGTTGCCAGGCGGCGGATTGCTCGCCGCTGGGCAGGGCAATTTCATCACTCTCATCGTACACAAGCGTCGTGGATGTTGTCGCCTTGAACATACTGTCCAATGCAAATGTCCTGAATCGCGGCTCACCGCTCGTCACATCGGTTCGTTCGATCTCTGCCAGATACGCTTGCTTGTTCAAAGCAAATCGAACGCTGTCGGGCGTTATGCCGGTAACAGCAACGATGTAAAAAATGACTAGCCACGGAAGGGGTGTGATCAAGAGCGACACGACACGCCACCAGCGCCGCCGCGCCAAGTTGATGCAGATGGAACCGGCGATGGCGATCACGGTCAGCGCGAGAGTGATAAGGCCGATGATCCACCAGTCCCATTTGGGGGCCAGCCACCATAGCCAAATTTGCGACAGGTACGGCAAAAACCAGATTGCATATGTCCAAGTAAACTTGTCATCACGTTTTTCCGACTCTGCCACGTTTAGCTACCGGTCATTTTTTGATTCCCTGATCAACAATAACACGCAGGATAGATGGCGATTTGAAGAAGAGGGGTGGCACTGATGACCTATCTGAAACACGACCAGCTGATCGCGGCCGTGATGCTGGCGGCAACGATGACATCCCTGCGTCAGGCCGATGCCGCGAGTGCGGCAGGAAACCTTCGAAGAGGCGGGATATGTCGGCTGTACTGCGGACGCTGACAAAGTCGACCCCTTTGCGAAACGTTGGCCACATGAAAGTTCTGGATGTCGCGGATCGGGTTATCGGCTTACAGCCTTCTTACGTGCCCCACGAACTTCCAGCATTACTGGCGGATATAGCTGAAGCGGCCCCGGCCCTCCGAAGCACGATCGCTTGGCGCCGCCTCCACAGCCTTGTCACGGGTTGAGCTCATCTGAACGAATGATGCCATTGGTTAGCTTGTCGTCATCACGCAGGACCAGCCCCACCGCCGCCGGCAAACACAACACACACCGCAACCCCATCGCCCCGTTCGCCTCCAGCACCAGCGACCCGCCATACAACCCCGCCAGCTCGCTGACGATACTCAGCCCAAACCCATTGCCCGGCACATGCTCGTCCTCGCGCACACCCGGCAGCAGCACAGCAGCGAGGCGGTCCGGGGGGATGCCGGGGCCGTCGTCCTCGATGGTGATGCGGGCGGTCGGGCCGTTGCGGCGGGCACTGACTTTCACGTGGGAGGCGGCCCATTTGAAGGCGTTGTCGATCAGGTTGCCGAGCATTTCCTCGACATCGCTTTCGTCGCAGGCGACGCGCAGGCCCGGCGCGATATCGGTGTCGAAGGCGATGTTGCGCTCGGCGTGGATCTGGCCGATCGCCCGGTGCAGATCGGCGACCGAAGTCGCCACGTCGGTGCTGGCGACATTGTCCGACGAGGCCATCACCCGGCGGGCGGCGGCGAGGTGGTGTTTGATCCGGTTGTCGATGCGGGCGGCGAGGCTGCGCAATGCGCCCTGCGGATCGTTTTGCTCGTCGAGCGCCAGCAGCAGGCTCGCCACGGGGGTCTTAAGGCCGTGGGCGAGATTGGCGAACTGGATGCGCGTTGCCGCGAGCCTCTCTTCGTTGGCTGCCAGCAGCGCATTGGTTTTCAGCGAGAGCGGCGCAAGCTCGACGGTTGCCTCATCGGGCAGGCGGGCGCGTTCTCCCCGGTTGATGGCATCGATATTGGTTGCCATGGATTTCAGCGGGCGCAGGCCGAAGCGGATCTGCCAGAGCGTGCCGGCCATTAGCACGAGGCCGAGCAGCAGCATGCAGGGCACCAGCCAGAAGAGCGCGCGGAACGCCGGGCCGACGAGGGCGATCATTGGCGCCGTCGCGGTGATCGTCAGCGTCATGCCGTCAATGCTGCGCACGGCCTGGCGAAGATAGAGCGGCCCTCTTCCTCGATCGCCGCCACTGCCTGATGTCGGCATGCCCATCAGCACATGGCGCAGGTCCTGCCGGGGTGGCGGCGCGTCTATCGTGCCGTTCATCAGGGAGCGGGAGGTCAGGCGCTGTTGCCCATCGTCAATCTGCCAGTACCAGCCGGAGGAGGGGCGGTCGAAGGGCGGCGCGTCGAGCGGGGCGGACAGCGCGATCCTTCCCTCGGCGTCGCGGGTCACGGCAGCGGCCAGGGCGCCGATCTGGATGTCCAAACGCTGGTCGACCTGCTCGCGCACCACCGTTTTCAGCGCCAGCCAGAGCACGATGGCAGCAACGACAAGCGCCAGAGTCACGAAGATGCCGGAGAACATCAGCAGCCGGCCGGCGATCGATTTCGGTTTGAGGGAGGGGGCCTTCATGATGCCGACGTCAGCATATAGCCGCGGCCGCGCACCGTCTCGATACGGCCACGCATCGTCTCGATGCGTTCACCGCCGAGCTTCTTGCGCAGGCGGGCGATGATGACCTCGATGGAATTGGAGTCGACTTCGGCATCGCCATCATAGACGCGCTCGGTGAGTTCGCGCCGGTCGACGATCATCTCCTTGCGCAGCATCAGGCAGGAGAGCACCCGCCATTCCAGCGCCGTCAGCTTCAGTGGCAGGCCGTCGAGCTCGAAGGTGCCGAGCTGCGCATCGAAGACCAGCGCGCCGCAGACGAGCCGCGAGGCGGCGTGACCGGACGCCCGGCGCACCAAAGCGCGCAGGCGCAGCACCAGTTCCTCCACCTTGAAGGGTTTGGCAAGGAAATCGTCGGCGCCGGCCTTGAAGCTCGAGACCTTGTCCGGCCAGCCGTCGCGCGCCGTCAGCACCAGAACCGGCAGGTTGCGGTCGCCCTCGCGCCAGCCCTTCAGCACGCTGACCCCGTCGATCTTCGGCAGGCCGAGGTCGAGGATTGCGACATCGAAGAGTTCGGTCAGCCCCGCATGGAGAGCGTCCTCGCCGTTGCGAGCGATATCGACGACGAAGTTCTCCGATCGCAGCACGGCGGCGATCCGGCCGCTCAGGTCTTCGTCATCTTCGACGAGCAGTACGCGCATGGGAAGAACTTTCATCTACGGGAACGGCCCGAAACTATCGGGCCGAGCTTAACTCAATCTGAACGGAGAGGTTCAGGCAGGCGAGGGGGTGGGGCGGCTAGATTGCGGCCATTACTGAAGCAAGGAGCAGATATATGCCGAACGAAGACCAGGACAACGCGCATCCCGAGGGCGCAGCCACGCCCGTGCCGCCAGGACAGCGCCGTCGCCGGCTGGCGATCCCTGTGATCGCGGCCGCCGTGGCGCTTGTCATCGGGGCTGCCGGAGGCGCGAGCGCCGTGAAGATGATGCGTCCCGCGCCCGAGATGGCGCCGCTGACGCCGGTGGCGATTTCGGCCATGCCGGCCACCAGCCTCGTTACCATCAAAGGCAAGGTTGCCGAGATCTACGGCAACAAGTTCGTGTTGCAGGACGAGAGCGGCAAGGCGCTTGTTGAAACCGGCCGGGCTGGCGAGGATGGGGATCTTGTCGCGAAGGACGAAGCCGTCACCGTCCAGGGACGCTTCGACGACGGCTTCGTGCATGCGAGCTACCTCGTTCGTCAGGATGGACGAACGGAAGCGCTGCGTCCGCCGAAAGGTCCGCCGCACAGACGATTTGCAGATTTCGATCACAGGCCGTGACGGGCGTGAACCAAAGCCGCGCTGCGGTGTTTACAGACACGCCTCCTAACTCCGAAAGGAACGCTTCCATGCAACGACTTCTCCTATCAGGCCTTGCCCTTGCAGCACTCGCCGGCACAGCCTTCGCCCAACAGCCGCCCGCTCCGCCATCCGCCGGGACTCCACCGGCAGCGGCTGAACCCGGCTCGCCGCCTCCGCCGCCGTCTCCGTCCACTCCTGATGACGATGAGCAGATGACGGACCGGCCGGATGCGCGGCCGGGAGATCGCCCCGAATACCGCTGGCATGGTCGGAGAGGCGACATGGGCTTCCGTGGTTTCCGTGGTCATCGCCCGCCGCCGCCGCCGTCCAAGGCAGCGCATTTCCGGATCGAGGATGGGAACACCCGGATCGACCTGAAGTGCGCCGAGGACGAACCGATGAAGGTCTGCGCCGATCTGTTGCTGCAAGTGATGGACCGCCTGCAGGGCCAGGACTGATCATCTGCGCTCGAGGCGGATGCCACACGATGATGCCGCCGCCCGCGTTTTCTCGCGGGCGGTTTCAGTTTGGCGCGAACGCCGCCTCGCTCTCCGTCATGTCAGCCTTGTGCCGAGGCTCTGCTGCACCGGTTGCAGATGCTCGGGACAAGCCCGAGCATGACGGAAGAGGGGTTGCCGCGTCCACTCACGCCTGTTGTTGGGTATGCGGCAGCCTCCAACGGCCCTCATCCTGAGGCGCGCAGCCCATAGGGCGGAGCCTCGAAGGACACGCCGCAACGCTGCTCCTTGCATCCATCCAACGCCGGCGCACCAGACAAGAACGTTCGTGCTGTTGCATCGAACGATCGGTGTCGTCGGCTCACCGCGTGACGCGGGCTGCCGATGTTGCGGAGTAGCGGTCGCCGTGGATCTCGATGCCTGAGAAGACCGCGTCGATCTCGGCCAGTTCCTCCGATGTGAAGGTGATGTCGGCGGCAGCGATATTCTCTTCCAGCCGGTGCAGCTTGGTGGTGCCGGGAATGGGGACGATCCAAGGCTTGCGGGCCATCAGCCAAGCAATGGCGATCTGGGCCGCGGTCGCGTTTCTGCGAGCGGCGATGACCTCGATCGCATGGACCACCGGCTGGTTTGCCTTGCGGTTTTCGGCCGAGAGGCGCGGATTGGTCTTGCGGTGATCGTTGCCGCCTTCGAAACTGGTGTTCTCGTCCATCTTGCCGGCGAGGAAGCCGCGGCCGAGCGGGCTATAGGGCACGAAGCCAATGCCGAGCTCTTCGACGACGGGCAGGATTTCCTGTTCCGGGTTGCGCCACCACAGCGAATATTCGCTTTGCAACACGGTGATCGGCTGGACGGCATGGGCGCGGCGGATTGCTTCGACGCCCGCTTCTGACAGGCCGAAATGCAGCACTTTGCCGGCGCCGATCAGATCCTTCACCGTGCCTGCCACCTCTTCGATCGGTACGGCCGGGTCGACCCGATGCTGGTGGAAGATATCGATGCGATCGGTGCGCAGCCGCTTGAGGGCTTCTTCGACGACCACACGGATGCGTTCCGGCCGGCTATCCAGACCAACTTCCGGCCGGCCATCCCTAAAGCCGAATTTCGTCGCGATCACCACCTCATCACGGATCGGCGCCAGCGCCTCGCCGACGAGTTGCTCGTTGGTAAAAGGCCCGTAGGCTTCGGCCGTGTCAAAGAAGGTGACACCCCGGTCGTGGGCCGCCCGCAGGAGCGCGACGGCATCACCGCGCTCCATCGCCGTCCCGCGATGATAGTTCAGCCCCATGCAGCCGAAGCCGATCGCCGATACGTCAGGGCCTCTTTGGCCGAGCTTGCGCTTGATCATTTCAAGTCCTCCTTCCCAGGTTTGATCCCAAGATAGGGCAAAGCCCGGCGGCGATTAGCCGGAGATATCGGCATGAACTCATGAGGTCCGCTCATGAATTTCCCGACTCGCTCGAACCGGGATCGGGTAAGAGAATCCCGGCAATGTCTGCCGCTTGCGCCGAAAGCTGAGGGGCTTGCGTTATGACGCCAGGCGAAACATGCCGCTGTGCGTAGCCTCGATCACCTTGCGCAACGTGTCTTCCCTGTCGTGCCCCTCCGTCGAGACGACATGTTGCTCGAACGGGCCAAGTGATGAGAATTGCTGATGGAGCGCCGCAATAGGGCCGGGATCGGTCAATGTGTCGCCGCCGCGCTCCCGGCAGCGCCGGATGGCGACATCGAGCGACGGGCGCAGAATCACGTAGTGGAGGGGTGCCGCGATTTTCCGGAATGGTTCCAGGAACCACGGCCCGACGATGCCGTCGACGACGACGAAGTAGCCGCCGCCGGCATAGCCTGCCGCCGCCTTCGTCAACACGTCGACGACAACGATATTCTGTTCATGCGCTTCCGGCAGATAGGGCGGGATCACGCCGTTCTTGATGAAATGCCAGAAATCGTCGGAATGAAGATGGACCTTCGGCGAGCCGGGCTCGCGGGCGAGCGCCTCGGCCGTCGTGGTTTTTCCCGAGCCCGGCGGCCCGGTGAGAATGAGAACTTCGCCCGTGTGATCCATCGCGTGGCATTTTCGCACGAAGCAGCATCGTTTCGCAATTAGCCGAAAGGGGGCGGTAATAGCCCGGCATGCCCCCTTCGTTCCGAAGAAGCCGCTGAAGCGGCAGCTACTCCGGCAGTGGCAGCGGAGCGTCGCAAGACGGAGGCATTGGCAGACCTGACGCCCGACCAGCTGAGGGACATCGGTTATCCCCTCCCGTCCATCCCCGCCCGGGACCTTAGGCTGATATTGATGCCGATGTCGAGCGGCCGGAAAGAGTTCATCGCGGGCGGCGTTGGCAGGGTATCGGGTGGGCTTTGTCGGCTTTTCCGCTGCCGGGATTCAACTATGATGGGACGCGGAACGATAGGGAGGGCACGGCATGATCGATCATATCACCATCCCAGTGAGTGACCTGCAGAAGAGCAAATTGTTCTATGAACGCGCTTTCGAACCTCTGGGTTATCGCCTCTCCTTCGGAAAGGAGGGTGTATTCTGGGCCTTCGACGTCGGCGGCAGCCTGTTCGAGATCCAGCACACCGACGACAAGCCGCCTCTGACGCGTTTGCACGTTGCCTTCCGGGTCCAAAGCAGAGCGGAAGTGGAGGCGTTTTATCGGGCCGCGCTCGAAGCCGGCGCTGGGGACAATGGGGCGCCCGGTCCGCGGCCGCAATATAGCGAGAAATACTTTGCCTGCTTCGTTCTCGATCCCGACGGATACAATATCGAAGCCATGATCGACGTGCCTGCGCCGCAAGGGTGACGACGTGAGCGTGGCCCAAAGCCCGTAATCAAGGGGGAGGTGGATATGTCGAGTTTCAGGAACGTCGTCGTCTCTTTGCCCGGCAAGGAGCGCGTGGCGAGGACGCCGTTTGGCGCGAGGATCGTCATCCATGCCACGGCCGCCGAGACCGGCGGCGCGCTCGGGATGTGGGAAACCTTCACGCCGCCCGGTCACGGTCCGGCTCCGCACACGCACACCCGGGAGACGGAAGTCTTTCGGGTCATCCGCGGGCTCTATCGATTCCAATGCGGCGACGAGGCGTTCGACGCGCCTGCGGGAACCGTCGTCGTTCTGCCGCCACATGTACCGCACAGCTGGCGAAACATAGGCGAGGAACCCGGCCAGATGTTCGGACGGTCACGCCAGGCGGCTGCGAGCAAATGTTCATCGATATCGAGGCTTTTGGTGCCGATACGCCCGAGAAAGTCGCGGTGATCGAAGCGCGACTGGGAATCATCAACGACATCACGCTGGCCCTCGGATTGACAGGCCCGCAACCGCGCTGATCGTCCATCAGGGTGTCGATCGGATCCTCAGCCCTGCGCCATCGCCCGCCACAACACGTCTCATTGGGGCGGCTCTTGGACTTGGGCGTCGGCCCCTCTTGGGTCTCAGCCGACACTTTCGATGACAGCGGCAAGGTCGGCAGTTGTGAACGGCTTGGTCAGCACTGGCCGGCCGGCAAAGGCGGGATCGATACCCGCTGGCCCATATCCGGTTGCGAAGGCAAACGGGATACCGCGCTGCTGAAGGACTGCCGCCACCGGGAATGACTGATGCCCGGCCAGGTTCACATCGAGAATGACGAAATCAAGATTTCCATCGGCCGCAACCTCCAGCGCCGAGGGCAAACGCGCGGCTGTCGCGACGACCTCGTGACCGAGGTCCACGAGCATATCCTCGATCATCATGGCGATGGTCATTTCATCTTCGACGACAAGAACACGCTTGGCCATGTCATTCGTTCCGAAGACGGTCTGCCGGAGCGTCGAGGCTGAAGGAAAAACCCCTTTCGGCAAACGAAATCTCCACATTGCCTCCCGTCTCCGCGGCAAGGCCACGCTGTATGAGGACCGTGCCGAAGCCCTTCCGCTTCGGTTGTTCGACAGGCGGTCCGCCATGTTCGTTCCAGTCTATGCGGTAGCGTTGCTTTCCGTCGATGATTTGGAGGGAACATTTGACGCTAACGGCGCCGCCATCATTCGACCATGCGCCATGGCGGACGGCATTCGTGCCGAGTTCGTGAAAGGCCATGGTCAGCGCCAGCGCCGTCTTTGCGGAGACCCGGATTTCGTCTCCGGTCAACTCCCACCGCCCGCCGTCCGGCCGATGCGGAACGGTCGCTTGGTCGAGTGTCTGTTTCAAGGAGGCACTGCTCCACAATTCGCCTGTTAACAGATCATTGGCACGGCCGAGCGACACCAGCCGCGCCGTGAAACTGTCCAGGGCACGAGGGATGTCTTCGGCATCCCGGAAGGTGCGGAATGCGAAAGCCTGCACCATCGCCAGATTGTTCTTAACGCGATGGTTGAGTTCATGAACGACAAGTTCCAGCTGTTGCTGCTTGCGTCGCCGCTCGGTGATATCGGTCGCGGCCCCAAACCATTCGACAATGGCGCCTGGGTCGTTCAAGAGTGGAACAGCCCGTGACAGCACCCACCCGGTGCTGCCGTCGGCGCGGCGGACGCGATGCTCGCATTCGAAAACACCCTTGCTTGATATGGCCTCGTCGATCACCGCCTGGATCGCCGGAATGTCCTCGGGAAACAAATAGACCTCCTGCCACGCGACAGTCGGATTGGCCGTGTCGGCGAGAACGTTGCGTCCGTCGAGCTGCTGCATCTCCTGCCAGTCGGCGCTCATACGGTAGACGATGTCGGTCGTCGCGGTCGTGAACGCCCTGAACCTCTCTTCGCTCTCGCGCAGCCGGCGCTGGGCAAGGACGCTTTTCGTCGTTTCGACAACGATCGCGATGACGCCGGCGGGTTTTCCGCTTTCGTCGAGGACGGGCGAATAGTCGAGGTTCATCCAGACGGGAGCCGGACTGCCGTGCCGCAACAGCGTCAGCTCCTGGTTCTCGTAGGCGAGTGTTTTCCCGGACAGCCCGACTTTCATCACATTGTCATTGAAGTCGGCAATTTCGCTCCAGCCCTCGCGGACCTTGGAACCGAGAAGATCCGGATGACGGCTGCCCGCGAACACGGAGTAGGCGTCGTTGTAGATCATCACCCCGTCTTCGCCCCATAAGAGAACGATCGGCACGGGTGACAGCAAAAGCATATTGGTGGCCGTCTTCAGGCTTTGCGGCCAGAGGTCAAGAGGACCGAGGGGCGTCTTGCTCCAGTCGCGAGCCTGGATCAGTCGGCCAATTTCCCCGCCTCCGACAGGAAAGCGAGCTGTGAGTGGCTGAGGGGATTCCGAATCCAAGGCTCGCTCCAGATTTTGATGGTGGATCTAATTAGCGCATCCTTTGATTCTTTCCACCCATGGATGTCACGGCATCTTCCTGCCATCCTCTCTTGAGCATTGGCGCTTGTTGAGCCGATCACCCTCTACGCCCGCGCCGTCGCCCGCCAGGCCGCTGGTGGGGTGGTGAAGGCGCGGGAGAAGGCGCGGTTGAAGGCGGCTTCGGTGGCGTAGCCGGCGTCATAGGCGATCGACGCGATCGGCTGGCCCGAGGTGGCGAGCGCCACGCTTGCGAGGTAGAGCCGCCAGTCCCTTATATAGCGGATCGGTGATGTCGAGAGCATCGCCTGGAAGCGTTCGGCCAGCGCGCTGCGCGACATTCCCGATGCCGCCGCCAGTTGCTCCAGCGACCAATCACGCCTGGGATCGTCGTGAATGAGGGAAAGGCAGCGCGAGAGCGAGGGGTCGGCGAGGGCTGCCAGCCAGCCGACCGAGCTTGGCTCTGCCATCATGATCTGGTGGCGCAGAATTTCGATGAAGATGATTTCGGTCAGCCGCGGTAGCATCGAGACGCCACCGGCACGCGGCCTGTCGACCTCCTCGACCATCTGGCGGATGGTGGCGCGCAGCCAGTCACCGTCATTGGCGGCCCGCGTCCTGACATGGATCAGTCTGGGCAGGGCCTGCCGAAGCGGTGCGAAGCTCAGCCCGTCCCACTGCAGATAGCCGCAGAGCAGCCGTACGCCTTGTGTCTCGTCGCCGTAACGCAGCACGGGAATCTCACGCCATGGCTTCTGCGGCAGGTCGCGGGTCGGCAGCACCAACATGCCGTCTCTTCCCGCGCCGAGCTGATGTCCAGTGCCGAAGGGAAAGACCAGCACGTCGCCGGCTTCCAAATCGGTCTCTTCGTCTTCCGTCTTCAGCCAGCAACTGCCGGCGACGACGATGTGAAACGGCATCGTGCCCGAGGCCTTGGCCGAAAGGCCTGCCAGCGACGGCGTGGCATCGGTCTGCCAGTCGCCCGTCGGCATGAAGCAGAACTGCAGCGACCCCGAAAGGCGGATCGTCGACAGCAGCGCCGACAGCACGTCGTCGCGCGCAACACCCGCAGCGTCTGGATTTTCGGACAAGGCTTCACGCATTCCGGCCAAATACGCGCGCCGCGCGTCCTCCTATCATCAGTGCGTTCAAACCACTGAAGGAGAATACTATGCAAACTCAAAGCGACAAACTGGTGGTGCTCGTGACCAAGGGCATCGAATCCGAACTGTCCTCCGTCGCCTTCACCATTGCCAATGGCGGCATCACCGCCGGGCTGAAGGTCTCGGTATTCCTCACCAGCACCGGGATCGACCTGGTGCGCAAGGGCGGCCAGCGCATGACGCATGTGCCACCGCTCGATCCGCTGTCGAGCCTGATCGAGAATTTCCAGCAGCGCGGCGGCACGATCTGGGCTTGCCCACCCTGTGTGACCTCGCGCGGTTATACGCAGGAAGACTTACTCGACGGGATCGTCATCGTCGGCGCCAGCGCCATGCATGCCGAGATCAAGGAAGGTGCGGCAACGCTGTCGTTTTGACGGTACACGGCTCGGCCGAGGGGGGGGTTGGGCGGCGTCTCCCGCTGGCGTCCTCAGGCTTTTCAGGCCGGCGACAGGCACGGAGGAATACCAAGCGCCTATTCTTGCGTTCGGCAATATACTTGTGAGATTGTATCGATATACGTGCGACAATGCCTGGTGCGGGCAGCGCGGGGGCTTCGATGACATCCGTGAGGGTCAATGAGCTGATATCGGTGGCGGGGCAGCCCGACGCCGCAGGTTTTGCCGCCTTCGCGGCTGATGGTTTTGTCGCCGCCATCAATGCCCGACCGGATGGCGAGGAGCCGGGGCAGCCGGGCAATACGGCGGAAAAGGCTTCCGCCGCTGCCGCCGGGCTCGCCTACAGCTTCGTGCCGGTGAAGGGGACCGAAATCACCGAGGCCGATATCCGCGCCTTCCAGACGGCGATGGCCGAGGCCAAGGGACCGGTCGTCGCCCATTGCAAGAGCGGCACGCGGGCGTTGACGCTTTATGCGCTGGGCGAGGTGCTCGACGGGCGGATGAAGCCCGGAGATGTCGAGGCCTTCGGTCAAAACCTCGGTTTTGATCTTGCCGGCGCGCGACGCTGGCTGGAAAAGCGGTCAGGGCAGGTGGCTGATGTGAAGGCCTTCTTCGAGCCCCGCACCTGCAGTGTGCAATATGTCGTTTCCGACCCGGCAACGAAACGCTGCGCCATCATCGACCCGGTGCTCGATTTCGACGAGATGTCGGGGGCGACGGGAACGGCCAATGCAGATGCCATCCTCGCTCATATCGAAAGCGAAGGGCTGACGGTCGAGTGGATCCTCGACACGCATCCGCATGCCGATCATTTCTCCGCCGCGCATTATCTGCATGAGAAGACCGGCGCGCCGACGGCGATCGGCGCCCATGTCATCGACGTGCAGACGCTCTGGAAGGAGATCTACAACTGGCCGGGGCTCGCGACCGACGGCTCGCAATGGGACCGGCTGTTTGCCGATGGCGACACGTTCGAGATCGGTGCGCTTAAAGCCCGCGTGATTTTTTCGCCCGGGCACACACTCGCCTCGATCACCTATGTGATCGGTGACGCCGCCTTTGTGCACGACACGGTGTTCACGCCGGATTCCGGCACGGCGCGCACGGATTTCCCGGGCGGCAGCGCTGCCGCCCTCTGGCACTCGATCCAGGCCATCCTGTCGCTGCCCGAGGAGACCCGTCTCTTTTCCGGCCACGATTACCAGCCCGGCGGCCGGCACCCGCGCTGGGAAAGCACGGTGGAGGCACAGAAGCGCGCCAATCCGCATATTGCAGGCATCGACGAGGCCGGCTTCGTGGCGCTGCGCCAGGCGCGCGATCGCACGCTGCCCAAGCCCAAGCTGATGCTGCACGCGCTGCAGGTGAATATCCGCGGCGGGCGGCTGCCCGAGCCGGAGGGGAATGGCAGGCGGTATCTGAAGATACCGCTGGATGCATTGTAGGGCCGGCCGGCGCTGGCAATCGCCGCATCGTTCAAAGCGCGTTTTCTATATCGGTCCTAACGAAATCATCCCCCACAAATAGCAGCCGGCACCCATGTTCCCTAGCCACCTCGTAGGCGAAGCAGTCGCCGAAGTTCAGACTTGCAGGATGGGCGCCTTTGCCCCAGGTGCGGTAGGCTTCGGCGATGCGGCGGGCGGAGGCGGGGGTGACGGCCACGATTTCGAAGCCGAGGCCGTCGATCAGTTGTTCCATTTCATCGCCGACGTTGCGACGGGCCGAGACGATCAAGGCTTCGGCGACCGTGCCGGCGGAGATCAGGAGATCGTCTTCGGCTTCGAGGACGGCAATCAGGGCATCGGCTTGTGGTTCGCCAAGCACGATCGCCATCAGGGCGGATGTGTCGACGGCGATCATTCGGGCAGGCCGTCGTCGGCGTAGAGGAAATCCTGGCTGCGTGCGGCCGGCGGCCCGTCGGCGGCTTTGGCTATGGCGGAGGCCCGCACCGCTTCCATCAGCGTCCGGCGGGATTTCCGATCGGGCGCTGCCCTCACCGGAACCAGTTTCACGGCAGCATGACCGTGCCGGGTGAGGATGACCTCGTCACCCGCCTCGGCACGCCGGACCAACTCGGTCAATTGCCCCTTGGCATCCGTCACAGACACTCGCATCGTTCGCACTCCCCAGGACCAGTGCAGCCTGGTTTCCTCCAGAAAATTAGACCATTCACTGGACCGTATCAATGGGTAATTTTCGAAGGTCAAGAATGGCGCGGGGACTGTACCTGTCGCAAGGAGGCGCTTTCCGAGGTCATATCCGAGACTGACCGCGACCGGCAGTTCGTGCACCGAACGGCGGCGTGAAGCTATGTGCGCGATATATTTATCCGCTGGCGGCATGGCGCCTTCGGAATATGCATTGACGGCGCGCGTGCAGGCGACGTAACTGGGTGCGACGGTTCCCTGAAGATGACTCCAAGGGGATTAATAGGGAACACGGTGAGGACGACCCAGTAGGGACCGAGACCGTGGCTGCCCCCGCAACTGTAAGCGGATTGTCGATCATCTCAGGAGTGGCCAGCGACTGGCCATCTCTGAAGGGCTCATAGCCCTGCCACTGCGAGATATCGCGGGAAGGAGGATGAAACGACGGATATCCGCAAGCCAGGAGACCTGCCGTCAATCACGATCCAATCAACCGGGCGGGGATGCCCGGACAAGGAACAGATATGATTGACCTGCTGAACCTTCGCCGAATTCCGGCATGCATCCGTCTCGATTGGGCCTCCTGCGGCTAGTGCGCGCCTAAGCGTGCTTTCGGTCCGCGCATATGCGCGGAACGGCCGTGATTTTTCCCTTCATCGAGGTTTTCCATGCGCCAGATTCTCGCCACCATGACATTCGCCTTCGGGCTCGCCGGCCTTGCGGCACCAAGCCTTGCCGCGACCCGATATCCCTTGACCATCACCAATTGCGGCCAGCAGGTGACCTTCGAAAAGGCGCCATCCAAAGTGGTTTCGATCGGTCAGGGCATGACCGAAGTGCTCTTCTCGCTCGGCCTTGCCGACAAGATCGCCGGAACGGCCGTCTGGGTCGGTCCCGTCCTGCCGCAATATGCCGAGGCCAACAGCAAGATAAAACGGCTCGCCGACAATGATCCGAGCTTCGAATCTGTCGTCGGGCAGGAGCCCGACCTGGTGACGGCCGAGTTCGAATGGCATGTCGGCGCACAGGGCTCGGTCGGCAAGCGGGAGCAGTTCAAGGATCTCGGGATCAATACCTATCTCGCGCCGGCCGATTGCGTCGCCAAGGTCAACACCGATGGCGGCGACGGCGTGCGCAAGGAGCTGTTTACGATGGACCTGATCTACCGGGAAATTACCGAGCTCTCGGAGATTTTCGATGTGAAGGAGCGCGGCGATGCGCTGATTTCGGAGCTGAAGAAGCGCGAGGCGGATGCCGTCGCTTCGATATCAGGCGCTTCGGGCAAGAACCTGCCCGTCGCCTTCTGGTTCTCCAGCAAGGAGGTCAATGGCGACGCCTTCATCGCCGGCAAGAACAGCGCGCCCGCCTATATTCTCAAGACGATTGGCGCGAAGAACGTCGTCACGACGGAAGAGGAATGGCCGCTGGTCGGCTGGGAAACCATCGCCCAGGCGAACCCTGCCGTGATCGTTCTGGCGACCATGGACCGCCGCCGTTACGCCGCTGACGATCCCAAGGTCAAGGTCGATTTCCTCGAGAACGATCCTGTGACCAAGGAGCTGGACGCGGTCAAAAACAAGCACTTCGTAATGATGGACGCGCAGTCGATGAACCCGACGATCCGCACGATCGACGGTATCGAGACATTGGCGAGCGGCATCAAGTCCTTCGGTCTGGCGCAGTGAAGGCAGTGTCGGTCAGGCAACAGGGATGGTGGGCGCTTGCCGCGCTCACCATTGCGGCATTTCTCCTGCTCGGGATGATGATCAGCGTTGCCGTTTCGACCGGCGAGATCGCCATCCCGCTTGCGACGACGGCGGAGGCGGTTTCGAACCGTCTGTTCGGAACGGATTTCGAGCTCAGCCGCATCCACCAGGGCATCGTCTGGGATTATCGTCTGAGCCGCGCGCTCGTCGCGGCCAGCGCCGGCGCATCGCTCTCGCTTTCTGGCGCGATCCTGCAGGCGCTGCTGCGCAATCCGCTGGCCGAACCCTACGTGCTCGGCATCTCCGCCGGTGCCTCGACGGGGGCCGTCTGCGTGATGATCCTCGGTTTCGGCTACGGTGTTCTCGGCCTGTCGAGCGGCGCCTTCATCGGTGCGGTCATTGCCTTTTTGCTGGTCGGCATCCTGGCGACGGGTGCGGCGGGAACCGGTGAGCGCATCATCCTATGCGGCGTCGCCGGTTCGCAGCTCTTCAATGCACTGACCTCCTACATCGTGACGACATCGGCGAATGCCGAGCAGGCGCGCGGCATCCTGTTCTGGCTGCTGGGTTCGCTCAGCGGCGTGCGCTGGCCCGATGTCTATCTGTCGGTGCCGATCGCGCTTGCCGGCTTCGTCATCTGCATGGCCCATGTGCGGGCGCTCGACGCCTTCGCCTTCGGCACGGATGCCGCCGCCTCGCTCGGCATTGCCGTACGCCGCGTCCAGATCGTGCTGTTCGCCATGACGGCGGCGATGACGGCAAGCGTCGTCAGCATGGTGGGTTCGATCGGCTTCGTCGGCCTCGTCATCCCCCATGCCGCCCGCTTCCTCGTCGGGCCGGCTCATAGGCGGCTGCTGCCGGCAACGGCGCTCGGCGGCGCGATCTACATGGTCGGCGCCGACATCATTTCGCGCATCATCATCCCGCAGCAGATCCTGCCGATCGGGGTCGTCACCGCGCTCTTCGGCGCACCGGCCTTTGCCGTCATCCTCTATCGCGTGCGGGGGAAGGCATGAGCATCAGCATCGACGCGGTGAGCTTTGCCGCCGGTGACACTGTCATCGTCAACGGCGTCAGCCTTACGGTGGAAAAGGGCAAGGTGCTCGGCCTGCTCGGGCCGAACGGTTCCGGCAAATCGAGCCTTCTCAGATTGATCTGCCGGCTGCGCAAGGTTCGCAGCGGCATCATCAGGTTGGGTGACGACGACATTTCATCGCTGCCGCGCGCAGCCCTTGCGCGTCGCGTCGCCTTCGTCGAGCAGCAGTCGACGACCGATACGCAATTGACCGTGCGCGACGTGGTGCGGCTCGGCCGCACGCCGCATCGCGGGCTGTTGTCGTCCTGGGGCGCCGGAGACGATGCCGCCGTCGACGAGGCCCTGTCGCGGACGGGCATGCAGGAGAGAGCGGGCCAGCTCTGGCAGACGCTGTCGGGCGGCGAGCGCCAGCGCGTCCATATTGCCAGATCGCTGGCGCAGGCGCCGAGCGAACTGCTGCTCGACGAGCCGACCAACCATCTCGATATCCAGCATCAGCTCGACATTCTCTCGCTGATCTCGAAGCTCGGCATCACCTGCATCGTCGCGCTCCACGATCTCAACCTGGCGGCGATGTTCTGCGACAGGCTGGCGGTGCTTCAGAAAGGCGAGGTCGTCGCCTCCGGCGCGCCGGAGGAAGTGCTGACGGAGGATATGATCGGCCGGGTCTTCGGCGTTCGCGCCCATGTCCAGAAATCGGCCGTGCACGGCCGGCATCATATCCAATACGTCATGGATTGACGGACGGCCGGGAATTTCGATCTCAAGGAGGCAATCCGCGATTATTGGTCGAGACGGTCGGAGACCTTCGACCTCGCTTTCGGCCATAGGATCGCCAGGTTCACGAGGCAGGCGTTGTCTTGGGCCCTTCTCTTGGCGCATGCCGTCTTGCCAAAACCACCGGGCATTTTCGGCGACATGCATGAGCTCAAAGATCTAGAGCGGCGGAAACCGCATTGCCTCCCGCAGCAACTCAATAGCCTCTGAGACCGAAGGCCCTCTGATCGGCGGTGGCTCTGCGCGTTCGCAGAACTCGCGCCAGACAAACAGCGTCAGTTCCGCGCCATCCATTGCTGTTTCCCCCGGTCCTTCTGCGAAATTCTCGAGCAGACGATAGCGAGCGTCCTTCCAAAACAACTCCTCCACCCAGTCATATATCGGGATCACATGGAAATGGATCGGATAACCGGGCGTGTGTCCATACCGGCCGATATAGACGCGCTGAGCATTCAATTGCCGTTTCAGCGTACTCTGAGCCCTTGCGAGCAATGGGCCGAATTCGGCCAAAGCGTCTTCGGGCAGATCCGACAGATCGTTGGTGTCGGTCTTGGAACTGATCATGAGGTAACCGGGAAGGGTGGAGTTTATGCGGTGGTTCACAAGCCATCCGGCCGTCTCGACAACGTGAAAGTGCTGAGGGATCTCCACGGACTGCCTCTTACTCCTGATGCACCCCTCAGGGGTTTCGATGAATCCAGCTAGAGGCCGGTATCTTGGCGACGTGCGAAAGGACGCTGTAACACATTGAATTGCTGGATCATTTTATTCTTAAATCGATTCCGATTAAGGTATGGGTTGAGATAGCAGCCGGCAACGGTTATTTGGTGCCGACCTGCAAGCGGACTCTCCGCGAACGACAAGGCGCATAACTCCCATGATCCCCGATTTCCTCGTCACCCATTCCGGTGGCTTTCATGCCGACGAATTGCTGTCGAGCGTCATCGTGACCCGGCTTTTCCCGCAGGCGCGTATCGTCCGCAGCCGGGCGCCGGAGTGGATCACGCCGGGCGAAGACCGGATCATTTATGATGTCGGCGGAGCCTATAATCCTACTATCGGGATATTCGATCACCATCAACGCGGCGCGCCGTTGCGCGATGATGGCCAGCCCTACAGCTCGTTCGGCCTGATCTGGAAGCATTACGGCCGTGATTATCTCATAGCCTTCGGGCTTCCCGAAGCGCATATCGAGACGCTGCATGGCTCTTTCGACGCCAGCTTCGTGCTGCCGGTCGATCTGACTGATAATGGCGCGCTCAGCCCCTCGGGGCCGTTGGCCGGGCTGACGCTGCCGGCGCTGCTGGAAACCCTGAAACCAGTTTTCGACGAAGCGGACCCCGAGGCCGATAACCGCGCCTTCCACGCGGCCCTCGCCATTGCCCGCAGTTTCGTCGAGGCCAGGATCGCCCAGAGTGCCGCGAAATTGCGGGCCGAGGCGATCGTGCATCGGGCAATCGAGGCTGCGGGGCAGGGGCGTGTTCTGGAATTGCCGAGGGGCATGCCCTTCCGTCCCGCCATCCTCAAGGCGGGCGCCGATCACCTGCTGTTCGTCGTTCACCCGCGCGAAAAGGATTGGTGCGTGACCGGCATTCGCCGCGCCGAGGAGGGGTTCGAACTCAGGGCAGACCTGCCGGGGGCCTGGGCCGGGCTCACCAATGGCGCACTGGAGGCGGTTTGCGGCATAGAGGGCGCGAGCTTCTGCCACAACGGCCGCTTCATCGCCGCAGCCGGGACCCGCGAGGCGGCGCTTGCCATGGCCGAGCTGGCGGTAAAAGAGGCGCTTTCGATCCGGGGGTAGGTCAAATGGCGGCAGCCGAGGATAGCTGGCCGGATTTTCGATATCAAGGCGGTTATCCCCAGGCCACCGGACATCAGATGGCGTTCAACTGGCCCCAATTTTGGAGCCGATTGACTTGCTGCCGCGAAGGACTAAGCTTTATCCCATAACAACCACTACTCCCACGCGAGAGATTGCGGAGGGTGCAAGTGGCTGGCAACCTTGAGGAGGATGAGGTTTGCCATGGATTACCGTATTGTTCTGCTGATCGCCACATCCGTCATTGCTCTTTCCTCTGGTAACGCCGGAGCGCAGGAGGGCGATGCGACGGCGGGTGCCACTGTTTTCAAAAAATGCGCGACCTGTCATGTCGCCGATTCCGATACGAACAAGGTCGGCCCGTCGCTGAACGGGCTGTTCGGCCGGAAGGCCGGAACGCATCCTAATTTCGCCTACTCGGCCGGGATGAAGGCGGCCGGCGAGGGTGGTCTCGTCTGGGACGAGACGGTGCTGCGCGATTATCTGCACAATCCGAAGGCGAAGGTGAAGGGCACGAAGATGGCCTTCGTCGGCGTGAAGGACGACCAGGAGATCACCGATCTCATCGCCTATCTCAAGCAATACTCGAAATGACGGGCAATACTCCAAATGACGGGCTGCGGCCGGTGGTGCATGCCTAAATTGCCGTAATTGCCGATATTTTCTATCTGTGCGATAATAAACACGGACTTTTTTGCGGAATGCGGTTTCACGGGTCGACCTGCTCGAGGAGGAGCGGACATGGCTGTCGTGCTGATCCTCGTCCTGATTGTCGTCGGCTCCGTGCTGTTCCATGTGCTGAGCCCGTGGTGGTGGACGCCGATCGCGTCCAACTGGACCTATATCGACAGCACCCTCGTCATCACCTTCTGGATCACCGGCGTCGTCTTCGTGGCGGTGGTTTTGTTCATGGCCTACTGCGTGTTCCGCTTCCGGCACAAGCCGGGCAACAAGGCGCATTACGAGCCTGAGAACCGCAGGCTGGAATTGCTGCTGGGAGGGGGAACGGCGGTCGGCGTTGCGGCGATGCTGGCGCCCGGCCTGATCGTCTGGAACCAGTTCATCACGGTGCCTGCCGATGCCGCGTCGGTCGAGGTCGTCAGCCAGCAATGGCTGTGGAGCTTCCGGTTGCCCGGAGCCGACGGAAAGCTCGGCCGCGCTGAGACGCGCGACGTCACCCCCGAAAACCCGCTCGGCCTTGATAAAAACGACGCAAGCGGCCTCGACGACGTCATCATCGAGGGCGGCGAGCTGCATCTGCCGATCGGCAAGCCGGTCCACATATTGCTGCGCTCGGTCGATGTGCTCCACGATTTCTACGTGCCGGAATTCCGCGCCAAGATGGACATGATCCCCGGCATGATCACCTATTTCTGGTTCACGCCGACGCGGACAGGGACCTTCGAGATTCTCTGCGCCGAACTCTGCGGCGTCGGCCATCCGCAAATGCGCGGCACCGTCGTCGTTGACGAGGATGCGGACTACCAGACCTGGCTCGGGCAGCAGCAGACATTCACCCAGTTGACGGCGTCATCGGGAGAGCTACCGCCGGCAAACTGAACCGGCCGGAGGCCGCGTGCCGGTTCAAGGACCGGCGGGAAGGGAAGAGAGATCATGGTCGAGATTCCATCCGACAGCGCAGGCGCCATCCCCTCTGCCGAAGTCGAGGATGTCGAGCTTTATCATCCACACAGCTGGTGGACCAAATATGTGTTCAGCCAGGATGCCAAGATCATCGCCGTGCAATATTCGCTGACGGCGATCGCAATCGGCCTGGTGGCGCTGGTGCTCTCCTGGCTGATGCGGATTCAGCTCGCCTTTCCCGGCTATTTCGCCTTCATCGATGCCGATCACTATTACCAGTTCATCACCATGCACGGCATGATCATGGTGATCTATCTACTGACCGCGCTCTTCCTCGGCGGCTTCGGCAATTACCTCATTCCGCTGATGGTCGGCGCGCGCGATATGGTGTTTCCCTACGCCAACATGCTGAGCTACTGGATCTATCTGCTCGCGGTGCTGATCCTCGCTGCGGGCTTCTTCGCCCCCGGCGGCCCGACGGGGGCGGGCTGGACGCTTTATCCGCCGCAATCGGTTCTGTCAGGCACACCAGGCGGCAAGGACTGGGGCATCCTGCTGATGCTTTCGTCGCTGATCGTCTTCATCATCGGCTTCACCATGGGCGGGCTGAACTATGTGGTGACGGTGCTGCAGGGACGCGCGCGCGGCATGACGCTAATGCGGATGCCGCTTACCGTCTGGGGCATCTTCACCGCGACCGTGATGGCGCTGCTCGCCTTTCCCGCGCTCTTCGTCGCCTGCGTCATGATGATGTTCGACCGCGTGCTCGGCACCAGCTTCTTCATGCCCGCCATCGTCGAAATGGGCACGCAACTCCAGCACAGCGGCGGTAGCCCGATCCTGTTCCAGCACCTGTTCTGGTTTTTCGGGCATCCCGAGGTCTATATCGTAGCACTGCCTGCCTTCGGCATCGTTTCGGATCTGATCAGCACGCATGCGCGCAAGAACATCTTCGGCTACCGGATGATGGTCTGGGCGATCGTCATCATCGGCGCGCTCAGCTTCGTCGTCTGGGCGCACCACATGTATGTCAGCGGCATGAACCCGGCCTTTGGCTTCTTCTTCGCCACCACGACGCTGATCATCGCTGTGCCCACGGCGATCAAGGTCTATAACTGGGTGCTGACGCTGTGGCGCGGCGATATCCACCTGACGCTGCCGATGCTCTTTGCGCTCGCCTTTATCGTCACCTTCGTCAATGGCGGTCTGACCGGCCTCTTCCTCGGCAACGTCGTCGTCGACGTGCCGCTGTCGGATACGATGTTCGTCGTCGCGCATTTCCACATGGTCATGGGTGTGGCGCCGATCCTTGTCATCTTCGGGGCGATCTATCACTGGTATCCGAAGGTGACGGGACGCATGCTCGACGACATGCTCGGCCATATCCACTTCTGGATCACTTTCCTCGGCACCTATGCGATCTTCTTTCCGATGCATTATCTCGGTCTGCTCGGGGTGCCGCGCCGTTACTTCGAGATGGGAGAGACGGCTTTCGTTCCGCCTTCGGCCCACACGCTGAACATTTTCATCACCGTCATGGCGCTTGTTGTCGGAGCCGGGCAGATGGTCTTCCTGTTCAATCTCGTCTGGAGCCTTTTCCGGGGCAGGGAGGCCGGCGGCAATCCGTGGCGGGCAACGACGCTCGAATGGCAGACGCCGCAGACGCCGCCGGCCCACGGTAACTGGGGCAAGGATCTGCCGGTCGTCTACCGCTGGGCCTATGACTACAGCGTGCCGGGGGCGGCTGAGGATTTCATCCCGCAGAATGTGCCGTCAAGCGACGGCGTCACCCGGGAGGTCCACGCATGAACGTCATCCTGGTCTTCCTTGCTGCAATCGGCGCCATCATCATCTGGTGGCTTTCCGGGCAGCGGCTGACCTCGAAGCCCTGGCTGGAAACTGGATCGGTGCAACTGCCGGATCATCACAGCACTGAGCGGCGGCCGATGCCGGCGGTGAAGATCGGCCTCTTCGTGTTTCTCGGCGTCGTTGGCGCGCTCTTCAGCCTTGCCGTCAGCGCCTATTTCATGCGTGCGGCGTCCGCCGACTGGTGGGCGATGCCGGTTCCCCGGCTGCTCTGGGTGAACACCGCGGCACTTGCCTTGAGCAGTGCCTCGCTGCAATGGGCGAAACGAGAAGCGGGGCAGGGCCGCATGGAAAACCTGCGGCCGGCGCTTGCCGCCGCGTTTGTCCTTGCCGTCGCTTTTCTCGTCGGACAGGTCCAGGCATGGCGGGAGCTGGTGGCGGCCGGCTACGTGCTAGTCGACAATCCCGCCAACAGCTTCTTCTACATGCTGACCGGCCTGCACGGGCTGCATATCCTCGGCGGGCTTGCCGTGCTCGCGCACACGACGGTCAGAGCATTTTCAACCGACGTCGCGCCGGAGAGGCTGCGCCTCAGCGTCGATCTTTCCGCCATCTATTCGCATTTCATGCTCGCCGTCTGGCTCTTGCTCTTTGCGCTCTTTGCCGGCTGGGCGAATGATTTCGTCGATCTCTGCCGCACACTACTGAACTAAGGGGTTTGCAGATGGCACAGACTATCGAGACACATGGCGGGGCAGACCTCAGGCCGGCCGGTCTGCGCGGTGTCGCGTCCGATTTCAGCTCCGATCAGCGGGCCTTCAAGACCGCCTCCTGGGGCAAGGCGATGATGTGGATCTTCCTGCTCAGCGACACCTTCGTCTTCGGCTGTTTCCTGATCGCCTATATGACCGCCCGCATGTCGACGCCCGTTCCATGGCCCAATCCGAGCGAGGTCTTCGCGCTCCATATCGGCGGCCAGGACGTGCCGCTGATCCTGATCGCGATTATGACTTTCGTGCTGATCTCGAGCAGCGGCACCATGGCGATGGCGGTCAATTTCGGCTATCGCCGCGACCGCCGCACGACTGCGATCCTGATGCTGCTGACGGCGGTTCTCGGGGCATGTTTCGTCGGCATGCAGGCCTTCGAATGGACGAAGCTGATCACCGAAGGTGTGCGCCCCTGGGAGAACCCGTGGGGGGCGGCACAGTTCGGATCGACCTTCTTCATGATCACAGGCTTTCACGGCACTCACGTGACGATCGGCGTCATCTTCCTCCTCATCGTCGCCCGCAAGGTCTGGCGGGGCGATTTCGATGAGGAACGGCGCGGCTTCTTCACCAGCCGGAAAGGCCGCTACGAAGCCGTCGAGATCATGGGCCTCTACTGGCACTTCGTCGACCTGGTCTGGGTCTTCATCTTCGCGTTTTTTTATCTGTGGTGAGGTCGTCATGAGCGAGACAGCAGCGCACGCACAAACCCAAACGGTGCATGTACAAGCACACACCGGACAGCAGCATCCGCTCCGGCTCTATTTCCTCGTCTGGGGCCTGCTCTTCGTGCTCAGCGCGGCGTCCTACATGGTCGATTATCTCGGCGTCCAGAGCTACTTGAGGTGGACGCTGATCCTCGTGTTCATGATGCTGAAGGCCGGGCTGATCGTTGCCGTCTTCATGCATATGGCCTGGGAACGGCTGGCGCTCGTCTACGCCATCCTGCTGCCGCCGCTGCTGGTGCTGGTTTTCGTGGCGCTGATGGTATCGGAAGCGGACTACACGATCTTCACGCGGCTGGCCTTCTTTGGTGCGGCGCCGTAGGCCAGCGTTCGCCGATGTCTCACACGGCAAATCGGGAGAGCGTCTGCTCTGCCGGGCTGCTGTGATGAAATCGGCCGACTGGCAGATCAGCGCATCTCCCTCACGTCAGACCTGGCATAAGCGGCATTCCCCCGCCGTAAGGGCTTCTCCGTCAGGTCAGACCTTCAGAAGAGCATATCTTCTGTTGCCGATCGATCGCCCGGCGGCTATGTTGCCGTTGTCGGAAAAGGCATGATTTGGTGTGGTTGGCCCAAGTCCTTTCGGAAACGAAAGCTCTGTTCCTTGCCTCGTGCATGAGTTCTCCACGACGAACACGGACGCTGCTCAAGCGTCCCACTGTTCGTCCGTGTGGTTCTCGAAACGACGAACTGCTCCGGTCGAACGACCGTAAAGGAGTAGTTCATGCCCGATTTTCTTGTGATTCATGATGTTGTGATTTCAGGTGCAGGCCCGGTCGGTCTGTTTCTGGCCTGCGAGCTGCGGCTGGCCGGCCTCTCGGTGTTGGTGCTGGAGCAAGCCGAAGACCCGCATTCGCCGTTGAAGCGGCTAGCGTTCGGCATGCGCGGCCTTTCCGCGCCGACCATCGAAGCCTTCTATCGTCGCGGGCTGCTGGATGACATCATGGCTCCGCAGCGCGAAAAAGATCAATGGACTTCAGCGCATTGGATGCAGCAGCCGCGTCGCCCGGGCGGCCATTTCGCCGGCATTCAGTTCTTTCACGACACCATCGACACCTCGACGTGGCCCTATCGCCTGCCAGGTCCGGCCGGCACCAGCATGGCGGTCGAGATGGAGCATCTCGAATTCGTCCTGGCCGCCCGCGCAAGCGCGATGGGTGTCGAGATCCGGCGCGGGCTCGGTGTCGATGGCTTCGATCAGTCGGGCGGAGGCGTGACCGTTCGCGCGGGTGGCGAGATCTTTCTCGGACGATGGCTCATCGGTTGTGACGGCGGGCGCAGCACCGTGCGCAGGGCAGGCGGGTTTGAATTCGTTGGCACCGATCCCGAGTTCACCGGCTATTCCGTTCAAGTCGAGATGGCCGATCCGGAGAAGCTCGTCCCAGGCCGCCATTACACGCCGACAGGCATGTATACCTACCAAAAGCCCGGCACCATCGCGATGGTCGATTTCGATGGGGGCGCGTTTCACCGAACGCAACCGATCACGCCCGAGCATGTGCAATCGGTGTTGCGGCATATTTCCGGCGCCGATGTCACGGTGACGGGCCTTGAGCTTGCCACCACCTGGACGGATCGCGCCTACCAGGCGACGGCTTACCGCAAGGGCAGGGTGCTGCTTGCGGGTGACGCTGCGCACATCCATTCCCCGTTGGGCGGCCAGGGCCTGAACCTCGGGCTCGGCGACGCGATGAATCTTGGATGGAAGCTTGCAGCGACGATCCGCGGCGATGCGCCGGAGGGCCTGCTCGACAGCTATTTCTGCGAACGGCATCCAGTGGGAGCGCAGATTCTCGACTGGTCGCGCGCCCAGGTCGCACTGATGCGGCCGAGCCGGAGTTCGCGCGCGCTCGAAGGCATCATCCGCGACCTGATCGACACGCGTGACGGCGCGACATACTTTGCCGAGCGCGTCTGGGGTGTTTCTCTCTGCTACGATCTTGGCGGCAGTCACCCGCTGGTCGGCCGCAGCGCTCCTGATTTCGAGCTGGCCGACGGCACGAAGCTCGGTGATCACTTCAGGCAGGGCAAAGGCCTGCTTTTGGACTTTGACGCCGGTGCACCGCTGCAAGCGCTGGCAAGCCGCTGGAATGTGATCACCTATGTCGCCAGTGACGCCAGGGATCGGCTGGGGTTGAGCGCGCTGCTCGTGCGCCCCGACGGCTTCGTGGCGTGGGCTGGTGAGGCTGTGCCTGACAATGAGGAAGCCGCGCAGGCCGCATCGCGGTGGTTCGGCAAAGCCTGAAACTATGAATGGAGCAATCGATGTACAGCTCTCGGAAAGGTTCTTCAACCTTATCAGTCCGGTAGAGCGTCAGGAGGTTTCCCGCCTATCGGTTTCCGACGGGTTTTCAGATGTTGTTTCGGCAACGTGTCCGCACTCTTTCCGGCGAGGCGGCGACGCTGTAGAGTGGCGATGCGCCCGACCGTCCCGCCCGGAGGCTCCTTATGGCTGAGATCCTGTTGTTCCATCACGCACAGGGGCTGACCCCGGGTGTGCGTGCGTTTGCCGACGATATCAGGGCAGCCGGTCACATCGTGCACACGCCCGATCTGTTTGACGGGCGCACATTCCCAAGCATCGAAGCGGGGATCGCCTATATCGGCGAGATCGGATTCGACGCCGTGCGGGAGCGCGGCGTGCGCCTCGCCGACGACTTGCCTGCCGGGCTCGTCTATGCCGGGTTCTCGTTCGGTGTGCTGCCGGCGCAGAAGCTGGCGCAGACGCGTCCCGGCGCCCGCGGGGCTCTGCTCTTCTATTCCTGCCTGCCGATCAGCGGCGAATGGGCCTTCGGACCCTGGCCGGCCGGCGTCGCGGTGCAGATCCACGGCATGGACAACGACCCGATCTTCGTCGGCGAGGGCGATATCGATGCCGCCCGCGAGATCGTGGAGAAGGTCGAGGACGCGGAGCTTTTCCTGTACCCAGGCGATCAGCATTACTTCGCCGACAGCTCACTGCCCTCCTATGATGCGGATGCGACCGCGCTGCTCACCCTCCGCGTGATCGAGTTCCTGAATCGCGTCTGATCCAGACATTCCGCGGGAGATCCGGTTGGTTCTGGTTAGCAGTCCGGAGATGGGTGCCGTTCATCCTGTAGCGCGCCTTTCGGCCCGGATCGGACTATTCGGACGCCACGCAGAAATTGTTGCCTTCGGGATCATTCAAGACCGTGTAGCCATCCGCTTCGCGGACGAAGCTCGCTCCCAGGGATAGAAGCCGTTCTACCTCCCTGGTCCGATCGGGGGTGGCAATATCGAGATGAAGCCGGTTGCGGGCCGGACGCTCCCCCTGGCGAAGGTGGAAGCAAAGGCGGGTTCCGGGACCTTCGACCATCACGGTCGGGTCAGTCTCGGGTGTCAGTCCGACCGCGGCAAGGCGGGCCAGTTCTTCGTCGTCATATGGCATCACGTCGTAACCATCGAGCGCTTCCGCCCAGAACCGGGCGACACGCGAGGGGATGTCGCAATCGATGACGATTTCTTTCAGCCTTGCCATGGAACCCTTCAAGAATTGTTGGGCCGGCGACAGCAAACGCGTTCGACGAGAGCGCCACCGACGGCCGGCAGCAATGCGAAAAGCACGAGCTGCGGTGTCTCCGTCAGCTCCAACAGGCCAGACATGAGGAAGGCGACCAATAATCCTGCCAGCACCCCGGCTGCATAGGGCAGATAATCCTTCAAGAAAGCCTCCGTCTTGTGCTGATCTCAAACAGAAGGGGCATTATTGGCTTGAGATAGAGATCTTTGCGGTATCGGCAATGGCTGGTTGCGGCCGAACCTCACGTCGTCCGATCCGGCTTATGTGGAATGCCACCGCGTTGGTTTACGGGACAGGTCGACCCAAACGACGTGAGCCGGTGCACGTGTTTTGCAGGAGACGACCGATTTCTTTCGCGCTATGAAGACTGACCGCATATCCCGCCACATCCGACACCGAGGTCCTTCCCATGGCTTTGAAAATCCTTTTCGTTGGCGGTACCGGCCAGATTTCCTATCCGTGCGTCGAACGCGCCGTGGTTCAGGGCCACGATGTCAGCGTCTATAACCGCAGCTTGAGAGGCGACCCATTGCCTGCGGGGGTTACCTCGATCGTCGGCGATCTCGCGGCGCCCACCTATGCGGACTTGGCCAAGGCCAATTATGACGTCGTGTGCCAGTTCATTGCCTTTACGCCCGATCAAGTCGCGCGTGACATCAATGTGTTTGCCGGGCACTGCGGCCAGTACATCTTCATCTCTTCGGCTTCGGTCTATGAAAAGCCGCCGCGCCATTATGTGATTACCGAGCAGACACCGGCGATCAACCCCTACTGGCGCTATAGCCAGGACAAGATTGCCTGCGAGACGCTGCTCAAGAATTCCGAGAATCTCGCCTGGACCATCGTTCGTCCCAGTCACACCGTTCGCACGGGCCTGCCCATCATGATCGGCGACAGCGATGTCATGGCGAGACGCATGCTGGATGGCGAGCCCACCATCGTGGCGGGCGATGGCCACACGCCCTGGACACTGACCCGCTCGGTTGATTTCGCGGTGCCCTTTGTCGGGCTTTTCGGCAAGCCGGCGGCGTTGAACGAGATCTTCCACATCACCTCCGACCGCGCCCATATCTGGAACGATATTCAAACGACGATCGCCAGATTGCTTGATGTCGAGGCCAGGATCGTGCACGTGCCGACGGACACGCTGGTCCGGTACAATCCGGAGTGGGTTGGCCCGCTGCGTGGCGACAAGGCATGGTCGGCGATCTTTGACAATTCAAAGGTCAAAAGCGTTGCGGGCGACTTCACCTGCGCCGAGAGCCTTGATGAAATTCTGGCGGAGCCGATCATGCATCTCAAGCAGCGCCTGGCCAAGAACCGTCCGCCAAAGGGCGATCTCGATGCTTTGGTCGATCGGATCTGCGCAGCACAAAGCGATCTCGGGTAGGCAGGCCCCTCGAAGAGCGCGTGCATGGTATTTTATGATCCGCGCTCGCCTGTCGGGGCGCGCCACTGCGGAATGCCAACCGGCGCACGGTTCGCCACAATGAATCGCCGCCACTTGTCCTCGACGCAGAATCTGCAGGGCGGCCCCGGACCGTCGGACGAGGGATGGCCCGGCATATCGCTCACAAAAAATCCCAGCCTAACGCGTCCTAAAACATGATGGAGGTCGCGCCGGGTGAGGATCTCGGCAATGATGGCCATCCATTCGCCACTCCGATCCTATCAGGCCATGCTGTTCATTCCGCTTCCCTTCGTCGTTGCCCTTCTGCTGCTCATCCTCTTCGTCACCGTCCTCAGGCGCGACGAGGAGGCGCAGCCCAACCTGCCGTTTCTGGCATTGATCCTGCTTGCCGTGCTGCAATCCGTCCTCTCCGGCCTGCGCTGGGGCTACGGAGTGCAGGCGGTAGGCGTGATCGCGCCGGTCACCGCGGCGATGGTGCCGCCGCTTGCCTATGCCGGGGTTTCCAGGCTGGTAAGGACGAGCCGGCGGCCGCTGGCGGCGCGGATTGCGCTGCATGCCGTGCCCACTGCCGTCATCCTCTTATTGATGGTGGTCTGGCGGGATGTGATTGATATCGCGCTGGTGCTTGTCTTCGTCGGTTATGCCCTGGCGATCCTGCTTCTGATGCGGCCGGGCGCGGATGCGCTTCGGCTTGCGCCCTTCGAGGGAGCGGTGCCGGCCTATCGGGCCATCATCTTCGCGGCGGCGGCGCTATGCCTGTCGGCCTCGGTCGATATCTTCGTCTTTTTCGATTTCACATGGGCGCATGGTGAGCATGCGCTGACGCTGATCAGCGTCAGCAATCTCGCGGTTCTCGTCATCCTCGGCATTGCGGCAGCCGCCGCCAGCCGAAGCCGGGCGCCGGCCGAGACGATGGAGGCGGTGCTGAAGTTCGAAACGACCGAGGACAAAGAGACGATCGCCACCGTCGATGCGCTGATGGAGGCAAGGAAACTCTATCGCGACGCCAATCTCAATCTCGACCGGCTGGCCCGCAAGGCCGGCATTCCCGCCCGCCAGATCTCGACGGCGATCAACCGGGCGATGGACAAGAACGTCTCGCAATATGTCAATGACTACAGGATCGGCGAGGCCTGCCGGCTGCTTGCCGCTACCCAGAAATCGGTGACCGAGGTGATGTTCGAGGTCGGCTTCCAGACCAAGTCCAACTTCAACCGCGAATTCCGCCGCGTGACCGACATGACGCCGCTTGCCTGGCGGGAGAGGAAGGGCGGGGCGGGGGGCTCTCCGGCCTCGTCCTGAGGTGCGTCCTCTCAGCTCCCACCTCCGCAATCACCCGCCCTCGTGGTTCGAGACGGCCCCCCGGGCCTCCTCACCATGAGGGCTAATCGCAGGTGTCTTTCCGCGCTGAGTGATTGGTGTATCTCAGATCGTGAGAGGAGGCCTCCAGGCTCATCCTGAGGTGCCCCCGCAGGGGCCTCGAAGGATGGGCTGGCCACCGCGTCGCTCTAACAATGCGCCACCCGCCCTCGTGGTTCGAGACGGCCCTTCGGGCTTCCTCACCACGAGGGCTGACCGGTGTGCCTTGCCGCGCCACGTACACAATCGCGATCGAGGACTGTCAGAAACGTGTTCGAGGTCGCGGTTTTGCCGCTGTTGGTCATTGTGGCGGCATGAACACGACATCAGAACATGACCGAGACCTTGCCGCCAAGCTGAGATCACTTTCGATCAGGCTCGCGGCTTTCAAGACAGAGCCGCCGGAGCCTCGTGCCCGACGGTGGGTGATCCCTGGAGCAATGCTGGCCCTTGCCACGACGGCATCGCTGGCGGTGGTTCTTTTCTATCGGCCCGATACGCTGGAGCGCATCGAGACTGTGCTTGCGGGTTTCATAGGCAAGGACGAGGCCGCAATATCCGTCGATGGAACAGACGTGCCCGCCGCCGATCCGATCCGGGCTCTGCCCTCCAATAACCCAGCGGACAGGGCATGGCCGCCCCGGGAAGTCACCGGCTCCGGCTACGTCGTGGCATCCGACATCGCCACCGTCTTCTCCAAATATGAGGGGCGGATCGTCACTGTTGAAGTCGAGGCCGGCGACCGGGTGGCGGTGGGGCAGGTTCTGGTGCGGCTCGATGATGCAGGTGCGCGCTTTGCGCTTGAGGGCGCCGAGATTGCCAGGCGGTCGGCGGAGCTAGCGCTGGCGGCGAAGAGTATTGATCTCTCGCAGGCGCGGTCTTCGCTCACGCGGATCGAGCGGCTGGCCGGGCGCGATGCGATGTCGGCGCAGACGCTGGAGGAGGCGAAGACGGCGTTCGACACTGCCGAGAATGCCGCCCTGCAGGCACGGCAGGACGTGGCCAAGGCCGATCTCGATATCGACAGGGCGCGCGAGCAGGTGGAGGCGCTGACCGTCCGGGCGCCGATATCAGGCACAGTTACGCGGCTTACCGCGCATGTCGGCGACACCGTGCTGTCGCGCGAGGACAGCGTGCGGGAGAATGAAAGCCTGCTTGCGATTGCCGACATGGCAAACATGGTCATCGATGCCGATGTGGCCGAGGCGAATATCGCGTTGATGCGGCCAGGCTTGCGTGGTGAGGCTGCGCTCGACGGCTTTCCCGACCTGCCCTTTGCGGTGGAAGTATCGAAGATCGCTCCGGTGATTTCGCGCGAGAAGGGGACGGTGACGCTTCGCCTGTCGCTCTCCTCGCCGCCGCCAGACGTGCGCCCCGCCATGGCCGCGCGCATCCGCCTTGTGGTGGGTGAGGCCGCAACCTCTGTTCCCACAGCCTCTAATCCCCCGGGCACCGGCGCACACACGGGCGGACCTACGACCTTTCGGCCGCAGGCCGGGGATACCAGAGACCAGAAGCAAGGAGCAGAGCGATGACCGACACTCAAGAACCTTATATCGCGCTTCGCGGCGTCAGGAAGGCATTCAGGATCGGCGCGGAGACGATCCCGATCTTTTCCGGGCTCGACCTTTCCATAGCACGCGGCGATTTCGTCGCCGTCATGGGGCCGTCGGGCTCGGGGAAATCGACACTGCTCAATATGCTCGGCGGCATCGACAGCCCCGACGGAGGGGAGATCAGGATCGGCCGCAGCCATCTCGAGCAGATGGGCGAGGGCGCCAGAGCCGCATGGCGGGCACACAGCATGGGCATCGTCTTCCAGTTCTACAATCTGCTGCCGATGCTGAATGCGGGCGAGAATATCGAGCTGCCGCTGCTGTTGAAACCGCTCAAGCGCAAGGAGCGGCGGGCGCGCGTCGAAACCGTGATGGATCTGGTCGGGCTCTCCGGGCGGCAGCGGCAGTTTCCATCCAGCATGTCCGGCGGGCAGCAGCAGCGTGTCGGCATCGCCCGCGCCATCGTCAGCGATCCTGATCTGCTTCTCTGCGACGAGCCGACCGGGGATCTGGATCGGAAATCGGCGAATGATATCCTGGAGATGCTCGGCTTTCTTAATCGAGAACTGCGGAAGACCATCATTATGGTGACGCATGATCCCGAGGCGGCTTCCTTTGCCCGGCGCACGCTGCATCTCAATAAGGGCGAATTCGTTGAGCAGGAAAGGTTGGCCCAATGACCTTCTTCCAGCTGATGCGCCGCAATGCTTGGCGCAAGCCGCTCAGGGCCACGCTTCTGATGTTCTCGGTCGGCGTCGCCTTCCTGATCTATGGGCTGACGGCGAGCTTTCTCAGCGGCTCGCAAGGGGCGGCCGGGGCGAGCGATACGCTGCTCGGCGTCTTCAACAGATCGGGGCGGGCGCAGCCGCTGCCGCTTGGCTATCTCAACAGGATCGCCGCCGATAGCGATGTCGCCGCCGTCGCCTACATGACGCGCATGCGGGGCTTCGTCGATGTCGAGAAGAATGTCGTGATGACGAGCGCGGTCGATCCACGATTGATCGCCGCGGCCAATGGCGACGAGCTCAGGCTGACGCCGCAGCTGATATCAGCGCTGGAAGAGGGCCGTGACCGGGTGCTGGTCGGCCGGGCGCTGGCGGAGGCGCAGGGCTGGTCGGTCGGCCAGCGCATCGGCGTCACCAGCCACCTGACAAGGGAAGACGGCAGCCGCAACTGGAGTTTTGAGATCTCCGGCATCTTCGAGGGGGCCGACGCCAGCACCGACACCTATTTCATGATCGCCCGCTATGATGCCGTCAATGCGGCGCGCGCCCGCGGCAAGGATACAGTCGATGGCTTCGTGGTGCGACCGCGATCGGGCGTTTCATCCGCCGTGCTGGCGGCAAGAATCGACGCGCTGTTTGCCAATTCGGCGGCACCGACGCGCACTCAATCAGAAAAGCAGTTCCTCGAGGCTTTCTTGCGGCAGTTCGCCGATATCGGCCTGATCGTCAGCCTCGTCGTCGGCGCCGCCTTCGTGACGATCCTGATGATCGTGGTCAACACCATGCTCTTTGCCGTGAGGGAGCGCAGCTTCGAGATCGGCGTCATGAAGGTGCTCGGCTTTTCCAGGGGGCGGATCATTGCGTTGATCCTCGGCGAGACACTGTTCGTCTTCGCCGTCGGCGGGGCGGGTGGGCTCGTTCTCGCCAAGCTCGCGACGCTGTTTGCCGGGCCGGAATTCGGCCTCGCCTTCACCTCGTCCGTGCTGCTGAAATCCGTCGCCATCATCGCCGGTCTCGGCCTCCTGACTGGATTGCTGCCTGCCGCCAATGCCATGCGCCTGCCCATCGTCAACGCTTTCAGAACGAGATAGTCGAATGTCATCAACGCTCAAGCAGATCTTTCTCATGATCAGAGTCAATCTCGGCAGCCTGCCGCGGCGGCTGTGGATCTCGCTGTCGATGGTACTCTCGGTGGCGCTCGTGGTGGCGGTGCTTGCGGGTTTTCTCGCCATGGCCAGGGGCTTTGAGGCAGCCCTTCAAGGCGCGGGTTCGACCGGCATCGCCGTCATTCTCGGCGGCGGCACCAACCAGGAGACCGGCTCGGATGTGCCGGCCGAAGCGATCCGCAGCCTGACCGCCGCAACCGGCGGGATCGGCGTGGCGCGGAATGCCGCGGGCGGGCTGGCGCTGTCGCGCGAGATCGTCGTTGCCGTCGATGTCACCAGGGCAAGCGACGGCGCCGATCAGACGCTGTCGCTGCGGGGCATGGATCTGGCCGGCCCCGGCTTGCGCGAACGCGCCACGCTGTCGGCGGGCAGGCTGTTTTCACCAGGCGCCCGCGATATCGTCGTCGGCGCCCGCATCGCCGATGAATTCTCCGGCTTCGCCGTCGGCGACAAGGTGCGGCTCGGTGCGGTGGACTGGACGGTCGTCGGGCATTTCACGTCAGGCGGCAGCGCCTTCGAATCCGAGATCTGGGCGGATCTGGAGGCGGTGCAATCGGCCGTCGATCGGCAGGGGCAGGTGCAGAGCCTGCGCGTGCGGCTTGCGGGGGCAGGCGGGTTATCGGCGCTGCGCGAGCATCTCTCCGCATTTCCCGGCGCGCCGCTCACCGCCGTCTCCGAGGCCGATCTCTATGCGACGCAATCTGAGCGCATCAGCAGCCTCATCCGCCTGTTCGGTTGGCCGCTGGCACTGTTGATGGCGGTCGGCGCCACCGCTGGCGCGCTGAACACGATCATGAGCTCGGTCTCCGACCGCACCGTCGAAATCTCAACGCTCCGCCTGCTCGGCTTCGGCCGCCTGCCGGCCTTCACTGCCACCTGGGTCGAGGCCGTGGCTCTCTCGATCACCGGCGCCGCCCTCGGCATCCTCGCCTCGTGGCTCGCCTTCAACGGCTGGCAGGCCAGCACGATGGGCGCCAACAACACCAAGATGGCCTTCCAGCTCGACGTCACCGCCGACGTCGCGCTCACCGCCGGCCTGCTGGGGCTTGCCATCGGCATCATCGGTGGAGCGTTGCCGGCGCTTGCTGCGACGAGGCTGCCGTTGACCTCGGCTTTGAGGGCGAGGGGGTAGAGGCTGGCTGCATGAGAACTCTCCGGGTAGGTGAAATGATCACTGCGACCCATCCGTCCGCCATCGACCCATTACGATTATTCAGACCGTCGAATAGTAACCACACATGCCCTCATCGACGCAATCCCTTGCCGACCATTGGGGAGCTTCGCGGGCGCTCTATGTCGGTACGGTCTCCGGTTTCGCGGCTGCCTGTGTCGGTCTTTACGCGATGTATCGAAAGGATCATCGCGCGCCAGGGATAGGAAGAGATGGCTAAAGCGTAGTTTGGCGTTATCCCAAGGCTGCTTTTGAGAGGCTGTTGCATTATGAATACCTGCCCACCTATATCTTCATCCCGAAAACAATGAGGATAGTTTGATGGACTGGGGCGCAGCGGAATGGGGTGCAATCGCGAGTGCAGCCGCAGCGATAGCGACAGCCGCGGCAGGGTATATGGCTCTCGTGGCGGCAAATCGGACTATCAAAGCCACTAAAGAAGCAGCAAGCGAGAATGCAGCATTGCTGCGTGATCAGATTGAGGTTCAACGTCAGGAGCTTGCGGAAATCAAATTGGCAGCGATCGAAGCTGATAGGCGCCAGAAACTCCTTGCTGCCTACTCAATCTTTAGGCTTACCGGTGAGGTTCACGCCGTGGTTTCTTTCGCCACGAACAATCATCAAGGCGAGAACCCTATCATCCCACACTTCTCCGATAATCTTATAAGGAGAGTTGAAGCGTCCTATCCCCTTCAGAGCTATCTGAACAGGGAAAATCACATTGGTTTTCAGCTTCTAGACGCAGTCGTTCATGGCGAGACCCTGAATAACAAAGAGCAGGCGCTATACATCATCAATAGATTAAATGCGCTTCGCCAGGCTCTTACGCCTGCTATTGTCGGTTTGCCCAAAGGAGATGGCAGCCGAATTTACGGCAGTGATGGCATTACGCCTCTCGTTGCCACCCCTGACGCCGATATATAAGCGGGTGATTAAGGCGATGTAGTCAGTTGCAGAGGCTTGATGTTGGGGTGTCGCGCTGATCGCCGGCCGGGGGCTCCCCGCATGACCGGCAATCGAGACTTCAATGCAGCCGTGTGGCGTTTATGCTCTCGACCATAGAAAGGCCTGTGTTTCCGGGCGACGTCATCACGGCGACCCGTCCCTGATCGGCCCGAAGGAGACATCAGCTTATTAATCCGGAAATGCCGCAAAGCGGCGGGGCACGCTCTGGCGGCAAATGGAAATCCTTCGTTTGCCCTTGCACGGCGGTGGCGAGGACTCCGGACCAAGGTGAACGGCATCCAGGGGGTGTTGTTCTCACAACAGGCGGAGCGCCGCCGCCCATCTGTGCAGCCCACGGAAACTGTGGCATAACTGAGCCATGGCAATGAATGTCTTGGCGGTCCATCGCGACACGGTCGGGACGGAACAGGCGGCAGGCAATTCGCTTGCCGCCGCCTATTCCGTGGGCGTTCTCTGCTGGCTGCTGTCGGCCGGCGTCTATATCGCGGCGAAACGGGTTTCTACTGAGATGCCGCCCTGGGCGCTCTGCTTCTGGCGCGTGCTGATCGCCTTCGCGATCCTGATGCCGATCGTGCGCCGGCATTTCGGCGACATGGTCGCGCTGGTGCGGGCTCGCGCCCTCGAACTGCTTGCGATTGGCGGTGTGGGACTGGCGATCTGCCAGGGCATGATTTTCGTCGGCCTCGAACATGCCGATGCCACCACTGCCGGCATCATCATCGCTCTGATCCCGATCATCACCATGATCCTTGCCCGCTTGATGCTGGCCGAGCCGATGGGACGCTGGCAGGTGATCGGATCGATCCTGGCCTTTCTCGGGATCGTGGTCATCATCATCAAGGGCAGTCCGGCCGCGCTGATGCGGCTTGACTTCAACCCGGGTGAACTGTGGATCGTCGCCGGCGCGTTCTGTTTCAGTCTCTATACCGTCCTGCTCCGCCGCGCGAAATTCGATATGAATCGCCTTGCGCTCCTCGTGCTGCTGCTCGGTGCGGCGGTGCTGACGGCGCTGCCCTTCTACCTGTCCGAGTTATTCTCAGACGAACGCTCGACGCTCAACGGCAGCGGGCTTATCGCGCTCGCCTATGTTGCGATCCCCGGCGGGGCGGTCATGTACTACCTCTTCAATCGTAGCATCGAGGCGCTGGGGGCGGCTCGGGCTGGCGTCCTCCTCTACATTCAGACCATCTTCATCGCCGTGCTCGCCTATCTGATCCTCGGCGAGCAGTTGCAACGCTATCACCTCGAAGGCGCGGCACTCATCATTGCCGGCTTGCTTCTCATCATCCTGCTGAAGCCGAAGATCAAGGCCGAAGCGGCTACTGCATAATTCCTAAATCGGGATCGATTTAAGGATAAAATTATGCAGCAATTCAAAGTGCTACAGCGCCGCGCGTCTGAAAAGACGCGCGGCGCTGTAGGGCCTGAGGTCTCCCCATCGCTGCGACATGGTTGCCGCTGACCTCGGCTTTGAGGGTGAGGGGGTTAGGGTTTCACCTTGGAGTGCGCCTTTCGCTTACGCTCAAGGCGTTCGTCGCTGGCGCTCCTCACGCCTTGAGCGCAAGCGAAGGCAAGAATCACATGGCGTACAGACCGAAGGCGACGTGCGCCTCGCGCAAACACGCCGCGATTTATTCACCTCGAAGTCGCCGATTTCTCGGCCCAAGTTGTAACTTTCGTCACACCAGGCAATTGCCTGTGGAATGAGGCTCGCGAACCCGCCCGCTGCCCCATTGACAACATCTTATCGCCTTCTTGCCGTGGCCGGTTGCCCCCCGCCGCATCCGATCGGCCGATCCTGGACGATCCCGGCGGCGACATAGCGATCCGACGAACAGGGCAACATGGCGATATGACAGTCTACTATGTGAACTCAGCGAGCGGCTCCGACCGCAACAGCGGAACGGGCCAGACATCGGCTTTTGCGACTTTGTCCAAAGTGGAATCCTTGAAGCTGAAACCGGGCGACAGCGTGCTTCTTGCCAAGGGGAGCGTGTTCAACGAGCAGTTCGATATCAAATATTCCGGCACCGAGAGTGCGCCGATCAAGATCGGCAGTTACGGGACGGGTGCGGCACCCGTCATCCACAGCAGCGGCGACGGCATCCACAGTCTCTATGCCTCGAACATCGTCATCGAGAACGTGAAGATATCGAATACCGGGGGTGCGGGCATTTATGGCGGCAGTGTCACGAACTGGACGGTCCGCGACGTCGAGATCGCCAAGACGGGATTGTCGGAAAACGCAGGTGCCGTCACCTTCCGGAGCAGCAAGAACGTCACGGTCGAAGACAGCACGATATCGGGCGTCAAAGGCGACGGCTTCTGGATCGAGAAAGTCAACGGCATCAAGATTCTCAACAACACCGTCACCAACGCCCATGGCGCGACGGCCGATGGCGTGCAGGTGAACGACAGCAGCAACATTCTGATCAAGGGCAATCATCTCGACCAGACGCATGCCGATAGCCCGAAGGGCGTCATCGCGCTCGTCAGGCCGGTGAATGCCGTGGTCGAGGACAATGTGATCACGGGCGGCGGCTTCGGCGTCAGCGCCCAGGCGGGCAAGAACGTCGCCATCCGCGACAACGACATATCGGGATTTCACGGCTACAGCTGGTCCTTCGCCGTCGGTCTCGGCGACACGGGCAATACGCGAGACTACGATATCGCGGGCAACCACATCCATGACGGCGCTTGGGGCGTGGTCATCAGCGCCGCTGGCAGCCCGAGCTATGTCCGCACGAATATCAAGGTCCACGACAATGTCTTCGACGACCTCTCACAGGCGGCGTTAAAGGTCGACAGGCCGGCATCCGGCTCCTTTTCCAACAATACGATCGAGACCGGCACCAAGGCCACCAGCATATCCCCTTCCATCGTCGACGCGCACACCTTCTCCGTCAGCAACAACCATACGATCGCCAATGTCGAGACGGCGCTGGCGAGCCCAGTTGCCAAGACTGCCGCAGCGACGGAGGCGGTCGTGGATCCGGCGGTTGTCGCTGTCCATGACAATTTGAAGATCCTGACCGATACGGGTGCTGCCCATCACGGCAATCTCCTCGAAAACGACAGCTCGGACAATGACACCCTGGTGCTTCGTCGCTTCGGGGACGAAACCGTCGGCAAGCACGGCCTGACGCTGACCGGGGAATACGGTGACATCCACGTGGACCGGGAAGGCAACTATGCCTACACGCTCGATGAAACGAAGCTCCCTGACCATAGCGGACATGTGAGCGAGTCGTTCAGCTACGGGATCAACGATGGAACCTCGCATCACAGCGACGGGGACACGCTGACCGTCTTCATCCACCTGGATGGTTTGCTGAGCTGAGGTGAGCGTGCCTCGGCACTACGCCGGGGAGGCGTTGCTTCCGGGTAAGGCTCCCTGGGGAAGCGTTGCTCCTGCCACCAAATGGCTCCCCAGCGCCCCTCATCCGGCTGCCGCCGGGCGAGGGTAAGGGGCATGCCACACGGCCTCAACCTTTCTGGCTTGCGACTGACCTGAAACAGGACGCTGCTCCTCCCACGACCATTCGTCGCCGAGGCGTACGATACCGTTCGTTCACCTTTCGGTCGTTGTTGTGTAGATTGTTTACGTATAAGTTGTAGTCTCGAGGATGCAGCCACCGCCAGGCGCTTCTCGGGACCAAGGCAGGCCCACAGGGTCTGCCAACCGCCGTGAAGGCAATATCGAAGACCTTCTTGAACATGGCCTTTAGCCCCGACCGCATCCGATCCACGCGTCGCAGCCGATCCAGACGGCTGCGCGGCAATTCGAGAACAAGGCGATATGGCAATCTATTATGTGAATCCGGCAATAGGCTCCAACGGCAACAGTGGAACGAGCGAGGACACGCCGTTTGCATCGTTCTGGGCGGTTGAAAACCTGAAGCTGCAGCCGGGCGACAGCGTGCTGCTCGCCGCCGGAAGCGTGTTCAACGACCAGCTCGACCTGAAATATTCCGGCACAGTGAATGCCCCGATCACCATCGGCAGCTACGGGGTCGGCGATGCGCCGGTCATCCATAGCCCCAACGACGGCATCCACAGCCTCTATGCATCGAACATCGTCATCGAGAACATCAAGATCTCCGACACCGGCGGTGCGGCCATCTATGGCGGCTCTGTTTCGAACTGGACGGTCCGCAATGTCGAGGTCGATCACACCGGACTGGCGGGCAAGTCAGGATCGATCACCTTCCGGACCGGCTCGAACATCACCATCGAAAACAGCACGATCAACGACGTCAACGGCGATGGCGTCTGGATCGAAAAAGTCAACGGCGTCAATTTTCTCAACAACACCGTCACCAATGCCCACGGCACCGCGGCAGATGCCGTCCAGATGAACGACAGCAGCAATATTGTGATCAGCGGCAATTACCTTGACCAGACGGGCGCAGCTACGCCGAAGGGCGTAATCGCGCTCGTTCGGCCCGTAAATGCCTTGGTCGAGGACAACGCGATCATCGGTGGCGGATTTGGGATCGGCGCGCAAGCCGGCACCAACGTCGCTATTCACGACAACGATATTTCAGGTTATGGCGGCTACAGCTGGTCCTATGCCATCGGTCTCGGCGATCAGGGCAATACGCGGGACTATGATATATCGGGCAATTACATCCATGACGGCGTATGGGGCGTGGCGATCAGTGCCGCCGGCACGACCAGTTACGTTCGCGAAGATATCAATATCTACGGCAACGTTTTCGATGACCTGTCCTCAGCGGCGCTGAAGGTCGACAGACCGGCATCCGGCTCCTTCCACGACAATGTCATCGCCAGCGATGTCACGCCCTACAGCATATCGCCTGCCATCATCGCCGCGAACACCTTTCCCGTCAGCAACAACACGACGCTCAACGAGGCCCAGGCGACGATGCTTGCGAGCAGCGATAGTCTCGCGGTCGGCGATGTGACGCACACGGACACGGCGCCTGCGCTTGTCGCAACCCATGACAGCCTGAAAATCACCTCCGACCTGGACGCCGCCCATTACGGCAATCTCCTCGAAAACGACAGCTCGGCCAATGGAACCCTGCTGCTTCGCCGCTTCGAGGGCGAGTTCGTCAACAAGGACGGCGTGACGCTGACCGGCCAATACGGCACCATCCATGTCGACGGTGATGGCGACTATAGCTATACGGTCGACGCGGCGAAGCTCGCCGGGCTTAGCGGAGAGGTGAGCGACACCTTCCACTACAAGATCTCCGATGGGACTTCGCTACATTTCGACACGGATACACTGAGCATCTCCATCCATGTCGATGACCTGCTGATCTGATAGGGACGCCGGCAGCAAACGGCTTGCATCATCGCTGCGGCAGTCCGCCCAGCCCTTGCGAAGTCTCATTGATCGCCGAGCAGGATACTAATGACGTCGACTTCGATTTCCGCGCAGATGATCTCGTATTCGGTGATGACTGCGGGATCGGCCGATCTATCCCGGCGCATGCGATCGAGGACGGTGCAGGCTTCGCCGTAGGCGCCGCACAATTCATAAAAATGGGGCTGGCTCGCCGCAACTGCTCTGATCGTTGCCCGCGTCGCAGGCAGCCTCATCATCAGCCTGGCCAGCCCCTGTTCCGCGGACTGCCGGGTGAGGTGGGCTACGCCTTCGTTCCTGACCATGCCGTCATTCCTTGCTGCGTGTGTTTTCCGATCCAAGGGGGTACGCAATACTCATCCCCCGACTAGTACGCAGGAATGCTGCATCTGGTTTCATGCCGGATGAAGGATTAGTGGCGCAGTGCCGCAAACAGCCGGTGCTACCAGCGCAGGAGGCGGGGGCCGAGCAGCGCGCCGATTGCGCCGGTCAAAAGGATGCCAAGCGAATACCAGAGGGTGACGAAGGGCAGGCCGTTTTCCGTGCAGAACCAGGAATAGACCCAGGCGCCGGATGCGCCGGCGGCAATGCCGGCGATGAAGCCTGCGATGCCGAGGTTGCTCGGGGCGCCGCCACGGAGAACCCAGGTATTTGCGATCAGGATCGGCATGGCAAAGGCAAAGATCAGCAGCGGGCAATGCAGGGCGGAGGAGCCAAGCACCAGCACGGGATAGCTTGCGGCCGGCGACAAAGCGAGCTGGACGGCCGCCATGACGGCGAGGGCGAGTATGATGGCCGCGGCAATCCCGAAAAAGCGCCCCTCCGAGCCATCCGGCCGGGACAGGCGGTAAACGGCTGCGAAGGCGGCGATTGCAAGCAGGGCATTGTAGGCGGACTTAATCCAGAAGACCGGCAGCATCAGCGCCTGCGCCATGTCGGTGCGAAGGCCGAGGACGATAAGCATCAGCAGCAGCGAGACTGCTAAGGCCGGCAGGATGGCGAGCGCGAAGCGGCGTTCGAGCGCATGTCTCGGCACCGGCTTCAGATCCCGGACAAGGCTGTCGATCACGTCCTCAGTCTCTCTCACATCCCACCTCGCAATCTTGCCGCCAGCGCCTTGATACCTCTGTGTACGCCAACCTTGACCGCCGATTCCGACTGTCCGGTGCGGCTTGCCGTATCGGCCACCGACTGCCCCTCGAGCTTGATCTGACGGATCAGTTCCTGCTGGTGCTGCGGCAGGCCGTTCAACAACCGTTCGACATCCATGCGCGCTGCAATCGCATCCTCCCTGAAGTCGTCTTCGATCTCCTCGTCCAATTCCATTTCCGCCTTGTACCGGCCGCCATGCTTTCGGTGGTGGTCGATCAGCTTGTAGCGGGCAATCGAGAAGAACCACGCGGTGAACGGCCGCTCCCTGTCATAGGTCGCCCGGCGCGAATGCAGCGCCAGCAACGTCTCCTGCACGAGATCTTCCGTGTCGGATTTCGCGGTAGTGCCGATCCGCCCGCCATAATAACCGACGAGCAGGGTTCGCAACGTCACGAGCAGACGCCGATAGGCTGCCTCGTCTCCGTCTAGGGAAAGAAGCATCAGCATCTTCAGTGCTTGTTCCGAATGGGCGCTCGTCATGTCGTCTGCAATATCATTCGGGTGGATGACGCTTTGGTTACAGGCGGGTTCAAAAAATCTTCCGGCGGCAATTCAAAGTGTACAGCGTCCTTTGCGCGTTTCGAAAAGACGCGCGGCGCTCTAGCGCTATCACATAAGCGTGAGGCTGTAACCGTCTTCGCAAGGGGATCGAATTCAGGACTGTGAGCCGTCGGCGGGTGCCGGCGGACATGTCAATCGATCCGAGGAGACCCTCATGACCAAGATCCTTTCCAGCCTTGCCGCCTGCAGCTTCGTCATCGGCCTGTCGCTTGCCGGTGCTGCCAGCGCCCAGAGCAGCGATGCCATGAAGAAAGACAGCATGAAGACCGACACGATGTCGAAGGATGCGATGTCCAAGGATGCAATGAAGAAGGACACCATGGCGACCGGCAGCACCAAGGCCGACTGCATGCACAACGCCGGCATGGAGAAGGACACGATGAAGAAGGACACGATGACGAAGGCCTGCGACGCGATGAAGTAAGCTTTGGGCGCGGCCGCTGAAAACTATTTGGCCGGCGGCCGCGTCCTTTTCTCGCGAAGACCTTTCATATCGATCCGGAGGAATTACCATGGCCACGACTGATGCCGGCATGGCGAGCGGAGGCACGCTCTTCTACCGCCATGGCCTGCTGGTGCGCCTGTCGCACTGGGTAAACGTGCTGTGCATGACGGTGCTGCTGTACAGCGGCCTGCAGATATTCAACGCCCATCCGGCGCTCTATTGGGGCCAGTACGGCGCCGACAACGATCCGTCCTTTATTTCCATGGAAGCGGAACAGGAAGGCGATGCGCTGAAGGGCGTGACGCGCATCGGCGGATTGAGCTTCGACACGACGGGCATACTCGGGGTTTCGAATGTCGACGGCGAGGCTGCGGTACGTGGTTTTCCGAACTGGCTGACCTTGCCGAACTACCAGGATCTGGCATCGGGCCGGCGCTGGCATTTCTTCTTTGCCTGGCTGTTCGTCATCAACGGCTTCATCTATCTCGCCTATGGTTTTATCAGCCGGCATTTCCGCCGCGATCTGCTGCCGGCGGCCGTAGAACTGAAGCCTTCGCATCTCGGCCATGAGATCGTCAGTCACGCCCGGCTGCGCTTTCCCAAGGGGGCCGAGGCACGCCATTATAATACGCTGCAGAAACTCGCCTATGTCGCCGTGATCTTCGTTCTGCTGCCGCTGATGATCGGGACGGGGCTTACCATGTCGCCGGGCTTCAATGCGGTTGCGCCTTGGCTGCTGGATCTGTTCGGCGGCCGGCAATCGGCCCGCACGCTGCATTTCCTGACCGCTTTTTCGCTCGTCGCCTTCGTCGCCGTGCATGTGGCGATGGTGCTGGTTTCGGGCGTGTTCAACAATCTGCGCTCGATGATCACCGGTTACTACGATATCGAGCAGGGAGGAAAGTCATGAGCCGCATCATCACCAGGCGTCGCTTCCTGATCGGCGCGACCATGACGGCATCGGCGCTGGGGCTCGCCGGCTGCGATGCGCTCGTCGAAAGCGATCGGACGAAATCGGTGCTGAAGATCGCCGAAGGCTTCAGTATGAAGACGCAACGCTTCTTGCTCGGTGACGACGCGCTCGCCCGCGAATTCACGGAAGCCGATATCTCGCCGACCTTCCGGGCCAACGGCACGAGCATGCCAGATAATGCCCGCTATATCGACTGGATGAACCAGCGATTTTCAAGCTGGAAGCTCGAGGTCGGCGGGCTGGTCGACAGGCCGATGCAGCTGACGCTGGCGGATCTGAAAGCCCTGCCGGCCCGCACGCAGATCACGAGGCATGACTGCGTCGAAGGCTGGAGCGCGATCGGCAAATGGACCGGCGTGCCGCTCGGTGCGCTGCTTCAGACGGCGGGCCTCAAACCCGAAGCCCGCTACATCGTCTTCCACTGCGCCGACGAATATGAAAAGACGCTCGACGGCAGCGGCTGGTACTATGAAAGCATCGATCTCGTCGATGCGTTCCACCCCCAGACGATCCTTGCCCATACCATGAACGGCCGCGATCTCGAAGTCGCCCATGGCGCGCCGCTTCGGCTCCGGGTCGAGCGCCAACTCGGCTACAAGCAGGCAAAATACCTGACCGGCATCGAAGCCGTCGCCGATCTCGGCCAGCTCTACGGCGGCAATGGCGGCTTCTGGGAGGATCGCGGTTATGAATGGTATGCGGGCATATAGTCCCCGACCGATATGCCGACCTTGACGCTTTCCTCGTCTCGGGTTCCACGGCCGGAGAGGTCGTCGTGATCGAGGGTGTGGAACCTCGCCGCTGCCCCGCTCAGGTAGAGAGGCCGATGGTGATGGTAGCGGACAGCACGCCGCTATCGAGCTTTTCGAAATCGAAGATGTGGTCGGCCGCATCCTCCGGGATGAGGCCGTCCTCGTCGTTGCGCGTATCGCGGGCAGGGCGTCCAATATAGTCCGGATGCTCGCCATAGATGATATCGCTCAGCACATCATCGAAATAGATCTGGCTGACGAGAAGCTCCTTGCCCTCGACGAGGATGAGGCAGTGAACATGCGGCGTACGGCCCTTGTACCATCCGGGATAGGCCGTCAAAAAGCTTGCCTGCCCCTTGGCATCCGTCAGTTGGCGCCCGCGGAAGGCAAGCCCGCTGATGGCCTCGGCATCGCCAAGTGTACACATCTGCGCAGCCTCGCGGCCGGAATAGATGCCGCGGTGATCGGTATGCCAGATTTCGATATCGGCATTTTCGACCGGCCGGCAATCGGCTGCGTGGACGATCCGAACGGCCAACCGCAAAGGCAGCCCGGCCTTTCCTTCCGAGATGTCCTGACGAGCCGGGACATTGTTAACATGGCAGGGGCCAAGGGTCTGGGCGACGGTTACGACGCAATTCGGACGGCTGCGGAAGAGCGGCTCGGGCAGCTTTTCCAAGGTAACCGATTTCGTGCCGCCGCTCACGAAATCCGTTCCCTTCCAGTCGAATGTCCTGGCGGCAACAACGACATGCCGCCGTGGCCAGATCGCCACCGCAGCCACGGATGATGCGACAATGGCCGCACCTCCAAGTACAAGGGTTCGCCTCTTCATCTGTCTTCCTTTGCCTCAAGACGCAGGATTTAAGGAGGATGCGCGGAAAATTCCAATTAAATCCAGGCAATGATCGGCGCCAACGAGATCATCGGCATCAGATGCCCGCAGAGCCGTTAGCTGGGTTCGAAGTGGCCATTCCAGTTCGCGCAACGTATTGACGAGAAAGCGTATTCTGCCGATGTTAGCAAGTGGACGGTTGCTCAAAGGCGTCTCGTCGATTCAATCGCGCAAAGACTGCTGTAACGCGTTGAATTGCTGGATAATTTTGTCCTTGAATCGATTCCGCTTTGAAATATGCAGTAGGCATCCAAAATTCGTTTCCGAGCCGGGGCAGAGGCATATGGAACCAACACACTTGTTCGAGCTCGTCATCGCGATGTTTCTTGCGATCATCGCGCTGCATTATGCCGCCCACCGGCTCGGACTGCCGCCGTCCGTCGCGCTGCTGACCGGCGGCGCCTTGCTGGCGTTTGTGCCGGGGTTGCCGGCGATATCAGTCGATCCGGAGCTGGTGCTCGTCATCTTCCTGCCGCCGCTCCTCATGGACGGCGCTTGGGCCATCGCGCTGGCGCGGTTGCGGCGCCATATGATCGGCATCGCCTCGCTGGCCGTCGGCGCGGTGTTGTTCACCTGTGCGGTGGTGGCCGTCGTGGCCCATCTTATCTTTCCGTCGCTTCCCTGGGCCGCCTGCGCGGCCCTTGGCGCGATCGTTGCACCGCCGGACGCGGTCTCGGCGCGCGCCGTGCTCGAGCGCGTCAGGCTGCCGCGGCGGCTGCAGATTTTATTGGAAGGCGAGAGCCTGCTCAACGATGCGAGCGGCCTGGTTCTTTTCCGTTTTGCCGTTGCCGCCGTCGCAACCGGAGCCTTCAGCGCGGGGGAGGCGGTCGGCAGCTTCTTCGTGCTGGCGCTCGGCGGCGCCGTCGTCGGCGTCGTTGTGGGGACGGCATGGGTCAAGCTCGCCCGGCGTCTCGGCGACGAATATCTGATCATCGCAGCCACGGTGCTGCTTGCCTGGATTTCCTATCTGCTCGGAGAGTTGCTGCATGTTTCCGGCGTCATCGCCACCGTCACCACCGGCCTGATCGCGTCCTGGCACCAGCACACCGTATTTTCGGCCGCAACGCGCATGCGCGGCACGTCGTTCTGGACCGTGATGACCTTCCTGATGGAGGCTTCAGTCTTCACGTTGATCGGGTTGTCGCTGCGGGATGTCGTCGAACGCGGCGGCGGCTTAACCACCGTGATCGCGACGATGGGACTAGCGATGCTGGCGATCCTCCTCACGCTGGTGGTGGCGCGGTTTGCCTGGGTTTTCGCCTCCGATCTCATCATCAAGTTCTGTGCGGCCCTGGGGGTGACGCGAGCTCAGCCGCTCGGCGTCGGCGGCGCGACGGTTCTCAGCTGGGCAGGTGTGCGCGGCGTGATCACGCTCGCCCTGGCGCTCAGCCTGCCCGAGGGGTTCCCGGGCCGTGACTTCATCCTTGCCACATCCTTCGCCGTCATTCTCGGAACCGTGCTGGTGCAGGGCACGACATTGGGGCGGGTGATTGCCTGGGCGCGGCTGGCACCGGAGACGGAAAGAGCGCGCCTCACCATGAGCCAGGCCGAAGCCGCCATGGCACAGGTGCAACTCGGGATCGTCAAAAACCTGGCATATGACGCAGAGGGAACGCTCATTCACCCGCAATTGCTGGAGCGCTATCAGCGCAGGGCCACAGCGATCGTCGACTATGCCGAGAGAACGGAGCATTACGTACCGGTGCTCCATGCTCATTTCGACGTCGTTCTCGAAGCCGTTGCCACTGGACGCCGGGAGCTCATTCGCCTCCATCGCGCCGGCGACATCGACGACGAAACATTAGACGAGCTGGAACGGGATCTCGATCTCGAGGAACTGAGCGCGATCTCAGCCAAGGCGTGAGGTTCAGCGCTTTGCGCCTTCGGCTTCATCGTCAACGCATTGCGATATCTAGACTGATACCTGCGCGATCCTGATGTCGCCGCCGGGTGGCGTCCTACCCTAAATGGCGATTTGTTCGCCGAGTTCGACGACGCGGTTGGAGGGCAGGTTGAAATAGTCGGAAGGGTCAATCGCCAAGCCTTCCAGCGCCATGAATATGCGCTCCTGCCAGGCGGGCAACCCGGTGTTCGGCGTCCTGACGAGGTTCCGGCGGCCGAGATAGAAGGAGGTCCTCATGATCTCGAACTTGAAGCCGCCCTCCCGGCAAAGAGCCAATGCCCTGGTGACGTCAGGGTCGTCCATGAAGCCGAAGGTGATGTCGAGGCGGACGAAACGCGGCGAGAGTTGGCTGATCTTGATGCGGCGGCTGTCGGGAACATAAGGTTCGTCCTCGGTCCAGACGGTCAGGATGACGTTCTGTTCGTGGAGCACGTGGTTGTGCTTGAGATTGTGGAGCAGAACGTTCGGCGTCCGATCCGGGACGCTGGTCAGGAAGACTGCCGTTCCCGGAACGGTGACCGGCGAATGGTCCGACTTTCGCTCGATCGACCTGATGAAGGAATCGAGCGGGATCTCGTTGTTGGCCCGCAGTCTCTTCAGATAGGCCTGGCCTCGGGTCCATGTCCACATCAGGATCATGATCGCCAGCGCAAGGGCGACCGGAACCCAGCCGCCATCGTAGATCTTCAGCAGATTGGCCGCCAGGAACATGACTTCGATGGTGAAGAGCGGCAGCAGCCAGGCGGCGGCGAGCACGAGGGAGTAGCCCCAGACGACCCGAAGGAACTGGAAGACCAGCATGGTCGAGATGACCATGGTTCCCGTCACGGAGATGCCGTAGGCGGTCGCCAGCGACTCGGAGTCGCCGAAGGAAAAGATCAGCATCAGCACGCCGACCAGCAGGAGAAGATTGACGGCCGGCACGTAGATCTGGCCGGTGTTGGTCTCCGACGTGAACTTGATCCTGAGCCTCGGCAGGAAGCCGAGGTGAACCGCCGAGCGGGACAGCGAAAATGCACCTGTGATCACCGCCTGGCTGGCGATGATCGTTGCCATCGTCGCCAGGAGAACCATCGGCGGCAAGGCCCAGTCGGGATACATCAGAAAGAACGGGTTGCCCGCCGTTTCGGGATGGGCGAGAACCAGCGCGCCTTGCCCGAGGTAATTCAGCAGCAATGCGGGAAAGACAAGCACGAACCATGCCATTTGGATCGGGCGGCGTCCGAAATGCCCGAGATCGGCATAGAGTGCCTCAGCACCCGTCACCGTCAGAAAAACGGCGCCGAGCACGATGAGGCCGACGCTGCCGGCATGGGTGAGGAACAGGAATGCATTGGCCGGATTGAGCGCGGCCAGGATCCTCCAGTCGTCGCCGATATGGATCAGGCCGCCAGCCGCCATGGCTAGAAACCACAACACCGTGATCGGCCCGAAAAGCTTGGAAACGGCGGCCGTTCCCCTCGACTGGACGGCAAACAGAACGATCATGATTGCCGCCGATGCAAGCGGGACGTATTCGGCAAAGGCGGGTGTGATCAGTTTCAGGCCTTCGAGCGCCGACATGACCGACAAGGCAGGCGTGATCATCGCATCGCCGATGAAGAGGGCGGCGCCAATCAGGCCGGCGAAAAAGAGCACCGGCACGTTTCGTCCCATCTTCTTCATCAGGAGGGCGAGGAGCGAAAGCGCGCCGCCTTCGCCGTCATTGTCTGCCCTGAGAAGGAAGAGCACATATTTGAAGGTCACGATGATCGTCAGCGTCCAGACCATCAGCGAAATCAGACCGATGACCTCGGCCTCATGCACGCCATCGGCGGCAAACGGCCTCAGCGCCTCGCGAAAGGCATAGAGCGGGCTGGTGCCGATATCGCCATAGACGACGCCGACCGCGCCGATGACCAGTCCGACAAAGCCCTTCCCGCCGGCGCCATCCCCCGTCTTATCCATATGCGTCGACGTCATGGTTCCCCGCTCATGCCACTTGCCTATGAGAACAAACATATGCCGCATTGCAGAACGGCAAGCAAATTGATGCGGGTGCGAATTTTTTGTGAGGGACAGATGCGGAGATGGGAGGGGCGTTGCGATCCGTTCAAATATCGCCAGTTCGCATCCCCTTGTGATTGCGCTGTCGCATGATAAAAAGAATACATGACCTGCGCCCTGAACCTTTCGAGCTTGTATTACACGCTGCTCCCATAGAGCGGCGCAAGGTCATATTCCTGACACTTGAGACGCCGCACGGTCGGCGGCACGTGTGTCAACAGATGGTCTCCGGCCTCATCGGCCCAAATGGAGACCCTCGTGATACTATCCCCCCAGCCCACCGGACCTAGATCCGACTTTCTTCGCACTTTGAGCGAGCGCGGCTTCCTGCATCAATGCACCGACTTGGCAGCACTAGACATCTGGCTTTGTTCAGGGGCCGGCACGGCCTATAACGGCTTCGATCTTACCGCCGACAGCCTGCATGTCGGGCATCTCATTCCGATCATGATGCTGCGGTGGTTCCAGAAGACCGGTAACAAACCCATCGCTTTGCTCGGCGGCGCGACAAGCCGCCTGGGCGATCCGAGCTTCCGCGACACGTCGCGTCCCCTTCTCAGTCAAGAGCAGATCACGAAAAACCTGATCGGCATCCGGCGTGTCTTCGAGCGGTTCCTCGCTTTCGGGGACAACCCGACCGATGCTGTCATGGTCAACAATTCCGACTGGTTGGGCGGGCTCAACTACCTCGATTTCCTGCGCGATATCGGGCCGCATTTTTCAGTCAACCGGATGCTCACATCGGAGAGTGTGCGCCAACGGTTGGAACGAGAGCAATCGCTGTCATTGCTGGAATTCAACTACATGGTCATGCAGGCCTACGACTTCCATATCCTCGCACAAAGCTGCGGCTGCCTGCTTCAACTGGGTGGCTCCGACCAGTGGGGCAATATTGTCAGCGGCGTCGATTTTGGACGGCGGATCGGTGGACGCACCCTGTTTGGATTGACTGCTCCGCTACTGACGACGACGTCGGGCGCGAAGATGGGCAAGAGCGTTTCAGGGGCGGTTTGGCTCAACGCCGACCGGTTGTCGCCCTATGAGTTCTGGCAATTTTGGAGAAACACCGGGGATACCGATGTGGGGCGTTTCCTCAGGCTGTTCACCGAGTTACCCTTAGGCGAAATTGCACGCCTCGAAGTGCTTCGGGATTCCGAGATCAACGAAGCGAAAAAGATCCTTGCCGACCAGATCACGAGCCTGTGCCACGGGCTCGATGCGGCAGTTTCCGAAACTTCCCGGCGCATCTTCGAAGCGGGCGAGGTGCCGGCGGGTCTTCCGACGGTCAGGCTCCCGCATAGCCTTCGCGGTGCCTTTCCGCTCGTTGACGCCATGGTCGTTGCCGGGCTCGCCAAGTCGAAAAGTGAAGCACGCCGATTGATCGTCGGCGGCGGTGTGCGGGTGAACGGCGGCAGCGTTAAAGACGAGGCATTGCGGCTTGGCGACTCCGACATCCAGAACGGCGTGATCCGGCTTTCGGTCGGCAAGAAGCGACACGTCCTCCTTCAGCCGGTTTAGCGTGGTCTGTTCAATTCGGGGAGCGGGCAACCTCGAACCTCCTTGTCGCGCTCTCTGCGGGTGCCGTTGACAAGGTGGCCCTTCGGCGCGACTTATTTTGCAGCCTTCAATTGGAGCGGCTGCTCGGCATTGAATTGTGAAATCAGCGGCGGCGGCATCATGCTGACAGGGAATGTCAGCAGCGGTGGTCGATAATCCTGAGATCGCGGGTTTCTCAGCCAGTCGCCATTTCGTCGGAATGTCCGGTTATGCCGCCGATATCCCGCCCCAATCGGAGCAGAGTGCCGAGATGAAGCCGCACCACCGCATTTTCTTCATCCAGTTTGCCGTGGCCCTTTCCTTAGGCGCGTTTGTTTCGCGGCTGCCCGATCTTCAGCTCAAGTTCAGCCTGACCGAGGGAGAGCTGGGCCTTTTGCTCGCTGTCATGTCCTCCGGGGTTCTCTGCGGGTTGACGTTCTCGGTGAGGTTGATCGAGAGGCTCGGTGCGCGCACCACGGCTTTCGTCACCGTCTTCGGTGCGGCGCTGTTTTTCGCGCTGATCCCCTGGATGCCTTCAGCTCTCCTGGCGGTGCCATTGTTCTTCATTGCCGGCGTTTTCACCGGCGCGTTCGAGATCAACGCCAATATCGAAACCGATCGCCGTGAGGCGCTGCTTGGGTACCGCATCATGAGCCGGGCTCACGGCATGTGGAGCCTCGGCTTCTGCATCACCGCCCTCGTTGCCGCCGGCATGCGGCAGGCTGCCGTCTCCATCGAACTGCATAGCTTCATCGTCCTGGTGACGGTCTTGATTGCCGGGTCGATCGTTTTCTCCGGGATCGAGAATGCGCCCCGGCGGCAGGACGCTCACCCCGGAGATACGCCGATCATCGCTTTTCCCACGATCGGACTGCTCCCGCTTTGCCTTGTCGCCGCAGCTCCGCTTCTTGCCGAAGGCGCAAGCGTCGATTGGTCGGCGATCTATATGCGCGACGTGTTCGCGGTCGAACCCTTCGTCGGCGGGCTCAGCGTGACCATTTTCTCCTCGTTCATCGCCATCGGACGGCTCGGCATGGACCCTGTCATCGACCGCTTCACTCCGCGGCCGGTCGCCATCACTCTCCTTGGGATCGCGACCATCGGTGTTGTCATGGTTGCGACGGCGACACACCCTGCTATCGCGCTCGCAGGCTTTGGCCTGACAGGTATCGGCTGCTCTTCAGTCTATCCGCTTGCCATCTCGGCTGCGGCCCGACGCACCGATCGACCCGCACCCGTCAACGTTGCAGCGCTCGGGCAGACGACGTTCCTTGTGTTTTTCGCCGGGCCGCCACTACTCGGTTTCGTTGCCGAACACTTCGGCATCCGCTTTTCGTACTGGGCGGTCGTCCCTGTTCTCGCCGCAGCACTGCTGGTCACCAGGGCACTTGCTGCTGATCCTGCACCGGTCACAGGCCAACCCGAACCGGCGCAACCACACGGTTGACCCGCCACGCCGGCCTGCGCTGTCGTAAGCTCGTTCACGTCCGCAACCGGAGGGGCAACCTCCGGCTTTCGCTGGTGAATTTGGCGAACTCAATGTATTTCCTATCGCGCCGAAGTATTATTGGCGGTTATCGGAAATATAGCTCGTATAGGTGAGGGGTTAATTCCGCGCCCTGTCGTCAACTCTTGGCGAATGGTTTTGCTGCTCAAGCATTGCGGACACAGTCCATCTCCTTTGAATGGACCTGGTTGCGATGGCGAGACTCCAGCCTTTCGGCCTAGCAAAACATATGTATTGCGGGGTTTGTGATGGCGGTCTCCGGCCGCAAGGGGAGGCTCGCCCACGGTGCTCTGCGCCTCGCTTCGGACAAATTTCCGCCGCCAAAATGCCAGTATTAGTTGTTTCTAAATCATGCCATAATTCGCATCTACGTTGCCGCGCCTGTTTTATTCTTCGCCACATTTCGGAATTTCAACATTATACAAACAATGGTGGGTAACTATGAAGGTTATTCTCGTCATCGTCCTCACGGCGCTTGCCGTGCCCTGTGAGGCGGACATGCTCGGCACGGCGTCCAAGTACAAGAGCATGCACGAACGCTCCATCTCCTTCCTCAGCATCAATCCGCGCAGGGTATCGTGGTGCGGCGCGTTCCTGGCCTTTGTCGCCAAGCGATCTTCGCGGCAACCGCCGCCCAACCCCAACATGGCGGCGTCCTGGAGGAAGTTCGGCAAGCCGGTCGGCGTCCGCTCCGCCAGGCGAGGGGATGTCGTGGTGATCCGCACCGGTCGGCGCTTTCATGTCAGCCTGTTCGATCACATCGACCAGCGCCGGCAGTACGTCTACCTGTTCGGCGGCAACCAATCCAATCGAGTCCAGCTCTCGCGCTATCGCGCCAGCTCGGTGGTCGCCGTGCGACGATGATGTTGGGTGAGAACCCGGGTGAGAACTCACCCTCCATCCAAACCTCGGTGGCGGCGGGAAAACAGGCCTTACGCCTTGCGCGCCCTGATGTGGAGGAAGATCGGCGCGATGCGGGTATCGGCGACCATTGGCTCGGCGAGCGCCACCTCGACTGACGCCATCGGCTCGCCGAAAGCTTCGATCGTCAGTCCCACTTCGACGATCATCGACACCCAGGTCGACAGCGTCCGGTGAAAACGCGGAACGGCGAACGGCGTCAGTGTCGCCCGTTCGGCCTCGGCGATGGAGGAAAAGATCCAGCGATCGATCCGGCCGTCGCTTTCGTCGAAATAATCGGCGATCTCGACCGCGACGGGCTCGCCGGCCTGATTGCGGATATTGCGGCGCGTCGGCGGCACAAAACAGGGGTGCAGGATCGAAAACTGCAGGAAGCCGCCCGGCTTCAGGACCCGGTGGATGCCTTTCAGCACCTCGCGCTGGTCGGCCATGTCCATCATCGACATGAAGGCGGTGACGAAATCGAAGCTCGCCTCCGGGAAATCGATGCTCTGGCCGTCGCCGAGCACGTAGTCGATGCCGAGCGGCGCTTCTGCCTCGCTCTCGCGGGCATAGCGAATGAAGGTCGGGGCGATGTCGAGCCCGGTCATGCGGGCGCCGAGACGGGCGACGGCGCGGGTATTGGAACCTTCGCCGCAGCCAAGGTCGAGCCCAGCAAGGCCTGCGACCGGCGGCAGCATGTCAAGAAAGGCCGGCGTGTTCAGCGCGTCGCGATATTTGTCATAGCCGGCGCGGCTATAGATCGTCCAGGTCTCAGCATTGCTCTCCCAATGGGCGGCGACATCTTTGGCGTTCATCACTCTCCTCCTTGTCCGATCTGAACGGGCGGGGAGCTATAAGCGCAGTCTGTGGCAATGGGAAGACCGGTGGTCCACTGTAAGCGATTCACGCCTATGGATCATGATCAAGTTCGCGTGCACAATCATGCGATCGAGAGGATAGGGGGCTGCTGTGTCCGACGAAGTGATCATCCGCGAACTGGCTGGCCTCGATCAGATGATGACAATTTTCCCGCTGTACAGCCAGGTTAGTCGCCTGAGTGAGGCCGTGGTTTGCCAACGACTTTCAGCCATGTTTGCACAGAACAACTACCGCTGCATAGCAGCATACATCGACGAACGGATGGTGGGTGCGTCGGGTTTTTGGACTGGCACTCAGTTGTGGTGCGGCAAGTATGTCGAGGCGGACAATGTGGTGGTAGACAGCGCCCTGCGCAGTCAGGGCATCGGCGGCAAGATGATGGCGTGGATCGAGGCGGAGGCGGAGCGGACTGAATGCGCTGTGGTCCGTATCGCCATGGTTCTGGGAAGGGAGCGTACGCACCAGTTCTACGCGAGAAATGGCTACTTCGACGACGGCCTGTTGATGGTGAAAGCCCTAAGTCGCGGTGCGGCCGAGTTTCCGGAATATGTCTCTCAACAAGTTTGACATCGGCCCCCGCAGCTCGGCGCAAGTTGCCACCATTGGCGCGCCCGCCTTCTGTTCGGGGCGGCGATTTTGCGGTCGCATGAGCGAGCTCAGAGATGCCGGGGCACCTTTGCCTTCAGCAGTTGCACGAGCGCGGGGGTCCATAAAATCGTAGTTGTCAGGAATATGAAGGCAGATCAATCGCTTGTCCTTGAGAGCTGACCTGTATTTGCCCTGGACTTTCGTGCGGTGAGCTTTCTCCATGACGAAGACGATATCGGCCCATTCGATCAGCTCGTTCGATAGCGGGTTTTCGGCATCGTTATTGGTGCCGGCCGAGGAGACTTCGATATCAGGCCAGCTCGCGAAGACCTGTTCGGCCGTCGGGCTGCGAAGTTTGTTCTGACTGCAGACGAACAGGATGTTTTTCACGTTTCGATCTCTCTTGGAGTGAGCGAGGCCGGCGATAGCACAATTCCGTGCCGGGGCGAACCAAGGGAGTTGATGCGTCACCCCAGGCTCACACTCTTGAACGCGGCGATGATGCTTTGTGCGGCGAGTTGGGCCTCATCTGACGTCGTCTGGAAATTGCTGACGGAAAGGCGCAGCACGTCGCGGCCGCGCCATTTGGCGCCGCCGGCGAAGATCATGCCGTCAGCCTGGATTTTTTCGATCGTCTTTCGCGTCAGCGCGTCGCCTTCTTCGGAGGGCAGGTCGGCGCCGAAGCGGATGACGAGCTGGTTCAGCGTCACCTCGTTGAGAATGGCTATGCCGGGCTCGCGTGCAAGCAGGTCGGCCACCAGCCGCGCCGAGGTGCAGCACTGGTCGATGAGGGCGGCCACACCCTCGCGGCCGAGATGTTTCAGCATCGCCCAGGTGGCAAAGCCGCGCGCCCGTCTCGAAAGCTCGGGCACGTAGTGGGAAGGATCGCGTTCGCCTTCGCCGGCGAGCGGCAGATAGCTCGCGGCGATCGTCATGGCGCGGCGATGGGCGAGCTCGTTGCGGACGATGGCATAGCCGCAATCATAGGGCGTCTGCAGCCACTTGTGGCCGTCGGTCGCCCAGCTGTCGGCCACTTCGATGCCGCGGCTGAGGTGGCTGGTCTTCGCTGATGCCTGCGCCCAGAGGCCAAAGGCGCCATCGATATGCACCCAGGCGCCTTTCGCCTTCAACAGCGGGATGATGGCGGCGAAGCCGTCGAAGGCGCCAGTATTGATCTGCCCCGCCTGTAGAACGGCGATGACGGGCCCAGAGACAGTATCGAGCGTGCCCGCCAGCGCGGCCGGGTCTATCCGTCCCATCGCGTCGGTGGGCAGGCGCAGCACGCGATCATGCCCGAGGCCGAGGAACTGAAGCGCGGAGAAGACGGTCGTGTGGGCATCGTCGCCGATCAGCACGGTAATCTCAGGCGCTCCGAACAGGCCCTTTGCGTCGGCATCCCAGCCCACCTGGCGCAGCACCTCGCCGCGGGCGGCGGCAAGGCAGGTGAAGTTCGCCACCGTTGCGCCGGTGACGAAGCCGACCGAGCTTTCGGCCGGCAGCTTCAGGAGATCGAGAAGCCATCTCGCCGCGACGGTCTCGACGGCGGACGCGGCCGGGGCAACGGCATGGTTTCCGGCATTCTGGCCCCAGGCGCTGGTGAGGAAATCAGCCGCGACGCCGACCGGATGGGAGCCGCCGATGACCCAGCCGAAAAAGCGCGGGCCTGTGGTCGCATGCAGCCCGGGTTCGGCGCCGTCCGAGAGACGCCTGATGACATCGAGCATATCGGAACCCGCCGCCGGCAGCGGCTCGTCGAAACAGGCAAGCGAGGCTGTGTAGTCGTGGGTGGGCATATGGCGGGCGGGCGCCGCCTGCCGGAACACCGCCGCAAGACGCGCGGCTTCCTGAAACAGAGATGCGATTGCGGACATACGGATCCCCTACCGCCGCCGATCCTGGAGGGACACACCCCCGAAAGCAGGCTGCCGGCACACGCAATCTAGCCCATATCGGCGGGTCTGTCTTCGCCCGGCAGACCCGGATCTGGGCTCCGGGCCTTCCTTGTGCTTGCCGAGACCTCAAGACAATTTGAGCATCGAGGAGGTGCTTCCTAAATATCTACAACAACTACCTTATCCCGTTCTGTCCATTTTTGAAATTCGTGGCTCTTGTTGAAAATGATTGCCTTCTCTTCAAGTATCGTTCAATAATGCGGAAATATCATTTGCACCATTGTCAAGTTGGTGCCGCCAATCAGCGAGGGATATGCACTGAAATATTTCCTTCTCTACGCGCTGACGTGCACGTTGGTCGGGATAGTTCTTCTCTTCATTACCCATGAAGTTGTACCGTTCACGATCGACAAGCCAACCGATCAATCGGTCGCCGGACCAACTGATGAGCCAGTTGCCGGACCAGCCGAGCAATCAGCGGCCCGACCAACCGGTGAGCCGTTGAACGCGGCAACCGGCAAGCCGGTGCCGGGGGCAACAGCCGATCAGGCCGCCGTCCAGCCAGCCGATCCCTTGGTCGTCCGATCCACCGGCCAGCCGGTCGACGGGCCAGCCCGTGAACCTGCGATTGGACCAACCGGCGAACCGGCAGCGAGGCCGACCGATCAATCGGTGGTCGGTCCGCCCGGTGAACCGGTCGTTCGGAAGGGTGGCCGGCTCGGAAGTCCGGCGCAGTGACCGGCGCCTGAGACGACGGATTTCCGTTCGATCTCGTAACTTCGAGCATATGCTGAACTAGGAAGCTTCCTGACACCGGTTGCATCGGCTGAGTCCATCTGTATTGACAGTACCTCTCATCTCGCAGGAGGTCCCGATGGATGGAAGTGGCACGACGATCAGGCATGTCAGAGCAGACGAAGTGGAGGCTTTCCGGCGCATCCGTCTGGAAGCGCTTCGCACCGAACCGTCCCTCTTTGCAAGCCGATACGAAGACTGGGCGGTTCTTTCTCTCGAGGAGTGGCGCAATCGCCTGAACGAGCCGGTTTTCATCGCCTTCCAGGGTGACGAACCCGTCGGCATAACCGGCCTAGTTCGGCAGCGGTCGAGCAAGATGGCCCATCGCGCGACGATCATCATGGTTTACGTGAGAAGGAGCCTGCGCGGATCGGGCCTTGCCGGCAAGCTGCTCGGCGCGGTGGCCGATCATGCGCGCGATATTGGCATCCTGCAGCTGGAACTCTTCGTCAGCGCGGAGAACCCGGCGGCCATACGCTTCTATCAGCGGGAAGGCTTCTCCGAGATAGGCAGGATTCCCGGCGGGGTGCTGGAGGAGGGCAGGGAGATCGACGACGTCATGATGGCTCGCCGTCTGGTCGGTTAGCTAGGGTTCGATATCATGCGCTGGCGTGACGCTGAAGCTCACAGCGTATTCGAAAAGATAAATGTTTGGCATGACGATACGCGCATATTTCAAGTTTCTGCTGACCGACTTCGAGACGATAATGCCGGATACGTCCTTGTCTCGCCCAATGGTCTGTTTGATCCAGCCCATATATCGCGCGATTTGGCCCAAGGCACGGTCCGCGCTTTGCGCGCGTTTCAACTCGAAAACGAAAAATGCCCCATGCTCATCGATTGCAAGGATATCGATCGGTCCGACGGCCGACGGATATTCGATGCCATCCCGTCCCATCGGGTCCACGTAAAGGCGCAACTTGCGCCCGCCGAAATCGATGGAGCCAAGGTTGGCCGCCAGGAAATCGCGCAGCTGATATTCGAGGGAAAAATATGAAGAGCTTTCCTCGACTTCGCCGATGCTGTCCTCGGCGCCGCCCAATAGCTCTTCCACGACGTGCATGCCACCGGCAGAACTCGGGGAAATCATGCGAACTTCATCTGGCGTCTCCTGCATCGCCCACCCGGCTTGCTTGAGAGCACCTCGCAACTGATGCGATGTACTTCGTGTCGCGTCGAAGCCAGCAGGCAAATATTGCGGGTTTTGTCTGAGCCAATCCTTCAGCGGATATATTTCCAGACCGCCGTCGTCCTTCGGAATGACCACGCTATGCCGCTGAACCATTTCATATTCCCACAAAATATCTTCAGAATGCGGTCAATGTAACCGGCGGTGCTTACGGACATGTTACGATATAAAACTGCGTCGCTTGGTTGCTTCATGCGACGACTTCAGGAGAGGCGAGTGGGGAACGGGACGCCGACACTCCAGAGAGCCTCATCCTGAGGTGCCCCGCAGGGGCCTCGAAGGGCGAGGCGGGCGCGCTGGTGTCAGATGGATGCAAGGAGCAGCGTTGCGGCGTGTCCTTCGAGGCTTCGCCCTTTGGGCTGCGCACCTCAGGATGAGGGACGTTGGAGGATGCCGTGCCTTAGGACTGGGGCGCAGTGGTTTGCTGGGATATCACTTGGGTCGGACACCCGAACAGACGCTCGCCTATGCTTCGACCTTTTTCCTCGCCGGCTCGGGCAACGAAGATCGCATGGCTGACCTGGCCGATATCATTGCCGGAAAGGCGGCCGGTCGGGGATCGCCCGAGGATACGACCCTGTTTTGCTCCGTCGGGCTGGCCGGAACCGAGGTCGTCGTCGCCTTGGCAATCCTTGATATCTTGTAAGCCAGTTTCTCAGGCCAGCCCCAGAACATGTCCCATTGTGTATTCGCCGGGTGAGCGCCCTGCGATCCAGCGGGCGGCGGCAAGCGCGCCGCGGGCGAACATGCCGCGATCGAGAGCCGAATGGGAGAGCGTCACAACTTCCTCGGCGGCGGCAAACAGCACGCTGTGTTCGCCGACGAGCCCGCCGGCCCGCAACACGGCAAAGCCGATTTCACCGGGCGGCCGCTCGCCGGTGATGCCGTCACGCCCGCGCCGCTCGACGGATGCGAGGGAAACGCCACGGCCCTCGGCGGCGGCTTCGCCAAGCATCAGCGCCGTACCCGACGGCGCGTCGATCTTCCTGTTGTGATGGGCTTCGAGGATTTCGATATCCCAGCCATTCGCGGGAAGGGCGCGGGCGGCCTGGGCGACGAGGCCGACCAGCATGTTGACGCCGATGGAGAAATTACCGGAGCGCAGGATCGGAATCGCGCGGGCGGCCTCTGCGATCCGTTCGAGCTCATCCGGCTCGAAACCCGTCGCCCCGATCACCAGTGCAGGTCCGCCGGCGGAAGCGCACAGGCCGGCAAGTTCGGCGGCAGCACGTCCCGTCGTGAAATCCAGGATCACGTCGGCGGCCTTAATCGCGGACGAACGGTCAATCAGCCCGGCGCCTGCGGAGCCCTCGCGGCCGATGCCGCCGACGAACGCAAAATCCGGATCGGCCGCCAGCAGCGGCAGGATGGCACGACCCATGCGGCCATTCGCGCCGGCGACGGCTATTTTGATTGGTGAGGTCACGGACTTTCCTTGGCTGGCGATATTCCCGACGGACGGCTGTTTGCATCGTCATTACGCCGGCGAACGGGATCTGCAACTACCGCACTTGCGCTCCCGGCGCAAAGCAGGGATCTCTTCTGGTCGTCAGGTGCTTACCAGTTGCCGGGGTCGGCGGTGTGATCGATGCTAGCGAAGTCGTCTGCCTTTTGCCGGTCCAGCTTCACCTCCGTGGCAGCCTTCGTCTCGTCGGTGACCGAGTAGCGGTCGGGGATCGGTCCCCTTGATAGTTCCTGATACAGGAGCAAGGCGGCCTCCTCGGCAGTGTCGGCCTCGATTTCCCGAATGATTGTTACGGTGAACTTGTGCATGGCTTCGGCCCTCTCGATCGGTGCGCCGGCGTGTGCGTGGCTTGCACAGTCTGACACGAGTTTTGTGTCGATGACACTAAAACTGCTCGCTTAGAATTTGATTCATGCGACGGCTTCAGGTCTTTGTTTTTATGAATGTCGTGGTGCCAAGCCGCCGCACCGTTTTGGGCGAACTCAGCCGAGGAGATAGATCATGCGCCTGAATCAAGTAACCGTTACGATGCCTGACCTCGATGCGGGCTGGAACTTCTACTGCGCTCTCGGTCTCAAGCCCGTCGTCGACGCCCGTCCTCGCTATGCGCGCTTCGTCTGCCCGGACGGGGACAGCACCTTCTCCCTGCATCAGGGCGAAGGCGGCGGTGGCGGCACCACGGTGTATTTCGAGTGCGAGAAGCTGGACGAGACGGTCGGCAGTCTCAGCGAGGCCGGTCTTCGTTTCGTCACCGGACCGGAGGATAAGAGCTGGCTCTGGCGCGAGGCGGAGCTTTTCGACCCCGGCGGTAACCGCATCATCCTTTATTTCGCCGGATCGAACCGCACCGATCCGCCGTGGCGCGTGGATAAGGTGGACCGCCCGAAGTAGGCAGCCTCGGCGCCGGCCTATCCCGGCCATTCCCCGAATTGACGAATCGCGGTCGCCTCGGCATCTTTGTGTCGGCGTGGCCTAACGCCGAACCTCCCAGGACCTTCCCCAGCAGGGTCTTCAACCGGAGGCAAAGGGACTTTCGTCTCGGGTCGTGATCCTTGGTCCTGATGTTTCGGGCCTGTTGCTGGGGAACGATGTCCGGAACGTGAGAGGCCCTGATATGACTGAGAATGGAAATTTCAAGCGGCGGGTGCGTGCGCGCGCCGCCAAGACGGGTGAATCCTACACCGCCGCCCGCATGCATGTTCTTCCCAGGTCGGCGAACGATGCACTGCCTGAGGCAAGGCGCTTGCGTCTTGCCGTGGCCCAGACCACCCATGCCGACGATCCCCGCGATGCCGACAAGCTTCGCCAGAGCGGACAGGAGATGCGCCTGCTGATGCGGCAGGCGCGAGAGGCAGGGGCGCGGCTTATTCACTTTCCCGAAGGAACGACATCATCGCCGAACAAGCGCATCATGTCGGAAATCGGGCCAAGAGAGATCGGGCCGTCCGATTGGCGGCGGTTCGAATGGGCCGTGTTGCGTGAGGAGCTGGATACAACGCGCAAACTGGCGCACGAACTCGGCCTCTGGGCGATCATCGGCTCGGTGCATCCGCTGACGCCGCCGCACCGGCCGCACAACAGCCTTTATGTCGTCTCCGATCGCGGCGAACTGGTGACGCGCTACGACGAGCGGCTGCTGTCCAACACCAAGATCTCCTTCATGTACACGCCGGGTTCGATCCCCGTGACCTTCGAGGTCGACGGCATCCGCTTCGGCTGTGCGCTCGGCATGGAGTGCAACTTTCCTCAAATTTTCACCGAATACGAGCGGCTCGATGTCCACTGCGTGCTGTTTTCGTCCACTGGGGGGACGTCGGCCAATGATACCTCCTTCGCCGCCGAGGTGCAGGGGTATGCGGCGAGCAACAGGTACTGGGTGAGTTTCTCCATACTGGCACATCCCGGTTTAGCCGATCCGGCCTCTTCCGGGATTGTCGCTCCCGGTGGCCGGTGGGCGGCGCAATGCCCTGCGGATGGAACGGCCGCGATATCGCTCGCCGATATCGACGACAATCACGGCGATATTGCCCGGCCGTGGCGGCGCAAAGCGCTGAGCGGCCTCTACGAGCCGCACCGCGTGGCCGGCGACCCGCGCAGCGACGGGCGGGATATGTTTTAGAGCCGCGTCGCGTCGGCGGCATTCCGGTAAAGTGAATGCAGCCGATGCTATATGCACGCGCGGAACCGTGCCCACGGTTCCGCCATCTCCTCATACCCGCTTGTCCCGAAGTCCACGCATCGAACCCGACCGGTGGCAACGGTCACCGCAGGGACCTCGACCATTTAGCAGCGCCGCGCAATCGTCCGCGTGAAATCGCTCGGACTGGGCTGGAGAAAGACGGCTTGCCTCTTATTTCAGTTGGGAATTGAAACGAAGAGCGAAAGGATCACGCAATGGCAAAGAACACGATCTGTGTATGGTACGACAAAGATGCTGAGGCCGCTGCCCGCTTCTATGCCGCGACTTTTCCCGATAGCGCCGTGGGTGCCGTCATTCGGGCACCGGGAGATTATCCTGACGGCAAGCAGGGAGACGTCCTGGTTGTTGAATTCACCGTTGCGGGCATTCCTTGCATCGGCCTGAACGGCGGTCCTGCGTTCAAACACAACGAAGCCTTCTCATTTCAGATCGCAACGGACACTCAGGAAGAAACCGATCGCTATTGGAACGCGATCGTCGGCAATGGTGGCCAGGAAAGTGAGTGCGGCTGGTGCAAAGACAAGTGGGGAGTGTCCTGGCAGATTACGCCGCGCGTCCTCTCCGAAGCGCTCTCGGCAGGCGGTGGCCAGGCAAAGCGTGCTTTTGACGCGATGATGACCATGAGGAAGATCGACATTGCGGCGATCGAGGCCGCCAGGCGCGGCTGAGGTAGCCTTGCGCAGAACGATCTTTTACCAGGGCTCGCATCTGGCGCGATCCGGCCGTGTGGCGATCTTCGCAGTCGGCTCAGAACCAGAGATCGCGCACGCAGCGCCCCTTGGATGGAAGGTCTTCAAACGTGTCCAGGCCGTCGAAATGATCGATAGGCAGATGCTGAACGAGATCCGGCGGCGCAAGCCGCATGTTGACGGCCATGCGCCGGCGGCCATCCTTTGGAAGCCGCAGGCCGCGCCAGCTCAAGACACAGGCGCAGGATGGGCAAAACAATATTTCGAGAGACGGCTCGTCCCTGTCGGCGCGGGCGTAGGAGGCGGTCTCACCGGTGAGAGCGATGCGCTCACCTTCGTAATCATAGGCCCATAGCGTACCGTAGCGTCGGCAGAGCGTGCAGTTGCAGGCGGTGATCGAGCCCGGATCACCTTCGAGTGTCCAGCTTGCCTTGCCGCAATGACATGAGCCCGTCAGCATGAGCGTCGGTTCGATCCTGCTCTCTGTTCAAGGATGGCATCCTGCCTCAATCGCGCGATGACCGCAATTGGGCGATCCAGGCGCCAGGTCTTATGCTATCGGCGGCTCAAGTGCCTGCCTTTCTCCGGGCCGGACGACTTCCGCTGTGAGCTCGGGTTTTATCTATCGCGTTATCCATGGATGCCTGCAGGAGTCTTACCAGCCAGGCCACGCCTTCGTCACGTATTGCCGCCTTTGGCGCAGTCGCGTTTATGGCGAAGCGTCCGAGTGGCAGGGGAGGATTGACGCTGACGACGCCGAACCGCGCGGCATGGATTTCGACGAAACGACGTGGCAAGGCGGAGATAAAGTCGGTTTCCGCAAGCACGGCGAGCGCGAACATGAAGTTCGGGACAGTCAGCGCCACCCGCCTGGAGCATCCATGGCTGGCCAACACATTGTCGACAAAGCCATGTGTATCGCCCAGATGCGAGACCACCAGGTGCCGCATCGCGCAGTAGGTGGCCAGCGTCTGATCTATCAGAAAAGGGTGACCCTGACGCGCAGCGATGACGAAATCCTCCTCGTAGAGCAGCAGGCTCGCAAAACGGACTGGAAACTCGGCCTGGGGAATGATGGCGATGTCCATGTCACGGGCTTCCACTGCGGCCAGCGCATCGCGCCAAGCCAGATCAGGCGATGGCTCGCCCTGTCTCGGCAGCAATTGCCGGATGCTGATTGCGATGCCGGGAGCGGACTTGGCCAACAGGTCGAGCAATGGCGGTAAAAATACAGACGAAACGCCATCGGGCGCGCCGATCGTAAATCGTCGCTGAGAGTGGGCCGGATCGAATGGCTCCGCTGTCGCCACCACGCTGCGAACGCGCGCCAATATATCGGCGATGGGTGCCGCAAGTTCTTCGGCCCGATCTGTCGGAACGACGCCCTTCGGTGTTTTAAGAAAAAGCGGGTCACCCAGCAGCATGCGCAGCCGGCTAAGGCCGTGACTGATCGCGGATGGCGAGAGGTTCAACCGCTGCCCCGAACGGCCGACATGGCGCTCCTCCATGACAGTCTCGAACAACACGAGCAGGTTGAGGTCGATTCTGGAAAGATCAATTTGGTTCAGCATATTACTGAAATCATATCATTGGATTCATTATCCTGAAAGTGGGAGATAACAACCATTCCGGTACGGCCGGTCACCAATAGGAAGATCCGATGTCCCTTTTCAAAGGCAAAACGGCGCGCGGCGACAAGTCCGTGCAAGAGGCCGCAACCCTTTCCCGGCGAGCTGCCCTGGCAATGGCGGTCGCGGCAACAGGGCGCGCCGCGCATGCCGCTCCGGCATCCGATGCGGCATTGCTTGGCATCATCCGTCGCACAGAACAACAGGCGGCGGCTTTCATGGCCGGCGACATGACACGGTGGGCGAGCCTCATCCGGCTCGACGACGATTTCACCCTGATGCAGCCTTTCGGTGGTTCCGCCAGCCATGGCTTCGACGACAGTCCCGAGCGTCTGGCCGAGCTCGCCCGGTTCTTCCGTAACGGCGGTGGAACCCTGGAGGTGGAAAAGTCCTATGTCAGCGGCGACCTGATCGTCCTGGTGATGATCGAGCGCCAGCATGGTGAGGTTGGCAGCCTGCCGGACCAGAACTGGTCGCTGCGCGTCACTCAGGTCTATCGCCGGCATGGATCAGATTGGCGGCTCGCCCACCGTCATGCCGACCCCCTGGTTAGGAAGATCTCGCTGGAACAGGCCGCAGCCCTGGCCCGAGCCGAATGATGTCCGTCCGGATTTGAAAACGATCGACTTGCCGTGGACCGGGCTCTCGCGGCAACGCCCCTTTCATAGATTTTCTGAAATTTATAATTGAGATTGCAGTCTGGAGATGGTTTTCTGCGACCTTGCGTAGCTGAGTCCACGCCTCCTCCCGATTTTAATCCGAGTGGCCCATGTCGATTTCAGATGCGATCTATCGTCCTTTCGAAAGCCTGATCCGGCCGCTCGATATTCCCTACCGGCCACTGCCGTCCAAGGGGCCGGTGGCAGTGCTCCTGCATTTCATCTCGATGTTTCGCGGCGTGCTGATTGTGGTGACGCTTTGCACCATGGCGAACGAGGCCATGAATCTAAGCATTGTCTGGGGGCTGTCGGTCATCGTCGACGGTGTTACGCAACAGGGTGCATCCGCTTTCCTGGCGAGTGAATGGCCGCTGCTGACCTTCCTCGGCCTGCTGCTCTTTCCGGCCATGCCGATCGCCTCGTTCCTCGTCAACACGCTGACTTCGCATACGCTCGGCATCGGCATGCCGGCCGCCATCCAGTGGCAGGGCCACAAGGCGGTGGAGCGGCAGGATCTCGGCTTCTTCCATGATCTCTACGCCGGCCAGGTCGCCTCGCGCCTGCAGCAGGTGGCCTCTGCTGTCCAGCAGCAGCTCATTTCCGCCTTCCAGTCCATTCCACGCTTCGTGATGCAGATGGTGGGCTCCGTGATCCTACTCAGCGCCTTGTCCTGGCAACTCGCCGTGCCGACCGTCATCTGGATCACGCTCAACGTCCTGCTCGCCGTCAGGCTGGCACCGATCTTTACCGAGCGCGCTCGCCGCTCCGCCAAGCGGCGCAGCCTGATCGCCGGCGCCATCACCGATCTCTACACCAACATGCAGATGGTCAAGCAGTTCGCCGCTGAAGACAGCGAGGCGGGCACCATCCGCGGTACTATCGGCAAGTCGATCGAGACGCAGCAAAGCGAACAACGCATTTATCGCACAGCCGAGCTGACGGTCGTCGTCCTCAACGTGCTGCACTGGCTGTCCATTCTGTCGATCGGCTTTACCGGCCTCGTCGAGGGGTTCGTGACGATCGGCGAATTTACCGGCGCCGTCTATGTCCTCCAACGGCTGTCCGGCCACACCTTCACCTTCCTGCAAATGGGCCAACAGATCTTCCAGGCGATCGGCACGATCAAGGATGCCATGCCTGTTATGACGACACCGCCCACTATCACCGACCGGACGGATGCGAAGAACCTCGTGGTCGAGCGTGGTGAAATCCGTTTCGAAAATGTCGGCTTCGCCTACAAGTCCGGCAAGCCTGTTATCGATGACCTGTCGCTGACGGTTCGGCCCGGCGAAAAGGTCGGGCTCGTCGGCCTCTCCGGTGCCGGCAAGACGACGCTGGTGAGCCTGCTGCTGCGTTTTTACGACATAGAGGATGGTGCGATCTTCATCGACGGGCAGGATATCCGCGCCGTCACCCAGGCGAGCCTGCGCCGCTCCATCGGGGTCATCGCGCAGGACGTCGCGCTGCTGCACCGTTCGGTCGGCGACAATATCCGTTACGGCCGGCCTGAGGCGACGAAGGACGAGATCGAAGCGGTGGCGAAGATTGCGAGTGCCGATGTCTTCATCGCCGATCTTTCCGACGGCGAAGGCCGCAAGGGCTACGAGGCCTTCGTCGGCGACCGCGGCATCAAACTGTCAGGCGGCCAGCGCCAGCGCGTAGCCATCGCCCGCGTTCTCCTGAAGGACGCGCCGATCCTGGTGCTCGACGAGGCGACCTCCGCCCTCGACAGCGAATCCGAAGCCGCCATCCAGGAAAGGCTCAACCTCGTCATGGAGGGAAAGACGGTGATCGCCATCGCCCACCGGCTGTCGACCATCGCCAGAATGGACCGGATCGTCGTGATCGATCACGGGCGCATCGTGGAGGAGGGCAGGCCGGATGAACTGGTCGAACAAGACGGCTTGTTCGCGCGCCTATGGAAACGCCAGACCGGTGGTTTCATTCCTGAAGATATCGATGAGCCCTTGCCGGCCTCGCCTGCGACCTGAGTGGCTGGTCCTCACGTAAACCGGGATAACATCAGCGGACTAGAAGCAGGCGGCCGGGACCTTCTCCATCGCCGCGCCCCTTGACGATGGCGGCGACCGTCCTGCTTATTGCCGGCAAGGGAATCGGGGGCAGGCTGGTCATGATGAATCCGTCGAGCAGGTCGGGCAGGCGCGACCCCGATGTCACCATCCGTCGTATCCTGAAGGTCAACCATGCGGGCGAGTTCGGTGCTATCAGAATTTATGGCGCCCAGATCCTGGTGGCCCGGCGGCTGTTCCCCGACATCGTGCCGGCGCTTGAAGAGATGCGTCGGGACGAGATCGACCATTGCCGCCTTTTTCGCGAGGCGATGCCTGCAAGGAGCGCCAAGCCCTGCCGTGTCATGTCATTCTGGAGCCTCGGCGGTTCTGCCCTCGGCTTTCTGACGGCGCTTGGCGGGCGCAACATGATCTGGATTTGCACCGAGGCGGTCGAAAGCACGGTCCATCGCCATCTCGAAGACCAGCTGGCTTTCCTTCCGCAGCGCGATCCCGGGCTTCATGCCCTCATCGCGTCGATCCAGGAACAGGAACTGGCGCATCTCAGGACGGCCGAAAACAGCCAGAAAGGGCGGGGCCTCAGCCACGCCCTGCTCTTGCCCGTCGTTGGTGCCCTTACCGATTTAATGATCTGGCTCTCCACATGGGGAGATTCGAGTTGGATGCGCGCCGAAATGGTGCGTGCGGGGAGGAGCTAGCTTTGTGGAGGACGGCGGCTTCCGCTGCCGGGTCTTGCTGTGATCGGATGACGGCTGGCTCACATGAATTAGGAACTTATCCTCAAGTTTGAGAAATAGGCCTGCGTTCCGATGTCGACGAACAGGCCGATGCGGCCGGCCGAAGGCGGTGACTTGGCCTTCGTTATCTCCAGAACCGTCTCGCCGTTTACGGACGCGGCGACGTGTTCATCCTGAATCCGAAGTGTCAACTCTATCCATTCGCCGGGTCTGATATCGGCTCCGGCCTCATAGCGTCCGTCTGGATATTCCTCGCGCAGACGCTCGAACCGCCAATCAGGATAGGAGAAATACTGGACGGCCCGACGCGAGCGCGGAGGATTAGGCTCAAGCCGGAGACCATTCAGAGGCCTTAGGTAAACGGCTTCGAATCCGATTTCGGTTATGCGATAGGCGACCCCGGCGAATGCTCTTGCGTAGTCGGGCGCATCTGCTCGGAGCTCGCCCAGGATGTCGACCGAAATCTCGCCGTTCTCAAACTCGATCGGCAGTTCGAGAAACGTCGGCATGTCGATGTAGTCGATATTCGGGGTGCCTCTGGCCGTGCGCTCATCGAACGTCACGCTCAGAGCCGTCCGTCCGACCTTGTCTGCCGTCGCGACCTCGACTGATCTTGCTTTGGAACCCTGTGGCACCGTGGCGAGAACAAGGAGCATCGAAGCTGGATCACTCACACTCATCTCCTCCTGAGGACTTCCAATCGATCAGCCGATCGACGTTAGAATCGCCGCGCAAAGAAAGACATAGGATCGTAGCGATTGCCGCAATTGATTTTCAATGCGCCTCTTCCAGATTTTGTTTGCATATCGGGCGGAACAGCGGCCGCTCCGCGTCCGGCCAGATCCAAAGGCCCGCTGACGGGATCGCGGGCTTTGATGAAGACGACTCCCTCATGCGCTATTCGACAAGCCCAAAGATAGGGCCGTAGCCGCCGTGCCAGGACCAGTCGTTACGGCCCATTTCAGGATTGTAAAGTCCGACGCCTCGTCCGCCGTCGAGAAACAAGGCATCAGGGCATTTCAGGTGGTCGCGGAAGAGGCGTGCGAAATCGTGGAAATTCACCCCGTCTTCGCTGATCGCGAAACGAACAGTGCCACGCTCGCAGACGCCGACACCGCTGCGGCGGGTCCGGTCCGTCGAGCCGACGATGAAGATCGGGTTCAGTTTGTTAGCGATGACAAGCACCGGGCCGGATTGCGTGGCGAACCGCACTTTGGGCCGACGCTTCAGAAATTCATCGGTCGGGAGTATGCCGGCGCTTGCTTCACCCAGAAAGAACTCGCCGTTCGGCTTCTTATAGAAATTCGGCACCTGACCGGTGGAGCTTTCGACCTTTGTCGTATTGGCGGGGTTCAATTCCCTGCCGTTTTCGACATAAAGTCCCATCGGCGAAAAATCCGCCCGGTACATACCGGCGTTGACGGCAAAAATCAGTGTTCGCCCCTCAGCGCGAACGGCTTCGGCTAGGCTTGAAAAAGCGCGATATGGCGCGCCATCGGCATTCTTCCAGAACAATCGCAGGTCGGCTTTACCTGGTTCAAGCGTACAGACAACGTATTTTGCCTCTTCGAAGCTTTCCTGCTCACACGGTTGCGCATGCGCCGGATGCGGGTATGTCATCGTTGCTGCCAGCATGATGGCCGCGGCGAGTATGCCATGTTTGAGATGGGTCATTGGTGCAGGACTCTCGTTCATATATCGCCAATGAAGCGTTTATCTATGAGATTGCAATAGTTTGGTGCGGCGAGTGGGGAGGGGTTTCGAGCTCGCAGGTAGCAAAGAGATCCACTATCGCCGCCCTAGTTAGTTTTCGACCTGCTGCAGCGATCCGCTAATTTTTCGCATGACCTCAATCGAGTGTTCTTTTTATGTTCTCATGTTTGCAATGTGAATTCACCCGATCTTGGAGCAGCAAAAGTGAAGACCATGCGTGTCTACGCAACCGTCGGCGCAATCGATTCCGTCAAATCGAATGGCTTTTATGACGCGACCTTGGCAACGATCGGGTGGAGCAAACATGGGGAATTTCCCGGATGGAGCGCCTATTCCGAAGGCGGGAAGGGTGACGGTTTCGTTCTATGGGTTTGCACGCCGTTCAACGGCGAACCGGCGAGCGCCGGAAATGGCTCGATGGTTGCTTTCATGGCCAAGTCCCGCGCCTAGGTGGATGCTTTTTACGATGCTGCCGTGACCAGCGGCGGAACGGACGAAGGCGCACCTGGTTTACGTCCGCACTACGGGCCGAACTGGTATTCCGCTTACGTGCGTGACCCCGCCGGAAACAAGATTGCTGTCGTCTACGATAGCTGAGGCCAGCTCGATTGCCCCAACTCGACGTCTCGGGGATTTCCCTATTTCCCGGCGAAAATGACGTGGGGACCGGCGCTGCGATCCGGCGCATCCCGAGGCAGGCCGAAGAAGCGTCTTGCCATTTCGGTCGGGCCGATATCCTCCAGGGATGTGAAGCCCAGGCTCAGCAATCGGTTCGCAAGGTCCTCGGGATCGAAATGCGTCAGCCATGGCTCGCCGGCTGCAGCCGTGCGCGCTCCCATTTCCGCGACGCGAGCGCGGCGTTCGGGCGAATAGTTTTCGAGGGGCTCACTGTAGTCGAAGACGATGGATGCACTCGGCAGGCCGGCGACGAAGCGCAACAGCGTAAAGACCGACGCCTCCCTGAGATATGGCACGACGCCAAGCCAGATGAAGGAGGACGGTGCCTCGGGCTCGAAGCCGGAATCGACGAGACGCGTTTTCAAATCCTCATGTTCGAAATCGACGGGAACGAATGTCGGCAGGCTTTGCGTCAGTCCGGTCTCGCTGAGCCGCATCTGCTTCCAGCTCTGCGTGGCGGGATGATCGACTTCGAAGACCTTCAGGCCGGCATGGGGATTGCGCAGTGCAAAGGTGTCGAGCCCGGCGCCGAGGATGACGGCTTGCCTGTCGCCCCTTGCGACGGAGAGGCCAAGGCAATCTTCGGCATATCGGCTTCGCACCGCCATGAAAAGGCGAAAGGATCGCGTGGCGGGGTCTTGCGCTTTCAGATCGGCCTCGGCGCAGGCCGCCTCGCCGAGGATGCGGCGGGCATAGGGGTCTGAGAAGATGGCACCGCCATCCACGCTCTGGTGCGCCGCTCGATAGGCTGCCGCACCCATCGCGGTGCGGCTTGGTTCGGATGCTCGCATGAAGGCCTCTTTCTCTGTAAATGTTTTGCAGTGCCCGGACGCGGTTCGGCGTTGGAGATGTCGCAGTTTCGTTCCGACTTCCGTTGCGCCATCGCTCTCGCAGCGCCGGAGCTCAAGAGAGCCTCACCCTTGTACGTTGCCGTTGCTGTATAAAGGGGCTGTGCGGCGGGGATGCGTGTCATCCTTGGGTCTTGAACTCGTACCTCAGCAAGCATCTCCGTCGCCATGTCTTCGCTCGAACGGTTGGTTGGGCT